>JBBRPO010000030.1:0-60010 GCA_038227865.1 Caulobacterales bacterium
CGCTTGATGTTGACCGACGTCTCGCGACGCAGATCGCCTTCCACCTGATAGTCGCGGTCAATGACTTCACGGATCTGGATGACTTCCTGATCGGTGAGTTGGTTGACACGACGGCTGTCGATGATGCCAACTCGATCGACGATCTGACGGGCCTTGGCTTGTCCGATGCCATGAATATACTGAAGCGCGATCACAACGCGCTTGTTGGTTGGGATGTTTACGCCGGCGATACGGGCCACGCAGCTTTTCTCCTGGGCACATCTGACAGCGCGAAAAGGCGCGAACGGCCCCGCCGCCTAGAACCTAGGGGCAGGCGCACCGATCGCGCTTCTTTCGCGGAAGAGGGTGTTATAGGAATTGACGCTCTGACGTCAATGCCACGGCTCAATAAAACCTTCACATTCCGGCGGCACAGGCGTCTTGTCAGCCCGCTACCTCAAGCGCCGCGTCAATAGCGTAGGAAACCTCATCCACTGGGGCGAGGCCGTCAACATTCACCAGCTTGTTCTGGCTTTCGTAGTAGGGAAGCAGTGGCGCAGTGTCGCGATTATAAGCAACAAGGCGCTGCTCAAAGGCCACCGGATTGTCGTCGGGCCGACCCGATTCGGCGAATCGGCCGGCGATTCTGGCCTTGATGGCGTTCTCATCCACGGCGAGGCGGATGACCTGGTCAATCTGAGATCCGCGACGGGCCAACATGGTGTCCAGAGCCTGGGCCTGAGCCAGGGTGCGAGGGAAGCCATCGAATATGGCGCCACCGGCGGCGTCAGCGGCCGGTAGTCTTTCCTCGATCAGGCCGATAACAATTTCATCCGTGACCAGGTCACCACGGCTCATGATCCCCTCGACTTTTCGGCCGAGCTCGGATCCGGACGCTATGGCCGCGCGCAGCATGTCTCCCGTGGAGAGCTGGACCAGCCCTCGGGTCTCGACCAGCCGCTTGGCCTGCGTTCCCTTCCCCGCCGCCGGCGGTCCGAAAAGGATCAGGTTCATATTTGCTTCCCTAACTCTACGGCTGGTTTAGTGAGTCCAGCGCTCTTGATCGAGACTGTTTCGTCTCGATCAAGAGCGCTTAAAACCTAAAGACAGATAGCCCGACTCAAACCTCGAAACTCTCCAGTTCAAGGTCATCGGGCTCTCCCGCCACGCAGCTTCGATTTTTTGATCAGGCCTTCGTACTGGTGCGCCAACAGATGAGATTGAATTTGCGCGACTGTGTCCATGGTTACCGAAACGACGATTAGGATCGAGGTGCCTCCGAACGCATAGGATCCATTGGGTCCGGCCAGGAACTCCGGCACCAGACACACAAGCGCGATATAGCCAGCGCCGATCAGGGTCAGACGGGTAAGGACGTAGTCGATATACTCCGCCGTACGCTTACCAGGCCGGATACCCGGCAGGTTGCCGCCATATTTCCGCAGATTCTCGGCGGTGTCGTCCGGATTGAACACGACCGAGGTGTAGAAAAAGCAGAAAAACACGATCAGCGTGCCATAGAGCACCATGAACAGAGGTTTGCCGTGCTGCATCTGACCGACCACCAGCGGCAGCCACTGGGCCCAGTCGGGCAGTTTGGCGGTCGCCAGGAAGCTCATGGCGGTCGCCGGCAGCAGCAACAGGGATGAAGCGAAGATCGGCGGGATCACCCCCGACACGTTGATCTTCAGCGGCAGGAACGAATTTTCGCCGCCCATGATCCGATTGCCCACCTGGCGCTTGGGGTAGACGATGAGCAGCCGTCGTTGAGCGCGCTCCATAAATACGATGAACAGCACGACCGCGATTGCCAGTCCGAGAAAGCCGAAGATCACCAGACTCTTCGACGGATCGATCCGTGCCTCCTGCAACAGATCCCATAGGCCGACCGGAAGCCTCGCGACGATACCCGCGAAAATGATCAGCGAGATGCCGTTGCCGACGCCCCGACTGGTCATCTGCTCACCGAGCCACATCAGGAACATCGTGCCGCCGACCAGGGTCACCATAGTCGAAGCGATAAAGATCACCCCGGGGTGGTCGACGATGCCGGGGCTGTTGGAGAGGCCGACCCCGATGCCGAACGACTGGAACAGCGCCAGCAGCACGGTCAGATAGCGCGTGTATTGGTTCAGCTGCTTGCGACCAGCCTCCCCGCCCTCCTTGCGAAGCTTTTCCCACGGCGGATAGGTGGTGCCCAGCAGCTGCACGATGATCGAGGCGGAGATGTAGGGCATCACGTTCAGGGAGAAGATCGCCATCCGCTGGACGGCGCCGCCGGAGAACATGTTGAACATGCCCAAGATACCCTTGGATTGTCCCTCGAACGCGTGGGCGAAGGCGGCGGCGTTGATGCCGGGAATAGGAATGTAGGTCCCAAGCCGGTAGACCACCATGGCGATCAGAGTGAACCAGATACGCTTATGAAGCTCGGTCGCCTTCTGAAAGGCGCCGAAATTCATATTGGCGGCTAGCTGTTCCGCGGCCGAAGCCATTCATTACCTCAGAATCTAAAGGCGCGACGAAGCACAGATAGGACGGCGGGGGGCGCGGCGCGAGTGGGTAAACGCTGCGGTCGTCGCTAAACTCAGGCGTCCGCCGCGACGGCGACCGGCTTCTTGGTGAGGATCAGGGTTCCGCCCGCCTTTTCCACGGCGGCCTTGGCCGGCCCGGAGGCGTCATAGGCGATGATATCGAGCTTGGTCGTCAACTCACCCTTGCCGAGCAGCTTGACGCCGTCCTTGGCGCGACGCAGCACACCGGCCGCGATGAGGGCGGCGGCGTCGACCGGCTTTGCCGGATCGAGCTTGCCGGCCGCGACCGCCTGTTCCAGACGCCAGAAGTTCACCTCGGCCAGATCCAGCGCGAAAATATTGTTGAAGCCACGCTTGGGCATGCGCATGTGCAGGGGCATCTGGCCGCCTTCGAAGGCGGCGATGGCGACGCCTGAACGAGCCTTCTGGCCCTTCACGCCGCGTCCAGCGGTCTTGCCCTTGCCCGAACCGGGACCACGACCGACGCGCATGCGGCCCTTTGTGGAGCCCGGACTCGGGGAAAGCTCATTGAGCTTGGTCATATTCGCCTCTCCTTGGAGTTTAAGCGCCGGGAAGACCCCGACTCGGCTTGATTGAACGGATGATCCGGCCTTCGGGTCGCGAGGGGCGGTGTGAAAGCTAGGCCACGACCTCGACCATGTGCGAGACCTTGGCGATCATGCCACGCACGGAGGGGGTGTCCTGCAGAACGGCCGTCCTGCCGATCCGATTGAGGCCGAGACCTACCAGCGTTGCGCGTTGATCGCTCTTGCGCCGGATTGGGCTGGCGGTTTGACGAACGGTTACCGTGGCCATCAGATCAGTCCTTAAGCTTCGACGACTTCGCCGCTGACGTCCGTGCGCCGCTCGACGATATCGCCAACTTTCTTGCCACGCTTCGCCGCAACCTGACGCGGCGAAGCCTGAACCTTCAGGGCCTCGAAGGTGGCCCGGATCAGATTGTAGGGGTTCGATGAGCCTACCGACTTGGCCACCACGTCCTGGACGCCCAGGGTTTCGAGGATGGCGCGCATCGGGCCGCCGGCGATCACGCCGGTGCCGGGAGGCGCCGCGCGCATCATGATCTTGCCGGCGCCCCAGCGGCCCTGGCCGTCGTGGTGAAGCGTGCGGGACTCACGCAGCGGCACGCGGATCATGGTCTTCTTGGCTTCCTCGGTGGCCTTGCGGATGGCTTCGGGAACTTCCCGCGCCTTGCCGTGGCCAAAGCCCACCCTGCCCTTTTGATCGCCCACGACCATCAGGGCCGCGAACGAGAAGCGACGGCCACCTTTGACAGTCGCGGCGACGCGATTGATGTGGACCAGTTTTTCCACGATTTCGCTGTCGGCGCGTTCTTCCGGCTTGTTCCGGTCGCGACGGTCCCGGCGGTCGCCGCCGCCGCTGCGCTGTTGATCTCCACGAGCCATGCTGTGTTCCTTAGAAGTTCAGGCCGGCTTCGCGGGCCGCTTCCGCGAGCGCCTTGACGCGTCCATGAAAAATATAACCGCCGCGGTCGAAGACCACGTCCTTGAGGCCCTTTTCGAGCGCGCGTTGAGCCACCAGCGTCCCCACCTTGGCGGCGGCGTTCTTGTCGGCGCCGGCAACGCCCTTACCCGCTTCAAGCGACGAGGCGGCGGCGAGCGTCACGCCAAGCTTATCGTCGATGATCTGGGCATAGATGTTCTTGGAGGACCGAAAAACGGACAGGCGCGGACGCCCCTTGGCCACCGACCGGAGGCGGCGGCGAACACGGCTGGCGCGCTGCTTGCTGATGTCACGGGATGAAAGGGCCATGGCCTACTTCTTCTTGCCTTCCTTGCGACGAACCTTCTCGCCGCCGTAACGGACGCCCTTGCCCTTGTAGGGTTCGGGAGGACGAATCTTGCGAATGCGCGCGGCGGTTTCACCCACCAGCTGCTTGTCTATGCCCGAGACCTTGATCTCGGTCGGTTTGCCGACCGTGAAGCTGATGCCGGGCGGCGGCGGGATGTCCACCTCGTGCGAGAAGCCCAGCTGCATGCCGAGCGACGCGCCCTTCATGGCGGCGCGATAGCCGACGCCGACCAGTTCGAGGTTCTGCTCGTAGCCCTGGGTCACGCCGAAAACCATGTTGAACACCAAGGTGCGCGACAGGCCCCACATCGACCGGGCGCGGGTCGATTCGTCGCGCGGCGCGAGAGTGAGCTCGCCGGCTTCGTGTTTCATCAAGATCTCTTCAACGACGGTCCAGGAAAGCTCTCCCTTGGGACCCTTCACCGAGACCGTCTGGCCATCGAGACTGAGCGTCACGCCGGCAGGGATCGCAATGGGTTTCTTTCCGATACGGGACATATCAGTACACCTGGCAGAGGACTTCGCCGCCGACGTTGGCGTCGCGGGCGGCGGTGTCGGACATGACGCCCTTAGGCGTCGATAGGATCGAGATGCCCAGGCCATTCTTGACCGGCTTCAGGTCGGCGATCGACGAATAGACTCGCCGGCCGGGCTTGGACACGCGGCTGATCTCCGCGATCACCGGCTCGCCGTCGAAATATTTCAATTCAACTTCGAACTGCGGAAAGGCGCCGGGCTGTTGCACCACGGAGAAACCGCGGATGTAGCCTTCGGACTGCAGTACATCCAACACCCGCTCCCGCATCCGCGACGCGGGGGTGAGAACCTTGGACCGCTTGCGCATGGCGGCGTTGCGAATACGGGCGATCATATCGCCGATGGGGTCGTTGACCATGACTATCCCCTCCTCACCAGCTCGACTTCACGAGACCGGGAATCTGGCCGGCCGAGCCCAGTTCGCGAAGCGCGATCCGGCTCATCTTCATCTTGCGATAGAAGGCGCGCGGACGGCCGGTGACCAGGCATCGATTGCGGATTCGGCCGGGCGCGGAATTGCGCGGCAGCTCCGAAAGCTTCAGACGCGCCTCGAAACGCTCCTCAAGCGACAGCGTTTCGTTCTCGGCGGTATCTTTCAACGCCTTGCGCTTGGACGCATACTGTTTCACCAGCTTGCGGACCATTTCATTTCTGTTGACGGCGCTCTTCTTGGCCATGTTCGGTTCTCTCTACCCGTCTATCAAGCGGTGAACGGGAATTGGAATTCTTTGAGGAGCGCGCGCGCTTCCTCGTCGGTCTTGGCGGTGGTGCAAACGATGATGTCCATGCCCCAGATCTGATCGATCTCGTCATAGTTGATCTCCGGGAACACCAGATGTTCCTTGAGACCGAGGGCGTAGTTACCCCGACCATCGAAGCTGGTGGGCTTCAGGCCTCGAAAATCCTTTACCCGCGGCAGGGCGATCGTGATCAGGCGATCGAGAAACTCATACATCCGGTCGGCGCGCAGGGTAACCTTGGCGCCGATGACCATGCCTTCGCGCAGCTTGAACCCAGCGATCGAGGTGCGGGCCTTGGTGGGCAAAGGTTTTTGGCCGGTGATCGCTGCCAGGTCTTTCATGGCCGACTGCGTCTTCTTCGAGTCGCTGACAGCTTCGCCGATCCCCATGTTGACGACGATCTTGTCGAGCTTAGGGATCTGCATCTCGTTGGTGTAGGCGAACTTTTCCTTCATCGTCGCACGGATGCGCTGACGATATTCGGACTTCATCCGCGGCACATAAGCGGTCTCAGCCATTGATCACCTCACCGGTGGTCTTGGCCACCCGAACCTTCTTGTCACCGTCGATGCGGAAACCCACCCGCGTCGGCTTGCCGTTGGAATCAGCGATCGCCACGTTGGACAGATGCACGCTGGCTTCCTTGGACTTGATCCCGCCATTGGGGTCGGCCTGGGTGGGCTTAGTATGGCGCTGAACAAGGTTCAGCCCTGCCACATACACACGTCCGTCCTTGGGCAGCACCTTGGTCACCTGACCGGTGCGGCCCTTGTCCTTGCCGGTCAGCAGAATGACGCGGTCGCCCTTCTTGATCTTGGCCGCCATCACAACACCTCCGGCGCGAGCGAGATGATCTTCATATGGCCCTTGGCGCGCAGCTCGCGCGGCACGGGGCCAAAGATGCGGGTGCCGATCGGCTCGGACTGCTTGTTGACGATCACCGCCGCGCTCTTGTCGAACCGGATCACCGAGCCGTCCTTGCGCTTGATGTTGGCGGCGGTGCGAACGACGACGGCTTGAAGCACATCGCCCTTCTTCACGCGTCCGCGCGGAATGGCTTCCTTGACGGACACCACGATCTTGTCGCCGACGCTGGCATAGCGGCGACCCGCGCCGCCGAGCACCTTGATGCACATCACGCGGCGGGCGCCGGAATTGTCGGCCACCTCAAGATTGGTCTGGGTCTGGATCATGGGTCGATCCTTTCAATCAGGCGTTGACCTGGGCGTCGCCCTTAGGCAGCACTTCCCAGGTTTTCGTTTTCGACTTCGGCGCGCATTCGATAATGCGTGCGACGTCGCCAGCCTTATAGACGTTGGTCTCGTCGTGAGCGTGGTAGCGCTTCGAACGACGCACGGTCTTCTTCAACAGAGGGTGAAGAAAGGTTCGCTCGACCTTTACCACCACGGTCTTGTCACCTTTATCGGAGACAACCAGACCTTCCAGAATTCGCTTGGGCATGATCTATACTTTCCTCAGACCCGGTCTTGGCTTACGCGAGCTTGACTGGCGGCGGCGGGGGCCTTGACACGCATGATGGTCTTGATGCGGGCGATGTCGCGCCGCACAACTTCCACGCGATGGGTTTTCTCAAGCTGACCGGTGGCGGCCTGGAAGCGCAGGTTGAACTGCTCCTTCTTGAGCGACAGCAGCTGATCGGTCAGCTCGTCCTGGGTCAGGCGACGGACGTCTTCGATTTTCATTGTACAGCCTCCGCAACGGCGGCGAGACGGGTGACGATGCGGGTTTTCACCGGCAGTTTGGCGGCGCCTAGGCGAAGGGCTTCACGGGCGACTTCGTCGGTCACGCCGTCCACCTCGAACATGATGCGGCCGGGCGCCACGCGGGCGGCCCAGTATTCGACGGCGCCCTTGCCCTTGCCCATCCGGACTTCGGCGGGCTTGTCGCTGACGGGAACATCCGGGAATATCCGGATCCATACCCGTCCCTGACGCTTCATCTGGCGGGTGATCGCGCGGCGAGCGGCTTCGATCTGCCGAGCCGTGATCCGCTCCGGCTGAACGGACTTGAGGCCATGAGAACCGAAGTTCAGAGCAAAACCGCCCTTGGCCACGCCATGGATGCGACCTTTGAACTGCTTACGGAACTTTGTCTTCTTGGGTGAAAGCATGATCGTAAATCCTAAGCCGCCGGCGCGTCGCGGCGGTCACGGCGCGGTCCGCGATCGGGGCGATCACCCCTGCCCTCGCGGCCTCCGCCTTCGCCGGCCGGGCCGGACTCACTGGCCAGACGCTTGTCCAGGGCCATCGGGTCGTGCTCAAGCACCTCGCCCTTGAAGATCCAGGTCTTAACGCCGATGATTCCGTAGGTGGTCTTGGCTTCCGCGAAGCCATAATCGATGTCGGCGCGAAGCGTATGCCGAGGCACGCGGCCCTCATGATAGGATTCGGCGCGGGCAATTTCCGCCCCGCCCAGCCGACCGGCCACTTCAACCCGCACACCCTTGGCGCCCAGGCGCATGGCGGACTGCATCGACCGCTTCATGGCGCGGCGGAACGCGATCCGGCGTTCAAGCTGCTGAGCGATGTTCTCGGCTACCAGTTGGGCGTCGGTTTCGGGCTTCCGGACCTCGACGATGTTCAAGTGCACCTCGCCCTCGGTCATCGCCGAGAGATCGCTGCGGAGTTTCTCGATATCGGCGCCCTTCTTGCCGATGATCACGCCAGGACGGGCCGCATAGATGGTGACACGGCACTTCTTATGCGGACGCTCGATGATGATCCGCGACACGCCGGCCTGATTGAGGCGCTTCTTGAGTTCCTTGCGGACCCGGATGTCGGCGTGCAGCAGGCGGGAGTATTCCTCGCCACTGGCGAACCACCGGCTGTCCCAGGTGCGATTGATACCCAGGCGCAGGCCGATCGGATTGACTTTTTGACCCATCAGACGGCCCCACCCAACTCGCGGACCACAATGGTGATCTCGGAAAACGGCTTTTCGATCCGGGATGAACGGCCACGGGCGCGCGCCGAGAACCGCTTCATCACCAGATTTTTGCCAACGAACGCCTCGGCGACGATCAGATTATCGATGTCGAGGCTGTGGTTGTTCTCGGCGTTGGAGATCGCCGAATAGAGCGCCTTGCGCACGTCGATGGCGATGCGGCGCGGGCTGAACTCAAGCTCGTTCAGGGCGCGCTGAACCTTGAGCCCCCGGATCGATTGAGCGACCAGATTGAGTTTGCGCGCGCTGGTCCGCAGAGTACGCACCTTCGACATCGCCTCGGCCGGCGCCAAGCGGCGCTCTTTGGCTTGCTTGCTCATGCTACTTTCTCTTGGCCTTCTTGTCGGCGGCGTGGCCGGGGAAGTAGCGGGTGGGCGCGAACTCGCCGAACTTCATGCCCACCATGTCCTCACCCACCAGGACGGGGACATGCTTCTGGCCATTGTGGACGCCGAAGGTCAGGCCCACGAACTGGGGCATGATGGTCGAACGGCGCGACCAGATCTTGATGACTTCCTTGCGACCCGAATTCTGCACGGCGTCCGCTTTCTTGAGCAGATAGCCGTCGACGAATGGGCCTTTCCAAACCGAGCGGGTCATGGACTAGCGAGCCTTCTTCAGGTGCCGGGAACGGATGATCAGCCGATCCGTGGTCTTGTTGGTGCGGGTCTTGCGGCCCTTGGTCGGCTTGCCCCACGGGGTGACCGGGTGACGACCGCCGGAGGTCTTGCCTTCGCCGCCGCCATGCGGGTGATCGACAGGGTTCATGGCCACGCCACGCACATGCGGGCGGCGACCCTTGTGGCGAACACGGCCGGCCTTGCCCAAAACTTCGTTCATGTGGTCCTGGTTAGAGACGGCGCCGACCGTCGCCATGCAGCCATCCGGCACCATCCGCAGTTCACCGGAATTCAACCGGATCTGGGCGTAACCCGCGTCCCGACCGACCAATTGAGCGTATGCCCCAGCTGAACGGGCGATCTGTCCGCCCTTGAGGGGCTTCATCTCGACGTTGTGGATAATGGTCCCGATAGGCATGCCGCGTAGCGGAGAGGCATTGCCGGGCTTTACGTCCACCTTCTCCCCAGCGACGATTTCGTCACCGGCCTTCAGACGTTGCGGGGCGAGGATGTAGGCCAGTTCGCCGTCGGCATATTTCACCAGGGCGATGAAGGCGGTACGATTGGGGTCGTATTCGAGGCGCTCGACAGTGGCGGTCACGCCCCACTTACGCCGCTTGAAGTCCACCACACGATACAGACGCTTGGCGCCGCCACCGCGGAAGCGAACGGCTATACGACCGCCGCCGCCCCGGCCGCCAGACTTGGTCAGACCCTCGACGAGGCTCTTTTCCGGGCGGCCCTTATGAAGTTCGGAGCGATCGACCAGCACCAGGCTACGGCGGGAGGGCGATGTCGGATTGAAATGCTTCAGAGCCATGGTCTAGAGCCCCGTTGTAATGTCGATGGATTGGCCCTCTTGAAGGGTGACAATCGCCTTCTTGAGGTCTGATCTGCGGCCAGGACGACCGCGGAAGCGCTTGGTCTTGCCCTTCTGGATCAGGGTGTTGACCTTGGTCACATTGACCTTGAACAGTTGCTCGACGGCTGTGGCGATCTCTTCCTTGGTGGAATTTATGGCTACCTGAAACACCACCTTGTTCTGCTCGGAAAGCAGCGTGGCTTTTTCGGTGATCATCGGCGCCAGGATGGTGTCGTAGTGGCGGGGCGTAAGAGCCATCACGCGGCCTCCTTCGCTTCGAAGCGGGCTTCGATCGCCTGGACGGCGGCCCGGGTCAGGATCAAGGTTTCACGACGAAGAATGTCATAAACATTCAGGCCTGCGTCCGGCAGCACATCCAGGTTCGGGATGTTGCGCGCCGCCAGCTTGAAGTTAGCGTCGACGACGGGTCCGGCGATGACCAGGGCGTTCTTCAGGCCCAGGGTCTGGAACCGTCCGCGCAAGCCGGCCGTCTTGGGATCCGACAGCATGGCGTCTTCAAGCACGACGATGGCGCCGGCCTTGGCCTTCGACGACAGGGCATGACGAAGCGCCATCGCCCGCACCTTCTTGGGCAGGTCGAACGCATGGCTGCGAACCACCGGGCCGTGGGCCTTGGCGCCGCCCACGAACTGCGCGGCGCGGCGCGAGCCATGACGGGCGCCGCCAGTGCCCTTTTGCTTGTACATCTTCTTGCCCGTGCGAGAGACCTCGTTACGGACTTGGATCTTGTGGGTGCCGGCGCGGCGCTTGGCCAGTTGCCACGTCACGCAGCGCTGAAGGATGTCGCCACGAATTTCCTCGATGCCGAAGATGTCGTCACGAAGCTCCAACGCCTCGCCCGCGGCGCCGTCCAGATTGATCACGTCGATCTTCATTGCGCGTCATCCCCATTTGAGGTTTCCGGCCCATTTGAGGTTTCCAGCGCCGCGCCATCGTCGGCGGGCGTCACCGCCGCGACAACGGACTTGATCGCGCCGGGAGTCGGGACATCGGCCGGCGCCGCCATCTTGATGGCGTCGCGAATCTTGACAAACGTGCCTTCGGTGCCGGGCACGGCGCCCTTGATCAGGATCAGACCGCGCTCGACGTCGACACGGAACACCGTCAGGTTGAGGGTCGTGACCTGGTCCTGACCCATGTGGCCGGCCATCTTCTTGCCCTTGAACACCTTGCCGGGATCCTGGCGTTGGCCGGTGGAGCCGTGGGCCCGGTGGGAGACCGAAACGCCGTGGGTGGCGCGCATGCCGCCAAAGTTCCAGCGCTTTATCGCGCCGGCGAACCCCTTGCCGACGGTCACCCCAGCCACGTCGACCTTCTGACCGGGCAGGAAGTGGTCGGCCGTGAACTCGGCCCCGACCTCGATGAGGTTCTCTTCGGAGACCCGGAATTCCGCTACATGGCGCTTGGGTTCGACCAGGCCCTTGGCGAAGTGTCCGCGCTCGGCCTTGGAGGTGTTCTTTGGTTTCTTGGTTCCGGCGCCCAGCTGCAGGGCGACGTAGCCGTCTCTATCCTTGGTACGCTGGGCGGTGACCTGACAGCCTTCAAGGCTGAGCACGGTAACGGGCACATGAGTTCCCGTCTCATCGAAGAGACGCGTCATGCCCAGCTTCTTGGCGATTACGCCAGTGCGCATTGGCCGGTCCCCCTACTGAAGCTTGATTTCGACGTCCACGCCAGCGGACAGGTCGAGCTTCATCAGCGCGTCAACGGTCTGCGGGGTGGGATCGACGATGTCGAGCACGCGCTTATGCGTGCGGATTTCGAACTGTTCGCGCGACTTCTTATCAATGTGCGGCGAACGGTTGACGGTAAAACGCTCGATTAGCGTGGGCAGGGGTATCGGCCCCCTTACGGTTGCACCAGTTCGCTTGGCCGTATTGACGATCTCGCGAGTGGAATGATCCAGCACGCGGTGATCAAAGGCCTTGAGCCGGATGCGGATGTTCTGACGATCCATATCGCTCGTATTTCCCTTCAGGCTACTGAGCCCGTGTGCGCCAGACCATGTCAAAGACCAGCCCGCCGGACCAAGAAAAGTCCGACAAACGCATAAGCTCGCAAAAACGAATGGCCCACGCGGAACACCGCGAGGGCCCCTAGCTGATGAAGGGTGGCGACAGCGCCATCCGATCAGGGTCGTCTCGCGAACCGCGTTTGCCCCGAAAACGCTCGCGGGACACAGCCGGTTCGACTAAGAAGGGCGGTGTCTAGACGGCTCCTCCCAGGTCGTCAAGGGTTTCCACCGTGAGATCAGGCGTGGCAAACCGCTCCCGCCCCGGCAAACTGGGACAATGACCAACCCATTCTTCAGGCGAGACGATTTTGGCACGAATGGGCAACCGTTGAGACGCGCCGAGAGATCCAAACGCAATGCCATCGCGTTCTCGATCTCCGCCACCCTCCACATCCTGTTTCTGGCGCTGATCCTCAGCCAGGCGACGCCGGACTATGAACTGCCCGAGCCGCCGGCCCCGCCGATGGATGTCCGCATCATGCCGATGCCGGAGCCGACGCCACCGGTCATCATCCCCCCGGTGTTCAAGGTTCTGCCGCCGCCGCCAAAACCCGAGCCGGCCCCAGCGGCGCCGCCAAAACCACAACCACAACCACAGCCCGAACCCGCCAAGCCGGCGCCCGCTCCGTCACCGCCGAAGCCCACGCCCCTGCCGCCGCTGCCAGCGAAACCGTTACCCCCGCCCCCGAAACCAGAGCCGCGCCCCGCGGCGACAGTGGCTCCCGCACCTACGCCCGCGCCGGCCGCACCCGTGGCGCCGCCCTCAACGGCGGCGCCGCTTCGCCTGAACAACATCCACAAACCCGATAAGGACGCGCCCACCAATGTGCCGACCCTGCCGTTTGCCCCGGCGCCGGCGCCATCGGCGGGTGGAACGCCGCCGCCAACCACCGGCGGAGAGCCTCCACTAGGGGGGTCGAGACTCAAAGGACTGACTCCCTATCCCTATGGAGCGTTGCCCAACGGCGGCAGCGGGTTGCGTGGAACCTTGGTAGGCTGCGCCAACCCTGACGCGGTTGGTCTCAGCGCTGTGGAGCGCGCCCGGTGCAACGAGCGGTTCGGCGTCGACATCGGCGGCGCGCCGAAACTCGACGGCATCTCTCCGGCCAAGCGACGGGCATTCGACAAGGCGGCGGATCGCCAGGATGCCGACACGCGCTATAGCGACACGGTTCCAAGAGGAGAACCGGCCCATCCGCTTTCGTCAGGCGCCGGCGACACTTCGCGCGGGCCGAGCTCGGTCATCCCATCCGGTCCGCCGCATTGAAAAGGACCCGGGGCGTCCAGCCGAGGGGCCTTTTATGCTTTTAGACGAAGCCCCACCCTCCGTTTAGATGAGGGTGGGGCCAAGCCTCAGGCCGAAACCTTTTCGGCCTCCGCGGCCGCGCCGATATCGGCCGGCAGCGGCTCCATGACGACTTGGCGGCTAGCGGCCAGCTGCTCGTCGCGCTTGGCGGCGATCCGCTGGAGACCACGCAGGTAAGAGCCCGTCCCGGCCGGGATGAGCCGGCCCACGATGACGTTCTCCTTGAGGCCCTCGAGGGTATCGCGCTTGCCATGGACCGAGGCGTCGGTGAGGACGCGGGTGGTCTCCTGGAAGGACGCGGCCGAGATGAAACTGCGAGTCTGCAGCGACGCCTTGGTGATGCCCAGCAATACCGGCTGGGTGAGCGCGGGACGTCCCTTGCGGGCTTCGGCCTTGGCGTTCTCCTCATCGACCTCGGGTTTGTCGAGGTGGTCGCCCTTCAACAGGCCGGTATCGCCCGGTTCCAGGATCTCGACCTTCTGCAGCATCTGGCGAACGATGGTCTCGATGTGCTTGTCGTTGATCGGCACGCCTTGCAGGCGGTAAACCTCCTGGATTTCGTTGACCAGGAATTCCGCCAGTGCCTCGATGCCTAGAATCCGCAGAATATCGTGCGGATCGGGGTTGCCATCGATGATGTACTCGCCCTTGCGGATCGAGTCGCCATCGTGGACCGCGATGTGCTTGGCCTTGGGAATCAGGAACTCCACCGCTTCGCCCTCTTCCGGGGCGATCTTGATGCGGCGCTTGTTCTTGTAGTCGCGGCCGAACTCGACCCTGCCATCCATCTCGGCGATCACCGCGCAATCCTTGGGACGCCGGGCCTCGAACAGTTCCGCCACCCGCGGCAGACCGCCGGTGATGTCCCTCGACTTGGCGCTTTCGGTCGGCAGACGCGCCAGAACTTCGCCCGGCTTGGCTTCGTCGCCATTGCCGACAGACAGAATGGCCCCGACCGGCAGAAGGTAGCGCGCCTCGCCACCGTTACCCAGGCGCTTGTAGGCGCCGTTCTCGTCCAGCACCGCAACGCTCGGGCGCAGGTCGGTCCCCCGGGTCGAAGCGCGCCAGTCGATAACCACCCGATTGGAAATACCAGTGGCTTCGTCGGCTTCTTCGCGCACCGAAATACCCTCGACCAGGTCCTCGAAACGAACCCGTCCCGGAACCTCGGTGATGATCGGTGTCGTGTAGGGGTCCCATTCGGCGAACCGAGTTCCGCGGGTAATGGCGGAACCATCCTTGACCTTCAGGCGCGCGCCATAGGGGGGTTTATAAGTCTCCCGATCAACGCCATCCACCTGAATCATGATCTGCAGATTTCGACTCATCACGATCACATCGCCATTGGGCGCCACCACGGTGTTGCCTGGCGAGAGTTTCAGCACGCCGTCATTGCTGGCCTCGAAGAACGACTGTTCGGCCACTTGCACGGCACCACCGATGTGGAAGGTGCGCATGGTCAGCTGTGTGCCGGGCTCACCGATCGACTGGGCGGCGATGACGCCGACCGCTTCACCGATATTCACCGGCGTGCCACGAGCCAGATCGCGGCCGTAGCAGGCGCCGCAGACCCCGACCTTGGTTTCGCAGGTCAGCACGGAGCGAACTTTGGCCGATTGAACGCCGTGCTTTTCGATCACTTCGATCATGTCCTCGTCGAGATAGGTGTCGGCGGGAATCACAACTTGATCGCTGCTCGGGGACTTCATGGCTTCGGCGGAGAAGCGGCCCAGAACCCGCTGCCCCAGAGAGACCTGAACCTCGCCGCCCTCGGCCACGGCGCGCAGGGTGATACCCCGCGTGGTGCCGCAATCCTCTTCGGTGATGATGCAGTCCTGCGCCACGTCGACCAGACGGCGGGTCAGATAGCCGGAGTTGGCGGTCTTCAACGCCGTGTCGGCCAGACCCTTACGGGCGCCGTGGGTGGAGTTGAAATACTCCTGCACGGTCAGGCCTTCCTTGAAGTTCGAGATGATCGGCGTCTCGATGATCTCGCCGGACGGCTTGGCCATCAGGCCGCGCATCCCGCCGAGTTGCTTCATCTGAGCCTGCGAACCGCGGGCGCCGGAGTTGGCCATCATCCAGACCGAGTTGATCTCTTTCTGGCGACCGTTCTCGTCGACCTTGGCGGCCGAAATCTCGGCCATCATCTCCTCGGAGACCTTGTCCGTGGTCTTGGACCAGGCGTCGACCACCTTGTTGTATTTCTCACCCTTGGTGATCAGGCCATCCGCGTACTGCTGCTCGTATTCCTCGACCAGCTTGCGGGTGTTCTCGACGATGCCCTTCTTGCTGCTTGGGATGATGATATCATCCTTGCCGAAGGAGATGCCGGCCTTGGCCGCTTCGCGGAAGCCCAGGCGCATGATCTGGTCGGCGAAGATCACCGTCGCCTTCTGGCCGCAGTGCCGGTAGACTTGATCGATCAGGTTCCCGATCTCTTTCTTGGTCAGGCTCTTGTCCACAAGCCGGTGGCCGATGTGGATGTGATGCGGCAAGAGGGCCGCGATCTTCATCCGACCAGGGGTCGTCTCGATGACCTTCTGGACCATCTTGCCCTCAGGATTCATTTCGGTGAATCGGGCGCGGATCTTGGTGTTGACGGTGACCACGCCGGCGTCCAGCGCCGCCTCGATCTCGCCGACGTCGAAGAACGCCTTGCCTTCGCCGGGTTCGCCGGGCTTGGCCTGAGAGATGTAGTAGAGCCCGAGCACGATGTCCTGCGACGGCACGATGATCGGCTTGCCGTTGGCCGGAGACAGGATGTTGTTGGTGCTCATCATCAGCACCCGCGCTTCAAGCTGTGCTTCCAACGACAGCGGCACGTGGACCGCCATCTGGTCGCCGTCGAAGTCGGCGTTGAACGCCGTGCAGACCAGTGGGTGGAGTTGGATCGCCTTGCCTTCGATCAGCTTGGGCTCGAACGCTTGAATGCCAAGACGGTGCAGGGTTGGCGCGCGGTTGAGCATGACCGGGTGCTCGCGGATCACCTCTTCGAGGATGTCCCAAACCTGCGGTTGTTCGCGCTCGACCATGCGCTTGGACTGTTTGACGGTGCCCGAGAGACCCTTGGCGTCGAGGCGCGCGTAGATGAACGGCTTGAAAAGCTCGAGCGCCATCTTCTTGGGCAGGCCACACTCATGCAGCTTCAGTTCCGGGCCGACGACGATCACCGAACGGCCGGAATAGTCGACCCGCTTGCCCAGCAGGTTCTGGCGGAAACGGCCTTGCTTGCCCTTCAGCATGTCGGCCAACGACTTCAGCGGACGCTTGTTGGCGCCGGTGATCACCCGGCCACGACGACCGTTGTCGAACAGGGCGTCGACGCTCTCCTGCAGCATCCGCTTTTCGTTACGAATGATGATGTCGGGCGCGCGCAGCTCGATCAAACGCTTCAGGCGGTTGTTACGATTGATCACCCGGCGATAGAGATCATTGAGGTCGGAGGTGGCGAAACGGCCACCGTCCAGAGGTACAAGCGGGCGCAGTTCAGGCGGAATGACCGGGATCACCGTCATCACCATCCATTCGGGACGGTTGCCGCTTTCGCTGAACGCCTCGAGGATCTTCAGGCGCTTTGAGGTCTTCTTGAGCTTGATCTCCGAGGTGGTGGTGACCAGCTCTTCGCGCAGCCGGTCAGCCTCGCCGACCAGATCGATAGCCTTAAGCAGACCCTGGATCGCCTCGGCCCCGATTTCGGCGGTGAAGCTGTCGTCGCCGAATTCCTCCTGGAAGCGCATATACTCATCTTCCGACAGCAGTTGGTGCTGCTTCAGGCTGGTCAGGCCTGGCTCGGTGACGATGTAATATTCGAAATACAGCACCCGCTCGATGTCCTTGAGCGGCATGTCAAGCATCATGGCGATGCGGCTGGGCAGCGACTTCAGGAACCAGATGTGCGCCACTGGCGAGGCCAGTTCGATATGGCCCATGCGCTCGCGGCGCACGCGGGCCAGAGTGACCTCCACGCCGCACTTCTCGCAGATAATGCCTTTGTACTTCATGCGCTTGTACTTGCCGCACAGGCACTCATAGTCCTTCGTCGGACCAAAGATGCGGGCGCAGAACAGGCCGTCACGCTCGGGCTTGAAGGTCCGATAGTTGATGGTCTCGGGCTTCTTGATCTCGCCGAACGACCACGAGCGGATCTTCTCCGGGCTGGAGAGCGAGATGCGGATCTGGTCGAAGGTCGGTGCGGCGACCACCGGATTGAAGATATTCAGGACTTCCTGGTTCATGGATTTTCCAGTTCGTCAGATAGGATGAAAGGCCATGGAGAGGGGCTGACGGCCCCTCTCCTCGCCTAAGGCGTGGTACGTGTGACGCGGGTCAGCTGTTCTCAAGTTCGACATTCAGGCCAAGGGAACGCATTTCCTTGACCAGAACATTGAAGCTCTCGGGAATACCGGCCTCGAAGGCGTCGTCACCGCGAACGATAGACTCGTAGACCTTGGTCCGGCCCGCGACGTCATCGGACTTAACGGTCAACATCTCCTGCAAGGTATAGGCGGCGCCGTAGGCTTCCAGCGCCCACACCTCCATCTCGCCAAAGCGTTGACCCCCAAACTGCGCCTTGCCACCCAAGGGCTGCTGGGTGACCAAGCTGTAGGGTCCGATCGACCTGGCGTGAATCTTATCGTCCACCAGGTGGTGAAGCTTGAGCATATAGATGTAGCCCACGGTCACCGACCGCTTGAACACGTCGCCGGTCTGGCCGTCATAGAGGGTTACCTGACCGGACCGGTCGAGACCCGCCGCTTCGAGCATGTCCTCGATATCGTCGATGTGAGCGCCGTCGAACACCGGGGTGGCAATCGGAACACCCTTGGAGAGGTTACGCGCCAGTTCCACCAGCTCTTCATCATCGTCCGGCAGATCCTCATCCTTGCCGTAGATCGTCCGCAGCCGATCGAGCAGCGCCTGGCGCTGGCCGCCACGCTGCCATGCTTCCAGCAGATCGGCGATCTGCCGGCCCAGGCCCGCGCAGGCCCAACCCAGGTGGGTTTCGAATATCTGACCGACGTTCATCCGCGATGGCACGCCCAGGGGGTTGAGCACGACATCGACGGCGGTGCCGTCCTCGAGGTGGGGCATGTCCTCGATCGGCAGGATCTTGGAGATCACCCCCTTGTTGCCATGGCGGCCGGCCATCTTGTCGCCCGGCTGAAGCTTGCGCTTCACGGCCACGAACACCTTCACCATCTTCATTACGCCTGGCGGCAATTCGTCGCCGCGCTGGAGCTTGTCGACCTTGTCCTCGAAACGGCGATCGAGCCGCTTGCGAGCGTCGTCGAACAGCCGGCGCATCGCCTCCAGCTCGCCCATGGCCTTTTCGTCATCGACGGCGATCTGCCACCACAGACCGGGCGCGATGTCGTCAAGCTTGGAGGTGGTGATTTCGCCACGGCCAAGGCCCTTGGGACCTTGAACGGCGTTGCGGCCGACCAGCAGGTCTCGGAGACGCGCGGTCATGTTGCGGTTCAGGATCGCGAACTCGTCATCGCGGTCCTTGCCGAGCCGGTCGATTTCCTCGCGCTCGATGGCGACGGCGCGTTCATCCTTGTCAACGCCGTGGCGGTTGAAGACCCGAACCTCGACCACGGTGCCCGCGACGCCAGGGGGAAGGCGCAGGGAAGTGTCGCGAACGTCGGACGCCTTCTCACCGAAAATGGCCCGGAGCAGTTTTTCTTCCGGCGTCATCGGCGACTCGCCCTTCGGCGTCACCTTACCCACCAGAATATCGCCGGGCATGACTTCGGCGCCGATGGCCACGATCCCTGCTTCGTCGAGGTTGCGCAGGGCCTCCTCGCCGACATTGGGGATATCGCGGGTGATTTCTTCCGGACCCAGCTTGGTGTCGCGGGCCATGACCTCAAATTCATCGATGTGGATCGAAGTGAAAACATCGTCGCGCACGATCCGCTCGGAGATCAGGATCGAGTCCTCGAAGTTGTAGCCGTTCCAGGGCATGAACGCGACCAGGGCGTTGCGGCCCAGGGCCAGTTCACCCAGTTCCGTCGACGGACCGTCGGCAATCACGTCGCCGGCCACCAGCCTATCGCCAACGCGAACCAACGGACGCTGGTTGATGCAGGTGCTCTGGTTTGAGCGCTGGAACTTGGAGAGACGATAGATGTCGACGCCGGGCTTGGTGGCGTCGGTTTCGTCGGTCGCGCGGATGACAATCCGAGTGCCGTCGATCTGTTCGACGATGCCCGAGCGGCGCGCGATGACGACGGCGCCCGAATCCCGGGCCACCACCGACTCCATGCCGGTGCCTACCAGCGGAGCGTCGGACTGGATCAGCGGCACCGCCTGACGCTGCATATTCGAGCCCATCAAGGCGCGATTGGCGTCATCGTTTTCCAGGAACGGAATCAGCGCGGCGGCGACCGACACCACCTGTTTGGGACTGACGTCCATCAGGTCGACCTGGTCCTTGGCGAGCAGCGAGGGTTCGCCGTTGACGCGGCCCGGAACCAGGTCATCGACGATCACGCCGTCGAGCAGGGCGATGTTGGCCTGGGCGATGACGTGCTTCGCCTCTTCCATGGCCGACATGTAGACCACCTCGTCGGTGAGCTTGCCGTCCTTAACCCTACGATAGGGGCTTTCGATGAATCCGTATTTGTTCACGACGGCGTGGGTCGCCAGCGAGTTGATCAGGCCGATGTTCGGGCCTTCCGGGGTCTCGATCGGACAGATCCGGCCATAGTGGGTTGGGTGAACGTCGCGCACTTCAAAGCCCGCGCGCTCGCGGGTCAGGCCGCCGGGGCCGAGGGCCGAAAGACGCCGTTTGTGGGTGATCTCGGACAGAGGGTTGGTCTGGTCCATGAACTGCGAAAGCTGGGAAGAGCCGAAGAACTCGCGCACCGACGCCGCCGCCGGCTTGGCGTTGATCAGGTCATGCGGCATCACCGTGTCGATATCGACGCTGGACATGCGCTCCTTGATCGCCCGCTCCATCCGCAGCAGACCGACGCGGTACTGGTTTTCCAGAAGCTCGCCGACCGAACGGACCCGGCGGTTGCCGAGGTTGTCGATGTCGTCGATTTCGCCGCGGCCGTCACGCAGACCCACCAGCGTCTTCAGAACCTCAAGAACGTCTTCCTTGCGAATGACGCGCACATCGTCGGGGCAGTCGAGTTCGAGACGGATGTTCATCTTCACCCGGCCGACAGACGACAAGTCGTAGCGCTCCTGGTCGAAGAACAGGCTCTTGAACATCGCTTCGGCGGCTTCAACCGTCGGAGGTTCACCAGGACGCATGACCCGATAGATATCGAACAGAGCGTCTTCGCGGATCGCGTTCTTGTCGACGCGCAGGGTGTTGCGGATATAGGCGCCGACCGTGATGTGGTCGATGTCCAGGACGTCGATAGTGGTGAAGCCCTGCTCCTCGAGCGCGGCGATCGAGGTCGCGTCGAGTTCATCGCCCGCTTCCGCATAGATTTCGCCGGTGGTGGGGTTGACTTCGTCACGCGCCAAATAGCGGCCGACCAACGCTTCAGGCGACAGCAACAGTGTCTTCAGGCCGTTGTCGGCCAGCCGCTTGGCCTGGCGGGCGGAGATTTTCGTCGCGGCCGGCGCCACTTCCTCGCCGGTGTCGGCGTCGATCAGCGGGAAATCAGGCTTCACGCCACGCCAGCGCTCGGGCTTATAGGGGGTGGCCCATCCTGCCACGCCACCCATGTCACGCTTCTCGAACGGCACGACCTCGTAGAAGGTGGTCAGGATTTCCTCGCCGTCCATGCCCAGGGCATAGAGGAAGGTGGTGGCCGGAAGTTTGCGGCGGCGGTCAATCCGCACGAACACCACGTCCTTGGCGTCGAACTCGAAATCGAGCCAGGAGCCGCGATAGGGAATGATCCGCGCGGCGAACAGCAGCTTGCCGGACGAGTGGGTCTTACCCTTGTCGTGATCGAAGAACACGCCGGGCGAACGGTGCATCTGCGAGACGATCACCCGCTCGGTGCCGTTGACGACAAACGTCCCCTTGTCGGTCATGAGCGGGATATCGCCCATGTAGACATCCTGTTCCTTGATATCCTTGACCGAACGCGCCTGGGTTTCCTCGTCCGTTTCCCAGACGATCAGCCGCAGCTTGACCTTCAGGGGCGCGGCATAAGTCATGTCGCGCTGGATGCACTCCTCGACGTCATATTTGGGCTCCTCGAACTCGTAGGAGACATATTCGAGCATCGCGCGCTCATTGAAGTCCTTGATTGGGAAAACCGACTTGAAGACGGCCTCGATGCCTTCGTCCTTTCGCTGCGCGGGGCGGACTTCGCGCTGCAGGAATTGTTCATAGGAAGAGCGTTGAACCTCGATGAGGTTGGGCATTTGCACAGCCTCGGGTATGCGCCCGAAAGACTTGCGGATACGCTTCTTGCCGGTGAACGATTGCGCCATCATGGCTCCCTTGTTACGCGCGAGGACGGACCTCGGGCGTCGATCTAATGTCCACGCGTCCACCCTCGGTCCAAACGGGGGGCGTTGGGGGAATAACCCCGGCCACATGCCGTTTGCCGGACGCTGGAAAAGTCCGCAGCCCTGGTGTTTGGGTTGCGGCGCCCCTTCGCGGTGGTCGGAGGGCTAAGGACCACGCCTCGGAGCAAAAAAATTACGCGCACCTGGAAAGATGCGCGGGATATGTCGATCTGGATTGAGCGGACCGCGTATTTAGTCGTTCGCTGCGCAAAAGAAAAGGGGAAATCGACGGACCTCCGCCGATCTCCCCTCAATCATTTTTAGGCCTCTGGCATTCCTCGCCCTATGGGCCAGAACAGCGCGGGGCGCTGAACCCAGCCCAGGCGACGGCTTATTTCACCTGGATGGTGGCGCCAGCGGCTTCGAGCTTGGCCTTGATGTCGGCTGCTTCCTGCTTGGAGATGTTTTCCTTGATGTTCTGCGGAGCGCCTTCCACCAGATCCTTGGCTTCCTTCAGGCCGAGATCGGGGCGAACCGCGCGAACTTCCTTGATGACGTTGATCTTCTTTTCGCCGGCGCCGGTCAGGACGACGGTGAATTCGGTCTGCTCTTCAACGACTTCGGCGACCGCGGCGGCGGCCGGGCCGGCGGCCATGGCGACCGGGGCGGCGGCGGAGACGCCCCATTTTTCTTCCAGCATCTTGGAGAGTTCGGCGGCTTCCAGAACCGTCAGGCTGGAGAGCTCGGTGACCAGGGTTTCAAGTTTCGACATGATTTCAGATCCTTTGGGAGTTTTGAGGTTGGGTTCGAAGCGAATGGAATCAGGCGGCGTCTTTGGTGGCGTAGGCGTTCAACACCCGGGCAAGCTGGGCGGCGGGCGCCTGAAGCACACCCGCGATCTTGGTGGCCGGCGCCTGCAGCAGGCCGACGATCTTGGCGCGGAGCTGATCCAGCGACGGAAGCTTGGCCAAGGCGTCGACGCCCGCGGCGTCCAGCACCTGAGCACCCATCATGGCGCCGACGATGGTGAACTTTTCCTGTTCCTTAGCATACTGGGTCGAGACCTTGGCAGCCGAGACCGGGTCGGGACCGTAGGCGATGGCGACCGGACCCTTGAAGAGGTCATGGGCCTCAGCGGCGGCGCCATTGAGCGCCTTCTGGGCCAGGGTGTTCTTCACCACCTTCAGAGTGGCGCCTTCCTGGCGCAGACGGTGACGCAAATCGGTCAGCTGCGCCACGGTCAGACCCATGTAATGGGTTACCACAACGGCGCCGGCGTTCTTGAAGACCTCTCTGATGGTCTCGATCGATTCCGACTTTTGAGCGCGCTCCATGGCGGTCTCCATAACAATGTGACGGCGCGCGCACGATGCACCCGCGTGAATCTCAGTTTGTCCAAAGGATGCTCAGAAACGCCGCCAGCCACTGGCGGGCGCACAACTCCTGGCTTCCCGTCTCCCCGCGGCGAAACAATTAAGCCCGAAGGCCCGCGGTTCTTGGACAGGTGATGGGGCAAACCCACCAGAGGCGCGGCCATACACGACAAGACGTGTCGATACAACCCGCCCCTGGCGGCAGGGTATCAGCCGCCGATGCTGGCGGCGTCGACCTTGAAACCCGGCCCCATGGTGGAGGACAGGCTGATGCGCTTGATATAGGTGCCCTTGGCGCCGGTAGGTTTGGCGCGCGCCAGGGCGTCGACCAGCGCCTTGACGTTGGCAGTGATGGCCTCGTCGGTGAAGCTGATCTTGCCGACGCCGGCATGGACGATGCCCGCCTTTTCGACACGGAACTCGATCGCGCCGCCCTTTGCGTCCTTGACGGCCTGGCCGACATTGGGTGTGACCGTTCCGACGCGGGGGTTCGGCATCAGGCCGCGCGGACCCAGAATCTTGCCGAGACGTCCCACCAGAGCCATCATGTCGGGGGTCGCAATGACGCGATCGAACTCCATGAACCCGCCCTGGATGCGCTCGACGAGTTCTTCGGCGCCCACGACGTCGGCGCCGGCGGCAGTGGCTTCGGCGGCCTTGGCGTCCTTGGCGATCACCGCGACGCGAACCTCGCGCCCCGTGCCCGATGGCAAGGAGACCACGCCACGGACCTGCTGGTCGGCGTGCCGCGGATCGACACCCAGGTTCACGGCGATCTCGACGCTTTCATCGAATTTCGCGCGAGCGTTGGCCTTGACGAGCTTCACGGCTTCATCGAGCTGGTGAACGGCGGTCCGGTCGCCCGACCACGCCTGGATTCTTTTGGCTTGCTTGGTCATGGTTCCCTAGGCCTCCACAATGCTCAGGCCCATGGCCCTGGCCGAGCCTTCGATGATCCTGGCGGCGGCCTCGATATCGTTGGCGTTGAGATCCTTCATCTTCTTTTCGGCGATTTCGCGGAGCTGAGCGCGCGTAACGCTGCCGACGGTCTCGCGACCGGTCTTGCCAGAGCCAGATTTGATGCCCACCGCTTCCTTCAGATAGTGGGTCGCGGGCGGGGTCTTGGTGACGAAGGTGAAGCTTTTGTCCTGATAGACCGTGATCACGGTCGGCAACGGCGTGCCCTTCACGAGGTTCTCCGTCCGCGCGTTGAACTCCTTGCAGAAGCCCATGATATTCACACCGCGCTGACCGAGCGCCGGCCCGATCGGCGGTGATGGCGTGGCGGAGCCGGCCTTCACCTGCAGCTTGATGTAACCGAGTATCTTTTTAGCCATGATCTCCTCGCGTGCCGGCGGCGCCGGGGTTGAGCCGTGGTGCGGGGTGGCGCCCCTCCCACGGATTTGCGCCGCCCGACATCGGACGGCGGATGGTTGAGCCTAGCTGGATTTTTCCACCTGGGCATATTCGAGTTCCACCGGGGTGGCCCGGCCGAAGATCGACACCGTGACCCGCAAGCGGGCGCGATCTTCGTCGACCTGCTCCACCGAACCGTTGAAGCTGGCGAACGGGCCGTCGATGACGCGGACGGACTCTCCGATCTCGAAGGTGATGGAGGGCTTGGGCCGCTCCACGCCTTCCTCGATGGCCCCGATGATCCGGGCGACCTCGCGTTCCGAAACAGGCATGGGCTTCAGACCGGAGCCCAGGAAGCCCGTCACCTTCGGCGTGTTCTTGACCAGGTGATAGGCCTCGTCGGAGAGGTCCATCTTCACCAGCACATAACCCGGGAAGAACTTGCGCTCGGCGTTGATTTTCCGACCGCGGCGAATTTCCACCACATCCTCGGTGGGCACCAGGATCTCCGAGAAACAATCGTCAAGGCCCTGATTATGGGCTTGCTCGCGGATGCTGTCCGCGACCTTTTTCTCAAAGTTCGAGTAGGCGTGGACGATATACCACTTATGGTGTGGGTTGGAGGGCTGATGAACGACTTCGGGCATCTGTCTTAAACTACTCCGCATTCGCCAGCTTGAGGACGGCGCTGATCCCCAGGCCCAAAATCCAATCGACGCCGAAGAAGAACACGGCGGTGACCACGACCATGATGCCGACCATGATCGAGGTGATCCAGGTCTCTTTCCAGCTCGTCCAGGTCACTTTGCCGGCTTCGGCCCGCACTTCCCGAAGGAACTGGACCGGTCCAACCCGCTTGTTGACCGCGGCCACCGGGGTGACGGTCGGCGTCGGCCTGGGCGAGAGGATCGTGGGCTTCCGCCCTCCCCCGCCCTGAACGATATTCTGACCTTTGGCCATGGCCGGCTTCTCAACTTTTGACGGCGGCCGGCCAGGATTGGCGGCGCCTGGGTGGGGTCGAAATCGAACCAGCGGCCGGGATAGTCCCGGATGGTCCAGTTTCGACGGTAGTGGCAGGAGTGGGGGGACTCGAACCCACGACCCTCGGTTTTGGAGACCGATGCTCTACCAGCTGAGCTACACTCCTTCGAACGGCGGCCAGGGCGACGTCTCGACGCCTTGGCCTTAAATGAGGAACGCGCCGGAGAGCAGCTTGCCCGCCGACGCGTATGGCTCATAGCCGCAGGGTGCGTCCCTTAACAGGGGCGCCGCGCCTCATCAAGCACTAGGCCCTATTCGACGATCTTGGTCACCACGCCGGAACCAACGGTCCGGCCGCCTTCGCGAATGGCGAAGCGAAGACGCTCTTCCATGGCGATCGGGGTGATCAGTTCGATATCCAGCTCGGCGTTGTCGCCGGGCATGATCATTTCCACGCCTTCCTTCAGCCGGATGATGCCGGTCACGTCGGTGGTACGGAAGTAGAACTGCGGCCGATAGTTGGTGAAGAATGGCGTGTGGCGGCCGCCTTCTTCCTTGGTCAGGATGTAGGCTTCGGCGGTGAACTTGGTATGCGGCGTGATGGTGCCGGGCTTGCAGAGCACTTGGCCACGTTCGACGTCTTCCCGCTTGGTGCCCCGCAGCAGCACGCCGACATTGTCGCCAGCCTGGCCCTGGTCGAGCAGCTTGCGGAACATTTCGACGCCGGTACAGACCGTCTTCTGGACCGGCCTGACGCCGACGATTTCGACTTCCTCGCCCACTTTCACGATCCCGCGCTCGATGCGGCCGGTGACCACGGTGCCGCGGCCGGAGATGGAGAACACGTCTTCCACCGGCATCAGGAAGGGCAGATCGACCGGCCGATCCGGCTGAGGGATATATTCGTCGACCGCCGCCATCAGGGCCAGCACGGCATTCTCGCCGATTTCCGGATTCTTGCCTTCGACGGCCGCCACGGCGGAGCCCTTGACGATCGGAATGTCATCGCCCGGGAATTCATAACTGGAAAGCAGCTCGCGCACTTCCATTTCCACGAGCTCGATCAGTTCCTCGTCGTCGACCAGATCGACCTTGTTCATGAACACGACCAGCGCCGGCACGCCGACCTGACGAGCCAGCAAGATGTGCTCGCGGGTCTGCGGCATCGGGCCGTCGGCAGCGGACACCACCAGGATCGCACCGTCCATCTGGGCGGCGCCGGTGATCATGTTCTTCACATAGTCGGCGTGGCCGGGGCAGTCGACGTGGGCGTAGTGACGGTTCGCCGTCTCATATTCCACGTGGGCGGTGTTGATGGTGATGCCCCGGGCTTTTTCTTCCGGCGCGGCGTCGATGTCGGCGTATTTCATCGCCGTCGCGCCGCCGCTCTTAGCCAGGACCATGGTGATCGCCGCTGTCAGCGTGGTCTTCCCATGGTCGACGTGACCGATCGTCCCGATGTTGCAGTGCGGCTTGTTCCGCTCGAACTTCGCTTTACCCATTTTTCAAGCTCCAGCCCTCAATGGGCTTATTTGTGACAGGTTAGGGGGTGGAAATCTTTAGGCGTATTTCTTGATCACTTCGTCGGCGGCGGCCTGAGGTACGGCCTCGTAGTGATCGTAGTCCATATGGAAGTTGGCGCGACCCTGGCTCATCGACCGCAGGGTGTTCACATAGCCGAACATATTGGCCAGCGGAACCATGGCGATGATCACCTGAGCGTTGCCGCGCTGGTCCGTACCCTGGATCATGCCGCGCCGCGAGTTGAGATCGCCGATAACGTCCCCCACGTAGTCTTCAGGGGTGGTCACTTCAACCTTCATGATCGGTTCGAGCAGCTTCGGCTGCGCCTTCTCGCGCAACTCGCGGAAGGCGGCCCGCGCCGCGATCTCGAACGCCAGCACGCTGGAGTCGACATCGTGGTACTTGCCGTCGACCAGGGTCGCCTTGAAGTCGATGACCGGGAACCCGGCCAGCAGACCGTTTTCCTTGGCCTGTAGCAGGCCCTTTTCCACACCGGGAACAAATTCGCGGGGCACGGAACCACCGACGACCTTGTTCTCGAACGAATAACCGACGCCGGGCTCCACCGGTTCGAAGATGATCTTCACTTCGGCGAACTGGCCCGATCCACCCGTCTGCTTCTTGTGGGTGTAGTTGATCTCGGTCTTGCGCCCGAGCGTCTCGCGGTAGGCGACCTGCGGCTGGCCGATGTTGGCGTCGACCTTATAGGTGCGCCGCAGGATATCGACCTTGATGTCCAGGTGCAGTTCACCCATCCCCCTGAGAATGGTCTGGCCGGACTCCTGGTCGGTGGAGACGCGGAAGGTCGGATCCTCGGAGGCCAGCTTCTGAAGGGCCACGCCCAGCTTTTCCTGGTCGGCCTTGGACTTCGGCTCGATGGCGATTTCGATGACCGGCTCGGGGAAGTCCATCTTGTCGAGCAGGATCGGCGACTTGTTGGGGTCGCACAGCGTGTCGCCGGTTCGGGTGTCCTTCAGGCCGGCCAGGGCGACGATATCGCCCGCATAGGCTTCCTTGATGTCCTCGCGATTGTTGGAGTGCATGAGCAGCATGCGGCCCACCCGCTCCTTGCGATCGCGCGAGGAGTTCAGAAGGCCCATGCCGCTTTCCAGCTTGCCCGAATAGATCCGGCAGAAGGTCAGCGAACCGACGAATGGGTCGTCCATGATCTTGAAGGCCAACACCGCCAGGGGCTCGTCATCGGACGCGAGGCGAACGACGGGTTCCTCGGTCTTGTAGTCGAGGCCGGGTGTCGGGGGGATGTCCACCGGCGACGGCAGATATTCCACCACCGCGTCGAGAAGCGGTTGAACACCCTTGTTCTTGAAGGCCGAGCCGCACAGCACCGGGTAGAAGGCGCCGGTGAGCACGGCCTTGCGCAGGCACTTGTTGAGAACCTCTATCGAGGGCTCTTCACCGTTGAGATAGGCTTCCATGGCGTCGTCATCGAGCTCGACGGCGCTTTCGACCAGCAGGTGGCGCGCTTCGTCGGACGCCTTCTTCAGGTCGGCGGGAATTTCTTCGTCGTGATAGTTGGCGCCAAGGCCCTCGCTCTCCCAGACCACCGCCTTCATGCGCACCAAGTCGATGATGCCCTTTAGGCTGGCTTCGGAGCCGATCGGCAGTTGGATCGGAACGGCCTTCACGCCGAGGCGGTCGCGGATCGACTCCACGCACTTTTCGAAGTCGGCGCCGATCTTGTCCATCTTGTTGACGAACACGATGCGCGGCACGTCATAGCGGTCGGCCTGACGCCAGACGGTTTCGGTCTGGGGCTCGACGCCCTGGTTGCCGTCGAGCACGGCGACGCAGCCGTCCAGCACGCGCAGCGAGCGTTCGACCTCGATGGTGAAGTCCACGTGACCGGGGGTGTCGATGATGTTCAGGCGCTTGCCGTTCCACATGGCGGTGGTGGCGGCGGAGGTGATGGTGATCCCACGCTCCTGCTCCTGTTCCATCCAGTCCATGGTCGCCGCGCCATCGTGCACTTCGCCGATCTTGTGGCTCTTACCGGTGTAATAGAGAATCCGCTCCGTGGTCGTGGTCTTGCCGGCATCGATGTGGGCCATGATGCCGAAGTTTCGGTAGTCGGCGATTTTGGTGGTGCGGGGCATGACGACGTTCTGCGAAAAGGGTTTGTATCAGGGACTCGGCCGAAGGCGCGCGCGGTCTATCTCAAACCGCCCGCGCCGAGAAGGGTCCGCCTGGAGATAAACCGATAGGCGGCCTACCAGCGGTAGTGCGAGAAGGCCCGGTTGGCTTCCGCCATCTTGTGGGTGTCTTCGCGCTTCTTCACCGCCGAACCACGATTGTTCGAGGCGTCGAGAAGTTCGCCGGCGAGCTTCTCCATCATGGTGTTTTCGCCACGTTTGCGCGCGGCGGCGACCAGCCAGCGGATGGAGAGGGCCCGGCGACGACCAGGCGGCACTTCCACTGGCACCTGGTAGGTGGCGCCACCGACGCGACGCGATTTCACCTCCACGGAAGGTGATACGTTCTCCAGAGCGGCGTGAAAGGTTTCCAGCGGACCTTGGTCACGGCGCTTGGCTTCGATCAGGTCGAAGGCGCCATAGATGATGTTCTCGGCAACAGCCTTCTTACCTTCGTACATCACATAGTTCATGAACTTGGTGAGGACGAGGTCACCAAATTTCGGGTCGGGAAGAACATCGCGCTTCTCAGCGCGGCGGCGGCGGGACATTCTGAGTAATCCTTATTTCGGGCGCTTGGCGCCATAGAGCGAGCGACGTTGTTTGCGGTCCTTGACCCCCTGGGTGTCGAGGACGCCCCGGAGGATATGATAGCGAACGCCGGGCAAATCCTTGACCCGGCCGCCGCGGATCAGAACTACGGAGTGTTCCTGCAGGTTGTGGCCCTCGCCGGGAATATAGCACACCGCCTCGATGCCGGACGTCAGACGCACCTTGGCCACCTTGCGGAGGGCCGAGTTGGGCTTCTTCGGCGTCACCGTATAGACGCGCGTGCAAACGCCACGACGCTGCGGCGAACCTTTCAAGGCCGGGACCTTGTTGCGGGCCGCTTTGTTGACGCGCGGCTTGCGGATCAGCTGGTTGACTGTCGGCATTGTCTCTTTCGTTAAAACTGGGGACCCGCCCCTGGAAACGGGAACGAACGGGTCGGCTCTCTAGATCTTTCGGGGACGACAACACCGATCATCCGAAAAACGCGAACTGCGCCGAAACGCTGTGAGCGACCTCGGCGCGTCGGGCCATCCGCCCGCAGGACTTCGCGTTTGATGGGGCCGATCAGACAGAGGGCCTCGAAACGAGCGCGCCTGTTACTCGCGAAGGGTCCGATAGTCAACGGTCACCCATGTCCGCCGTGGGCATGCGCCGCGAAACGCTGGCCCCAACGCTTGGGTGGCGGGGTGCGATTGACGCGGATGGCTCCGGAGCCGAAAATCTGCCGGACGATAGGCCCTGTGACCTTGGCCACGGTGACTCCCCCCGAACCGGCGATGGTGGCGTGCAGGCTATCGGCGACGCCGCCGAAGGTTACCGACCCCGATCCGGCGATGGCGATCGTCATCGCGCCGACCGATCCGGCGGTGACCGCGATATTTCCCGCCCCGGCCACGCGGCCGTCAAACGGCCCGGATAGGGTGGCGACCTTTATATCGCCGGACCCGCTGGAGACAGCTTTCAGCCCGCCCCTGATTTCCCCCGCCGATAAACTGCCCGAGCCGACAACGCTGAGATCGCTAGGTCCCGCCGCGCCGGCGTGCAGGTCTCCCGCGCCGGCCTGATTGAGGTGCAATCGCCCGATGACATCAGCGATTTTCCAATCGCCGCAACCCTCGTTGGTGAAGTCCACGCTGGCGCTCGGACCGATCTCGCCGAACACGCCCTCCGTGACCGTCAGCCTAACCGCCATGGGGGTGCGAACCACCAACTCCGGAAGCTGGTCGTAGGATATGGCGCTCCGCCCCCAGATCGCCACGGACCGGCTGCCATCGGTGGCGCGGCAGCCATGCACGCGATGAGCCACATCACCGGTCAGATAGACGCGGTCGCCAAACTTGCGAACCCGAAGCGGGAGGCGCGGATCCGAACGCGAAATGGTCACGGCGATATCCGACCGAGACTCCGGGATCACCGTCACGCGCGCGGCGACCCCGCGAATTTCGATGGAAGGCGCCGCCAAGGCGGCCGACACGCTAGCCAAGGCGGCGCTGATAACGCCAATCGCCAGGCAAAGTCGCATGCAATTCTCCAAAACCTTCCGGCCCCGACTCTAGCAAAAAGGGGGCCCTCTAACAAAAAGGGCGGCGCCGCGCAGCGTGATTCGCTGTGGACCAGGGTGAGGCTGGAGCGGGTAGCGGGAATCGAACCCGCGTCCTCAGCTTGGAAGGCTGCTGCACTACCTCTGTGCTATACCCGCGTGTCCAGATCCTCTCACGAAAGCGCGTGGTGGGGGAAGCAGGACTCGAACCTGCGAAGGCGTACGCCAGCGGATTTACAGTCCGCCCCCTTTGCCACTCGGGACATTCCCCCCGACGCGCTTCCGAGAAAGACCGATCCTGGGGCCACGGGGCGAACCGGGGCGGACCCGCTTCACCTTTGAAAAGCCTGCCGATCACACACCCAAGCCATGCTAGGAGCGTGAAAAGAAGCCCATCCTGGGCCCCAAAAACGGAGCGCGTCTTATAGTGGCGTCCAACCATCAACGCAACGACCGCGGCGCCGGCCACCGCCAAAACACCGGCGCGGGACCTGATCACGCGGCGGGCGCCGGTCATCGCAAACGTCTCGAGGAAGCGCGCGCCGAGTGGCTGTGGGGCTGGCATACGGTCGTGGCGGCGCTGGAAAACGAAGCGCGGCCCAAGGCCAAGCGATTGCTGGCCACGCCGGATCGGGCGCATCAGCTCAAGGCGCGATTCGGCGACGCGGTCGGCGTGGAGCTGACGGAAAACCCGGCGCTGTCGCAGATTCTGCCCCCTGGCGCCGTGCATCAGGGCGTGGGTTTGCGGACCCCGCCGCTGGAACCTACCGACCTCGACGTCCTGGCCACGCCGGCCAAGGGTTTCCTGATCATGCTCGATCAGGTCACCGACCCGCAGAATGTCGGGGCCATCTTCCGCAGCGCCGCGGCGTTCGGCGCGCGTGGGGTGATTGTCCAGGATCGGCACGCGCCGCTGCTCACCGGCGCCCTGGCCAAGGCCGGGGCCGGCGCAATCGACAAAATTCCCCATGCGCGCGAGGTCAATCTGTCGCGGGCGCTCGAGCGGTTGGAGGCGCTCGGCTGGCGCGCGGTGGCGCTCGACGGCGGCGCCCCGGCCGTGCTTTCGGAGGTGCTCGACGGAGCGCCCACCGTGTTGGTGATGGGCGCCGAGGGCGAGGGCGTGCGTCGCCTGGTGCGTGAACATTGCGACGCCCTGGCCAACATTCCGATGCCTGGAGGCTTCGACAGCCTGAACGTCTCGGCCGCCGCCGCCGTGGCGCTGTATGAGGCCAGCCGGCCCCGCTGACCCCGCGGTCAATCGCCGCCGCCGAACCGCGCTGTCCAGGCGGCGATGTCGGCTTCCTCGATCTTGCGGAACAGGACCGGCGGCGTGGTGATCTTCAGCCCGGCGGGCGCGCGCGACAACTCGGTGCGGGCGTCAGTGGATGGCCAGACCGGCGGCCAGGCTTCGCCCACGGCCTGGGCCATGACCTCGGCGGCGAAGGGAATCACCGGCGCGCTGACCCGGGCGTAGAGCCCCACCAGATTGATCGCCGTGCGCACGATCACCGCCGCCCGCGCCGGATCGGTCTTGATCGCCGTCCAGGGCGCGGCTTCCTGCAGATATTCGTTGCCCAGCACCCAGAGCCCCCGCAGTGCCTGGGCGGCCTTGCGGACCTCGATGGTTTCGAACTGGTCGGTCAGGTCGGCGACTCGCGCCGAGATTTCCGCGAACAGCCTCTCTTCCAGCGGCCCCGGTTCGCCATCGCCGGGGATCACGCCCTCGAAGCGGGTCTCGCAGAACTTCAGGATCCGGTTGACGAAATTGCCTAGCACGTCGGCAAGGTCGCGATTCACCGCCACCGTCAGCTGCTCCCAGGTAAAGGCGCTGTCGGAGTGTTCCGGGCTGTTGGCGGTCAGATACCAGCGCCAGCAGTCGGGGGGCAGGATTTCGAGCGCCGAATCCATGAATACGCCGCGCTGGTTCGAGGTGGAGAACCGGCCGCCGTACCAGTTGAGCCAGTTGAACGCCTTGAGCAGGTCAACGGTCTTCCAGGGCTCGCCGGAGCCGATGATGGTGGCGGGGAAACTGACGGTGTGAAAGGCGACGTTGTCCTTACCCATGAACTCGACGTAGCGCACGTCGCTCGCCCCCTCGTCCCCGCGCCACCACGACCGCCAGTCACCGCCATTGGCTTCGGCCCATTCTTCGGTGGCGGCGATATATTCGATGGGCGCGTCGAACCAGACGTAGAACACCTTGGACTCGAAGCCGGTGCGGCGTTGTCCGTCCCGGGTCACCGGCACACCCCAAGCGAGGTCGCGGGTGATGCCGCGGTCGATCAGCCCCTCGTCCAGGTGTTTCAGGGCGATCGAGCGGGCCAGGCCGGAGAACTCGGCCTTGGAGTCGAGCCAGCCGCGAATCTCGCCCTGCAGGCGGGACTGGAGCAGATAGAGGTGACGGGTTTCGCGGGTCTCGAGGTTGCGCGAGCCGGAGATCACCGAATAGGGTTCTATCAGGTCGATGGGATCGAGCAGCGAATTACAGTTGTCGCACTGGTCTCCCCTCGCCTTCTCGAAGCCGCAGACCGGGCAGGTCCCCTCGATGTAGCGATCGGGCAGGAAACGGCCGTCGTCGATCGAATAGACCAGCTTGTCCGTACGCTCCTCGATCAGACCCCGGTCTTCGAGGACGTCGGCGAAGTGCTGCGTCAAACGGGCGTTCTCGGGCGAGGACGAGCGGCCGAACCAGTCCCAGGACAGGCCGAACGCCCGGCCGATGTCGTGCTGAAGCGCGTGCTGTTCCTGGCAATATCTCAGGACGTCTTGGCCGGCGGCCGCGGCGGCCAGTTCGGCTGGGGTGCCGTGCTCGTCGGTGGCGCAGATATACAGCACCTCTCGGCCCCGGGCGCGCTGGAAGCGGGCGTAGACATCGGCCGGCAGCATCGATCCGGCCAGGTTGCCCAGGTGTTTGACGCCGTTGATATATGGCAGGGCGGAAGTGATCAGGATGCGCGACATGGCGCGGCATATAGGCCAGGCGCCCGCGTTTTCCCAAGACTCGTTGCCACTAGCGCCGGTCGTGCGGCATAAGCGGGGATCGTCGGCCGGCTTAGCTCAGTTGGTAGAGCAGCGCTTTTGTAAAGCGAAGGTCGCGGGTTCGAATCCTGCAGCCGGCGCCATGACCACTTGGCCGTCTAGCGCCCCGCGACACCGTCGCGACGCTTGCCCTCGGCGGCGCGACCTTCGCTATTCGCGAGTCATAGCCAGCCGTTCGCCCGTGCTACCCGGCCCGCCTCGATCCGGTTGCTAGCCCCAAGTTTCTGGGTCGCCTCCGAGAGGTAGTTGCGCACGGTTCCAGCCGACAGTCCCAGAGCCGCCGCGATCCGCCGGTTGGGGAGCCCTTCCTCGGCCAGGCGCAGCACCGCGCGCTCGCGATCGGTCAGCGGATCGGGCGCGGCGTCCCAGACCGCCTCGGCGAGTTCCGGCGCGATCGCCCGGCCGCCCGCCATCACCGACCGCACGGCCGCCGCCAGAACCGTGCTGGGGGCGTCCTTCAGCAAATAGCCGCGCACGCCGGCCTCCAGAGCGCGGCGAAGATAGCCTGGCCGCCCGAAAGTGGTGACGATCACCACCCGCGTCGCGATCCCCCGCGCCTTCAAGCCCTCCGCCACCTGAATGCCGCTCAGTCCCGGCATCTCGATGTCGGTGACCAGGACATCGGGGTGCAGGCTCGTGACCAGCGCCAGGGCCTGCGCGCCATCGTGCGCGCGGCCGACGACCTCGATATCCGCCTCTAGATCGAGCAGTGCGGCGAGCGCGCCCAAGACCAGGGCCTGATCCTCGGCGATGACGATGCGGATCATGCCAGCGCCGGAAGGCTGGCGCACAGGCGGGCGCCCGTGGGGCCCGATTGAATGTCAAGAGTGCCGCCCGCTGCGGCAAGGCGGGACCGCATTCCCGTCAGGCCGGAACCTTCGTGGATATCGCCGCCAGGCCCGTCGTCCTCGACACACAGCCTTACGCCGCCGTCGCTCACGGCCTCAAGACTGATCCGGCAGCGGCTCGCTCCGGCGTGGCGGATGACGTTGGTGACCGCTTCGCGTAGCGCCATGGCCAGCACGGATTCGCCGGCGCTGTCGCCTGGCCTCACTTCGGCGTTGGTTTCGGCCGTGACATTGGCGGCGGCGAGCATGCGCCGCGCCTGCTCCAGCTCGACCCGCAAAGCGGCGCCTCGCATGCCGGTGATGGCGATTCGCACTTCGCCCAACGCCTCGCGGGCGGCCTGGGCCACCTCCTGCATCTCGCGGCGGGCCCCGTCCGCGTCGCGGTCCACGAGACGCCCGGCCAGATCGGCCTTGACCGCGACCAGGGTCAAGGTATGGCCCAGTAGGTCATGCAGGTCGCGGGCGATCCGCTCGCGCTCGGCGCTTTGGGCCATGGCGCGCACCTGCCCTTGCGCCGCCTGGAGCTGTTGGTTTTTCACCTGAAGCTCCCGCTGAAGGAGCGTGGCCACACCGGTCGCGATACCGAAAAATACCCCGGTTATCCAATCCAGCCAAGGCCGACCGCTCAGGAGTCCATAGGCGATCAGCGCCACTTGAAGGATGGCCAACACCAGCAATGCCCTGCGTCGCGGCGCCAGCCAGCCGGACATCGACGCGGCGTAGACGCCGAAAACCGTCCAGAGCCCGCCGAACGGCGCCAGGGCGAATCCGATCAAGGCCACCGCGCCGATGTGGAAAAGAACCGAACTGGGTCCAGCCGACACGCTGTGGATGTAGACCGCCAGAAACACGGCGACGCCGACAGCCGAAACGGCGAGGTCGGTGGGGCGAGCATGATGAAGCAGCCAGGGCGCCGGAAAGAGGACCAGATAACCAAGCCAGATCAGGCGGCTGTCGAAGGATCGGGCGGCGCTGGAACGTGAAAGGTTCATGTCGGGCTCCATGGTAGGAACGATAGCGCCATAAGGGGCGTGTCAAGACGCACCTGTTCGGGATGACATCCGTCACTCCAACACGATGACGCGGGGATGCATCGTTGATGGACGTTTTTCAGAGGAGACTTCCATGCGCGCCCCCGCCGCTCTCGTCGCTGGCCAGATTCTGCTCGCCGGCCCCATCGCCGCCCAGACGCCGCCGCCGGGCGCCCCACCCGCCATGACGGCGCCGATCGCCATCAACGCCGAGGGGCTGATAGCCAATCTATACCTGCCCGAAAGATCTGGACCGGCGCCGGCGATTATGCTGTTGGGCGGCTCCGAGGGCGGTCTCGGACCGGGCGCCGATCGCCAATCGCTGGCCCTGGCTGGGCACGGCTATGTCGTGTTGCAGGTGTCATATTTCGGCTCGCCAGGGCAGCCGCCGGCCTTGAAAAATATCCCCCTCGAGACCTTCTCTCGGGCCCTGGACTGGCTGGGGCGGCAGCCTCGCGTCGACCCGGCGCGGATCGGCGTCATGGGAACCTCCAAGGGCGCGGAAGCAGCCTTGCTGACTGCGTCCCGCCATCCGGAACTTAAGATCGCCGTGGTCGGCGTCCCATCGAACGTGGCCTGGGCTGGCATCAACCCAGCAGGCATGGAAATTGAATCGTCCTGGACCGAGGCGGGCAAGCCCGTGCCGTTCATGCCCTACGGATGGACCGGGACGTGGAAAGGCATCCGCGCGCTCTACGAAGACGGTATGGCCTCGGCGGCGGCGCACCAGGACGCCTTGATACCGGTGGAGCGGATCAACGGGCCAGTGTTCATGGTGTGCGGCGAGGCCGACACCCTATGGCCGTCCTGCCCCATGGCGCGCGCGGCCCGCGACCGGCTGGCCGCGGCCCATTTCACCTATCCCGTCACCTTGCTTGCCTACGCCGACGCCGGACACGCGGTGTTCGGAGTCCCGGTCGCCAAGACCAACCCGGCCTACGCCTCCCTCGCCTCGCTGGGCGGCTCGGCCGATGGCAACGCGGAAGCCCGTGAAGACGCCTGGCCAAAAGCGCTCGCGGCGCTGGACGCCGCTTTGATGAACCGGGCCAAGGCGCCATAGGGTCGCAGACGCAGGGGGAGCAGGTCAATTCAGTGCAGTGTTGTTGTCTAATTGTTTCTCATTTTTTTGGGTTTTCGTTGGTTTTGATGTATTGCTGTAGATAAGTGGTCCGCTGGAGTGACCGTCACAGTCTGACGGAAGCGGATCACTTATCCACAGCCGGAGTTGACCCCTGTGGTGACGTGAGTTTCTCTGCGTGACCTTGGTCTACGGTTGTCTACGCGGTCATGGACTGGCGTTGTCGCCGATATTGTCCACGCCGCCTGATCGCGGTCAGGCGAGGAGGGTTGGATGTCCCTAGGGTCACCGACGCGGTTATCGCCGCGACAGTATATACGGGCTCATCCGTTTTGGCCTTCGGTCGGATTTCGCGGGGATGTCAGGCCCAGCGGAACTCGGTTTCCGACTGCCAAAGTCGATGGAGCAAGGCGGCTAGCTTGCGCGCCACCGCCACGCGCGCGCGCTTTGGCCCTTTGGTCTCGGCCAGCCTCTTGCCCCAAATCTGTAGGGCGCAGGATCGTTTCACGCGCGACAGAAGACTATTTGCCGCCTCGTACAAGGTCGAGCGCAGCATCGCGTCGCCGGCCTTGGAGATGCGGCCCTTATAGTCGCGCTCTCCCGACTGGTTGCGCCTCGGGACAAGCCCGGCGAAGGCGCCGACATCCCCGCCGGTGGCGAAGCGTCCCGGATCCTCGATACTGCTCTTGTAGATCAAAGCCGTGATCGGGCCGACGCCGGGCACGGTCATCAGGCGTGACGCTACCGGATCGGCCGCGGCGCTGGCGGCGAGGCGCTTGGCCGAGAGTCTGATCTGGGTTTCCAAAGCCTCGATGCTGTCGATTAACGGCTGCACGACCACTCGGAGTTCAGGCTTATGCTCAAAGAGGACTTCCAGTCGCTCCTGACGTTTCGCCGGCGTCGTGACCTGGCCCATTCGGAGCCCAAACAGTTTCAACAGTCCGCGCAGCTGGTTCGCCATCGCTTGCCGCAACGTGACCAGCTGTTCGCGGATCTTGAGATTGGCCCGGTCGATATGGGTGTTCTCTTGCTTGATTCGCACAGCCTTGAACCAGCCGGTCCGCGACATCTGCGCCAGGCCTTCGGCGTCGTGCGGGTCGCTCTTGTTGACCCGCGCCGACAGCACTCCCTTCGCGTGCCTGGCGCAAACGCACACCGCCGGTACGCCACGCTCGATCAGGCCGTGATAGAGAAAGGCCGAGAACGAGCCGGTCTCCAGGACCACGCGAACCAAATCTCGGCAACGTTTCTTCAACACACTCGCCAGGGCCTCCGGATCGGTCGGGCATGACCCGCGCCAGACCACTGTCCCCTTGCTATCCACGACGCACACAGCCGTCGTCTTGTCCGACACGTCCAACCCAGCGTAAACTTCCTTCATGGCCCATTCTCCTTTGTGAAGCAGCTTCAACACGCTGACTTCGTACCCCAAGGAGGATGGGCCTACCTCAATTACGCGGTGTCACCGAAATATGGCGAGGCGTGAATGAAGCCTCTGACCGCCTGGGCGCTGACTACCGGCGAAGCCGGGATGCGCACCCAGGCTCGGGGGTTGGCCGAGGCCGTCGCCGATGTGGTGGTGGAAAAGACCATCGCGGGAGGCATCGCGTGGCCCTGGACACTGGGGGTCGGTCGAGGCCAGTTGTCGCCGCCTTGGCCGGACCTGGTGATCAGCTGCGGCCGGCGGTCGGCGGCCCGGGCCATCGCCATCCGCAAGGCCAGCGGCGGACACGTGGTTACGGTCCACGTTCAGGATCCGCGCGGTCGAGTCGACGCCTTCGACCTTGTGATCGCCATGGAGCATGACCGTATCGCCGGCGGCGACTATGTCATCAAGGTCGCCACCGCCCTCCACGATTTGACCCCGGCGAAGCTGGAGAGCGCCGGCCGCGAGTGGGCGGAACGGTTCGCCCACTTGGGGCATCCATTGACCGGCGTCGTGCTGGGCGGCGACCTGAAGGGCCGGCCTTTCACCCTCGCGGACGGCCAGAAACTGTTGGAGGGCCTGATCAGGCTAAAGACGGCGACCAGATGCGGCTTGGCCATCACCCCCTCGCGGCGGACGCCGGTTGCCGTGCGCGACCTGTTCGCCGCCGCCTTCGCCGATGATCCCCGAGTATTTCTGTGGGACCTGACGGGCGACAATCCCTATCGCGCCATCCTGGCGCGGTCGGATCGGCTGGTGGTGACCAGCGACAGCGTGTCGATGGTGTCGGAGGCCCTGTCGACGCCGTATCCGGTGGAGGTGTTCGACCTTGGCGTTCCCCGCCACATCGGCTTCATCCGGGGGCTGACGGACCAGGGCCTGATCCGCCGGTTCGACGGCGATCCGTCGGTTCCGGAAACCACCGGGCCGGTCAACGCTACGGACGAGGCCGCGCGCTTGGTGCGGGCTCTTCTTCAAGCCCGAACCGGGGCTTCGGGATAAGCCAGCTGCTCGCGGGCGCGCCATTCGTCGGTGACGTAGTTCATGATCACCGACTTGCGCACGCCGGGAATCGGGCGGCGCTCCAGGCCATGCCAAGTGTCCGCCCCCGGAACGAAGACCAGGGCCGAGTTGTCCAGGAACGGCGGCCGCTTCGCCCAGGTGTCCGAGTCGGCGTAGATATCGGTGCCGAGGTCGGCCTGGTCGACCGACTCGGGCAGATAGATCAGCATGGTAAACAGCTTAACCCCCAGATCGGTGTGCGGCTGCAGCCAGAAGCCGTCGGTATCCTGGGCGTATTCGAGCCGCACATAGCCGCCCGACAGGTCGGCGCCGGTCAAATCCTCGATCGCCTGGGCTACCGGGTCCGATTGGAACGCGTCCGCCACGGCGGCGCAGACGTCGAACCGGGCGATATTGGCCGCGTCGAAATAGTGTCGCTGGTCGTTGTGCAGTTCGCGCTTGCCGGAAATCCCGCCCAGGTCGGGCCTGGGAAACGGCAATCGGCGCAGCGCCGCCGCCATGCCCGGGGGAAACGCCGACGAGACCAGCCAGTGGCGATACGGCAGGCTATCGGCGCGCGCGGCGGCGAACGCGGCGATCAGACTGGTACGGGTGGCGGCGGTGAGGTCGGACCGGGAGAGAGTCTTCAGCAAGGCCTGGCTTTCAGTCGAGCGGCGGTCGGCGATCCGCCCAGGGGCTGGCCCTTTCAAGCTGACCAGCTAGGCGAAACAATGTCCCCTCTTCTCCGGCCCGGGCCACGAACTGGACGCCGATCGGCAGGCCCTGGCCGCTCCAGGCCAGGGGGACGGTCATCGCCGGCTGGCCCGAAACGTTGAAGGCCTGAGTGTTGGGCATGAACTCGAACAGGCGGCGAGAGAAGTCCTCCGGACCGCCTGCGCGCAGCCAGCCGATCGGCACGGCGGGGGAGCCGAGGGTCGAGAGCAGCAGAATGTCGAAATCCTGGAAGCTGCGCGCCGCGGTGCGGCCGAAGGCGTGGGCGGTCTGCAGGGCCTGGATATAGACCGAGGCCGGTATCGACCGGCCATGCGCCTGGAACGCCCAGGTGCCCGGCTCGACCTCGCCCTCTTCCACCGGCCGGCCTCGACGCAGCGCTTCATTGTCTAGGGTGGCGGCCAAGCTCGAGGCGACAATCACGCCGGCGGCGATCTGAACCCGAGGATAGTCCCAATCGAGCTTGGCCTCGAACACACGGTGACCCAGGCTCTCGCACAGCCGCGCCGCTTCGATGACGGCGGCGGAACATTCCGGATCGATCGTCGGCACATTGATGCCAACGGTGATGAAGCCGATCCTCAACGCCCCGGGATCACGCCCGACCTCATCTAAATAAGGTGTTTCGGGCGGCGGCGCCCAATAGGGATCTCCCGGCTGGGGCGTGCACACGGCGTCGAGCAAGGCGGCGCTGTCACACACTGAGCGGGTGACCGCGTGCTGGATCGAGAACCCGCCCCAGCCTTCGTTGGCCGGCGCAACCGAAACCCGGCCCCGGCTCGGCTTGAGGCCGAATAGGCCGCAGCAGGCGGCCGGGATGCGGATCGACCCGCCGCCGTCGCTGGCGTGAGCGGCCGGGACGATCCCCGCGGCCACCGCCGCGCCGGCTCCGCCCGACGAGCCGCCGGAAGTGCGGGTGAGGTCCCACGGGTTGAGGCAGGGGCCGAACAGCTCCGGCTCGGTCACCGGCTCCAGACCAAACTCCGGCGTATTGGTCTTGGCGAACATGACCAGCCCGGCGGCGCGGTAGGACGAGACGATGGCGTTGTCGGACGTGGGCGCCACGCCCTCCAGCAGGCGCGATCCTGCCGAGGTCGGCACACCCGCGACCTGGGCGCTCAGGTCCTTGAGTAGAAACGGCGCGCCGCTCAGAGGCCCGCTCGGCGGACCGTTCTTGACCAGCGCCCGGGCTGCTTCGGCCATCGATGTGGTGAGGGCGTTGATCCGGGGATTTACGGCTTTGGCCCGTTCCAGGGCGGCCTCAAGCACCTCGGCGGCGGTGACCTGGCCGGTGCGGATCAGGCCCGAGAGGCCCAGGGCGTCATGGGAAAGATAGTCGGACTGGTTCATGCGCCAATCAAATCACGGTATGGCCGTCGAACCAATGAGCGCCCCCAGCGAAATCCGATCGATCGAGATTTTCATCGACGCCGACGCCTGCCCAGTGAAGGACGAGGCGTATCGTGTCGCCCAACGCTATGGGCTGAAGACTTGGGTGGTCTCCAACGCCTTCATTATGATCCCCGCCCATCCGCACATCGAGCGGGTGATCGTCGACGCCGGCCCCGACATCGCCGACGACTGGATCGCCGAGCATGCGCGGTCCGGGGATGTGGCGATCACTAACGACATCCCGCTGGCGGAACGGGTGCTGGCCGCCGGCGCGGCCGCCATCGCGCCTAACGGCCGGGTTTTCACCCGCGATTCGATCGGCTCGGCCATCGCCCAGCGGGCGATCATGGAGCAGATCCGTTCCACCGGCGCGATCACCGGCGGCCCGGCCCCGTTCGGTAAGGCCGACCGGTCGCAGTTCCTGCAATCGCTGGACGAAGCGATCGTCAAGGAGATGCGGCGGCGGAAGACGGCGACTTAGAACACCCATCAACTGCGTCGCGACGCCAGGCTGGAGCCTCAACGGCCGAAAACCCCCTAACTAGTCCTCGTGTCCCGGCCGCCCTCGCAAACCCTTGACCCCGGCCCGCCGGGTCTTGCCGTCGAGGCGCTTGAGTTTCGAGGCCAGGGTTGGACGGGTCGGGCGGCGGGTTTTGGGGCGGATAGCGGCCTGACGCAGCAGGTCGACCAGCCGCTCCCGCGCCGCCTGACGGTTCATTTCCTGGGAACGATGCTCCTGGGCGAACAGCACCAGCACCCCCTCGAGGGTCAGGCGGCTGCCGGCCAGGGTTTCCAGCCGGGCCTTCACATCCTCCGGCACCGAGGGAGACCCGCGCACATCGAAGCGAAGCTCGATCGCCGTGCTGGTCTTGTTGACGTGCTGCCCCCCCGGGCCGCTGGCGCGCGCGGCCTTTTCGGTGATTTCGCCCTCGGCGGCGGCGAGCCACCAGGGATCGCGTTTGCGGGGGGTGTCCATGGGACGAAGATCATAGCGTGGCACGGCTGTGCGGTCATCGGGGGTCCTGGCTATTGCGCCATGACCCATCAGGGTTAGATGCGCGCCGATGTTGGTCAGGGAATCGATCATGCGCGTAAGGGCGCCGTCGGGCGCGGTCATGTTCTCGGCACTAGTGCTGATGGCGTGTTCGAAGCCCACGGCGCTGCCCGCGCCGCCCCCGGACGCCGGAACCAAGGCGATTCTCGCAACCTTGCCCGCCGCCTATCAAAACGCGGACCTGGAAAACGGTCAGTCGAACCTGGCACTGTGCAAGGCCTGCCACACCCTGAATCAGGGCGCCCAGGCGGCGGCGGGACCCAATCTGTGGGGTGTGTTCGGCCGCAAGGCCGGCAGCCAGCCCGGGTTCGACTATTCGGACGGCATGAAGCGCCTGAATGTGGTCTGGGACGCCGACCGCCTCAACACCTGGATCACCCGGCCCAGCGCGATGGTTCCGGGAACGCGGATGTCCTACATCGGCATGGAAAGCGCCAAGGACCGCATCGACCTGATCGCCGCGCTGAAGGTGGCGACGGCGGCGAAGTAATCGGCCTAAGCGTCGTAGCCTGGGTTCTGGCGGTCCAGGCGGCGCAGGCAGCCGGGCCAGGCCAGGGCGCCGCCGATGCCACGGCCGACCTGGGACTTTACCTCGTCCTGGCTGGCCTGTGGGGCGATCAGCACGTTCTCGCGGCCGACCGACAGGGCCATCACCTGCTGCTTGCAGGCGCGTTCGAGATAGAACATGTGGGTCCAGCAGTCGGCGGCCGACTTGCCCACCGTCAGGGTTCCGTGGTTGCGCAGCAACATCATCATGTTGTCACCCATGTCGTGGACCAGGCGATCCTTTTCCTCATGGTTGAGGGCGATGCCTTCATAGTCGTGATAGCCCAGGCGCGGCAGGCAGATCAGCGCGTGCTGGCTGAGCGGCAAAAGCCCTTCCTTCTGGGCCGAGACCGCGACGCCCTGATCGGAATGCAGGTGCATCACATAGTGGGCGTCGTCGCGCGCCGCGTGGATCGCCGAGTGGATGGTGAACCCCGCTGGGTTGATGAAATAGGGGGTTTTCTGGAGGATGGCGCCGTTTAGATCGATCTTGACCAGGGACGAGGCGGTGATCTCGTCGAAGAACAAGCCATAGGGATTGATCAGGAAGTGATGATCCGGCCCCGGGAGGCGAGCGGAAATGTGGGTGTAGATCATGTCGTCCCAGCCAAACAGCGCCACCAGCCGGTAGAGCGCGGCAAGATCGACCCGAACTTGCCACTCCTCGGCCGAAACCTGGCCCTTGAGGGAACTCAAACCCCCGAGCGATCCATCCGCCATAACGGTATCTCCTGATCGACGTATCGTCGTGGACTTAAGAGTCGCGCTCGACGAGGCTCGCGTCAAGGGTGGTCTTGCTCGCGCTCAGCCGCCGATCGGCGTAAACGACAATCATGGACGCGCCGGAGCCACCACCAATGAGTCAACCGGACGCCCAGGATCGCCAGGACGCCTACGCCGCCAAACGGCGCGCGTGGGCGCAAACCGTGGGACGACCCTACGCCGACGCCGAAGATCCGCGTCCGCCGCCGGGTGAGTTGGACGCCGAGCCGGACGAACAGAACAGACAGCCACTCTGTATTTGACATCCGCCGCCCGCCCACGTCACTTGCCCGCCGATGTCCAAGCCCTTTCGATCCGAAAAACTTCGCCTGGCTTTCACGGCCAGCGAGTGGGGCGAGGCCCAGGACGCCCGCAAGCGTCTGGCCGCGCGGTACGGCGATGTACCGGAGACCGAGGCCGATGTGGTGGTGGCGCTGGGGGGCGACGGCTTCATGCTGGAGGTTCTGCACCGCAACCTGGGCAAGGGTCACCCGATCTACGGCATGAACCGCGGTTCGGTCGGATTCCTGATGAACGAATACAGCGAGGACGATCTGGAGACGCGTATCGTCGGCGCCGAACAGGCGATCATCCACCCGCTGTGCATGACGGCGGTCGACGCCGATGGCGGCGAACATCGCGGCCTGGCGATCAACGACGTCAGCCTGCTGCGCTCGACCCGGCAGGCGGCGAAACTGCGAATATCGATTGATGGCCGGGTGCGGCTACCGGAGCTGATCTGCGACGGGGCGCTGGTGGCAACGCCGGCGGGATCGACCGCCTATAACCTCTCGGCGCACGGTCCGATCATTCCGCTCGACGCACAGGTGATGGCCCTGACGCCGATCAGCGCCTTTCGACCGCGCCGCTGGCGGGGAGCGCTGTTGTCTCACCGCGCCCAGGTGACGTTCGAGGTGTTGGAGGCCGTAAAGCGACCGGTGAGCGCTGTCGCCGAGAACCTCGAGGTGCGCAATGTGGTGCGGGTGGATGTGTTTGAAGACCGCAACATCGCCTTGGCGCTGCTCTACGACGCCGGCCGCAGCCTGGAAGAGCGGATGCTGAACGAACAATTCCAGGCTTAGACTAAGATGATTTAGCGAACCCTGGACATCGGCTCCACGACCGCGCCATAGCCGGCGTCGGGTGGGATGACCAGAACCTTGCCCTCGGGGGTGTCGGTCACCTTGGGCTCGACGGTGACCAGGGTTCGGGCGGCGGCGCGGACCCCGGCGTCCAGGGCGTTATCCGCCTCGGCGAGTAGCTGAATGTTCATGCGGGTGGGAAAGATCACCGTGCGCTCGCCCGCGTCGGCCAGGCGCAGTACCTCGGCAGGGGCAATCCATTCAGCGTCCACCGTCTCCCAGCCGTCGCACACCGCCAACTGATCGGCGGGGGCGGCGGCGACATAGAACCAGGTGTCGAACCGCTTGGGCATCATATTGGGGGTGATCCAGCGGGCGAACACGGTCAGGGCGTCCAGGTCGAGGTGGACATCCAGTTCGTTGACGAGGTCGATGAAGGCGCGGCGGTCGTGGGCGACGTCGTCGCGCGCCGGTCCGGCCCGCTCGTCGCCCCGAAAGGTTTCGCCATCGGCGTGGCGGGCGAGCAGGATGCCCGCCTCTTCATAGGCCTCGCGGATGGCGGCGATTCGCAGGGCGCGCTTTTCAGGCGCGGTGCTTTCCCAGCCGATCACCCGGTGTTCCCAGGCCGGATCGTGGTCGCCGGCGTGGGTCTTGCCACCGGGAAACACCAGGGCGCCGGAGGCGAAATCGATCTGGTGGTGGCGCTTGACCATCAGCACTTCGAAGGCGGGATCGTCGCGCACCAACAGGATGGTAGCGGCGGGCATGATCTGAACAGGGGGTTTTTCGTCGGCCATGCTGGGAGTCTAGCGCCTTTGACCGCCAGTTGCGCCAGCCACAATAGCGGTCAGGGCCAAAAACCGGGCGCTATTCTCAAGGCGGGTTATTGGCTCGTGAGCGAATCCCGCGAAAAGTCGACTGAATTATGTTAAGTTGACGCAACGGTGCCTAAGCCTCTTTACAAACTGATGAACATGGATTGACCCTACGGTAACAACAACGCCGAACTGGGAGGTTCGCCATGGTTATCCGTCAGTCGATTCCCGTGCTTGGCTTTCGCGGGAGTTCGCCGCATCGCGGCCCGGGCGCCGCCATCGCTGTTGGCGCTTCAGTCGCCGTACACGTCCTGATCGGCGCCTATCTGATCAACAGCACTTTCCACCCATTCAACCTACCGACGCCGGACGAATCCCCGACCATCGATGGACGGACCCTGACGATCGAGCCGCTGAATCCGACGGAGAAGATCAAGCCGCTGACCCAGCCACACACCGTGGTCCGAGCCTCGGCCGGGCCAATCGACCAGACAGCGGACACCCTGCCCGTTCGGCCGGCCCAGACCGATGAGCCGGTCAAGGTCACCCCCACGCCATTGGCGCTGGGCGATGGACCGAGCGTTTCGCTTCCCCAACCACGGATCGACCCTACCGTGATCACCAATCCCGAGTGGCTGACACGCCCCAGCGCGGCGCAAGTGGCGCGAGCCTATCCGGATGACGCGGCGCGAGACGGTGTCGGAGGTGTGGTGGTGCTGGCCTGCGACATCACCGTGGCCGGTGGCGTGGGTCTCTGCAACGTCGTCGGCGAGTCGCCCAACGGCTATGGATTTGGCAAGGCGGCGCTGAGCCTCACCCGCTATTTCCGCATGAAGCCTCGAACCGAAAACGGCCGCCCGGTCAACGACGCGCAAGTGCGCATCCCCATCCGCTTCGTCCTGGCGGGCGGCTAGCCGGTATTTCCTAGGCCATTTGATAGCGGATTGGCAGGCGCTTGGGTCCACCGACAAAATTGGCTTCGGCGCGGGTGGCGGGGCCGGCGAATTCGAGGGACTTCAGCCGCGGCATCAGTTCCTCGAACAATATTCGCATCTCCATCTTGGCCAGGTGCTGGCCCAGGCACAGGTGGGCGCCGTAGCCGAAAGCCAGGTGACGGTTCGGGGATCGGGCGGGGTCGAACACATCGGGATTGGCGAAGACGGCCTCGTCGCGATTGCCGGAAGGATAGGCCAGCCACAGCCAGTCGCCCTTGGCGATCTTCCGGCCGCCGACTTCGGTGTCGGCGGTGGCGGAGCGCATGAAGTGCTTGACCGGCGTGACCCAGCGGATCGCTTCGTCCACCAGGCCCGGGATCAGCGACGGATCGGCTTTCACCTTGGCGAACGCCTCGGGATACTCGCACATGCCCCAGACCGCGCCCGCGGTGGAGGACGATGTGGTGTCATGCCCGGCGGTGGCGACGATGACATAATAGCTCATGGCCTCGAAATCGTTTATCGGCGCGCCGTCGATTTGACCGTTGGCGATAACGGAGGCCAAGTCCGAGCCAGGCGAGGCCTTGCGGGCGTCGGTAATGCCTTTGAAATACATGAAAAAGTCGGCGATCACCGCCTGAAGCTCGGCGATCGGGCCAAGGCCCTCGGCCTGGTCGACGGCCGACGCCGCGGCCTTGTTCCGGTTCAATTCCGGATCGGCTGCGCCGAACAGCTCCTGGGTCAGCTTCAGCATCCGGGGTTCGTCGGCCGGCGGCACGCCCAGGATTTCCATGATCACCCGCAGCGGAAAGGTCAGGGCGACGTCATTGACGAAATCGCACTGACCGCCCAGGCCGGCCATATGATCGACATGCGCTCGGGCGATCTGGCGAACGCGGTCTTCCAAACCTCTGATATTCTGGGGCAGAAACCAGGACTGGGTCATTACGCGGTATTTCGAGTGATCGGGGGCGTCCATCTGCACCAGGGTGCGCAGCAGATGCGGGCTGCCGCCGGTGATTTTGCGGACGATCGCGTCGCCCTCGATGGTGGTGAAAGTGGTGGGCATATCACCCGAGCGGAACAGATCGTTCTGGCGGCTGATCTCCAGGATGTCGGCGTGTCTGCTGACGATCCAGAACGGATAGGCTCCCTCGACGGTGGCCTTTCCCAACGGCTGGTTATGGCGCAGCCAGCGGAAGGCGTCGTGGACCGGCGCGTCATCGGCGTAGGATTTGGGCGTGATGATCGCGCGGGCGATGGCGTCGGGGATGGCGAGGGTGTCGGTCATGACGGCGATATCCTTGAGTGACGAACGGTCAGTCTAGCCGATCTCGAGGCGCAACGCCCGCCCCCGCACGGAGATACAGATGCGAATCGACTCCGACGGCGGCCAGGAAATCCGCGTCATCGCTGACGATGGTCAGCCGGAGCGGCCGGGCGGACATCAGCACGCAGGTCAGGACCGCCCGCAGACGTTCGCTACCGTCAGGATCCAGGCCGCTCGCAGGGCCGCCATATTACGAAACAGGAAGCGCGCCATGAAGACGCGGGTCGATTGGATCAGGCGAGCGCGACGTGGCCGTAGCGCGCCGACATCTCCGCCACAGTGGCGTCGAACTCCGCCATGGTATCGGCGATGATCTGAGCCACCGGCTTAACCGAATCGATCCGTCCGGCGACCTGACCGGAGAGGGCGATCGAGGCCTCCATGTCACCGCCGAAGTAGAGCGCCAGGGCGTTGCGCATCTCGGCCATGACGTTCTCGGGCGGTGTCTTTTCGAAGGTCGTGGTTTTCTGGGTGCGCAGAGCACGCAGGGCCGGACCGGGGCCGAAGCGGTTGAGGAACACCGTGTCGGTTTCCTTGGCCGCGATGATGGCGTCCTTCCAGTTCTGGTGCACAGGCGATTCCAGCGCCGAGACCATGCGGGTCCCCATCTGCACGCCCTCTGCGCCCAGGGCGAAGGCCGCGGCCATGGTGCGGCCATCGACGACGCCGCCGGCGGCGATTGCCGGAACGCTTACGCGCGAGCAGACCAGGGGCAGAAGCACCATGGTCGCGACCTCTCGCGGATTCTTGAAACCACCGCCCTCGCCCCCTTCGACCACCAGTCCATCGACCCCGGCGGCGATCGCCTTGAGGGCCGCGTCGAGGGACGGCACGACGTGGAACACCGTCAAACCAGCCTCCTTCAGCGCCGAGCAATAGCGATTGGGATCGCCGGCCGAGGTGGTGACGAACTTCACCCCTTGGTCGACCACGAACGAGACGATGTCGGGGTCACGCACGAAGGCCTGGGCTATGTTGACGCCGAAAGGCTTGTCGGTCAGCCGGCGCATGGCCTTGACCTCCTCACGGATCTCGTCGAGCGCGCCGGAGGAGGTCTCGATGATTCCCATCCCGCCGGCGTTGGAGACCGCCGAGGCCAGGGGCGAGCGGGCGATCCAGCCCATGGGCGCCTGCACTATGGGAATCTCAACCCCCAGCATCTGCGTGATGCGGTTCCTGATTGCCATGGGCGATTCCCCTCTGTCAGTGTTTCAGATCAGCCCGCTCAGCGGCGAGGAAGCCTCGGCGTACATCCGTCTCGGCATACGTCCGGCAAGATAGGCCTCCCGCCCGGCGATCACCGCGTGTTTCATTGCCCGCGCCATGCGGATCGGATCGCGGGCCTCGGCGATGGCGGTGTTCATCAGCACGCCGTCGCAGCCGAGTTCCATGGCCACGGTGGCGTCCGACGCGGTGCCGACCCCGGCGTCGACCAGTACGGGCACCCTGGCCTGTTCGACGATCAGGTGGATGTTGAGCCGGTTCTGGATGCCCAGGCCCGAGCCGATCAGGGCGCCCAGAGGCATGATGGCCACCGCGCCGGCGTCCTCCAGCTTGCGAGCGTAGACCGGATCGTCGCTGCAATAGACCATCACCTGGAAACCCTCGGCGACCAGCAGCTTGAGAGCCCGCAGAGTCTCCTCCATGTCGGGATAGAGGGTCTTGGTGTCCGAGAGCACCTCCAGCTTGACGAGATCCCAGCCACCCGCCTCGCGGGCCAGGCGCAGGGTGCGCACCGCCTCCTCGCCCGTGAAGCAACCGGCGGTGTTGGGCAGGAAGGTGAAGCGGTCGGGCCGGACGTGATCGACCAGCATCGGCTGGCTGGGATCGGAGAGATTCACCCGCCGCAGGGCCACGGTGACGATCTCCGCGCCGGCCGCCTCGGCGGCGGCGGCGTTGACCGCATAGTCCTTGTATTTGCCGGTGCCGATGATCAGCCGCGACCGGAAGGTCCGACCGGCCACCGTCCAGCTGTCGTCTTCCAAGGGGATCGATCCATCCATTATCCGCCTCCGATAAAATGCACGATCTCGATGCGGTCGTCGTCGGCCAGCAGGGCCGATCCATAGGCCGAGCGCGGCACGATGGCGAGATTGCGCTCCACGGCCACCTTGCGCGGATCAAGACCCAGGGCGGCCACCAGGGCGGCGACATCAGGTGTCCCATCGAAGGACCTGGCCTCGCCGTTAACCGTCAGCCGCACCGCGTTCCGCTCCCGTCGCGCCCCAAGATGGCGGTCCGCTTGTGACCCCGACCCTTGGCCGTTACAAGGCCCCCAACAGCGCGCGGGAGCCGAATGTCGAAACCGATCTTTGTGCTCAACGGCCCCAATCTCAATCTTTTGGGCATCCGCGAGCCGCACATCTATGGTCACGAGACCCTGGACGATGTTCGCGCGCGCTGCGAGGCGCGGGCGGCCTCGTTGGGGCTGGATGTGGTCTTTCGCCAGACGAATCACGAAGGCGAACTGATCGACTGGGTGCAGTCGGCGCGAACAGAGGCATGCGGCCTGGTGCTCAACCCCGCGGGCTATGGACATACGTCGGTGGCCTTGCTGGACGCGCTCAAGAGTCTTTCGATTCCCGTCGTCGAATGTCATCTCTCCAATCCCGCAGCGCGCGAACCGTTTCGTCATCACAGCTATGTTTCCCTCGCCGCCACCGGCGTGGTGTGCGGCTTCGGTCCGGCGGGCTATGAGCTGGCGATCGAGGCGGTCCACAGCCTGTGCGCCAAATCCTGACCGGAACCCGAGGTTCAGGCCCTCAACAACAAGGCAATCCCGACGATGAGCGAACCCGATACGCCCAGCGCAGAGTCCCGGACGGAAGAATCGATCGACGCGCGCCTGGTGCGCGAGCTGGCCAATGTCCTGAACCAGACCGCGCTGAGCGAGATCGAGTTCGAGCGCGGCGACCTGAAGATCAGGGTGGCCAAGACCTTGATGGCGGCGCCTGTTCCCACGCCGATGGTCCTGGCGGCGCCGGCGGCGGTCGCCAACGCTTCAGTAGAGGGGCCGACGGCCACGCCGCCCCCGGCCGCGGTCAAGCCGGCCGGTGATGTGGTCAAATCCCCGATGGTCGGCACGGTGTATCTTCAGTCCCAGCCCGGCGCCCCGCCCTTCATCAAGGTCGGCGACAAGGTCAGCCAGGGCCAGACCCTGCTGCTGATCGAGGCCATGAAGACCATGAACCCGATCACGGCCCCGAGCGCCGGCGCCGTGCTGGAATTGCTGGTCGCCGACGGCCAGCCGGTGGAATATGGCGAGCCGCTCGTGGTCATCGGCTAAGGTCATGTTCGAGAAGATTCTCATCGCCAACCGCGGCGAGATCGCCCTGCGAATCCACCGCGCCTGCAACGAAATGGGCATTCTGACGGTGGCCGTACATTCGGAGGCCGACGCCAGCGCCATGCATGTGCGCCTGGCCGACGAAAGCGTCTGCATCGGCCCCGCGCCGGCGTCGAAGAGCTATCTGAATATCCCAGCGATCGTTTCGGCCTGCGAGATCACCGGCGCCCAGGCCATCCATCCCGGCTATGGTTTCCTGTCCGAGAACGCGCGGTTCGCCGAAATCCTGGCCGCTCACGGCTATACCTTCATCGGCCCCAAGCCAGAACATATCCGGGTGATGGGCGACAAGATCGCCGCCAAGCGCGCGGTTCAGGCTGTCGGCATCCCGGTGGTGCCCGGCTCCGATGGCGCCCTGACCAGCGAGGCCGAAGCGCTGGCCGCCGCCGACGCCATCGGCTACCCAGTGCTGATCAAGGCCGCCGCCGGCGGCGGCGGGCGCGGGATGAAGGTCGCGCAAACCCGCGATGAAGTGGCCGAGGCCTATGGCACGGCCCGGGGCGAGGCCAAGGCGGCCTTTGGCGACGATGCGGTCTATATGGAGCGCTATCTGGCCCGCCCGCGTCACATCGAACTGCAGGTAGTGGCCGACAGTTTCGGCGCGGTCTGTCATCTGGGTGAGCGCGACTGTTCGCTGCAACGTCGCCACCAGAAGATGATGGAAGAGGCCCCCTCCCCGGCCATCGACGCCGAGGCGCGCGCCAGGATCGGCAAGATCGTCGTCGATGCGATCAAGGCCATCGGCTATCTGGGGGTCGGCACCATCGAGTTCCTGTACGAGAATGGCGAGTTCTTCTTCATCGAGATGAACACCCGCCTGCAGGTGGAGCATCCCGTCACCGAGGCGATTACCGGCATCGATCTGGTGCGCGAACAGATCCGCATCGCCGCCGGCCTGCCGCTTTCGTTCACCCAGGCGGAAGTGAGGTTCGAGGGCCACGCCATCGAGTGCAGGATCAACGCCGAGAACCCCCGGACCTTCATGCCCTCGCCGGGCCTGGTCAGCGATTTCCACGCGCCGGGCGGGCTGGGCGTGCGGCTGGATTCGGCTCTCTACGCCGGCTATTCGATCCCACCGTTCTATGACAGCCTGGCCGGCAAGCTGATCGTGCACGGCCGGGACCGCGCCGAGGCGATCGCCCGGATGAAGCGGTCGCTGGCCGAGATGGTGGTAGGCGGCATCGAAACCACCATTCCGCTGTTCCAGGACCTGCTGCGCGATCCCGACATCATCGAAGGCCGCTACGACATCCACTGGCTGGAGCGGTGGATCAAGGCGCAGGGATGATCGAGACAGGCCTGTGTTGGGGTTCAACGCCGACGATCTGATCGAATGCTATCGGCAGGGCGTGTTTCCCATGGCCGACGCGCGCCATGACGAGAAGGTATTTCTGGTCGAGCCGGCCCGTCGCGGGATCATTCCGCTGGATGCTCTCAAGATCAGCCGGCGGCTGGCGCGCACGGTACGCTCCGATCGCTTTGAATGCCGTATCGACACCGCGTTCGCCGAGGTGATCGAACTTTGCGCTGCCCCGAGACCCGGGCGGATGGAGACCTGGATCAACCGGACCATCGAGACCCTCTGTGTGGTGCTTTTCGCCCGGGGCCACGCCCACAGCGTCGAGACCTGGCGCGAGGGCCGGTTGGTCGGCGGCCTGTATGGGATCGCGCTGGGCGGCGCGTTTTTCGGCGAAAGCATGTTCTCGCTCGAACGAGACGCCAGCAAGGTGGCGTTGGTACACTTGGTGGCGCGGCTACGGGCCGGTGGTTTCGCGCTGCTGGACGCGCAATTCATGACCGACCATTTGCAGAGCTTCGGCGCGATGGAGATCAGCAAGCTGGACTATCGGCGACGCCTTGCGGCGGCCCTGGCCATATCGGCCGATTTCCACGCCATGCCCGCCTATGTGGCGGGCGTCGCCGCGCTGCAGGAGACCAGCCAGGCATCGTAGACGGGGTGTCTGAGGGCGTTCAGGCCGGGGGCGTTGGCGAACATCCAACCCTTGAACACCTGCCTCGGACCCACCACACCGCCCGACGCCGCCCCCGCGTCAGAGGTGATCAGCAGATAGGCGGACGGCCGCGGTTGTGGGTCGTCACCGCCGCGGGTGACACAGGTCTTCACCTCGAACACCAGGCTCTTGTACCGGACCCGGGCGCCGATCGGCGCGGCGAAGGCCATGGTTTCGGCGGAGACCTTGTCGAGAACCCTCAGCACCGCGGCCTGAGCGCGCGCCGGCACGGGCGGAACCACCGGCGCCAGCACCTTGTTGGCCGGTTCGTCGTTGTCGGCTTGATTGTCGGTGACGTCGGGCGTGGGGGCGTCGGGGACCGGCGCCATTGCGGTGACGGGTGGCTGTGTCGCGGCGGTGGGTGGCGCGGCAGCGGCGGGAGGATGGTCAAGCTCGGCGTTTGGCGCGACCGTCGCGCGGTTGGCCTCCTGCGCGACCGCACCAGCCACCAACAGGCAGGCGCCGACGGCGAGCGTCGAGACCCAGGCCGCGCGGACTATTCGGGCGTCCATGGCTCGTAGTCGCCCGAAGCCTCGGCCCTTTGGCCGCCGCGTGTGATCGACCCCTTCGGGCGCCAGGCCCACTTGGTTCCGGTAAGGTTCGGCTGGTGATCGATTTCCCAGGCGCGGCGCTTCAGCGGTTCGCGGGTCGGCGGCTCGGCGAAGGTGTGATGCAGCCAGCCGTGCCAGTCGGGCGACACCTTCGAGGCGTCGGCATAGCCTTTGTAGATCACGAACCGGCGGTTATGGCCGTCGTAGTCGAAACGCTTGTCGATGGTTTCGTAGTATTTGTTGCCGCCCTCGTCCTCGCCGACGAACTGGCTGCCGCGACCGATCTGCCACCGCGCGCCGATCGTGGCGCCGGTCCACCAGGTGAAGATCGCTTTGAGCACGTCGTTACCGGACCGATCTTTGTCGCGGCCGTTCGGCACGCGTTCGTTGGCGCGGTTATAGGCGCCGGGGCCTCGCGCGTCCAGCCGGGGGGCGACGCACGGCGGCCCCGCCCGAAAAACCACATCTTGTGGGTAAGTCCACGTCGGCCCCCAGATCTATTGCACGACCATCACCCCCAGCCTAGCATCGCCAAGCTTCGGGAGAGGAGCCCCATGCGCGTCGAGACACCTTCGCCTGGACATTGGCCACCCCTGGCCGCCGAATGGCGCGCGATCGAGCGGCCGGGCGGCGAGATGATCGTGCTGGCGCCGGTTTCCTGGCCCTCGGCCCGGGTCGAGGCCTGGCTTGATTGGGCCGACAGCCTGCCCACCGACTACCCGATCGGCGATCGACCGACCGCCCTGGCCCAGAACGGCGCCTCCAATGGCTTTCTGGATGGCGGCCCGGATCGCTACGCCCGGCGTCTGGCGGCCTGGGGGTTGGCGCTTGGCGTATTCGATACGCCGGCGGACGCCGAAGCCTTCACCGACGCGATCATCACCCTGTTGTCGGCCGGCCTCGTGGCCCCCGGCCCTTCACTGGCCTTCGGCGCCAGGCTGCACCCCCTGGCGCACGATCCGGCCCTGTGCCCGATCGCGGCGCCGCAAAACCTGGAACGCCTGATCTTCGGCGTCGCCGATCCCAAGGACCGTATGGCCACGCGTCTGACGGCGGTGAGCGACGCGGTTCGGCGATGCCAGGGCGATCCAGCGGCCTGCGCCGATCCCAACCAGAACCACGCCCTGCTGAGAGCCGCCCTGTCGGCGCGTGACCTTGGCGCCGCGGATCGGGAAATCGCCGACGCCGTCGCCCTGGGCCGGGCGGGCGAGGCCATGACATCGCTAGCCTCGAACACGATCGCTTGGGCCGGGCGCGCCGACGTCGTGGACGCCGGAGCCGCCGCCCGGCACGCGGCTGTCGCGAGCTGGAGCGGCGCGGATGTCACTCTGGCTTTTTCCGAAAGCGACGCCCTGGCCCTGACACTGGCGGACGCCGCGCCGACGGCGGCCATCAATGTCGCCGTCCTGGAAACCCACGAAGACCTGGCGGCTGTCGTGCGCCTGATGGTCATTGCCCTCGACATCGAGGTCTCCGTCGGTTTTTCCGCCAAGGTCGAACAGGCGCATCTGCGCCGCGATCACCGGCCGCTGTCGATCGTGATGGCGGGCGTGGCTGAGCGGCTGGTGGCCGAGGGCCTGACTTACGGCGCGCCGGACGGGCGTGATCGCGCCGCCGGGCTGCAGGCCCTGGTCGCCGCCGCCGCGCTTTCGGTCTCCGCCGAGATCGCCGCCCGCATCGGCGCCTATCCGCGCTTTGATCAGGCCCGTGACCGCGACCTCGCCGATCTGGCCACGCGTCGGGAGGCGATGCAGCGGCTGCCCGCCAGCCCGGCGGCCGAGATGGCGCTCGCGCTTATGGAAACGACCCTTGCGGATGCCGATGCGACCGGCGTGCGCAACGCCCTGGTGACCGGCGGCCCGGCCACCGATGGAGAGATGGCCCTCAGGCTGGGCAGCGTGGCCCTGGGCGCAAACCCGTGGAATGGACCGTTGGGCGTTTCGGAAACCGCGGACGGCGCGTCGGTTCCCTCCATCAACCTCTTCGCTCTCGACGGGCTGGCGGTTCTGGGTGTGCCGCCGGATGTCGCCCGGCCGCATGTCACCGGCCATAGAACCCTGGCTGAAGCGCCGGGTCTCGATCCGGCCGCCCTCGGCGTGCGAGGCTTCACCGACCACGAAATCGCGGCGGTGGAAGCCGCCCTGATCGACGCGGTTAATCTTCGCGCGGCGTTCGCGCCGGCCTTGGTCGGGGTGGGGTTCGTCTGCGACGTTCTCGGCGCGTCGGCCGAGGCGGCGGTCGCGCCGGGCTTTGACACCCTGGCGCTGGCGGGTTTCACGGCAACGCAAATTTCCACCGCGGAGGCCTGGGTGATGGGCTCGGGAGACCTCTCGACCGCGCCGTTCCTCAACGACCAGGCCCGCGCCATATTCCGAGGGTCGCTCGACATCGGTCTCGCTGATCGCATCGCCATGACGCTGGCCATGGACGCCTTCACCTGCGCGCCCCTGACCCTGTCGCTACGCCTGGCCTTCGATGATCTCCCCGAAGCCGCGGTCGAGGTTCAGACGGCGGCGGCCCAAGCCGGCGTTCGCGCATTGGCCATATCGCGGGCCGATCCGCCCGTGGCTTTCCGTCTCGACCTGCCGGAGCCGGCGATCGCCGAACCGCCCGCCGCCGCGCCCCCTCGGGAACGCGTCATCGAGCGGATCGTCGAGGTGAACCGAAGCCGCCAGCGCCTGCCCGACCGGCGCAAGGGCTATATCCAAAAAGCCAGTATCGGCGGCCACAAGGTCTATCTGCATACAGGCGAGTACGATGACGGCGAGCTGGGCGAGATCTTCATCGACATGCACAAGGAAGGGGCCGCCTTCCGTTCCCTGATGAACAATTTCGCCATCGCGATCTCCATCGGGCTGCAGTACGGTGTGCCGCTGGACGAGTTCGTCGACGCCTTCGTGTTCACCCGCTTCGACCCGGCCGGTCCAGTGACCGGAAACGACTCGATCCGCTCGGCCACCTCGATCCTGGACTATGTGTTCCGCGAGCTGGGCGTCTCCTATCTCGACCGGCAGGACCTGGCCAATCTGGATCCGGCGGAACTCAACGCCGACGGCCTTGGTCGCGGCGCGGCGGATGAGCCGCAGCCGGCGGCCCGGTTCATCTCCAAGGGCTTCTCGCGCGGCGCGACGCCGGACAATCTGGTGTTCCTGCCGACACCAGCGCGCCTGGGCGGCACCGGTGGGTCCGGGCCGATCGCCGACGTCTGCCCGGCCTGCGGCGATCTGGCGCTGGTCCGCAAGGGGCAGACGCTGGTCTGCGAGACCTGCGGCGCCCGTCAGGGGGGCAACGGCAGCCCCGATATCGCACGTTCGTGATTTGTTCTTGTCGTAAACGCGACTCATTCTACTAAGTAGACAGCCTTGATCCGCGCGCGGCGCGGCGAAAAGTTTAAGCTGGCCCCATGCACGAACAATCCCGCTTCATTCGCGTGCGCGGCGCTCGCGAACACAATCTGAAGAACGTCAGCGTCGATATCCCGCGCGACGAGCTGGTGGTGATCACCGGCCTGTCCGGCTCGGGCAAGAGCAGCCTGGCCTTCGACACCATCTACGCCGAGGGCCAGAGGCGCTATGTCGAGAGCCTGTCGGCCTACGCCCGTCAGTTCCTGGAGCTGATGAGCAAGCCCGATGTCGATCTGATCGAGGGCCTGTCGCCGGCCATCTCGATCGAACAGAAGACCACCAGCCGCAATCCACGCTCCACCGTCGGCACCGTCACCGAGATCCACGACTATATGCGTCTGCTGTGGGCGCGGGTCGGCATCCCCTATTCACCGACTACCGGCCTGCCGATCGTCAGCCAGACGGTCAGCCAGATGGTCGACAAGCTGACCGCCCTGCCGGACGGCGAGCGTATCTATTTACTGGCGCCCGTGGTTCGCGACCGAAAGGGCGAATACCGCAAGGAAATCGCCGACTGGCAGAAGCAGGGCTATCAGCGGCTGAAGATCGACGGCGCTTACTACGCGATCGAGGACGCCCCGACCCTCGAGAAGACCTTCAAACACGACATCGACGTGGTGGTGGATCGGCTGGTGACCAAAACCGGCCTGGAAACCCGCTATGCCGACAGCCTGGAGGCCGCCCTGCGCCTGGCCGACGGCATAGCGGTGGCGGAATGGGCCGACAAACCGACCGAGGGCGAAGATCCGCGCAAGATCATCTTCTCCGAGAAATTCGCCTGCCCGATCTCCGGCTTTTCGATCACCGAGATCGAACCACGGCTATTCTCGTTCAACAACCCGGCCGGCGCCTGCCCGACCTGCGACGGCCTGGGCGTCAAGCTCGGCTTCGACCCCGACCTGGTGGTGCCCGACAAGGACAAGAGCCTGCACAAGGGGGCCGTCGGTCCCTGGTCCAAGGGTCCTTCGCCGCTCTACACCCAGACCCTGCAGGCCCTCGCCCGTCACTACGGTTTCTCGATGGACGAACCGTGGTGGAAGCTCGACGACAAGGCCAGATCCATCGTGTTGAAGGGGTCGGGCAAGGACAAGATCAAGTTCGTCTATGACGACAACGCCCGCAAATACGAGGTCAGCAAGACTTTCGAAGGCGTGCTCCCCAACCTCGAACGCCGCTGGCGCGAGACCGACAGCAGCTGGGTGCGCGAAGAGCTCGGCCGCTATCAGTCCGAAACGCCATGCCACGTCTGCCACGGCGCCCGCCTGAAGCCCGAGGCCCTGTCGGTGCGGGTCGGCGACAAGAACATCTCGCAGGCCTCCACCCTGGCTATCCGCCGTGCCAAGGAATGGTTCGAATCGCTGGAGAGCCAGCTGACCGACAAACAGCTGGAGATCGCCCGGCGCATTCTGAAGGAAATCAACGACCGGCTGCGGTTCCTGGTCGACGTCGGCCTCGAATACCTCAACCTCTCGCGTGGCTCGGGCACCCTGTCGGGCGGCGAGAGCCAGCGCATCCGCCTGGCCAGCCAGATCGGCTCCGGCCTGACCGGCGTGCTTTATGTGCTGGACGAGCCGTCGATCGGCCTGCACCAGCGCGACAACGCCCGCCTGCTGGTCAGCCTCAAAGGCCTGCGCGATCTCGGCAATTCGGTCCTCGTCGTCGAGCATGACGAGGAGGCGATCATGACCGCCGACTATGTGATCGACATGGGTCCGGCCGCCGGCGTGCACGGCGGCGAGGTGGTGGCCGAGGGCAAGCCGAAGGACATCATGGCCAACCCGCGCAGCCTGACCGGCCAGTATCTGACCGGCATGAAGCGCATCGAGATCCCCGCCGTCCGACGGCCATTCTCCACCAAACGGATGCTGCGGGTGGTCGGCGCGCGCGGCAACAACCTGAAAGACGCCACCGCCGAGATCCCGGTGGGAACCTTCACCTGCATCACCGGCGTCAGCGGCGGCGGCAAATCCACGTTCACGATTGAGACGCTCTACAAAGCCGCCGCCCGCCGCCTGAACGGCGCCTCCGACGCGCCTGCCCCGCACGAGCGCATCGAGGGCCTGGAGAACTTCGACAAGGTCATCGACATCGACCAGAGCCCGATCGGCCGTACCCCGCGCTCCAATCCCGCCACCTACACCGGCGCATTCACCTCGATCCGCGACTGGTTCGCCGGCCTGCCGGAAGCCAAGAGCCGCGGCTACGGCCCCGGCCGTTTCAGCTTCAACGTCAAGGGCGGCCGGTGCGAGGCCTGCCAGGGCGACGGCCTGATCAAGATCGAGATGCACTTCCTGCCCGACGTCTACGTC
>JBBRPO010000031.1:0-59149 GCA_038227865.1 Caulobacterales bacterium
ACAAGTCCAACCTGATCGGAACGTTCGGCGCATTCGGGGACACGGGCAATGGCAATGTGACGTTGGCGGACGGCCAGGGCCTGACGGTTGCCGGCGCGGTGAACATCGGATCGGGAACCCTGACCCTGACCACGGCTGGCGCCATCACCGGAGGCACGGCGACGATCACGGCCGGGACCCTGACCGGTTCGTCGGCCGGTGGGGCGGCTTTCAAGAATGCCATCAACGTCATCGGCACGTTTGGCGCCTTCAAGGACAGCTTGAACGGCAATGTGACGTTGGCGGACAGCCAGGGTCTGACGGTCGCCGGCGTGGTGGATATCGGATCCGGAACCCTCACCTTGGTGTCGGGGGGCGCTGTCTCCGCCGATACGGCGCCGATCACCGCTGGAGCCCTGGCCGGGGGTTCGGTGGGCGGCGCGTCGTTCGACAATACCGCAAATCAGATCGGAACCGTCGGGCTTTTCACCAACACCGGCGGCGGCGATGTCGTCTTGAGGGACCGGCAGGCCCTGATAGTGGCCGGACTGACCAACAAGGCAGGGAACGTCAGCCTTACTACCCAGGGCGCGGGTAGCAACCTGACGTTTGACGGTGACGTTACCGTGGGCCGTGGTCTCACGCTCGCGTCGGCCGGAACGGTCAGCCAGACGTCGGGCGCGATCATGGCCTCAACCCTGACCGGCTCATCGACGGGCGGCGCCAGCCTGACCGGACCCAATCAGATCACCACCCTGACCGGCTTCACCAATCGGGACGCCGGCGCGATCCTGCTGGTCAACGACATAGGTCTCGCCGTCACCGGAGCCATTGACAATACCGGCGGCGCGCCGGGTGGCGCGGGGCGCGATATCGGCGTGACCCTCGCCAACGGCTCTCTGACCGGCAATGGCGTGTTCACGGCCGGCCGCGACGTGGCGATCGCCGCCGCCAATGGATCCTTGTCATTCGCGACCGCCACGGCCGGCGACGATCTGGTCCTGCGGGCGACTGCCGGGGCCACCGTTTCCGGCGCTTTGACCACGACCGGTCTGGCCTCTGGCTCCGATGGCGCCGACACCACCGCCACCGGCGACGTGCTGGCGGCCGGCGCGCCGATCAAGGTGTTCGGCCAAGCTTATCAAGACCTGACCAACGGCTCGCATGTCGATGTCCACACAGGCGGCGGCGATGTGACCCTGGGCGCCTTGGCCTCCGCCACCGGCGACGTCCGACTTCAGGCCTCGGCGGGATCGATCGGCTATACAAGCCTGACAGCGGATGGCGATGTCGCTCTGGACGCCGTCGGCTCCGTCAACGGTGGGAACCTACAGGCTGGCAGTGATTTGGCGATCAGAGGCGGCGACCTGTCGATCGGCTCCGTGACGGCCGCCGATGATGTTGTACTGCGGGCCTCCGGGAATCTGATCGTCACTGGAACCATCGCCTCGGGGACGGGCGTGGACAGGTTTGGCGCCGGCGACAATCTGTCGGCGGTTTCGCCCCTGGCGATTTTCGAAAGCCCCGAGCCGGCCTTGAGCGGTGGGGTCACCGATATCGGCGCCGCCGGCGCCGTCAAGGTGACCGGCGCGATCACCGCAGGCTTTGGCCCGACCGGTGCGCTGACTCAATCCTTGTCGGACATCCGCATCGTCACAGCCGGCGCCGATGGCCTATCCAGCCCGGCGCTTCAGATTCTGGGCGCCCAGACGGCCAGCGGAGATGTGGCCCTGGACGCGCCAAATGGCGGCATAGTCGCGAGTGGCGCGATCGTCGCCGACCGCGATGTGGGGGCCCGCGCCGGGGTTGGCGCGTTGGGTCTGATTTCGGTAAGCGCGGGAGATGATATCGTTCTTGGCGCCAACACGACCATAACCGTCACCGGCGCGCTCACGGGCGGGACGGTCGGCGAGGCGGTCGGCCTGGGCGACACCTTGGCGAATGCCGGGCCGATGACGGTCTTCATATCCAAGGCGGTCCATACCTACGCGACCGATAGCGACGGTTCTCAGATCGACGTGGTCAGTGGCGGAGACATCACCGTCGGCGGTTTGGCCAGTTCGACCTCGGACGTTCGTCTGCAATCGATCTCCGGCGCGATTCACGTCGCCGATATCATGGCCGGTCGGGATATCCTCCTCGACGCCCAGGTCACCGTAAACGCCGGAACTCTCACCGCGGCCCAGGACGTGGCGGTCAACACCGCCGCCGGCGACCTGACCCTCGCCTCGGCCTCGGCCGGCGACGACATCGTGATGCGTTCGGGTGGAGCAACCGCCGTGGCCGGCGTCCTGACGGCCGGAACAGTGGGGGAAGGCTACGGCGCGGGCGATTATCTTGTGCTGGCCGCGCCGATGAACGCGGTCGGCCACCAGTTCGCCGGTGTGGCGGACGGATCCGCCATCGATATCGTGTCACAGGGCGGCGTCATGCTCGGCGGCGCGGCCATGGCCCCCAGCGGCGACGTGCGGCTTCAGTCGCTGGGCGGCGCGGTCCAGACGACCGGTATCGTCGCCGGCCGGGACATCGTCATCGACGCCGCCGACAGCGTGACGGTCGGTCCAACCGCCACCGACACCCTCGGCGCCGGCGCCGATATCGCCATTCTGGCCGGGAGCGGCGGGCTTGCTCTGACTTCGGCCGCCGCGGGCGGCGATGTGGTGCTGCGAGCCGCCAACGGCGTGATCGCGGTTACAGGCTCCCTCGACTCTGGGACCAAAAGCCTCGGCGGCTACGCCGGCGCGGGGACCTACCTGACGGCTTCTTCGCCGCTGCATCTGTTTGGCGTGAACGAAACGGCCCTCGGCGAGGGCTCGACCGACATCGGCGCCCAGACTCTTTTGGTCAGCGGAGCGATAACCGCGAACGGCACGGGCGCCGATGTCAGGATCGTCACCACGGCCGCCGACCTTCCCGGCGCCGCGGCCCTGCGCGTGCTTGGCGCGATGACGGCGGGCGGCGACGTGGCCCTGGACTCTCAGGGCGGGAGCATCCTGGTCGGCGGCGCCCTCGCGGCGGCCGGTGACATCGCCATCTGGAGTGAAAAAGGCTTGGTCAGCCTCGTCCAGGTTCAGGCCGGAGACGACGCGCTGATTCGCGCCGCCACGACGGTCGGCGTGACCGGCGATCTGAGCGCGGGTAGCCAAGGCGAGTCGGGAGGTGCGGCCGATCGACTTCTGGCGGCAAATCCGGGTCAGTCGATCACCCTGTTCGGTCAGGCCCAGACTGGCCTCACCGATGGGTCGCATGTCGATATCGCAGCGCGCACGGTGAGTGTCGGCGGCGCGGTCACGGCGTCCGGAACGGGTTCCGATGTGCGCATCGCCGTGACGGGAGCCGATCCTTCGGGCACGACCGCGCTGTCGGTGGTCGGCCCGGTGAATGCGGTTCGGGACGTGGCCCTCGACGCGGTCGCGGGCTCGATCACCCTTGGCGGCTCGACAATCGCCGGTCGCGACGTGGCCGCCCGCTCCCTCACCGGCAATATCACCATGACCTCGGTCATGGCGGGCAACGACGTGGTGCTGTCAACGCCTGTCGGCGGGGTCAAGCTGAACGGCTCGGTGACGGCCAGCGGCTCGCCGACTTCGCCCGGACCGGGTCCTGGCAAGACCTTGTTCGATACGGTCAGCGCCCCCCTGGACGGTCTGTTCACCCTGGCAAGCGGGTCGATATTCATCGACGCCGAAACCTACGCCAACGCCGGCTACGCCGGCAGTCCGTCGGCGAGCCTGACGGCCGGCACGGCGATCGGTCTGGCTCTGGCCGATGCCACGGGATTGTCCCTGGCGGACACCAATCCCAACGGGGGAAGCTGGGTCAAGGCCTCGGCCCTCGTGGCGCCCACCGTCGCTCTGTTCGAGTCCAAGGGGCCGATCAACATCGGCGCCGCCAAGCTCGACAGTAAGGTCGCGACCATCAACCTCTACGACATGGCCGGCATCGTCACGATCACGGGGGCCTTCACGCCGGCCGCCAACGATACCGTGGCACTGACAATCGGAGCGCCCGACCCGGCCACGCTCACTGGGGCCACGGCCGCGAATATCGCGGCCGCCAAGGACTGGACCCCGTCGGTGATCGAAGTCGTCAACGACGCCACCACCACCAACCAACGCGGATCGATCGGCATGACGTCGGTGAGCGCGTCGGGGGTCTATTCCACCACGCCGGTGATCTTCCAAAAAGCGACACTCAACGCGACTACGAACATCCTGCTTGGAACCAAGGCGTTCGTCGACGCCAACGCCGGCGTCACCGACATCGCCGGGCTCAAGCAGATCAACCCCGTCCTGCCGGTTCCGGTCGTGTCGGCGAACACCAGTAAGGCCGTGATGTTGGCAGCCGGCGATCTGTCGCTTTCGGCGGGGCGGATGATCGTTCAACAGAACACTACCGGCCTGCGCACCACCGAGGGCACCGGCTATTATGTGACCCGCACCCTGACCCTTGGCTCTTACCTGACTAACCCGCCCGCGATCGATCTGTTCGGCGTGTTCACCAAGCTCGGCACCACAATTCCGATCACCGGCACCTCAACCGCGGTTTCGAACCAGATATTCCTGATAGGAACGCTGGCTTCGTCCGAATTCCGTTCGCTCTACCGCGTCAACGGCTGCGTGATCGGCGAACTGGGCAATTGCACCCCGACGAGTGACGGCATCACCTCCATACCCCTCGATGAGTTGAGCCGGGGCGCGTTGTTGAGCCGCGATGAGCTGGATGTCGAGGATCCGACGATTACCGGCGCCCCCAATGAGGAGATCTGGCGCAGGCCGGATGATCGCCCATGACCTCGAGCGAACTTTCCACGACCTATCGTCTGGGGCGGCGCGGGCGCGGACATCGAGCGGGGTTGTTTTGGGCGGCGGCGCTGGCCTTGGGGTTGTCGTCGGCCGCGGGCGCCCATGCCACGGCTCCGGTGGTCTCCGCGGATGGAGCGCATGGCAGGCGGTTTGACGGTTTCAAGCCGCAGTTCAATCTGGGTCAAGCTGGCAACGGAGCCGTCTGCGAAGCCAAGCGCGGTTTCGATGGTCCGATCGTCGATCACGGCGGCCGCGTCTGGAACGTCACCTGCCGGGGCTGGTCCAACACCCTGGGCACACTCTATCTTTTCCCGGCGTCGAAGGCGCGGGCCTCGGAGACCGCCTGGCGCCGGCTGCTGGCCAGTCGCACCGATTGCGACCCGGCCGCCGCGAACGCGGCGAAGGTCGCCGCCATTGGCGTAAAGGTTTCGTGCAAGACCAAGGCCGCTGGCCTCGCCTATGTCGTGTTACGGTCGGCGGGAGGGGGACGAGTGATCGCCGCCGAAGGGCGCGCGCCCATCGAGGATGTGCTGGTCAAGGGTGTGCGGTTTCTTTCGGGCGCATTGCGCGAGCCGGACGCCATCGACAAGGAAACCGCCGCGGTGTCCCAGGTCTCGACCGCCCCGGTCAGCCAGCTGAGCACCGTGGACGGGGAGGAGGCGCCTTCGGTCGAAAGCCTCCGCGCCCAGGCCTATAGCGTGGGCCAGAGTTGGCAATTCGATCAGGCGGAGCTGGATTTCGGCGAGCTGGCGGTGACCAGCGACAAGACCAAGTCCGACGACACACGTCCCGAGGCCCTCTACAATCAGGCGTTGAATGCTTCCAACAGCGGCCGTTTCGACCGGGCGGCGATCTTCTTCGACCAGGCTGACGCACTCACCAAGAGCGCCAGTTCCAGCCTGAGAGGTCTGGCCCTGAACTATAAGGCGGCCGACGCCCGTAACCAGCAGGACTATCAGGGCGCCATCGAACTGGCCGATCAGGCGATCGCCGAGCGGATCAAGGGCGCGACCTCGAACGGCATGCGAAATGACCAAGGCCAAGTCGTCATTCCCGAAGTGGGGGCGACCGATGGCACTCAGCGGATTTCCCTCAATGACAGGGAGCGGCTGCGCGACGTCCAGGCCATGGAAATCAAGGGTACGGCGCTCGAAGCCGCCGTGCGGCCCGATGAAGCCCGGGCCACCTTGATTGCCGCCCGCCGGATTCTGGATTCAGCCCTGCCGGTGTCGCAGAACGCCGCCAAGCCGCTGGTCCTCGGCCAGGCCGCGCCCTGGCTCAATACCCGGGTCTGGGCCGACCTGCTGCGCCTCGATCGGGGAACGCCCAGGCAGAACGACACCGAAAGGCAGTTCCGCGTCTCGGTGGCCTATTTCGGAGTCAAGCACCCCGGATCCCTGCCGCTGGCCAATTTCTTCCTCGAGCAAGCCAGCGCCGAAGCCGATCTTGGCAAGGCGGACAAACTTGAAGAGGCCAAGGCGGTCGACGACTACAAGGCGGCCTTTTCCATCTTCATCGATCAGCGCGGATCACTGGCCGATTCGGCGGATCTCGCCCGGCCCTATTTCGACTTCCTTTTGCGGCGGATCGGCAATGCGCCGGACGCCCACCCGGATGACGTGAAGAGTTTTTTCAACGCCGCCCAGGCTCTGATCGCCCAGTCCAGCGCCGAGGCGGCCAAACGGCAGGCGGCGACGGCTCAGGCCGGGGATGACAAGACCGCGGCCCTGGCGCGCGCCTTGCAGGACACCGACCGCCGCCAGAAGGGCAATGACGCCGCCGTACGAAAGCTCAACGAACAAGGGATCTATCAGGGAGCGGAGATCACCCGCCTCCAGGCCGATCAACAGACGTTGGCGAACCAGAACGCCAGGCTCCAGGGTCAGCTTCTGGAGGCCGACCCTGGATTCACTTCGGCCCTGCACACGCTGGTGGACCTGGACAAGCTGCGGAAGGCCCTTCGGCCGGGCGAGGTCTATGTGAAGGTTTTCCTCCTGGCCGGCGGTGGCTATGGGATGGCGATCTCTCCGGACTCCGCCACACCTTACCGGATCGATCTGACCCGGGATCGCGCGGACGACATCGTCCGGACCCTGCGGATACCCATCGACTCGCCTGGTCGCTCGAAGAGTGGCCGCGCCACGCACGGGGCGTTCAACGTCGAACTGGCGCATCAGCTGTTCGAAAAGGTGTTCGGGCCGGTGAAAGGCCCCATCTTGGCGGCGAAACACATTATCTATGAGCCCGACGCCACCCTGATCGCCGCGCCGATCAGCACCCTTGTCGTGGATGACGCCAGCGTGACCCTGATCAAGGCGAAGTTGGCCGCGCCCAAACCCCTCGACTATGTCGGCGTGGCTTGGCTCGGAGCCCGATCCTACAACTCTATCGCCTTGTCGGCCTCAGCTTTCTACCAGGCTCGGATCGCCAAGCCCTCGAAGGCGGCCAATCCGTTCTACGGCTATGCTGACCCGGTGATTCCGCAGGACCCGGAGTCATTTTCCAGTGTTCGCCCCATTGGCCGGACGACACCGGACGATGAGAAGCTGTGCCTACAATACCGCCGTTCCCTGACTCTCATGCACGCCCTTCCCGAAACCAGGACCGAGGTGGCGGATGTCGCCAAGGCGGTGGCCGGCGATGCGGTAGGTCCTTCCGCCTATGCCTTCGGCGATGAATTCACCGACACGGCGGTGTTGGCGAATGGCAATCTGGCCAAATACCGGGTTGTCTATTTCGCGACCCACGGACTGCTCGATGAGGGCAATCCCTGCCTGAGGACGGCCCTGCTGACCTCGTTCGCGGGGGCGGGAAGCGGCAGCGACGCGCTGCTGGACCTGGCCAAGATCACCACGCTGCATCTGGACGCCGACATGGTGGTGCTCTCCGCGTGTAACACCGGCAGCAATGCGCACGGCAAGGCCGGCGGCACGACGGTCGGCGGGCCAAAAACCGCCGGGCGAAGCAAGCTGGCGGCGGCGCCCAAACTCGGCAGCGGTGGCGGCGAGGCCCTCGGCGGCTTGGTGACCTCGTTCGTGCAGGCCGGAGCGCGCAACGTGGTGGTGTCGAACTGGGAGGTTGATTCAGGCACCACCGAGAGGCTGATGATCGCCCTGTTCAAACAACGGGGTGTTTCGCAAGCCGGAGCTCTGGCCGAGGCTGAACGGGTCCTGATGAACGAGCCGAAACATTCCCACCCCTACTATTGGGCGCCCTTCACGGTGGTCGGCGACGGCGACAGACCCATGCCGGCCGCGTAGAGCGCGGTGGTCAGGGTCTGCTTGGCTGGGTCGTCTTCCAAAGCAACATGGCGCCGACCAGAGCGACAAGTACGATTGTCGTGGCCAGACTGCCGTTCATGGTGTCTTCGCCGCCGTTCCACAGCGGTGTTCCGGTGAGGCTCAAACTGAGGATGCTGCCCGAGGGGTCATAGGCCAATCCCAGGAATCCGGACTCGGTCCAGTTCCAAGCGAAGTGGGCGCCGGCCGCGGCCCACAGGTTGCCCGTCCGCAACGCCAGCAAACCAAACAGAACGCCACCCAGAAACAGGTTCAACACCGCCATCAGGCCATGCGCGCCGGCGATGATATGCAGGCCTCCAAACAGGGCGGAGGTCACGATCAAGCCCACCCAGGGACCCCAATCGGCGCAAAGCACGGGTTGAACCCATCCGCGAAAGAAGGCCTCCTCGGCCACAGCCTGAACCGCGACGACGCCCAGGCCGAACAGCAATCCAATGATGGAAGATGGGATCGCCGGCGGGGGGCCTGAATTCACCGCGCCGGCGGCGGCGGCGATCGCCACGGCCGCTCCAAGTCCCACCGCGCCGATGAGCAAGCCGATGGCCAGCGAGACCGCACCGCCGGGCTCCCCACGCCAGGGTCTGCGCCTTTCCAGTCTGGTCCCGACCATCGCGGCGCCAAGAAACAATCCGAAGATCAGGCATTGCAGGGCGCCGGAGGTCAGAACATCGGGCCACATTCCCGGAAGAGACTTGAGGGCGGCGGCGATCGCCTGCTGGAGCCCCGCGGCTGCGGCTCTGAACGTGAACAGGACGGCGATCGCGAAAATCGAAGCCACCAGCGCCACAGCCATGGCCCGCCATCGCGACGGCGAGACCGGGACGTCGCGTAGCCAGGGATTGTCTTGATCGGCGGCGTACATCGCGTGTTCCCCCAAGCACCTGGACCGGCGCGCGATGACCTGGAGGCCAAATATCGGCCGGGTTCGACGCCAATAGCTCTTTGTCGGGGTCCGGATGCGAAACGATTCCGGCTTCGTGCGCCTGACCCGGAGGTGAGCAAAACACAAAATCAACGTTAGCGCACCTGCATCGCGATTCCGGGTTTAACAAACCCGGAGTCGGCGCCAAATCATCACCGGGTTATTCAGCCAAAGCGGCGAATATCCGCTCCGCCGCCTCTTCCGCCGACAAAAGCGTCGTGTCGATGCGCATCTCCGGCTGTTCCGGAGATTCATATGGGCTGTCGATACCGGTGAAATTCTTAAGCTCGCCGGCCCGGGCCTTCTTGTAGAGACCCTTGACGTCCCGCTTCTCGGCTTCGGACAGTGGCGTGTCGATGAACACTTCGATGAACTCACCTTCGTTCAGCAATCCTCGCGCCATGGCGCGTTCCGAGCGGAATGGCGATATGAACGAGACCAGGACGATCAGGCCCGCGTCGACCATCAATCGAGACACTTCCGCCACCCGGCGGATATTTTCGACCCGGTCTTCCTCGGTGAAGCCCAGGTCCTTGTTCAAGCCGTGACGGACATTGTCTCCATCCAGGAGATAGGTGTGCCGCCCCGCCGCGTACAGTCGCTTTTCCAACAGATTGGCGATGGTCGACTTGCCGGCGCCGGACAGTCCGGTCAGCCAGACCACGCGCGCCTTCTGCCCCTTTTGCCCGGAACGCGCCGGCTTATCGACATCGAGCGCCTGCCAGTGAATGTTCTGGCTGCGCCTCAGGGCGAAATGCAGCATGCCCGCCCCGACCGTGCGGTTCGACAGCCTGTCGATCAGGATGAAGCCGCCGAGATCCTTTGTTTCGAGGTAGGGATCAAATGCGATCGGCGTGTCCAACGTCAGGTTGCAGACACCGATCTCGTTCAGCTCCAGGCGGGTGGCCGCCAGGTGCTCCAGGGTGTTCACATTGATCTTGTATTTGGGTTCGTTGACACGCGCCGACACGGTGCGGGCCCCAAGCTTCATCAGATAGGGCCGTCCGGGGATCATCGGTTCGTCGTCGAACCAGACCAAGGTCGTTTCGAACTGATCGGCCACGCCGGGAGGCGCGTCGGCCGCCGCCAGGATGTCGCCGCGCGAGACGTCGATTTCATCTTCGAGCGTCAGGGTGATCGACTGACCGGCCACAGCGCGGGGCAAATCACCATCCATGGTCACGATCCGCGCGACCGTGCTCTCACGGCCCGACGGCAGTACTTTCAGGTGGTCGCCCGGCCTGACTGATCCGGCGGCGACGAACCCCGAGAAACCGCGGAAATCCAGATCCGGCCGATTGACCCACTGGACCGGCATACGAAAGGGCTTTTCCCGCAGGTCGTCCTCAAGCGGCGCCTCCTCAAGCCAGCGCAACAGGGGCGGACCCTTGTACCAGGCCAGCCGTGCGCTGGGCTCGGTGATATTGTCGCCTCGCAGCGCCGACATCGGGATGGCGGTGAATTCGCGAATGCCGATCTGGTCGGCGAAAGCGCGGTATTCGGCGACGATCTCCTTGAACCGGGCCTCCGACCAGTCGACCAGATCCATCTTGTTGATGGCCAGCACCACGTGCCGGATTCCCAACAGGTTGACCAGATAACTATGACGGCGGCTCTGGGTCAGCACGCCCTTGCGCGCGTCGATCAGGATGACCGCCGCGTCGGCGGTGGAAGCCCCGGTAACCATGTTGCGGGTGTATTGCTCGTGGCCGGGAGTGTCGGCGACGATGAACTTGCGCCGGTCGGTCGAGAAGAACCTATAGGCTACATCGATGGTGATGCCCTGTTCGCGCTCGGCCGCCAGACCGTCGACCAGCAGAGCGAAATCAATTTCGCCGCCTTGCGTGCCGATGCGCTTGGAATCCGCCTCCAGGGCGGCCAACTGGTCCTCGAAGATCATCTTCGAGTCGTAGAGCAGGCGGCCGATCAGGGTGGATTTGCCATCATCCACCGAGCCGCAAGTCAGGAACCGAAGCAGACTCTTGACCTCATGGGCCTTCAGATAGGCTTCGATGTCGTCGGCGATGAGCGTGGATTGATGCGCCATCAGAAATAGCCTTCCTGCTTCTTCTTCTCCATGGACGCGCTCTGATCGTGGTCGATCATCCGGCCCTGGCGCTCGGAGGTGGTGGTCAGCAACATTTCCTGGATGATCCGCGGCAGGGTATCAGCCGTACTTTCGACGGCGCCCGTCAGCGGATAGCAGCCCAGGGTGCGGAAGCGGACCGACTTGATCATCGGCGTCTCGCCATCGCGCAGCGGCATGCGGTCGTCGTCGACCATGATCAGCGTTCCGTCGCGCTCGACCACCGGTCGTTCTGCGGCGAAATACAGCGGCACGATCGGGATGTTTTCCAGGTGGATATATTGCCAGATATCCAGCTCGGTCCAGTTGGAGATCGGGAAGACGCGGATGCTCTCGCCTTTGTTGATGCGGGTATTGTAGAGACGCCAGAGTTCCGGCCGCTGATTTTTCGGGTCCCAGCGGTGTTGAGCCGAGCGAAACGAGAATATGCGCTCCTTGGCCCGGCTCTTTTCCTCGTCCCGTCGCGCGCCGCCGAACGCCGCGCCGAACCCATATTTGTCCAGCGCCTGCTTCAGCCCTTCGGTCTTCCAGATATCGGTGTGCGTCGCCGAGCCGTGGTCGAAGGGGTTGATGACTCTGGCCAGCGCATCGGGATTTTGATGGACCAGCAGCTCGAAACCAAGTTGTTTGGCCATCCGTTCGCGCATCTCGTACATCGCCTTGAACTTCCAGGTCGTGTCGACGTGCAGCAGCGGAAAGGGCGGTTTTGACGGATAGAACGCCTTGGCCGCCAGATGCAGCATCACGGCCGAGTCCTTGCCGACCGAATAGAGCATCACCGGGCGCTCACATTCGGAAACCACCTCACGCATGATCTGGATGCTCTCGGCCTCTAGCCGTTGCAGGTGCGTCAGCATCGACCGGTCCAAACTGGCAGCCTCGCCGGCTTTCGGTTGCGGCTGGGTTACGAGACTGACATTCATGATCAAACCTTACTCTTGGGGTCGAGGTGGAGGTGGGGTCGCTGACCGCGAAAACCAATGCTGCAATGCAATGCTTGGGGCTCGGTCAAAAAGTCAACCGATGCATCGCCCCGATAGTGAAGATGCCATCAATCCTGGCGCCGCGCAGGCAGCGGCGAGGATTGAGACGGCGGCGTCGATTTCCGCCCTGCGGGCCCGGAAGTTCGGGTCCTGGGCGACGGTCCTGGTGGGACGCATGAGCGCGGAGGCCGATCGGGGATCAATCCGGCGCCCATCCTCAAAAACCTCGTAGTGCAGATGGGGGCCGGTGGCCAATCCTGACGCTCCGACGAAGGCGACGATCTGGCCCTGGCGAACGCGCGCGCCTGGAACCATGCCTGGCCCCCAGGCCGAAAGATGTCCATAGCCTGTCTCCAGCGCGGCGGAATGCCGAATCTTAAGCCACCGTCCATAGCCACCGGACCAGCGCGCCTCCTCGATAACGCCGTCGCCCGCGGCCAGCACCGGCGCGCCAAGCGACGCGCCGAAATCGACACCCTCATGCATGCGGGTGAAACCCAGCAGCGGATGCATCCTTCGCCCGAACACCGATGTCAGGTGGGCGCCGTCAACGGGGGTTCGCAACAGCGCCGGCGCGGCCGCGCCATCGGCGCCGTCCACCCATTGCTCGCCACGCGACCCCTCCGGTTGAAATCGATAGAGCCGCGCATTGCCCGAACGCATGGTGACGTCGGCATAGAGCAGGTCGCCGGAGTCGAGGGCTTGACCGTCGCCGCGCCGGTGTTGGTCGAACACCAGCCGGAAGCGGTCGCCGCTTTCGACATCTCGGGTCAGGTCGAGGCGTCGCCCGAACAGGCCCACGACCTGCGCGGCCATGTTGACGTCCACGCCCGCCTCGACGATCGATAGATACAGAGACCCGTGGATTCGGCCGCGTGTCAGCGTCGGGGCGACAAACACTGGCAATTCACTACGGTGCAGGCGCGTGACGCCGTCCAACCCGCGAATGAGGTCCAGATGATCACCGTCCCGGGGCGTGAGCCCAAGGGAGGCGAGGCGTGGTTCGGACGCCGTCCCTGGTGTGAGCGTCAGTCGGAGTTCCAGGCCCGGGTGAGGATTGACGGTGTCGAAATCGTTGGCCAGGGCGTCCGCGGCCAGATTGGCCTCATCGCCGCCCAGACCGCCGCGAACCAGGGCCGCGCGAAGCGATTCCCTGGGCCGCATCTGGATCGTGGTGACGAGATCCCGTCGCGGTTCCCCTGACGTTACGGCCCGAGCTGGCAAGGCCGGCGCGCCACCCGCCAGCCAGATCAGGATCGCAAGCCCAGTGAAGGCGGGGTTCGGGACCATTTTTCGCGCTTGCGATCCTTCGTCGGCCGCATCGGAGTTAATGGTGCGAACGCCTCGAGCTTAATGGGGAATTGGTTTGTTTTTGTGTCGTGGTCGGCGGTGAGAGGATAGTCCACGGTTGTCCGTATCCGACTCCGAGGCGACGTCCCTGCCCGTTTTTGTCCCACTTCTGTCCGCGATCGCCGCCGTTCCCGCCGGTTGGCTGGCCGCCGCCCTCGCTCGGCCGTACGCCGTCGCCCCGTCGACCGTGCGTCCGCCAGTGGTCGTGGCTGTCACCGTCCTCGCCTTCACCTGGGCTGGGTTGGTGATGCCCGCCGACTGGCGTCTCCTCGCCGGCCTGGGCCTGGGCTGGTGTCTGGTGTGTCTGGCGATCATCGACCTGATCGCCTTTCGCCTGCCCGATGTCTTTACCCTGCCGCTTCTGGTGTCGGGTCTGGCCGCGACCCTCGCCCTTCCCGGACGGCCGATCCTCGAACATGGCATTGGCGCCTTGGCCGGGTGGGCCGTGCTGGCCGCGATTGGATGGCTCTACCGGCGCTGGCGCGGCGTGGACGGCATCGGTCTGGGTGACGCCAAGCTGCTGGCCGCCGGCGGCGCCTGGCTGGGATGGTCGGCCCTGCCGTCGGTCCTGCTGGTGGCCTGTGTGGTAAGCTTGGCCTGGATCGCCGCGGGCGTCCTTCACGGTCGACGCGCCCGCCCTTCGACGCCCATCGCCTTCGGAGCGCCTCTGTGCCTGGCCGTCTGGGTTGTCTGGTTGCACGGACCCCTGTTGATTTGAACCCGGGCTATTCAGCGTAGCGCACCCAGAACGGGTGGGCCTTGTCTCCCGTCAGCTCGACAATCTCCATCCGGTGGGTCTGGCCCCCGTCCCGGTCGCGAGCGACAACCCGAACGGTCAGGGTGCGGCCGACATAGCGATCATCGGCTGCGATGTCCTCGGCCACGCGCTCGTTGTCGAGGCCGGTTTCATTGGCCAGCTGGTCTTCGCTCGCCAATTCCTCTCCGCTCATCGCGGCCTTGGCCAGCGGCGTGGCGTGACGGGGTTCAAAGCCTCCGTTCTCCTCGAAGAATGTGGTCACCGACGGCGCGATCCGATTGAATGTCGCCACATCCAGATCCTTGAGGGCGGCCAGTTCCCCGACGGTGCGGAACGGTCCGTGACGCCCGGCCGGAACCGGCGTCGCCCCGAGGATGTCGTCGTTCGCGGAGGGGGCGGTGGTGTCCTCGCTCTGCCAGCCGCGAAATTCCAGCACCAGGGCGTCCAGCTTGTCGCGGGGCGCCCCCGCCACCGCGAACAGGGCTCGCGCCTGGCTATCGTTCAACCCGGCCAGGGGCGCCTTGCCGCGCTCGTCCTCCACCGTCACCGTCAGATCGACACCGTTGAACTCAAGCCGCCTCGGGCCACCGTCGATCGACCAGCGCAGCCCGCGATCCTCGGCGGCCAGGCCATGGACCGCCAGGCTGAGTCCCGCGTCCGCCGCCGCGGACAGCTTCGCCTGTTGCATGCGTCCCGAGGCCAGGGCGATCCCGCCCTGGTCGGCGGCCAGAACCTGGAAGGCCAGATAGGCGAACGCGGCCACCGCCGTCACCGCCGCCACCAGGGCGTAACCATCGTCGCGTCCGGACGGTTTCACTGGACCCGCTCAGGGTCGCCGGCGATGCGGCGGAGCCGGCGGTGGTGGCGCGCCGAGGTGAATTTTCTCGCGCAGTTCCTCGGTGACTGCGCGGGCGTCAACCGGAGTTCGCACCACGCGCGGCGTCAGCAGCACCACCAGTTCGGTGCGCATCAGGCCCCCGGTGGTGTCGCCGAACAGGTGGCCGAGAATGGGTATATTGCCGAGGACGGGGATAGAGGCCCGGCCCTTGGTGACCTGATTGCTGATCAGACCACCCAGCGCCACGGTTTCCCCATCCTGCACCGCCACCGACGTGGCGATCTTGCGCTGCTGGATGGTGGGCGAACTGATGGTCGAACTGGTGGTGCCCAGTACGCTGCTGACCTCCTGGGCGATGTCCAGCAGGACCAGGCCACCGCTGTTCACCCGGGGCGTGACCTTCAAAATGATGCCGGTGTCGCGGTATTCGATCGAATTGACGATCGGCGCGCCACTGGAAATGGTGCTCACCGCCGAACCGGTGGAGATCGGCACCTGCTGGCCTACCTGTATGGTGGCGGTGTGATTGTTCAGCACCATCAGTTTCGGCGCCGAAAGCACCGTCACGTCTGTGATTTTGGCCAGGGCGTTGAGCGTCGCGCTGAAACCGTTGCCCTGGTACAGGAACGACAGGCCGGGGAAGTTCTGCAGCGGCCCCGGATTGGCGAGGGTGGTCACCCCGGTGACCGTATTGGTCGTGGCGGTTTGCGCGCCTTGACTGAGCGCTCCGCCCAGGCGGCCAGTCTGGAACGCCCACTGGATGCCGTACTGCAGATCGTGATTCAGCGTCACCTCCGAGATCGAGGCGTCGATCAGCACCTGCAGCGGTGGCACATCCAGCTTACCCAGGGCGTCGGAGATCAGGGCGTAGTCGCGTGGTGTGGAAAACACCACGATGGCGTTGTTGGTCTCGTCGGCGGTGATGCTCGTTCCGCTGGTTCCTCCCCCGCCGGCGCTATCTCCGCCCAAAGCCGGGGATGTCTCCCTCTGCCCCCCCGCGTTAGCCACGCCACGGACGTTTACCCCGTTTCGGCCCGCAAGCCCGCCGATCAATCCGTTTGGCAGGCTGGCCGGCTGGGTCGAGGGGGAGGGGCCTGAACGGTCGTTCAGGCTTGTGGGGTCGGTGTCGGTCTGGGCGCCGCCTGATCCGCCATTGCCGAACGCCGCGTTCAGCACCTTGGCCAAGTCCGACGCCCGTCCGTTCTGGACGTGGTAGACGAACACCCGCTTCTCGGCGCCCTCGCCCTCGCGGTCCAGGATCTCGACGAAACGCCGGGTGTCATCCAGATACTGCGGCTGGGACGTAATCGCCAGAATGCCGTTCAGCCGATCCATGGCGATCAGCCTCACCAGGCCGGCCGATTGTGTACCCGGCGCGTTCAGCAGCTTTTCCAACTCGGGCGCGATCAGGCGGGCGTCGGTCCGCTGGGGAACGAACAGGGCGAAGGACATGCCCTTCAGCCAGTCCACGTCGAACTGGGCCACCAGCTCTCGCAGAGCCTTGCGCTGGGTGCTGTTGCCCGACAGCACCAGCACGTTGTGCGTGGGATCGGACACCGAAATGGCGTTGGGCACCAAGGGGTCGAGCAGCTTTCGCATCTCCTCGGCGTTGACGAATTTCAGGGGCACGGTCTCGTTGCCGAAACCGGGGTCCGCCGGCCCGACCACCGCCGCCTCGCCCCGCGCGGTCGATGAGGGCTCGATCGCGTAGGCGCCGCCCCTGTTGACCAGCACCAGGCCGGCTCGCGTCAGGCCAGTCTCGAAAACCGCCAGCACATCGGCGCGGTGAATTGGCCGCGGCGTCTGAACCGTCACCACGGCGTGCAGGTTAGGGTCGATCGTATAGGGTGCGTTCAGCGTATCGCCGAGCACGGCCTTGGCTACCGCCTGGACGTCCACGCCCGGGAAATTCAGATTGATATCGCCACCGGGCAGGGTGGCGATGGGGCCGGGCGTCGCCGGAAGATTCGCCGGTGAACCCCGCAGGATCGTGGTTCTGACCTCCCGGTTCTCCAAGGGGCTTGGTGGCGGGTTCGCGGCCAGACCCTTCGCGACTTGACCCCTGGCGATCAGCGCGACGGACAGGCACGCGATCAGGACGGCGACGACCGACGTCGGCTTCGCGGGACGTATCATTGGTCGGCCGCCGGCTCGGCCGCGGTCGCCGGGCCGCTCGTAGCTTTGATCGTCGACTCGGCGGGAGCGCCGACCAACAGGGCGTGGCGCGCGCCATTGCGTTCGAAGATCAGTCTGGTCCGGTCGACCGCCACCAGCCGCCAACCGTCCATCTCATCGCCGCGCCGCACCGTCTTCACCGCGCCACCGGGAGCCGACACCACCCCGGTGGCGAAGCTCCGGCCCGTGGCGGCGCCCAGGGCGGCGTAGTTGGCCAGGGTTCCGCTTCCCGTATCCGAAGGGCCGCCTGACGCCCCAGGGTGACGGTCGGGCGTGAAGATCGGTGAAGCGAGGATGGCGGCATACTCCGGAACAGGGGGAACGACGACGGGGCGTTGACGTCGGGCGGCCAGCCCGGCCCACGGCCCGGGCGGGTCGGCGCCGGGCAAAACCAGTTGCAGGCCGGCGATCACCACCAGCGCCCCACAGGCCAGCAATGGCGCCAGGATATTGTCACGGTCGTCCCCGCGTGGGCCGCCAGGCGGTCGAGAGCTCAAGACGGACGTCGACGGGAGCGAGCCGTCCCGCCGCGAGCGATCGATCCGCCGAGACCGAAAGATAGTCGACAACGACATAGGCGTCCTCGGTTTCGAGACGTCTAACCGTCTCATACAATTGCGTCAGCGTCAGGGTGGCGTCCATCCTGACCTTCAAGGCGCCGGCCGGCGCGTCGGCCTGCAGATCCTGAATGCCGGTGACCGCGAACCCTCCATCGGTGGCGAGGTGCTGCAACCGCTCCTTCAGCGCCTCGACGGCCAGGGTCTCGCTGGCCGCGGCGACGGCGAACCTGGGCGCGGTCTTGCGCTGTGCCTCGGCCTCCGCCCGCAGGGCGGGAAGAGAGCCGATCAGTTTTTCGTTTCGCCAGTAGGTCCGCGCCAGCTCGCGTCGCTGCTGCGCCCGGTCGACGAACCCAACGGCCAGCGGGCCGATCACCACCAGCCACGCCAGGCCGATCGCCAGGACCAGCAGGCCCAGGGCGACCAGACGCCGTTCACGAGGGGTCAAGGATCTCATGGGCGTGTACCGGCCGTGAGTTCCGGCCGGGCGTCCGCCGTGATGTCGAAGGGGCGCGTCGACGTGGCACCTGTCGCGGGCTCGGCGGTCAGGGCTCTGGGATTGGTAAAGGCGCCAGACCCTCGGATCGCCGCCGCCATGTCGACTTCCTGCCGCCTGAAGCCGACGATGCGCAGGCTCTGGCCATTCCACTCCAGGTGCTGAACCCAGGCGCCGGGAGGTATGGCCTGGGTCAGGGCGTTCAGCATCCGCAACGGGTCGCCGCGCCTTCCCCGGGCCAGCAGGCCACGCCGTGCGGCGTCCTCGGTCTCGACGCGCCGCCGCAGCCGTTGCACCGCGTCAACCACCGGCTGCTGGCCCGCCACGGCCTGGCTTTGACGGTCGACGGCGATCATATCGCGGCCCACCAGTATCCCGAGATTCAGTACGATCAGCGCCGCCGCGGCGAGCCAGGCATAGAGCCGCGTCCCGCCGCTACGCGTCTCGCCCAGCGCCACCACCGTCTGGGGCAGGAAATCGAAATGGGTGACCCCTTCCCTGTCCGCCCGGGTTCCCAGGGCCACCGGGGCGAAGCCGTCCTGGCGGGCGAGCGCCAGCAGGCGCTCCGCTTCGGCGCGCCGCAGAATCCCAAGCCGCACGTTCTGTTTGCCGTCTTCCCCGTCCCGGTCGATGATCTCCAGGTCGAAGTGAATCAGATCCGGCGCCAGAGGCGAGAGACGGTCGATATCGAGGGTCAGCATGCGCCGGACATCCGCCGCCGGCATCCTCGGGATAGTCAGATCCCGCTCCAGAACCACGCCCCTCGGCGCCAGCAACCCGATCTTGACGTCACGGGGCGGCGGGCTTGCCTCATGGGCGCGGCCGTCCCTCCAGGTTCGCCAGCCGCCCTGGTCCCGGGGTTCAATCCAGGTTCGCGGCCGCGACGACAGGCGCTCGCGCCACGCCGCGGGCAGCATCGTGCTCAGCTCGTCGATCCACCACGCCAATCCCTGCCGCGCCAGCGCGGACAGCGAGGCCATGTCCATATCGGTATTGAGCAGTTCCTGAAGGGTCACTGTCGGCCCTTGCAGCGATGGGTGATGGTATTGAGCAGGCAGGCGGAATCGATCGTCGCGCGGGGTCGGACGATCAGGTCGGGCCAGAGTCGCGGATCGCCGGGTTCGAACGCCAGCCGAACGCGGATCAACTCGGGCAAAACCGCATTGTCATGCCAGACCGGCCGCCAGCGCCTGGTGTTGTCGGGCTGGGCCGAGCCGAAATAGGCCATGTCGATCTGTCTCACGCCGCGAAGCAGAACTTCGCGGGTGACGATCGCGTGCTCCGGCGGATCGGGGTCGCTGATCGACGCCAGCGCCAGCTCGCCCGCCGTGTCGAGTGATAGCGTGTAGTGTCTAAGTGGCGCCGGCCGGCCCGCCTCCGGCGGATTGGCCAGAAACGTCACGATCCGGTCGGTTCCCTGGAACTCGATATAGGGTGGGTCTTCGTCATACAGGGTCTGGGGAAAGGCCTGTTCGAAGCGTCCCCGCAGAGAAATCTGCGCGGCGTCCAGGGTTTCCCCACGGGCCTCGCGCGTATCGATCCGCTCCCAGACGCGCCGGCCCGTCGTCACGCCGGCCATCAGCATCAGGCCGATCATGCCGACCACCACCAGGCTGGCCAGCGCCTCCACCAAGGCGAAGCCCCGGCTGGACGACGTGAATACACGTTGGTTCATCCCTCCACGGGACCCAGGCGCAGGGAGTCGAGGCGTGCGAGATCCACTCCGCCCCCACGCCGCTGGACCGACACGGCCACTCTCCAAAGAGCGCCTGCCGCGCTGTCGTCGACACCGTCGGCGTATGGAGAGACCTCGACACGCCAGACCATATCGCCCGCCAGTCCGGCGCTCTGGCCGGACCTCAGCGGAATCTCCGATCCGACCGCCGCCAGTTCCGACTGGGCGATCAACAGCGCCGTTCGACGCGACTCGACCGCCTGGTCACGATTGGCGCCGTCGGCGATCACCTGGAACGTTGCGCCCAGGGCCATGGCGACGATCGCCGCCGCGATGATCGATTCGACGAACACCGACCCGGCATCCGACCCCCGGTGACTTTCGCGGGCGCCGCTCATCCGGGGCCGATCGCCACGTCACCGCCCGGCGCGCCGATCAGAACCGCGATCGTACGTCGTCCGGCGCTTACCCAAACCGCGCCACCCGACGACGAGCCGTCGCCGTGAAACAGGATTCGGCCGCCCGGTCCGGACGGTGTCGTCAGGCTGACGCCGACCGGCGCCTGGGCCAGGCCGCCATCCGAGGCTCCGTAGGCGCGGCCGTCGGGGGCGATGGCGAATACGACAGGCATGTCCCGGCGCAGAGCCTCGGCCCGGGCCTGGCGCAGCCGCGCGGCGACCACCGAGACGGTCTGACGCTGAGCCAGGGTGAGAAGACCCTGCTGCATCCGGGGAAAGCCGATCAGGGCGACCATGGTGGTGATCGCCACCACGACGAGGGCCTCGATCAGGGTCGTTCCGGCCTGGGACGCGAATGGCGGCGCGTTTTGGCCCGCCGCGTCACCAGTTTCCGACATCGGCCGCCTCGCCGGTCCCGCCTTCGGCCTTGTCGGAGCCCAGACTATAGACGTCGATCTCTCCGTGTTTGCCCGGAATCTTGTAAACATAGGGGGTCCCCCACGGGTCGTTCAGGGCCGCCGACTTCTGAAGATAGGGTCCGTTCCAGCCGGGAGCCGTGGACGGCGCCGTGACCAGGGCGCCCAGGCCCTCTTCCTGCGTTGGAAAGCGCCCGACATCCAGACGGAACAGCTGCAGGGCCGCGTCGACATTCTGAATCTGCACCTTGGTGGTCTGGCTCCGCGAAGTGCCGAGGTATTTCAGCACCTGGGGGGCGATGATCGCGGCCAGCAGGCCCATGATCGCCAGCACCACAAGCATTTCCAGCAGGGTGAAACCCTCGTCGCCCCGGCGGCGTCGCAGCCGCTTGCCGAGCTGTTCGGGCGTTGTCGTCGAGATCGGGGCGAGGTGGGTCATGGAGAAAGCGCCAGATCGTTGAAGCCAAGTATCGCCGACATGATGGACGCGATCACCGTGGCGACGACGGCGCCCATGACAACCGTGATCGCCGGGGTCAGTATGCCGATCATTCGCTGGATCGTCGAGCGCACCGTGCGATCCAGCACGTCGGCCAGGCGCCCGAGCATCAGGCCAAGCCGGGCGGTCTCCTCCCCGGTGCGCAGGAAACTCAGCGCCATCGGCGGAAAAACCCCGCTGGCGGCCAGGGGGCCGGACAGCCCGCCGCCTTCCTTCAGACCCGCCACGACCTTGGCTATGGCGCCGGACATATGGCTGTTGGACACCGATCGCTGCGCTATGCCGAGCGCCGTGGGAAGGGGCACGCCACCCTCGACCAGGCTACCGAGCGTGCGGGCGAAGGCGGCGGTCTCGGCGTTGGTGATCAGCGGACCCAGTTGCGGGACGCCCAGGATAACGCGGTCGAACACCAGCCGCGCGGCCGGGCGCGCCAGCCACTGGCGCACGGCGAAACCCAGAGCGATCAGGCCGCCCAGGCCGATCAACCCATAGGACCGCACCCCCTCGCTGGCGCCCATCACCATGCGGGTCGCGAACGGCAGCTTGGCGTGGTTACCCTCGAACAGAACCTCGAACTGCGGCACCACCACCAGCAGCATCACCAGGATGACGCTCGACGCCACCACCATCAACATGGCGGGATAGACCAGCGACGACACCACGGTCTGGCGCAGGGCTTCGGCCCGGTCCAGGCTTTCGGCCAGGCGGGCCAGGGCCGCGCCCAGGCGTCCGTCCGCCTCTCCCGCCTCGCACATGGCCGACGCCATGGGTGGAAACAGACCCTTGGATTCGATCATCGCCCGCGACAGGGTCGCGCCTTCCTTGACCCGGGCGTGGATCTTGCCGAACGCGGCCTTGACGCCTGGGTTGAGGATGTTGTCGACACAGACGGCCAGCGCCCGGTCGAGGGCCAGGCCGGCTTCCAGCAGCACCGACAGCTCGCCCATTGCGTTGACCACCGCCTGACGGGTCTGGCTGTTCGCCCGGATCGCGGCCTCGGGCTTCACCGCGCCGGTTGCCGCCACGGTCTCGATCGGCAGAAGCCCCAGGCGCCGCAGTTGGGCGATCACTTCCTCGCGGCTATCGCCGTCCAGCGCGCCGGTGCGGACCGCGCCCGAGGGCGTGGCCGCGCGATAGCGGAACGTCGCCATTCTCAGCCTTCCCGGGTCACGCGCAGGACCTCCTCCAGGGTGGTCAGACCGGCCCGGGCCTTGACGATCCCGTCCTCGAGCATGGTGCGCAGGCCGGCGGCGGCCTGGATCTCCCGCGCCTCGGCCCGGGCCAGGACCAGCCGCTCGGTCTCGGCGTCGGTGACCAGCAGCTCCAGAAGGGCGATCCGGCCGCGAAAGCCGGCTCCGGCGCACCGCGCGCAACCTACCGGCCGCCACAGCTGTTCAAGTCCGGCCGGATTGACGCCCAGGGCTTCGAAGGTTTCCGGCGTCGGGGTGAAGGTCTCGCGGCAGTGCGGGCACAGCCGGCGCACCAGCCGCTGGGCGAGCACGGCGTTCAGGGTCGAGGTGATCAGAAACGGTTCGACGCCCATGTCCAGCAGGCGAGTCACCGCCGCCGCCGCGCCGTTGGTGTGCAGGGTCGAAAGAATGGTGTGTCCGGTCAGGGCTGCCTGCACCGCCACCTGCGCGGTCTCCAGATCGCGGATTTCGCCGACCATCATCACATCGGGGTCCTGGCGCAGGAATGAGCGCAGGGCGGCGGCGAAGGTCAGGCCGATCTGGGGGCTGACCTGGGTCTGGTTGATCCCCGCCAGCCGGTATTCGATCGGATCCTCGATGGTCAGGATCTTGCGGTCGACGGTGTTGATCGCCGCCAGCGACGCATAGAGGGTGGTGGTCTTGCCGCTGCCGGTGGGACCGGTCACCAGCACGATGCCGTGCGGCTGTCGCAGCACCCTGAGGAAGCGGGCCAGGGTGTCGTCGTCGAACCCCAGGGACTCGAAATCCAGCGGCAGGTTCGAGCGGTCGAGAATCCGCATCACCACGCTCTCGCCGTGGATGGTCGGCGCCGTGGCCACCCGCAGGTCGATCTCGTGGCCGCGCACCGCCAGTCGCAGGCGGCCGTCCTGGGGCAGACGGCGCTCGGCGATGTTCAGGCCCGCCATCACCTTGATCCGCGAGACGAAGGCGGCCTTCAGGTGCGGGGGCAGGGGGTCCTCGTCCCGCAGCGCCCCATCGATCCGCAGCCGGATTTTCAGGGCGTCCTCGGTGGGCTCGATATGAATGTCGGAGGCCTGAGATTCCACCGCCCGGCCGATCAGCGCGTTGACCGCCCGCACCACCGGCGCGTCGCTGGACAGGTCCTTCAGGCGCTCCACATCCGCCTCGTCGGCCCCGCCCGCTTCGCCGGGCCCGGCCGCCGCTTCTGGATAGAGCCGGTCCAGGGCGATCTCCATGTCCCCCGACTTGGCCACCAGCGGCACGATGGCCCGTCCCAGGGCGAAGCCGAGCGCATGTCGTGCGTCGGCAGCCAGAGGATTGACGAACGCCACCTCAACGGCGTGGGCCGTCTCGCGCAGCGGAATGGCTCGGGCGTCGCGCAGGAAACGCGGCGAAAGCCGGTCGGCGGCCAGGGGTTCGGCGGGAAAGTCGGCCGGCGTGGCGATCCGCAGGCCTGCGGCCTCGGCGATGGCGGTGGCCAGGGCCTGTTCGGAGACCAGCCCCAGCCGGGTCAGAACCGTATCGAGCGGTTCACCTGTCTCACCCTGCACCAGGCGCGCCCGCGCCACGGTCTCCGCCGGCGCCAGGCCGCGCTCCAGCACCAGCCGATCGAGGGTGAAGCCGGGGTCCGGGGCGATGGCGGCGGCGAGGGTCGGGCTTTGGACGCCGTCAGCCAAGGGGTAAGTCGCTCCCGGTCCCTGGACTGTGGACGAAGATGGTCATCGGTTCCTTGCTCATGCCCCGAGCTTCGCTTACGCCCGATCCTTGTCAATCCTGTGACTAACGCCCCGTGACTGAATGGGCGTGCGCCGCCACGGTGATTTAAGCCACGTTTGTCCGACCGCGATTGACTCCCCGATACCCCCACGGCATCGTTCCGCCGCTTCATTCGGCTTGCTGGAAGCTGAAAAAAACCGAATTTGGGGGAGACGACACTTGCCATCCGAAGATCATGTGGACCTTGGCGCGTTCATCGCGGGCGTGAAGCGCCGCAATCCCGGCCAGGACGAATTTGTCCAGGCCGTCCAGGAAGTGTCGGAAGACATCTTCGACTTCATCCAGGACAAGACCCAGTATCACGAATACCAGATCCTGCGCCGGATCGCCGAACCGGATCGTGTGATCAGCTTCCGTGTCTGCTGGGAAGACGACAACGGCTCGATCCGGGTCCAGCGCGGCTGGCGGGTTCAGAACAACAACTCCATCGGACCCTACAAAGGCGGTATCCGCTTCCACCCCAGCGTCACCGAAAGCGTTCTGAAGTTCCTGGCGTTTGAACAGACCTTCAAGAACAGCCTGACCGGCCTGCCGATGGGCGGCGGCAAGGGCGGCTCCAATTTCAACCCCAAGGGCAAGTCGGATCACGAAGTGATGCGCTTCTGCCAGTCGTTCATGACCGAGCTCTATCGCCATGTCGGGGCCGACATCGACGTGCCGGCCGGCGACATCGGCGTCGGCGCGCGCGAGATCGGCTACATGTTCGGCCAATATAAACGCATCACCAACCAGTTCACTGGCGTCCTCACCGGCAAGGGCCTGGAATTCGGCGGCAGCCTGATTCGCACCGAGGCCACCGGCTATGGCGCCGTGTATTTCCTCAAGAGCATGCTGGAAAACATCGCCGATTCCGTCGAGGGCAAGACCGCCGTGGTGTCCGGTTCGGGCAATGTGGCCACCCATGCGGCCGAAAAGATCGTCCAGCTGGGCGGCAAGGTCCTGACCTTCTCCGACTCCGACGGCTTCATCCACGACCCGGCCGGCATCGACCAGGAAAAGATCAACTGGGTCAAGGATCTGAAGACCAAGCGACGCGGCCGGATTCAGGATTACGTCAAGGAGTTTCCGGGTTCGAGCTTCCATGCCGGCGAGCGTCCCTGGTCGGTCAGGTGCGACCTGGCCCTGCCCTGCGCCACCCAGAACGAGCTGGACGGCGCGGACGCCGAAACCCTGGTCAAGAACGGCTGTATGGCGGTGTCGGAAGGCGCCAACATGCCGACCAATCTGGCCGGCGTGCACGTCTTCAAGGCCGCCAAGATCCTCTACGCTCCGGGCAAGGCCGCCAACGCCGGCGGCGTCTCGGTCTCGGGCCTGGAAATGAGCCAGAACTCGGCGCGGATTTCCTGGAAGGAAGAACAGCTCCAGACCCTGCTGGTCGACATCATGGCCGGCATCCACTCGTCCTGCGTCGAATACGGCGGCGCGGCCGGGACCAAGCACATCGACTACGTGCGCGGCGCCAACATCGCCGGCTTCAAGAAAGTCGCCGACGCCATGCTCGCCTACGGCGTGGTCTGATCGCCGCTTAAGGTGATCTAGGTCTGAACTGGAGCGCCAGCCGGCCGGACTGACCCGGCTGGCGCTGCCTTTCCCGAAGGGGGGATGGGGGCTCCAGCCTGGCGATGCCTTAGGTTATCGGCCCACAGAAGCTGCGGGGCGCTGCCGTGCTTTACCAATCTTCCTTTCGCCATGTTCCCTGATCGATTGCCCTCAGCTCCCGAAGCTGCCCCAAGGCGGGACCCGCGCGGTCGAGAGCAATCCTTGCAAAGGCTTGCGCACCTTCGGAGTCGCCGGCCGCCAACCTGATCAGCGCCAGCGCTTTGGCTATCATCACGTTGGTCGACATGAAGCCTGAGAAGTCGAATTGGCCGGCTTTAAACTGCTGAGGAGTCACATTTCGGAGCGAGGAATTTGGTCCAGCTAGATTTTCGAATGCCGGTCGACCGAAGTCAGCATAGACGGATACCGCCTCCATGATCGCCGCATCCATGCCCTCGCTGGTGGAATTGTGGCCCCACCATTGGTCGACCCCGTCCTCCGAAAGACGGCGGCGAAGTATGCATAGTTCTGGCTTCATTTTTTTCCGCGGTGTGTCTCCCATCACGGGAATGCACGTTGGGTGAATGCCAAGGTTCACGGCGAAACTGCCGCCCAACTTTGACCCTTGCACCTGGACGACCTGTATCATGTCGTTTGCGAGACGCTGAAATGTGCGGCCCGATCCGGCAAAGCCGTCGGTCCTTAGGAGCGGGGCGAGGTGGGATCGGATGGACTTCTCAAGCGTCGGTACGGGTGCTGGTGCTGAAGCGAGCTGCGCGGGGGCGCAACCATCTGCGGCTTTCCCCTTCGGCTTAATAAGCCAATTCATCCCGAACCCGCCCAAGTTGCACATGCCTACCCTATTGCGGGGCTCATAGCCTAGCAATGGTGAGGCGGCTTCAGGGCAACGTAGCGGTTGTGTCACAGGTGGTATGCGACGAGCTGATCGAAATCAGACTTGATCGCTCCCACAAAGCGCATGGCAATTGTTTCCGATGCTTCAACCGCCAAATAGACCCAGATTTCGGCCAGATCAGTTTCCGCCGCGTCGGTTAGACGGAGCTGGAGCGCGTCGCCAATAGCGACCTCCCGCGTTCGATATTCCGCTCGGGGTCGAACGCCTTGGTTCGACCAGCCGCTACATCGGCGACGCCCTTGTCGATGTCGGCCTTGAGGCCCCAAGCCGTGAATGCGCGAAGGCCATCTCTGGGGCTAAATCGCCCGAGACTTCACAGTGGTCGTGGGTCATCATTGTCGCGTTGATCAAACCGCGTGAATCGGGTCGTCGGCCATAGCGGCGAGATATAGCGCAGTTCTCGGTACTCCCCATTTTGCAGGTCCCGGAAACGCAACTCCACCTCGGGGTCATTCGAATGGCAGAATCGACCCTCGCCCAGCGACGTGTACCGCGAAAGATCGGCGTCGCCAGACCCGATGACGATCTCGGCGCCGTCCTCGTCGCGGTAGCGACCCGCGCAAGCCGCGCTTTCGATGGCGCTCACGGCACGGTTTATTGGCTTGATCGGCGGAAGGCCGAGGCCGACGCGAAGCAGGCCGCGTGTCACCCTGTCAAACGGGAACAGATAGAGATTCGACAGGACAATTGTGGTGAGCCCTCCATCGGTCAGCCGCGCCATCTGGCAGGCGAAGCCGCTGACGCCGCCTGTATGATGATGTAAGGCTTGGTCCTCATAGACAGCCGTCCCCCAGCCAAATCCGTAGGGATAGAGAGACCCATCCTTTAACAGCGTGGGTTCGAGCATGACCTCGAAACTTTCGCGCCGGACCGCTCGCCCGTCGCGCAGCGCCGCGTCCCATTTTGCCAGATCATCCAGGGTCGAGCAAAGACCGCCCGCCGAATGCGACCAGTTCGTGGGGTCCGGCCGGGCGTTGTGAAAGCCGCTTCGGCCCCGCACATAACCCCGCGCGCGTAGCGGGATGATGGCGTCGGCGAGGCATAATCCCGTCCGCGTCATGCCGAGCGGATCGAAGAACTCGGCCCGTAGAAATGCTTCGTAGTCGATCCCGCTGACGGCCTCGATCACCGCGCCCAGAAGAATATAGCCAGAGTTGCAGTAGCGGTACCGCCGCCCAGGCTCGAAGTCGAATGGCGAGGCGAGAATCTCCTCCAGCAGCCGGTCGCGAGAGATATTTACCCGATCCGTCCGCCGGACATGGTCCTGATCGTGATTGCGGATGCCGGAGGTGTGGTTGAGCAGATGGCGCGGTGTGACCTTTCGCCCGCGAGGGTCGAAGGCCTGAAGGCGTCGCTCCAGGGGATCATCCAAGCCCAGCATGCCTCGTTCGACCAGCCGCATGATCGCCGCCGCCGTGAACTGTTTGCTCAGCGACGCGATCCTGAAGCTGCAATCGGGCCGCAGCGCCGTCTGCCATTCCAGGTCCGCCAATCCATAGGCCTTGCGGTGAATGAATTCGCCGTCTCGCAACACCGCGACCGCCACGCCTGGTGCGGCGTCTTCGACCACGCCTTCCACGACAGCGTCGAACTCGTCGCCGATCGCCATACTGAATCCCCCTAAAACACTGACCACCCGGTCAGCGCGGCCAGGCGTTGCAGCGCCATCGCCCCGACCAGGGAATTGCCGGCCTCGCACAGACCCGGCGACCACACCGCGATCGACGCCCGGCGCGGAGCGATGGCCAATATGCCGCCGCCCACGCCGCTCTTGCCGGGCAGGCCGACCTTGAAGGCGAAATCACCCGAGGCGTCATAGTGGCCGCAGGTCATCATGATGGCGTTGATCCGCCGGGTTCTCTGCGGGCTGGTGACCTGGATCTGGTTCAGGGGGTCGAGCCCGTCCTGGGCCAGGAACAGGCCGGCCCGCGCCAGCTGGCGGCAGCTCATCCGCAATGCGCACTGGTTGAAATAAACCTCCAGCACGTCATTCACCGGGCTCTGAAGATTGTCGAATGACCGCAGGAAATAGGCCAGGCTGGCGTTGCGAAAGCCGGTGTCGGCCTCCGACGCCGCCACCTCCGGGTCGATCGACACCTCCTCGTCCATGGCCAGGCGGCGCATGAAGCCGGCGATGTCGGTGATGGCCTCGGCCGGCTTGCCGCCGGCGATCACCGCGTCGGTGACCACCAGCGCCCCGGCGTTGATGAGCGGATTGCGCGGAATGCCTTTTTCCTGCTCCAGCTGGACGATGGAGTTGAATCGCGACCCCGACGGCTCGCGTCCGACCCGGCTCCACAGTCCCTCATCGAGCCGGTTGATGGCCAGAACCAGGGTGAATACCTTCGAGACGCTCTGCACCGAGAACGGCGTCTCCGCGTCGCCGGCGCTGGCAACGCGCCCATCGGTGGTGACGATCGAGATGCCGAACTGCCTGGGATCGACCCGGGCCAGGGCCGGGATGTAGTCCGCCACCCGCCCTTCGCCCAGATGCGCCGACATCTCATGAGCGACGATCCTCACGACTTCATCCAGATCCGTGATTGTCGGCATCGGCCCCTCCCCCATTTGTTTCTAAGGTCCCGCTCGCCTGATATAGCCTTCTGTAACCAGACGTTGGGGGAATGTTCGTGACCTATTGCCTTGGCATGCTGCTGCCGACCGGCCTCGTGCTGGCCTCCGACTCCCGCTCCAACGCCGGCGTCGATCAGATCGCCCTGGCGCGCAAGATGGCCCTGATGACCGTCCCTGGAAACCGCGTCATCGCCATGCTCTCGGCCGGCAATCTGGCCACCACCCAGTCGGTGGTCACCCAGCTGCGTCAGGCGGCCGGTTCGGGCGATCCGGCCCAGGATGTGTTCGCCGCCCGGACTTTGTTCGATGTCGCCGCCATGGTCGGCGCCAAGCTGCGCGAGGTGGTCGAAAAGGACACCCGCTATGTCCAGCCTTACGGCGATCCGACCGGCAGCTTCCTGGTCGGCGGCCAGGTGGCGGGGGAGGGCGCGCGCCTGTTCCAGATCTATTCGGCCGGCAACTTCGTCGAGGCCTCCAGCCGCTCACGCTTCCTGCAGATCGGCGAAACCAAATACGGCAAGCCGATCCTCGACCGGGTGCTCAACCACGAAACCTCGCTCGACGAGGCGGCCAAGCTGGCCATGCTGTCGTTCGACGCCACCATCCGCAGCAACCTTTCGGTCGGTCCGCCCATCGACCTGCTGCGCTACGAGGAAAACAGTTTCTCGATCGCCGACCTGATCACTATCGACGACGGCGACACCTATTGGGCCGATCTCAAGAAGGGCTACGCCGCCGGCCTGTCGTCGATCGTCGACAGCCTGCCCCCACCGCCCAAGGCCGGGTGACCTAGCCTGGCGCGAATCTCCCAGGTTCCCCGGGGCGTCTGGGCGCTGGGCTTCGTCTCGATGTTCATGGATATCTCCTCGGAGATGATCCACAGCCTGCTGCCGCTGTTTCTGGTCGGCACTCTGGGCGCCGGCGTCGCCTTGGTTGGCGCCATGGAGGGCGCGGCGGAGGCCACCGCGGCCATCACCAAGATGTTTTCCGGCTGGCTATCGGACCGACTGGGGCGTCGGAAACTGCTGGCGGTGATCGGCTATGGCCTGGGCGCCCTGACCAAGCCGGTGTTTCCGTTCGCCATCACCCCGATCGAGGTATTCGGCGCGCGCTTCGCCGATCGCGTCGGCAAGGGGATTCGTGGCGCGCCGCGCGACGCGATGGTCGCCGACCTCACCACGCCGGAGCTTCGCGGCGTGGCTTTCGGCCTGCGCCAGGGCCTTGACACCATCGGCGCCTTCATCGGCCCGCTGCTCGCCATGGGCCTGATGGTCCTGTACGCCAACAATATCCGCCATGTGTTCGCCTGGGCCGTGGTTCCGGCGGTGATCGCGGTCATCCTGCTGCTGTTCGGGGTGGAGGAACCCCGTGGGGCGGCGGCCGTCCAGCCGCGCCCGGCGCCGATCCGCTGGTCGGAGGTCAGAGGCATGGGGCGGCCGTTCTGGACCGTGGTCGCCGTGGGCGTGGTCTTCACCCTGGCGCGGTTCAGCGAGGCCTTTCTGGTGCTGCGCGCCCGCGACGTCGGCCTGCCGCTCGCCCTCGCGCCCGTGATCATGGTGACGATGAACCTGGTCTACGCGCTGGTCTCGACGCCGGCCGGCAGCCTGTCGGATCGGATCGACCGGCGCCGGCTGCTGGCCGCGGGCCTGGGCGTTCTGGTCCTGGCCGATGGTGTTCTCGCGGCGGCCCCCAATGTCGTGGGGGCCCTGCTCGGTGTCGCGCTCTGGGGCTTGCACATGGGGCTCACCCAGGGCGTTCTCGCGGCGCTGGTCGCCGATGCGGCCCCCGCGTCGTTGAGGGGCACGGCCTTCGGGGTGTTCAACCTGGCCACCGGTGTCGCCCTTCTGGCCGCCAGCACCCTGGCGGGCGTTCTGTGGAGCGCCTTGGGCCCTGGCGCGACGTTCGCGGCCGGCGGGGCCTTCGCCGTCCTCGCTCTGGCCGGATTGCTGCTGGTCATCCGGCGCGGCGCGCCCCGGGAATAGGCGCTTCCGCAAATTCGTAGACGACCTGGTCGAAGGAATCGGCCGCGAACACATAGAGCAGGCGCAACGGTTCCACTCCGACGCCCCGCGCCGCATGCCAGGCGCCGCCGGGGATGAACGCGCAGCTTCCTGGCGACAGCGGCTGTTCCTCGCCCTCGACGGTCAGAATTCCCTGGCCTGAAAGAATGTAATAGGCCTCGGCCTGGGCGTGGCGATGTAGCCGAGCCTCTGCCCCCGCCTGTTCCAAGACCTCCGCAACGCCTATCGTCAGAGCTTCGGTCGGTGTGCGGTCGGCGCTCAGAAGCGTGCGCCAGGTCACCACCCCGCGAACCGGATCGTTCCAGCCCTCCAGGGGAACGGCGGTTTCATTCACGACGAACGGCTGTGACGGCACGACGGCGACCCTCTGCCGGAACGCCCGGCTGAGGCAAGGTTAAGACTACGCGCCAGTGTGTGAAAGGCCGGCGGCTCTCAGGGTGCTTGAACTTCAAACGAGATCATGGCGGGGATCCGCCGACAGGCTGGACTATAGGAGGCTCGCCATGCGCTACCCCATCGCGATCGAAACCGGCGACAAGGCCACGGCGTTTGGCGTTGTCTTCCCCGACCTGCCCGGCTGTTTTTCGGCTGGGGATACGCTCGATGATGCGATGACGGGCGCCGAGGAAGCCGCTCGGCCTGGATCGACGCCACCCTGGATGCCGGCGGCGCGGTCCCCGCGCCCACAAGCCTCGACGTTATCCGTTCTGACCCTGCCTATGAAGGCTGGACCTTCGGCGTGATCACGAACCTTTGAGCCGTTTTCAACGGGACCCTGCGAATGGGCTTACAAAGAGTCCGCCCAAGCCAGATAGTGCTTGATTTCAGCTAGAAATTATTGCATTATGCAAATTATGTCCGTCGCACACGACCATCAATCCAAACCCTCTCACCTCGACGAGCACGCTTGGCGTTTAACTAGAACCACAACGATCGCAAATTTTCAAAATATATTAACTAAAACAATAACATATTATATTTTCAGGTCGCCAGATGGCGGCCAGGTAGCAGCCTTCCCGCTGCGCCTTTGCTGCCGGGAAGTGGCCCATTCGTTGCCGTAACGTTGCCCGGCGGTTGCCTGCAAGTTGCCAGAATGTTGCCAAAAGCTGCCAATCCGCTGCCAAGCCCTGGGGCCGCCAATGGCCGAACCGGATCCGTCTGATTGTTTCGTGTCGAGAAACCTGAATTTTGGAGCGGGCGAAGAGATTCGAACTCTCGACCCCAACCTTGGCAAGGTTGTGCTCTACCACTGAGCTACGCCCGCACTCCGCCGGGCCGCGACGCGTCCCGAAATTCAGAGCGGGGCTTATCGCAGAGGCGCCCGGCCTTGGCAAGGGCGCGAAAAGGGCGCTTCAGGCGTCGCGTTTGGCCGTCGCCGCCATCCAGTCGGCCGAGCGCATTTCCTTCAGGCGCGAGGCGGTACGCTCGAACTCGAACGACAGGTCTCCAGCCGGATAGAGCAGGTCCGGTTCTCCCGCCGCCAGCACCACCAGCCGGGCGCGGGCCTCATAGAGGGTGTCCACCAGCATCGCCAGTCGCCGCGCCTCGTTGCGCCGCTCGGGTCCAAGCTTCGGAACCTGTTCGAGGAACACCGTGTGGAACCGCGCCGCGATGGCCAGATAGTCGGCCGGTCCCAGGGCGTGGACGCACAGGCTGGCGAAATGACCGCGCAGCAGTCCCCCCGCCGCCCGGGGCCAGTGCTCGTCGCGGCCCAGCACGTGCAGCGTGGCCCCGGTCTCGGCCTCGCCACTCAGCAGGTCACGCCACAGGGTGTCGAAGGTGCGTTCGTGATCGGTGTCGATCGGCGAGAACCAGGTTCCCGCCGCGCGCAGCCGCTCGGTGCGATAGTCGCGCTCTCCGGCCACGCTGACCACCTCCATCCGCGACGTCAGCATGGCGATGAACGGCAGGAACAGCTGCCGGTTGATGCCGTTGCGATAGAGATCGTCCGGCGGCCGGTTGCTGGTGGAAACCAGGGTCACGCCCCGCGCGAACAGGGCCTCGAACAGCCGGCCCAGGATCATGGCGTCGGCGATGTCGGTCACCTGCAGCTCGTCGAAACACAACAGCCGCGCCTCGGCGGCCAGGGTGTCGGCCACCGGCAGGATCGGATCCTCGCCCTTGGCCTGGCCGAACCTGGCGCGCCGGGCGGCCGCGTCGCCATTGCGCCAAGCGTTCACCAGCCTGTGAACCCTGGCCATGAAGTCCAGGAAATGAATCCGCTGTTTCGGCTGGAACGGCGCGTGATCGAAGAACAGGTCCATGATCATCGACTTGCCCCGCCCCACCGGCCCCCAGATATAGACGCCGCGCGCGCCCTGCGCTTTGCGGAACAGCCCGGCGGGCCTGATCGCCGCCAGTTCCGCCTCTACCCGGGTCAGCGCCGCCAGAACGGCGTCCTGGGCCTCGTCGGCGACGATGGCTCCGGCCGCGATACGGTGGTCATAGGCGGCGCGCAGCGTCCCGGTCATCACCGCCCGATAGCTTGGGCGGGGCCGTGGGTCCAGGCGTCCGGTCACGATGACCTTCGGCTCTTGCGGCGCGCTTCGCGCTGGCCTCATGTTGCGGCCACGGTCGCGAATCCCGCTGTCGACCGGCCGCCAGTTGCTGGAGTGTCCGTCCATGATCGTTCCCGCCGAGGGGGATTTCCGTCTTCCGACCGAGGCCGACACCGCCCACTTTGGCGCGGCGCTGGCCGGCGCCCTGGAAAAGGGCGAGGCGATCTGCCTGTCCGGCCATCTGGGGGCGGGCAAGTCGGTGATGGCTCGGGCCCTGATCCGGACCCTGGTCCCGGACGAGGGTGATGTGCCCAGCCCCACCTTCACCCTGGTTCAGTTCTATCCGGGGCCGGATTTCCCGATCGCGCATTTCGATCTCTACCGGATCACCTCCGCCGACGAAGCCTTCGAGATCGGCCTGGACGAGGCGCTCCAGGATGGGGCGGCGGTGATCGAATGGGCCGAGCGCCTGGGCCATCACCTGCCGCCGAACCGGCTGGACATCGACATCGAGGTCGATGGCGAGGCCCGCCGCGTCCGCCTCACCGCCCATGGGGCCTGGCGGGAGCGCGCGATTGACCTCTGAGCGCGAGACCGCGCGGCTCGCCTTTCTGAACAGCGCCGGTTTGGCCGGGACCCGCCGTCAGCCCCTGACCGGCGACGCCTCGACGCGGGCCTATGAGCGGCTGTTTCCGGTATCCGGTTCAAGCCTGATCTTCATGGACCAGCCCCCGGCTCTTGAGACCTTGCCGTGTCCGCCGTTGGCCAGCGAGGCGGAGCGGGCGGCGCTCGGCTACAACGCCTTGGCTCGCCTGGCGGCCGGGCGGGTGGAAGCCTTCGTGGCCTGCGCCGCCTATCTGCGCGGCCTGGGCCTGTCCGCGCCCCGCATCGTCGCTGCCGACCCGGCCGCCGGCTTCGCGGTGCTGGAGGATCTAGGCGACGATCTCTACGCCAACCTGATCACCGCCGGCGCCGATGAGACACCACTCTATGACAGCGCGACGGACGTCGTGCTGCGCCTCCACGCCGAGCCACCGCCGGCGATTCTGGAGGGCGCCGGCGCGATCTGGCCACTCCTGACCTACGACGCCCTGGCGCTGCGCACGGCCGGCGATATCCTGGTCGAATGGCTGCCCCGGTTCGATCCGCGACTGTCGTTTTCCGACGCGGCGATCGACGAATGGCGGGCTCTGGTCGGTGACATCGCCATCCGGGGAGAAGTGGGCGCGACGGTGTTCTGTCACCGCGACTTTCACGCCGAGAATCTGCTATGGCTGCCGACGCGCGCGGGGGCGGCGCGAACCGGGCTGCTGGATTTCCAGGACGCCTTGCGGGCGCACCCGGCCTGGGACCTTTCGATGCTGCTGCACGACGCCAGACGGGATGTGTCGCCCGAGCGTGAGGACGCCGTGCTGGCCCGCTATCTGGCCGCGCGACCAGACCTCGACCCCGACGCCTTCCTGGCCGATTTCCATGCCCTCGGCGCGCTGAACATCGCCCGCATCCTCGGCATCTTCGCCCGGCTGGTGGCGCGCGACGGCAAGCCCCGCTACCGGGCTTTCATGTCCCGGCTGTGGCGCTATCTGGATCGATGCCTGCGCGATCCTTCGCCACCCGGCCTGAAGGCCTGGCTTGACGCCCACGTCCCTGCCGAGGCCCGTTCTTGATCCGCCCCGCCACCGCCATGGTCCTGGCCGCCGGCCTCGGCACACGCCTGCGGCCCTTGACCCTGGACCGGCCCAAGGCCCTGGTCACGGTCGGCGGACGCCCGCTGATCGATCACATGCTCGACCGCCTGGTGGCGGCGGGCGTGCGCCGGGTGGTGGTCAATATCCACGCCTTCGCCGACCAGATGGAGGGTCATCTCGCCCGCCGGACCGACCTGGAGGTGGTGATCTCCGACGAGCGTGGCGGGCTTCTGGAGACAGCCGGCGGGCTGAAGGCGGCTCGCCCGCTGCTGGGTGACCAGCCGATTCTGGTCGCCAATATTGATTCGGTCTGGAGCGAGCAGGGAGAGCCGGTTCTGGATCGTCTGATCGGCGCCTGGGATCCGGCGCGAATGGATGACCTGCTGATGCTGGTGCCGGCCGAGAACAGCTCGGGCTTCGATGGGCCTGGCGATTTCTTTCGCGCCAAGGACGGGCGACTGACCCATCGGGGCGACGCGGCCACCGCGCCCCTGGCCTACATGGGCGTCCACATGATGAAACCGGCGATCATCGATCACTGGCCCAGCCAGCCCCACGGCATATTGGGCCATTGGAAGGCGATGTGCGGGCCGGGGCGCCTGCACGGCGCGGTCATGGATGGCTTCTGGATGCATGTGGGCGACCCGGTCGCGCGGGAGGCGGCCGAGGCCCGGCTGGCCGTCCGGGCGTGACCGCCTTCCTGGACGCCCCATCCCCACGCTGGTTCAATATCCCGGCCCACCGCCCCTTCCTGGAGGACCTGGCGAAGGGGATCTGGCGAACCCTGTCGCCGCTTGGTCCCGAGGCCCTGGCCGAGGCGGTGGTGCTGATCCCCACCCGGCGCGCGGCCCGGTCCCTGGCCGAGGCGTTCCTGAAGGTTTCGGGAACCGCCGCCGTGATCCTGCCCCAGGTCCGCGCCCTGGGCGACCTCGACGAGGGCGAGTCGCCGTTCGAGCCCGGCGACCTGGCGTTGGACCTCCCGCCGGCCATTTCCCCGAGTCGGCGGCGGTTCGAACTGGCCGGGCTGGTGGCCCGGAACCAGGACCTGCTGGAGCGTCGGTTGGACGCGGGCTCGGCGCTCGATCTGGCCGACGCCCTGGCCGCCTTCCTTGACGCCCGCCAGATCGAAGAACGGCAAGACGGCGCCGCCATCGCCACCCTGGTGGAAGGCGAGCTCGCCCGCCACTGGCAGGTCTCCGCGCAATTTCTGGGCCTGGCCACCGACGCGTGGCCGCGCCGCCTGGCCGAGCTTGGCATGATGGACGTGGCCGCCCGCCGCGTCGCCCTCACCCGTCGTCTGGCCGAGCGCTGGCGGGACCGCCCACCCGCCGACGTGATGATCGCCGCTGGATCCACGGGGTCGGCGCCGTCCTCGGCCGACCTGCTGGCCGCCATCGCCGCGGCGCCCCGGGGCTGTGTGGTGCTGCCCGGTCTTGATGTCGATCTCGCCGATTCGGCCTGGGCGGAAGTCGGCGAGCAGCATCCCCAGGGGGCCATGAAGCGCCTGCTTGAACGCTCGGGGCTTGGACGAGGCGATGTCAGGGACTGGGATCCGGAGCCGGCCATCCTCGCCGCCGGCCGCTGGCGGCGGCGGCTGATCAACGAGGCCTTGCGGCCGCCCGAGTCGACCGCCGACTGGCTTGACCAGATCAAGGCCCTGCGCGCCGAGGCGGGAGCGGGCGCGCCCGACCCGATTGTCCAGGGTCTGGCCGGGCTCACCGTTCTGACCGCCCGCGCCGAGGAGGAAGCCGCCACTCTGGCCGCCCTGCTGCTGCGCGAAGTCCTGGAAACGCCGGACAAGACCGCCGCCCTGATCACGCCCGATGATGGTCTGGCCCGCCGGGTCAGCGCCCGCCTGACACGCTGGGGCGTCACCGCCGACTCGTCGGCCGGCCGGCCGCTGTCGGGCGCCCCAGCGGCGATCCTCGCCGGCCTGCTGGCCCGGGCGGTGGTCGATCCGGTCGATCCGGTGAATCTGCTGGCGATCGTCAAACATCCGCTGGTTCGCCTGGGTCTGACTCCGGGAGATCTGGAATTCGCCCGCGTCGCCCTCGAACGCCACGGCCTGCGCGGCCCCCGCCCGGACGGATGGGACAGGCTGGTCGAGCGCCTGTCCGAGGCCCCGCCGGCGGCCCTAGCCCTGGTCGCGCCGCTGCGCGCCATCATCGAGGGTGTCGGTGCGCCCTTTGGCGAAGACGAGGCCCATCCCGCCGTCGCGGCCCGCGCCATCGCCGTCGCCCTCGAAGTCCTGGCCACCGGTCCGGAGCCCGCCGACCCATGGGCCGGACAGGTTGGCGAGGCCCTGGGCCAGGTTTTGACCGGACTGATCAACGACAGCGCCGCCCTGCCGCTGGTAAGCGCGCGCGGATTTGTCGACCTGCTCGATGGCTTGATGGACCGCGAACGTGTCCGGCCCGGCGGCGCCAGCCACCCTCGCCTGCGGATATTGGGCGTCCTCGAGGCGCGGATGCTGCGGGCCGACCGCCTGATCCTGGCGGGATTGGAAGAGGGGGTCTGGCCTCAGCCCGCGCCGATCGACCCGTTCCTTTCGCGGCCGATGCGCGAACAGCTGGGCCTGCCGCCGCCGGAACGGCGGATCGGTCTGTCCGCGCACGACTTCGCGCAAGCCGCCTGTGCGCCCGAGGTCTATCTGCTGCGTTCCGAGCGGCGGGCCGGCGCGCCGGCGGTGGCCTCGCGCTGGTTGTGGCGGCTCAGCATTCTGGCCAAGGGCGCCGGTCTGACGCTTCCCGATCGGCCGGAGTTGATCGCCTGGGCGCGGGCGCTGGACGAGCCCCTGGCCGATCCCCCGCCGTCGCTTCGGACCGCCGCCCGCCCGGCGCCCCGGCCGCCGGTGGCGGCCCGCCCCCGCGAACTGGGCGTTACACGGGTAGAGCAATGGGTGCGCGACCCCTATGCGATCTACGCCCGGCACATTCTGGGCCTCAAACGCCTGGACCGTCCCGATGAGCCGGTGGAGGCGCTGGCCCGCGGCACGGCGATCCACGCCGCCTTCGAGCGCTTCAGCCGCGAACACCCGGAAGACATGCCCGACGAGGCCGTCGAGGTCTTTGAGGCCATGCTGCTCGAGGAACTCCTTCACGCCGGCATGCCTCGGGCGCGGATGGCGCGGGAACGGGCCCTCGCCAAAAACCTCGCCCCGGACGTGATCGCTTTCGAGATCACCCGCCGCAACGGCGCCTACATGCTGATCGAGCAACGCGGAACCCTGAGCTTTCCCGCGCCGGCCGGCCCGTTCACCGTCACCGCCAAGGCCGACCGGATCGAGGCGCGGGGCGATGTTGGCGACATCATCGATTTCAAGACCGGCGGCGCGCCGAGCCAGAAAATGGTCAAGAGCGGCCTTTCCCCCCAACTCACCCTGACCGGCGCGATCCTCGCGGCGGGCGGCTTTGCCGACCTGGGGCCCCTGACCCCCGGAGACCTGCTGTATGTTCGAGTGATCGGCCGTCGCCAGCCCTTGATCATCGAGTCGCGCAAGGGCAAGGCCGGGGAAGACCCGGTGGGCGAGGCGCTGGCGGGACTGAAACGCCGCGTGGCCTTGTTCGACAATCCCCGAACACCCTACCGCTCGTGGGAGCGGCCGCAATTCATCGGCCAGTACGGCGGCGACTATGACCACCTGGCCCGGCTTTGGGAGTGGCATGTGATCGGCGAGACCGGGGACGCGTCCGACGACGGCGCCGAGCCTGGCTCATGACCGACGCCTTCGACACCATCGAACCTCAGGTGATGGCCTCCAGGCCGCGCGAGTCGGTGTTCGTCGCGGCCAACGCCGGGTCGGGCAAGACTTCGACCCTGGTCAAGCGCGTGGCTCGCCTGCTGCTTGACGGGGCGCGGCCCGAGGCGGTGCTCTGCGTCACCTACACCAAGGCCGGGGCGGCCGAGATGCAGCGGCGCCTGTTTCAGGACCTGGGCGAATGGGCCGTGGCCAGGGACGAGGTTCTGACCAAGGCCCTGGTTGGCATCGACGAGGGGCATCGCCCGCTCTCCAAAGCCCGCGCCCTGTTCGCCCGCGCCCTGGAGACCCCTGGCGGCCTGAAGATCCAGACCATCCACGCCTTCTGCGAGAAGCTGCTGCGTCGCTTCCCACTGGAAGCTGGAGTGTCGCCGGGCTTCACCGTCCTTGAGGACGCCGCCGCCGCCGAGGTGTCCCGACGGGCCCGCGACCGGGTGGCGGAGCTTGCCACGCTCGCTCCCGATGGTCCGGTTGGACAGGCGTACGCCCATTTTTCGGTTCAGCTCGACTGGGCGGCCTTCAACACCCTGTTCGCTGAATTCGAGACCAAGCGGTCGGCGCTCGCCGCCTACGTTGGGTCCAGCGAACGCGCGGGAGGTTATATGCTGGCGCTTTGGCGCCTGCTGGGATTCGACCAAGTGGAATCCAGCGCGGCGATCGCCGCCGAGGCCGTGGGGCTCACCCGCTGGGCGGCCTGGAAGCGCGCCGCCACCGTGCTTCACCAAAGCGGCTCGAAGACAGACTGGGCCCTGGCCAACGGGTTGCAGGCCTGTGGGGCACATTCCGACTTCAAGGACCTTTGGGCGGTGTTCTCCATAAAGAGCGGCGAATCTCGCGTGAAACTGGGGACCGTGGCGATCGACGCTCAGACCCGGCAGTGGCTGATCGAAGAGCAGGCGCGACTTGAGCAAACCACCCGACGCCTGAAGGCCGCGCGGATCGCCGAGGACAGCGTGTTCGCGCTGACGCTCGCCCAGGCCTATGGCGGCGCCTATGCGGCGGCAAAGGCCGGCCGGGGCGCCCTGGACTTCGGCGACCTGATCGATCTGTCCCGCTCGCTGCTGACCGAGCGCCTGGACGCGGCCTGGGTGCTCTACAAACTCGACGGCGGCCTCGATCACATCCTTCTGGATGAAGCCCAGGACACCGCGCCCGACCAGTGGGATATCCTTCGCGCTCTATCGGCGGAATTTTTCGTTGGCCTCGGCGCTGGCCGGCCAAACCGCACCTTGTTCGCCGTGGGCGATGAGAAACAGTCGATCTTCTCGTTCCAGGGCGCTCGCCCCGAACGACTCGCCTTGGAAACCCAGGCCTTCGAGCGCATGGCCGAGGCCGCCCAGGCCGGCTTTGGCCAAGTCAAGCTGCTGGAGAGCTGGCGGTCCACGCCGGAGATCCTGTCCTTCGTGGATCTGGTCTTCAGGCCCCCGGAAGCCCTGAAAGGCCTGCTTCCCGGTGTTGGCGAGAACGTCCAGCCGTTCCCGATCAAGCACGCTCCCAAACGCGATCCCACCGGCTGCGTCGAGCTTTGGCCCCTGGAGGTTCCCCTGACCGGCGATGAGCCCGACGTCTGGGCGCCGGTGGACAGTGAACCGGCGATGGGCGCCGGCAAGCGTCTGGCCACGCGCATCGCCCGGTCGATCGCGGCGATAATCGCGAGAGGCGACGCGGTCATGGATCGCGAAACGCGTCAGATGCGTCCGTGCGCGGCGGGCGATGTGCTGATTCTGGTCCGCCGACGCCAGGTTCTGTTCGAGGAGATCATTCGGGCGCTGAAGCGTGAGGGCGTGCCGGTAGCCGGCGCCGACCGCCTCAAGCTCTCGACCCATGGCGTGTTCGCGGATCTGGTGGCCCTGGCGCGTTTCGCCTGTTTCCCGCCCGACGATCTCAACTTGGCCGGCGTGCTGCGCGGCCCGTTCTGCGATATCGACGAAGAGAGCCTGTTCGATCTGGCTCGAGATCGGCCCGGCCGGCTTTGGCCCGAGTTGCTCAAACGCGCCGCCGAGCGTGATCCCTGGCGCGCCGCCGTCGATCTACTGAACTGGACCCGGACGGAGGCCGGCCGCCTGGCGCCGTTCGACTTCTACAGTCGCTTCCTGGGCCGCCTGGATCGACAGGGTCTATCGATGCGTAGGCGCCTGCTGACCCGCATGGGGGCCGAGGGCGAGGATGCCCTCGACGCGTTCCTGGCCCAGACTCTGGCCGCCGAAGGGAGGGGTCAACGCGATCTGGAGAGCTTTATCGCCGCCATGGCGGCCAGCGAGATCGAGATCAAACGCGAGCCCGAGCAGGCCGCCGATCGGGGCGGCGGCAAGGTGCGGGTGATGACCGTCCACGGCGCCAAGGGCCTGGAGTCGCCGATCGTTATCCTGCCCGACACCACCAGCCGCGCCACGCCGATCGGCGGGCGGCTGTTGGAGGCCGACAATGGGGCTTTCCTCTGGGCGCCGCGCCGGCCGGACGACTGCCCGGCGTCCGCCGCCGCCTGGATGGCCTTGCAGACCGCCACCTGGGATGAGTCCTCTCGCCTGCTCTATGTGGCCCTCACCCGCGCCCGGGACCGGCTGATCATCTGTGGCGTGGCGATGAAACAGGCCAGGGCGTTCGAACGCAGTTGGTACGACTATGCCAGCCGCGCCTTCGACGAGGCGCCCAACCATGCCTTCACCCTGGAAGGTGGTGGCGAGGGGCGCTGCTACGGTGTCGACCCCACCCTGGCGCCGGGCGTCCTGGCCAGGGACGCCGGCGACATCGTCCCGCCCGCATGGACCGGGATGCTGGCGCCGGTCGCCGGGGCCGTGGCCCGCTACGCCTCACCGACCAGTCTGGCCGACGCCGCCAAGGGTCCGGCGCCATCGCCGTTGGCCGAGATCCACGGTTTGGGGCGATATCGCCGGGGCGATCTGATCCATCGCCTGCTCGAGCGGCTCCCCGATCTCGAACCCGGCCGCTGGGCCGAGGCCGCTCGGCGTCTGCTGCTCAAGGAAACCGACCTCAACGACGACCATCGCGCCGAGATGGCTGTCGCGGCCCTGGGTGTGCTCGGCGACCCGGTGTTCGCCGATGTCTTCGGTCCCGGATCGAGGGCCGAGGTTGCCCTGGCCGGCGGCGCGGCGGCCCTGCCCGAAGGATTGGTGATCTCGGGGCGCATCGATCGGCTCGTGGTCAGCCCGGACCGGGTGCTGGTGATAGATTTCAAGACCAATCGCCCGGCGCCCAGTCGGATCGAGGACGCCGATCCGGCCTATATCACCCAGATGGCGATTTACGCCGCGGTTCTGGCGGAAATCTATCCGGGCCGGTCCATCGAAGCCGGCCTGGTCTGGACGGATGGGCCTTCATTGATGCCCGTGCCCTCGGCGATGATTGCCAAGGCGCTGGAGGATCTGGCGGTCAAGGCCTGAGCGTCGATCGCGCTTCGGGCGCCTCGCTGGCGTCGCCGTGGACCTCCTCGCGAATGACTCTCAGGGTTACCGCGTTCAGATATTGCACCAGGGCCGCGTTGAGCTCTTCGAACTCGGGCCAGAGCACCTGATCGACGAAACCCTTGGGGACCTGCAGCATGACCGTCGTCAGGCGTTGGCGATAGAGGCGGTAGGGTTCGAGGCCATAGCGGCGGCAAAGGGCGAGGAACAGCCGCCGCGACCACTGATCGCTGAGCGAGAACTGCATCTCGACGGGTTTTTCGCTGCGTTGCAGAGCCGACAGACGGGCGCGAACCCGGCTCAGGGCGGCGCCGGCGGCGACCCGCTCGCCCTCGGTTCCGGCTCCGGCGAACAGCGCCTCGATCTTGCGCAGTTTCTCCCGGAGCTGCGTTTCTTCCGATGTCGAACTCAAGTCTGCCTCTCAGCGCCCGGCCGACCCGACCATGGGTCGCCGCGGCGGTCAATCGTTCAGCACGCCGCAGATTGGACGGTAGCTTTGGACAGGGCCTCTTGAACCGTCGCCCCATCCCCGGCAACTTCGGATCGCCTGGGACACGCCCTGGCGCGGGACGCCCAATGACCGCGATCATCGCTCCGACGCCGCGCCCGTTCATCCGCAGCATGAAGGTAACCGGCGTGCTGTTGCTGACGCTCTCGGCGGTCACTCCGGCGTCTTCCGTGTTCGTGGTCATCCCCGGCATCATCGGCCAAGCGGGCACTGGCGCGTTCATCAGCCTTGCGGCCGCCGCCCTCGTCGCCCTGGCCATGGCGCTGGTCTATGCCGAACTGGCCTCGGCCTTCCCGCACGCGGGAGGCGAATACGCGATGCTCGGCCGCACTCTGGGACCGTTCGTCGGCTTCGTGTTCATGGGCATGAACCTGGTGGGCTCGACCCTGGCGCCCGCGGTTCTGTCGCTCGGCGCCAGCGACTATGTGGCGGCGATCTGGCCGAACGTCGGGCGGGTGCCCTTCGCCGTGGGTATCGTGGCCTCGTCGATGCTGCTTGGCATTCTCAACATCCGGCTCAACGCCTGGGTGACGGGGGTGTTCCTGCTGGTGGAGGTGCTGGCGCTGGTGGTCCTGGGCGCGCTGGGTTTCGCCCACGCCCAGCGGCCGATCAGCGAGTTCGTCACCCATCCGGTGATCCTCAGCCTCGGCCAACTGGCGCCGACGCCGATCGCCATGATGGGCCTGGCCACGGCGGTGGCGATCTTCTCGTACAATGGCTTCGGCGCCGCGGTCTATTTCAGCGAGGAGATGCATGAGGCGCCCAGGCTGGTGGCCCGCACCATCCTGCTGGCCCTGGTCCTCACCGTCGCCTTCGAGTTCGTTCCCGTGATCGCGGTGCTGATGGGAGCTTCTGATCTGAAAGGCTTGCTGGCGTCGCAAAGTCCGTTCAGCGACTTTCTGCTGCGGACCGGTGGGCGGACCCTGGATACCGTCGTCAGCCTCGGCATCGCCCTGGCGATCGTCAACGCGGTGATCGCCACGGTGCTGATCAATGCGCGGTTCCTGTTTTCCAGCGGCCGCGACGGGGTGTGGCACGGCTGGTTCAACACCGCACTGACGCGGATGCATGGCCGCTTCCAGTCACCCTGGGTGGCCACTTTGCTGGCCGGGGCCTCGGCCTGCGCCACCTGTTTCATCCCGTTCCACACCCTGCTGGTGATGAACGGAACCGGCGTGGTGGTGATGTATCTGCTGCTTTGTCTGGCCGTCATCGCCGGGCGGATCACCGGATCGACCGCCCACGCCGCCTATCGGATGCCCTGGTTCCCGCTGGCCCCGGCTTTCGCCCTGCTGGTGCTGGTCTATGTTATCTACACTAATTGGATCGATCCGAAGGTCGGTCGGGTCAGCCTGCTCGTCAGCTTGGGGTTGATCGTGTTGGCCATGGGCTATTTCTTGGTTCTGCGCTGGATCCGCGGCGCGGCGATCACCTTGAATGGCTCGGCCTAAGCTGGGAACGGCGCCAGAAAATCTCGACGGTGGTTTTCCGGCCATCCGGCTCCCGGTGGTTGACCCGGCGCGCCGCCCGCCTAAATGCTTAGCCCACAAGAGGAGTCTTCCATGAGCACGCTGGCCGTCACCGATACGTCGTTCGAAACCGATGTCCTGAAATCTTCCAAGCCGGTGCTGGTGGATTTCTGGGCCGAGTGGTGCGGGCCGTGCCGTCAGATCGCGCCGGCTCTCGAACAGATCGCCAGGGAACTCTCCGGTTCGGTCACGGTGGCCAAGCTCGACATCGAGGCGTCGCCTATGACACCGTCCAAATACGGCGTGCGCGGCATTCCCACCATGATGCTGTTCAAGGACGGCCAGATGGCCGCGATGAAGGTCGGCGCCATGCCCAAGCAGAAGATTCTCGACTGGCTGGCCGAGACGGGCATCCACGCCAACGCCGCCTGAGCCGACGCCGTGTGAGCCAACGCCGTCCACGCCTTCAGTCTGGCCAAGTTTCGGGACTCAGGGCCAGAACGTCGCCGATGAAGTGAAGCGACCCGCAGATCACAATATGAGGAACCGGGCCGTCCGTATCGAGCGCGAGGCGCAGCGCGTCTTCGACCCTATCGGCCGTGCGGGCGTCCAAACCCTGGCTCCTCGCCGCCTCAGCCAGGGTTTCGGCCGGGGTGGCGCTGGGCGAATTGAACCCGGTCGTCAAGATGCGTGGCGCCAAGTCGGCAAAGGCGGCAAAGAAACCCGAGGCGTCTTTGCGCCCCAGCATGCCGGTGATCAGGGTGACGGGGCGGCCGTCCCTGGCTGACAACCGCGCGCAGGCGTCGGCCAGGGCATGGCCGGCGTGGGGGTTGTGGGCGCCGTCTATCCACAGATCGGTCGTCCCCGCCATAGCCGCCAGTGGACCCTTTGTCAGGCGCTGGAAGCGGCCGGGCCAGGCGACCCCGGCAACGCCCCGGCCCATGGCCGCTTCATCGATTCTCTCATCATTCAGGGCCAGAAGCGCGGCGACCGCCAGGCCGGCGTTGGCGAATTGGTGCGCGCCCAGCAGGCCGGGCGGCGGCAGGTCGAGCAGGCGTTGCTCGGTCTGGACGATCAGGCGGCCCCGGTCATCCCAGGCGTCGAAATCCCGTCCCATCAAGGTAAGTGGTGCGCCAAGAGTTTTGGCCTCGACCTTGATCACCGCCTCGCCGTCCGGCAGCTGGTGCGCCGAGATGACCGGCCGGCCCGGCTTGATGATGCCGGCTTTTTCCCAGGCGATCTTGCGCAGCTCGGGACCCAGCATCTCCAGGTGGTCATAGTCCACCGGGGTGATCACACTGACCGCTGGCGCGGCGAACACGTTGGTGGCGTCGAAGCGGCCCCCCAGTCCTACCTCTATGACACAGAGGTCGGCCGGGACCTGGGCGAAGGCGTGGAAGGCCAGGGCGGTGGTGATCTCGAAGAAGCTGATCGGCTCACCGGCGTTGGCGGCCTCGACCTCGTCGATGCGTTGCGACAGGGCCTCGTCGCCGATCAGGGCTCCAGCGATGCGGATCCGCTCGGCGAACCGGACAAGGTGCGGCGATGTCAGCACATGGACCTTCAGCCCCGCCGCCTCGGCCATGGCCCGCAGAAAGGCGGTGGTGGAACCCTTGCCGTTGGTGCCGGCCACGTGAATGACCTGGCCCATCCGATCCTGAGGCCGATCCAGCGCCTCAAGCAGCCGTTCGACGCGGCCGGTCGACAGGTCGATCAGCGAGGGGTGCAGGGCGCGCAGCCGCTTGATCGCCCCGTCCGAGGCGCGGATGGCGTCGTGATCGATGGTGGGCGGCGGGCTCAGGCGAGACGCGCTCAGGCGACCGCGAGGCGGGAGCGCCCCATCATCAGGGTGCGAAGGATCGAACCCAATATGGCCGGCAGATCCTTTCGCGCCACGACCTGATCGACCATGCCCTTTTCGACCTGGAATTCGGCGGTCTGGAAGCCGGGCGGCAGGGTCTCGCGGATGGTGTCCTCGATCACCCGGCGGCCGGCGAAGCCGATCCGGGCGCCGGGCTCGGACAGCTGCACGTCGCCGAGCATGGCGAAGGAGGCGGTCACGCCGCCGTAGGTCGGGTCGGTCAGCACCACCACATAGGGCAGGTGGGCGCGGCGCAGGCGCTGGATGGCCACGGTGGTGCGGGCCATCTGCATCAACGACAGCGGCCCTTCCTGCATCCGCGCGCCGCCCGAGGCCGCGAACACCACCAGCGGCGCCTTGCGCTTCACCGCTTCCTCGGCCGCGGTGACGAAGGCCTCGCCGGCGGCGACGCCCAGCGAGGCGCCCATGAAGGCGAAGTCCTGGACCAGCACCACGGCCGGCACGCCGCCGATCTCGCCGACGCCGGCCGACATGGCGTCGGTCCTGCCGGTGGCCTTGCGCGCCGCGACCAGGCTAGAGCGATAGGGTTTGCCGAACTCGAAGCCCAACGGGTCGTCCGGGGTGCGCGGCAGGGATATCGAGCGGAAGCGACCGCCGTCGAAGGTGGCGGTCAGGCGCTGGGCCGGGTCGATCGGCATGTGCCGGCCGGCCGGCGTGACCCACAGAGCCGCCTCGAGATCGGGACGGTAGATCATCTCGCCGGTGTCGGGGCATTTGACCCACAGGTTGTCCGGCGTTTCGCGCCGGGTCACCAGCCGGCGGACGCCGGGAGCGATCTTGGCCAGCCAACCGAAGCGCTGTGTCTTGGGCTTTTCCTCGTCGGCCATGCGCGCGACCTATGCGACCAGTTCGCGGGCGGCGCGAACGGCCTCGCTCAGAGCGGCGGCGGTCTTCAGGGCGCCGGCCGTCGGATCGCGGCCTTCGGCGATCGCGTCGGCGATGGCGTCGACCAGGGCCGAGCCGACCACGGCCGCGTCCGCCACCCGGGCGATCGCCCGGGCCTGTTCGGGGGTGCGGATGCCGAAGCCCACCGCCACCGGCAGGCCGCTGGCCGCGCGGACGCGGGCCACGGCGGGGGCGACATCGGCGGCCACGGCGGCCTTGGCCCCGGTCACTCCGGCTACCGACACATAGTAGACAAAGCCCCGGGTGCGCCGCGCCACGATGACCAGCCGGGCATCGTCGGTGGTGGGGGTGGCCAGCCGGACCAGATCGACCCCGTTGGCGTCGAGGGCGTCGGCCAAGGTGTCAGCCTCTTCGGGTGGGCAATCCACCGCGATCAAGCCATCGACCCCAGCTGCCGCGGCCTTGGCCGCGAAGGCCTCGTAGCCCAGGCTGACGATTGGATTGAGATAGCCCATCAGAATGATCGGCGTGGTGGTGTCGGTAGCGCGAAACCGCCGCGCCAGGTCGAACACGCCCTCCAGGCTCATGCCGGCGGCCAGGGCGCGCAGGGCGGCGCGCTGGATCGGTGGACCATCGGCCATCGGGTCGGAAAACGGGATGCCCAGTTCGATGAAATCCGCTCCGGCCGCGGGCAGGCCGTTCAGGATCGCCAGGCCGGTCTCGGGGTCGGGGTCTCCGGCCATCACATAGGCGATGAATCCGGCCCGGTTTTTCCGTGCCAGGGCCGCGAAACGCGCCGAGATGCGTCCTTCGCTCACGAGATTGCGCCCAAATTCATGCCGAGGCGGCCGGCCACGGTGGCCAGGTCCTTGTCGCCACGCCCTGAGAGATTCAGCACCACTATGCCGTCCTTGCCGACCTCGGCGCAGACCTCGGGCAGGCGCGCCAGGGCGTGGGCGGATTCCAGGGCCGGCACGATGCCTTCAAGCTTGGCGCAGAGCTTGAACGCCTCCAGCGCGTCGTCGTCGGTGGCGCTCAGATATTTCACTCGGCCCACGTCGTGCAGCCACGCGTGCTCCGGCCCGATGCCCGGATAGTCGAGGCCGGCCGAGATCGAATGGGCTTCGGTGATCTGGCCGTCGGCGTTCTGCAGTAGATAGGTCTTGTTGCCGTGCAGTACGCCGGGACGTCCGCCGCCCAGGGCGGCGGCGTGGCGGTCGGTATGCATGCCGTCGCCGGCCGCCTCGACACCGAAGATCTTGACGCTCTCGTCATTGAGGAACGGGTGGAACAGGCCGATGGCGTTGGAGCCGCCACCGACGCAGGCCACCAAAGCATCGGGCAGGCGGCCCTCGGCCTCCATCACCTGGGCGCGGGTCTCGACGCCTATCACCCGCTGAAAATCGCGGACCATCATCGGATAGGGATGGGGACCAGCCGCCGAGCCGATCAGATAATAGGTGTCGGCGACATTGGTGACCCAGTCGCGCAGAGCCTCGTTCATCGCGTCCTTCAGGGTCGAGGCGCCACTAGTCACCGGCCGCACCTCGGCGCCCAGCAGGTTCATGCGCAGCACGTTGGGCGCCTGACGCTCTACGTCCACGGCGCCCATGTAGACGACGCAGGGCAGGCCGAACAAAGCACAGACCGTGGCGGTGGCCACGCCATGCTGACCGGCCCCGGTCTCGGCGATGATCCGGGTCTTGCCCATCCGCCGGGCCAGCAGGATCTGGCCCATGCAGTTGTTGATCTTGTGCGCGCCGGTGTGATTCAGTTCCTCGCGCTTCAGATAGATCCTGGCCCCGCCGAAATGCTCGGTCAGACGCCGGGCGAAATAGAGCGGACTGGGCCGGCCGACATAGCTGGAAAGATAGCCGTTCAGTTCCTGGTGAAAGGCCGGATCGGCGTTGGCGGCCTCATAGGCGGCCTCCAGCGACAGGACCAGCGGCATCAGGGTTTCGGGCACGTAGCGGCCGCCGTAATCGCCGAACCGGCCGCGCGCGTCGGGATAGGCCAGATAGTCGTTCTGGAGCAGCGGACGCGTCAGGGTGTCGGCGGTGGTCATGGTGTCAGGCCCGGCGAACCGCCTCGAGAAACGCGGTTATCAGAGCGGGGTCCTTTAGTCCCGCGCCCCGCTCCACGCCAGAGGAAACGTCGACCATGGGGGCGCCGGAGAGCGCGACCGCTTCGGTCACGTTCCAGGGATCGAGACCACCGGCCAGGAACCAGGGCCGCTCGAAACGCCGCCCGGCCATGACCGTCCAGTCGAACCGCGCGCCCATCCCGCCGGGCTGGGCGGCGCCGGCGGGGGTCTTGGCGTCGAACATCAGATGATCGACCAGGCCGTCGAAGGCCTGAGCCGCGTCCACATCGGCGGCCTCCGCCACCGGCAGGACCTTGATCAGGCCGGCGCCCGCGCGCTGGCCGATATCGCGTGCCCGTGCCGGCGGCTCGCGGCCGTGCAGCTGGATCAGATCGGGTTTCAGGTGGGCGACGATCCGGTCCAGCAGATCGTCATCGGGATCGACGGTCACGGCCACGATCTTCGCCTTGCCCCGCGCGGGCCGGGCCAGGCGGGCCGCCGTGGCCGGCTCGATGTCGCGGGGGCTGGCGGGGAAGAACATGAAGCCGAGATACGCGGCGCCGGCCGCCAGGGCCGCGTCGACGGTCTCGGCGGTCCTGAGGCCGCAGATCTTGGTGAGGGTCATGGTGGTGATCTAGGCGTTTGGGATAAGCGGTGCGGGAAATTCAGCCGAACGCATCGGCCGGATTGCCGCGATTTCGGACGTCGAAGGCTTTGCGGAAACATCAATCACGCCGTTAATCACCGTAGATACGGTGGTGGCGGCCCCGTCCTCGGCCAGAGCCCGGCGTTGCGGGACCTCCGTCAAGTCCGTAAGTATCCCGGTCGGCTGCCGATACGGTAGACAGCCACAGGACGAAATCGGCCGCAGCGTCAAACATGGGGGGGAGATAGGGTATTTCATATTGCAATTCAAGAGGCGACGCGCCAAGCTGTTACCGATTGGTTGTAACACTTCACGTGTCTATGTTTTATACTACTGAGTAGCACATCAAAGCGAGCCGCTCATGTCCGTCAAGACCTCGATTTCGCTGACCGGGAGCCAGGAGGCTTATGCGCGGGATATGGTGGCGCGCGGTCGATATCCTAGCCTGAGCGCTGTCCTCCAGCATGGACTTGAAATGCTGAGGTTGGAAACCGAGGCTCAGGAGGCCGAGCTGGCCGCAATGCGCGCGCTGCTCATGGCTCGGCGAGGGGATGAGTTCGTCTCGATCGAGCAAGGACGAGATCGGACCGAACGTATGGTGGCGGCGAAATCCCGCGCGTGACACCCTACAGTGTCGTACGAGCCCTTAACGTCGATCGCGATTTTGAGTTAATCTTCGACTTCCTGTCAAGGAGTTACCTGAACTTCGGTGAACCACGGCAAGACGCCAACCAACGCGCCGCCGTAAGACTGAGGGCCATCGAGACGGCGATGATTACCCTTGGTGATGCACCTCACCAAGGCACACTTCGTCCGGATCTGCTTCCACGACTAAGTTCGGTGACCAGGGACCGGGCGATTTTCTATTTTGACGTTGATGACGACAAACGCTTAGTGCGCGTTTTGGCGGTTTTCTTCGGGGGTCAGGACCACGGCCGCGCCATGCTCAAGCGGTTGTTACGCCCATAGAGCCGTCCACGACCGTTCCAGCCCGGGTGTAGCTGCGGCGGCTGGGTCGTCAAGCCATTCCGGCCGGCCGGACTGGCTTGACAGCCGCGCCCGGACGCGGTGTCGTTCGGCTGCGCCTGATCGCGGCGTGCTCAGGGAGATATCCTATGGCTTGGACCAAGCCCGTCATCACCGAAACGCCGTGCGGCGCGGAAATCAACCTCTACGTTAGCGCCGAGATCTAAGCCGAACCTTTGAAGATTGTCGTGCTAGGGTCGGCCGCCGGCGGCGGCTTCCCCCAGTGGAACTCGAATGGCCCTGGTTGCCGCAGCGCGCGAGCGGGCGATTCGTCGGCTACGCCCCGCACACAGACGGGTTTGGCGGTAAGCCAGGATTGCGATCGGTGGTTTCTGATCAACGCGTCGCCCGATCTGCGTGAGCAGATCGGGCGCTCACCGTTCCTGCATCCCCGCCCGCGTGGCTTTGATGGGGACCGACGGGATTCTCCCATAGCCGGCGTCGTGCTGACCGGTGGTGATGTCGATGTGATCGCCGGCCTTCTGACATTGCGCGAACGTCACCCTTTCACTCTCTACGCCGCCCAGCGGATTCTGGGCGTACTCGACGAAAACCCGATCTTCGAGGTGCTCAACCGGCAAGTCGTGACCCGCAGGGCGGTCGCCCTCGACGAGATTATCGCTCTCGACGATTCACTCTCGGTGGAACTCTTCGCCGTTCCCGGCAAGACTCCACTCTATCTGGAGACCGATGACGCACCGGAGATCACCACCGATGGCGTCACCGTTGGGGCGGCCCTCAGCGATGGCGTTTCGACCGTGCTATTCATTCCGGGGTGCGCGGTGATGACCGCGTCGCTGTCGGCGCGGATCAAGGCGGCGCGCGTGGTTCTGTTCGACGGAACACTGTGGAGGGACGACGAGATGATCCTTCAGGGTGTGGGCGCCAAGACCGGCCGGCGGATGGGCCACATGAGTCTGAGCGGTCCGGAAGGGACACTGGCGGCGTTCGCGGGCCTGGACGGTCCTGACAAGGTTCTCGTTCACATCAACAACACCAACCCGGTCCTGTTGGACGACTCGCCCGAACGCGCGGAGGTGGAGCGCTTAGGTTGGACCGTGGCCTATGATGGCCTGGAGATCGTGGTGTGACCGGCGAACATCTGTCCCCCGAGGGTCTCGAAGCGGCTCTGCGCGATATCGGCGCTCGCCGCTACCACATCCACCACCCGTTTCATAAGCGCCTGCACGCGGGACAACTCAGCCGTGGACAGGTCCAGGCGTGGGCGCTCAATCGCTATTACTACCAGAGCCAGATCCCCATAAAGGACGCGGTGATGATCTCCCGGCTGCCGACACCGTCCCTGCGGCGGGAATGGCGGCGGCGGCTTATCGATCACGATGGACCGGAGGAAGGGACGGGCGGCCTGGAGCGCTGGTTGAAACTGGCCGAAGGGGTGGGTCTGGACCGAGCCTACGTCGAAACCACCGAAGGCGTCCTGCCGGCCACCCGCTTCGCCGTCGACGCCTATGTCCATTGGGTGCGAGACCGCTCCCTGCTCGAGGCGGTGGCTTCGTCTCTCACCGAGCTGTTTTCGCCTAAGATCATCGCCGAGCGCGTGTCGGGCATGCTCGCCAACTACGATTGGATCACTGCCGAGACTCTTGCCTATTTCACGCCCCGGCTCACCCAGGCGCCCGACGACAGCGCGTTCGCCCTCGCCTATGTGAAGTCCCACGCGGTGACGGTCGAGCAGCAGCAGGCCGTACTGGCGTCCCTGGTATTCAAGTGTGACGTACTCTGGTCGCAACTGGACGCGCTGTACCTGGCCTATGTCGACCCGAGGCTGCCCCCGCCCGGCGCTTTCACGCCCCAGGATGTGGCGTCTTGACAGACGAGGCGGCCATTCCCCGTTTTCGGCGCGGCGTCCGATTCCGGTTCGATGACTCCCGGAGCGCCTGGATCGTTCTCGCGCCCGAGAAGCTGTTCAACCCCGAGGGCACCGCGATTGAGATTCTGAAGCGGGTGGACGGCGTCCGGACCATCGGGGTGATTGTCGATGATCTGGCGAGCGTGTTTCAGGCGCCGCGGGACCTGATCGCTGGTGACGTGGTGGCGATGCTCGACGATCTCAACGCCAAGGGGGTGGTCAGCCTGTGACGACATCCGCCGCGCCGCCGCAAGCGCCGGTCGCCCTTATCGCCGAGATCACTCATCGGTGTCCGCTCAGCTGCGCCTACTGCTCAAATCCTCTGGAGCTCGAGCGATCGAGCAACGAACTCTCCACGGCTGAATGGTTGTCCGTCATCGAGCAGGCCGCCGCCATGGGCGTGCTTCATCTGCATTTCACGGGCGGCGAGCCGCTGGCGCGCCGCGATCTCACAACGATGGTGCGCCGCGCGGCTGATCTGAACCTCTACACCAATCTGATCACCTCGGGCGTTCAGCTGGACGATCGGGCCATGGGCGGGCTTGTGGCAGCCGGCATCGACCACATCCAGCTGAGTTTCCAGGACGCCGATCCGGCTCGCGCCGACGTGGCCGGCGGCTTGACTGGCGGGCACGCTCGCAAGCTCGCGGCGGCCCACCGCATCGTCGCCGCCGACGTTCCGCTCACGCTCAATTTTGTGGTTCACAGGCAAAATGTCGATCGTCTCGAGGCCATGCTGGCCCTCGCGGAACAGCTCGGCGCCGCCCGGGTCGAGATCGCCCATGTTCAGTACTACGGCTGGGCCTTGCTCAACCGCGCCGCGTTGCTGCCCAGCCGCGCCCAGCTTGAGGCCGCCACGTTCTCCGTGCGGGCCGCGCGCGCGCGATGGGCCGGGCGTATCGTCGTCGACTACGTGTCGCCCGACTACTACGCGACGCGGCCCAAGGCATGCATGGGCGGTTGGGGGCGCCGCGCGATCAACATTTCGCCGTCCGGCGCGGTGCTGCCGTGTCATGCCGCCCAGACCTTGCCGGGCTTTACATTCGAGTCCATCAAGGACCAATCCCTGGCAAAAATCTGGACGGACTCCGAGTCGTTCAGCCGGTTCCGCGGCGTGGCCTGGGCGCCTGAACCCTGCCGCAGTTGCGAGCATCTCGAAGCTGACCTCGGCGGGTGCCGTTGCCAGGCCTTTGCCCTGACGGGCGATTCCAGTCGCACCGATCCGACGTGCGCCCTTTCGCCTGATCATCACCTGATCTCCGAGGCGTTGGTCGAAGCCGAAACGGGGGGTCAGTTGAGACCGCGCCGGATCGGTGCGCGCCGGTCGCCCGCCGCGTGAGCCACCGCCCAAACCATCAGGCGTCAAGCTATCACGAGATCCAGTAGATCGCCGTCGGCGGGCGCGGACGCAATCCCGGCGCCGAAATTCGACAGGGTGACGCCGACCAGGCGAACACCCTTGAGAAGCGGAAAGACCGAGCGGATCAAGGCCAGCGACGCTTGGTCAAGTTGTTCGCGGCTGTCGATGGGGCTGTCGAATGACCGGCTGCGGGTGGACTGCTGGAAATCGGCCCACTTGATCTTGACCGTGACCGTGCGGCCGCGCGCGGCGGTCTTTTCACACCAGGCCCAGACATCGCCGGCCATCGACAGCACTCCGGCCTCGATCGCAACCGGATCGGTCAGATCGTCGGCGAAGGTGGTCTCGGATCCGGATGACTTGCGCTCGCGGTTCGGGTTGACGGCGCGATCATCCTCGCCGCGCGAGATGCCGTAGTACCAATCGCCGGACTTGCCGAACTGGCGCCGCAGTTCCAGGAGCGAGAGGGCCTTGAGGTCGGCGCCGGTCTGGATGCCCAAGTCGTGCATTTTCTTGGCCATCACCGCCCCCACGCCGTGGAACCTTGCCACCGGCAGGGTGGCGACGAAGGCCTCGCCCATATCCGGCGTGATCGCGAACTGGCCGTTGGGCTTGCGTTGGCCCGAGGCGATCTTGGCGAGGAACTTGTTGTAGGAGATTCCAGCAGAGGCATTCAGGCCGGTCTCTTCGGCGATGCGGGCGCGGATCGTCCGGGCCGTGGCCCAGGCGGTGGCGATGTCCTGGCGATTTTGCGTGACGTCCAGATAGGCTTCGTCGAGAGCCAGGGGTTCGATCAGTTCGGTATAGTCGGCGAAGATCGCATGAATCTGGCGGGAGACGTTTCGGTAGACCTCGAACCTGGGCGAGACGAACACCAACTCCGGGCAGCGCCGCATGGCGGTGACCGCGGGCAGCGCCGAGCGAACGCCGAAGGCCCGGGCTTCGTAGCTGGCGGCCGCGACCACCCCACGCTTCGCCGGGTAACCGACCGCGACGGGCCGCCCCCTGAGCTCCGGCCGGTCGCGCTGTTCCACGGACGCGTAGAAGGCGTCCATATCGACATGAATGACTTTGCGCACGCTCGGCTCGCTCATGGGTGCGAGCGTAGCACTGACAGAACATATTGAGAACGGGGGACAATGACCGGGAAAAATATGGGAGACGCGCGGGTGGCGCATCTCCCAGTTGACCGCGTTTCGGGACGCCGGGGGGGCGGCGCGCCGAGACGTGGTGATGGTATCTGATCTTCAGCGCGAGACGATCAGGGTCGGTGGCGCACCAAACCGCAGGGCGTATTCGGCCGCGACGAGCGGCGAGTTTAGTCCGGTGATGGTTGTGGCGATCGTCCGGGCGCGGCACCGCCAAATTTCATAGGCTGCTTTGGGCAGAACCGGAGTGTCGGTCTGAGCGCAGAGGGTAGCCGCCGTAGCGCTCACCCTCTGCAAAAGCTGGTGAGCGCCTTGCGGACTGTTCAGGTCCAGATCGTTGATTTTGACTTGGCCGGTTGCGACCGTGACCGGCGGTTCGGCAAAGGCCGGGCCGGCCAGCGAGATAACCATCAAGCCGGCGGTGTAGGCGGAGAGAATGGAGGAGGACATGGGAACTCTCTTTGAGGGGGTGAATGGCGGGCGGTCTTTTGCCGATTGGGTAAATCCGCTAGGATTCATCGCCGAACGGTGTTCCGTGTGAACGTAAGCGGCTCGAAGGTGGAGGCGGGTTTACATCGGCTGGGTCCTGCTGTTCGCGACCTGCTTGGATCGCCGGTCCATAAGGCGCGCTCAGATCGGGTCCCGACATGGCCTGGACCTGATGGTTCGCCGATGAAAAGCCGATGAAAAGCGATGACGCGACCATGATCGTCGATCTGGCCCTTGAGCCACGTTTTTCGCTGGGAAGCCTTGTAGTGCGGCCGGCGACCCGCGAGGTGGCGGTCGCAGGCCAGATCCAGGTATTGGAGCCGCGCATCATGCAGGTTCTTGTCGCTTTGGCCCGCCGACGCGGCGAGGTGGTGGCAAGAGACGAATTAATCGCGTCATGCTGGAGCGGCCGGGTGGTGGGCGAGGACGCCATCAACCGCTGCATCGCCGCTATCCGGCGGCTGAGCGAAGCGCATGGCGGTTTCTCGGTGGAGACCGTGGCGCGGGTGGGCTATCGGCTGGGCGAAAGCGCCGCGGCGGTCGATCCGATCGCGGGTCCGGCGCGGGCGATCAAGCCCTCGATCATGGTCATGCCGTTCGCCAACCTATCGGGCGATGCCGAACAGGACTACTTCGCCGACGGCATGGTCGAGGAGATCACCCGAGCGCTGTCGCGCTTCAGGTCGATCTTCGTCATCGGGGCCGGTTCAGGCCTGTCATTCAAGGGCAAGGCGACAACGCCACAGGATGCCGCCAGCGCCCTCGGCGTCCGCTACGTCCTGGAGGGCAGCGTACGCAAGGCCGCCGACCGCGTGCGGATCGCCGTGAAGCTGATCGACGGCGACAATGGGGTGCAGATCTGGTCGGATCGGTTCGAGGATACGCTTGAGGACGTGTTCGCGTTGCAGGATAAGGTGGCGCTGAGCGTCGCGAGTTTCATCGAGCCTGCGGTTCGTCGGGCCGAGATGCGGCGGGCCAAGAATCGCCCGACCAGCAACATGTCCTGCTACGACCTGTATCTGCGCGCGCTGGCGCTCTGTCGAACGCCCGGCAAAGCCGGCTATCTGGCCGCGCTGGGGTTTCTCGATCGCACAATCGCCCTGGACCCGGATTTCGGTCCTGCCTTGGCTCTGGCGGCGATCTGCCACGTCTTGATATTCGCCTACCGTTGGTCCGATGACCCTCAGGTCAACTTGGCCGCCGCCAGGACGCTGACCCGGCGGGCTCTGGAGGTCGCCGATGAGGATTCCGAAGTGCTGAGCAAGTCAGCGATGGCGATGCAGATGATGGGATTTGATATCGACGCCGCCGCCGAGCTCGCTGAGCGCGCCACGGCGCTCAATCCGGGGTCGGCGTTCAATTGGCTGGCGGCGGGGGCGATCCAATTGCGTTACGGGGACCCGGGGCTTGCGTTGGAACAGTTGGAAACTTCCCTGCGCCTAGACCCGACCTCCGAGTCCGGGCCGCTTCTTCGGTTCAATCTGGGCATGGCGCACTTTGCTTTGCGGCGGTTTCACGAGGCCGTTCCCTTCCTCAAACAAGCGGCCCAACTCGCCCCAGATTGGCCCGCGCCGTCAGCCATCCTGGCCGCCGTCTACGGCCATCTGGGCGAAATGCCGGCAGGACGCGAAGCGATCACGCAACACAGAACTCTGGCTCGGATTGACGCAGGCGAAGGGGCGGTGTTTTCACCCTCCAGCCTCCGGGATCTGGTAATGGAAGGTATCACCCTCGCGGAGAACGCGGCCATCTCGGAGGCCACGGAATAAAGCAGTCTAAATCAAGGTGATTTTAGACGGTTCCGTCCAAAGTCATCGGGCTTTAGTCCGCGTTGAGGCGGGTCCGCAGTTCCTTGCCGCTTTTGAAGAAGGGCACATGCTTGGCCTTGACCTGGACCGCCTCGCCGGTGCGGGGGTTACGGCCTGGGCGTCCCGGTCGGCTTCGGACCGAGAATGCTCCGAAGCCGCGCAGTTCGACCCGGCCGCCGGATTCGAGCGCCTCGATCATGCTTTCGAGAATGATCGAGACCACGCGTTCGACATCGCGTTGAGTCAGGTGCGGATTCTCCGCCGCCAGCGCCTCGATCAGTTCCGATTTAATCATGAAGCTCTTCGCCCCCCAAAAGGCGATCCAATCCGATTTAGCGTTAACTCCGAGAGCTTTGCACGGTCCGACGGCTCTTGATGGCCTTGGCTCGGTCTTAGCTCTCGAAGGCGGCCACGCCACCACCCCGTCGGGGTGATGGCGTGTTTTACCCTTACTCCTTGTTGGACGCCTTTTCCCGTAGCGCCGCACCCAGGATGTCTCCCAGTGACGCTCCGCTGTCGGACGAACCGAACTTTTCGATCGCTTGTTTATCTTCGGCCATTTCCAGAGCCTTGACCGACAGTCCCACCCGGCGGGCGGCCTTGTCGACATTGGTTACCTGGGCGTCCAAACGATCGCCGACGGCGAAACGTTCCGGGCGCTGTTCCGACCGGTCGCGGGACAGGTCTGACTTGCGGATGAAGGCCTGCATCGGCGCGTCTTCGGGACCAAACTTCACCTCGATGCCGCCCGAGGTGATCTCGATGACGGTGGTGGTGACGGTCTGGCCCTTGCGGAACACATCGCCGCTCATCGGATCGCCGGCCAGCTGCTTGATACCGAGGCTGATGCGTTCCTTTTCGACGTCGACGTCCAGAACCCGCGCCTTGACCACGTCGCCCTTGGGATAGCGGGCGATGGCTTCCTCGCCAGAAGCGTTCCAGTCGATGTCGGACAGGTGCACCATGCCGTCGATGTCGTTGTCGAGGCCGATGAACAGACCGAATTCGGTGGCGTTCTTGACCTCGCCTTCGACCGTCGAGCCGGTCGGGTGAGCCGCCACGAAGGCGTCCCACGGATTCGCCATGGCCTGCTTGAGGCCGAGCGACACGCGGCGCTTGGACGGATCCACGTCCAGCACGACGACTTCGACTTCCTGAGAGGTCGAGACGATCTTGCCGGGGTGGACGTTTTTCTTGGTCCAGGACATTTCGGAGACGTGCACCAGGCCTTCGACGCCGGCCTCCAGCTCCACGAAGGCGCCATAGTCAGTGATGTTGGTGATGCGGCCGGTGAACTTCGCGCCCACCGGATACTTGGCCTCGACGCCGTCCCACGGATCGGACTGCAGCTGC
>JBBRPO010000032.1:0-57335 GCA_038227865.1 Caulobacterales bacterium
ATCGACGATCACCCGCAGGCGCTCGCGATCGGTCGGGATCAGATAGACGGTGACGCCAGTACGCATCCCGCAGACTCGCACGACATCACGCCGGGGGGAATCCAAACTCGGACTCTTATGTCCCGATCAATCCACTAGGCGATCTGTGGGTTGGGGCTTCTTGCGGCCGACCAGAGACATGTTGACTTTGGTCTGGCAGCACCGTTCGGGTCGAAACAGAGCCTTTACTGGCCGGCTAGATCGACGGGCATTCGTAGCGTGAAGCGAGTCTCGCCATTGTCGGACACGACGTCGAGTGTCCCGCGGTGTGCCTTGGCGATTTCCGAAGCGATATGCAGCCCGAGCCCAAGCCCATGCTGGCTGGGGCGGACCTCGCCCCGGAAGAATGGCTGGAACAGCTTCGCCATCGCCGCCACCGGGATCGGCTCCCCGGCATTGGCCACCCAGACCGTCAGCATGCCGTCCGCGACGAAGGCCTGCAGCCTCACCGGCTGCTTGGCATCGCCGTGAGTTATGGCGTTAGCCAGCAGGTTGGACACCAACTGGCCGATGCGTCTTGCATCGAAGCTGATCGGATCGGGTACAGCCAGGTCGCAAAGGATCACCCGGCTGGGTTGGCTGGCCTCAAGCTCTTCGACGACCTGGCGCAAGATGGGTTCCAGCGGCTCGACCTTGAGGTGAAGGTCGATGCCGCTGCCAAGGCGGCCGCGGGCGAAATCCATCACGTCGTCGATCAGCCCGGCCATCCGGTCGACGCTTGTCTCCATTAGGCCGAGCACCCGCGTTCCCTTCTCGCTTTGCACCTCGCGCCGAAGCAGGCGGGCGGCGCCGACGATAGAGGCAAGGGGATTGCGAAGGTCGTGGCCCAAAACGGCGATAAACTGCTCACGCAACTTGGACGTCGCCTGCTCGTCCTGCAACTCCCGCACCGCCACAGCCTCGCGGCCTTGCAGGTAGCGCTCATAGCGTCGCCGCTCGTTTGAGCGGACGACGGAAAGGCCGATCGACAGCAATCCGCCGTCGGCGTCGCGCTGAACCAGCGCATTGACCAACACGGGAAATTTTTCCCCCGAGCCGTGCACAAGATCGAGGGCGACTTCCTCGAAGCCGTCTTGCAGCCGTAGCAGGGGGGCAAAGTTCGTCTCGTAGAAGATTCGCCCCGAGACAGTGAGCAGATCTCGGAAGCGGCGTCCGACGAGCCCCGCGGCCGGCGCATTCAGCCAGTGCGACAGGGTGGCGTTGGCCCGGGTGATGACGCCGTCAGGCGCGAGGGTCAGGAGACCGCAAGGGGCCTTGTCGAAGAACGGATCGACCGACGCGTCTGGATGATCCGGCAACGCCGACGGGCCTGCCGGATCAGACATAGGCCTGGATCGCGGCGATGACCTCAGTGGGCGCGCTGAGGTTGGGGCAGTGTCCGGTCGCCTGCAGCATAACCAGCTCGCTGCCGGCGATCTGGGCATGGACAAACCGGCCGACCGCCTCCGGCGCGATGATGTCGTCGGAGCACTGTAGAACCAGGGTCGGCGTCATGACCTTGAGCAGATCGGCGCGGTTGTCGGACGTAAAAGTGGCCCGGGCGAACGCCTTCGCGATGGCCGGATCGGTCCGGCAGAAACTGGCAGTCAACTCCTCGCCAAGTTCGGGGCGGTCGGGATTGGCCATGATCGCCGGCGCCATGGCCTGCGACCAGGCCATCGGATTTTCGGCCAGGAACTCCAACAGCTCCTCGATCTGCGCCTCGCCGAACCCGCCGACGTAGTCGCCGTCGTCGATATAGCGGGGCGACGGTCCGACCAGCACCAGCTTCGAGAACAGCTCCGGAGCTTTCACGGATGCCAGAACGCCAATCATCGCGCTGACGGAGTGGCCCACGAAGACGACCCGCTCGACCCCCACATCGCGGATGATCTCGATCACGTCGTCGGCGTAACCAGCCAAGCTGGCGTATTTCGCCGGATCGTAGGCTGAGAGGTCGGACGCGCCGGCGCCGACATTGTCGAACAACACTGTCATGAAGCTCGGCTCGAAGGCCGGGGCGACGTGGCGCCACATGTTCTGATCGCAGCCGAAGCCGTGCGCGAAGACGATGGCGCGCGTTCCCGATCCCCGCATTTTGACGTTGTTGCGGCGAATGGCGGACACGGGGGACTCCTGCGGATGCGCACCTTAACCCCGGTCTCTTCGCTTGCGAACTGGCCGACAATTGTTCTCGACACAAACCCTGAAAACCTTAGCTCGCTTCTCACCTTCTGATTAGCAGCGATGCGCCAGATGTGCTCGGAAGCGGTACCCTCACGGCGGACCTCCCCAACGTCCCCTAAGCGTCGAGCCCGGTCGCCGGCTACCGGCTGGAAAGCCGACGTTCAGCCGCGTTACCGGCAAGTGGGTCTTCCCCAACGGCGGTTCGGGGCGGGTGGCCTCAAGGTCCCCGGCAATTCCCCGGTGTAGCTCGCGCAGCCCACTGACGGTGTTCGGGCGTTCCATGTTAGGTTTCTGGGTGGGGTCGCCTTACCCCCCAGGTAGTCAGCCCGGCAGAAGGCCTTGCACTCCTCCACGGGTGCGGGATCTTCAACTTACCACCGGGCCCCCGAAGGGCTTGGCCTATCTCCTACGCAATGCCGCCTTATCCTGATAACGCACGTGAGAAGGCACTGTCAGCGCAAACGCTCGGGCTGGTCATTTCAGCTATTCTTGGGTTCCTTGGCGCCATGAATGGGAAGCTCAGCGCCGGCGTCACCCTGTGTATTTTCGTGGAAGATTGATGGCTGCTGCCCGAAGACCGGGGCAGCAGCGGAGCGAAGCCTGACCCGAATGATTTGCACTGACAACACCCTTTGGGCCTGTCGCGCTAGGTCTGAAGGACCGCCGTGACGGTTCGCCGAGGCGAGTATGGGAGGCTCGGTCCGTAGCCGAACCGCATCAGCAGATCCGGGCGACGGCCGGCCGCGCCCGCGAGGTCCGCAAGGTGGGGTCTCAAGGACGCGACTTCGACGGGCTGATTGATGAAGGCGTGTTTCAGGCCGAGCAATGTCGCCTGCAGGGCGAAGCGTTGGCAGGCCCGACCCACCTGCACCCAGTGGGCAGCGTCGCTTGATGCCGCCACAAAGATGGCGATACCGGCCGATGATCGAAGTTGCCGGGCATATTTGTCGTTCTCTGTCTTGGCGCTCACCAACAGATCGAACGCTGTCGGGCCAGCCCAACTGGGCAGGGACGGATTGCCGCTCGCGACGCTGAACAGCCCGTCGCCGGTCGTCAGCGCCTGGCGCGGGTTGAAGCGCAGCCAGTGCTTCAATTCCGCGACGAAGGCGCGATCAGCCATCTGTACGCTGTCGCCGGCGACGACGAGGTCACGCACCAGATCCATCCGCCGTTTGTCGGTGATGATCGCAAGCTCGACGCCAGGGGCTCTGGCTGCGTTTGCGAGGGCGGCGATGTCGTCGGCGCCAACGGGCTGTCCGTTGTATTCGGTCCGGCTCGATTGCCGTCTGGATATAGCGGCAAAGAGTGCGGGCCGCTGAGTCTCGCGAGGTTCGAGGTCCACGATGACTAGGCCGCCATTCGATGGGTCGAACCGGACGCGGTTGCGAAAGCCGGCTTGGCCGGCCGCGAGAACAATGTTTTCGGTCGCGCACCCGAGACTGACGAAAAGGTGGTGATCGTCCGGATCGACGACTGGCGTGCGGCGGGACCAGTCCGGCCGGATCTGGACTTGCAACCCCTCGGTCCGGAACTGCCACGGTTGGGTGTTGTGACCATTGGCCGCCAGGGTGGCGAAGCGGATTAGGTCGCGGGGGGTCGGCCGCCCTGATAACGGGGCTCGTAAGTCCGCCATCGCCGCTGTATAGGCCGACATGGAGCCGAGCCGCTCTAACTGAAAACCGACGGTGCCGGCTCCGACGAGCGCTACCCCGCCGCCGACGAGCAGATTGCGACGGATCATCAGGGTCGCGACCCTGGCGTGCTGCTCGATACGATCCGCATGATCGCTCCAATCCCGTATAGGTACTGGTGGGTCGGCGCTCGAACCTAGGCCTTGATCAAGGTCAAACCTGCTCGCAGCTCACGTTGGATGTCGACGTGACACGCTGGCTTTGACAGCCCAAATGCACCGGCCGGTAAGGGGGAAGCCATTAGGGGGTGACGATGGCCCGCCCGAAGAAGTCTCGCGATCCGTTCCGCTGGTTTGATACCTCGCCCGAGGTGATCCGACTGGTCGTCATGATGTGTGTCCGTTAGTCACCTCAGACCACTTTCACCCTCGCTCCGATGATGACGTCCGCGGCTGAAATGCCAACCGCGATAGGGGTCAATACGCGAACCAGGTGAAGACCCTCACGGTGTTGTTGTCGGACGCATTTGCGCCGGCGCCGTCGTAATTGTTCCGTGCGCCGTTGAACCGTGCGTAGGCTGTGTATTGAACGCCAACTCGCATGTTGAAACGGGGGCCGAGAGGTGACGAGCCGTCCCCAAACGGTGTGCCGTCGATCTGGAAGGAAACACCGGTGCTATCAGGCTTGAACGTGCGATTGCCGGGATAGGTCGTGGCGTTGGGCGGACCGACAGTGTCGAACACCGCCACCGTGGCTCCCAACTTGTTGCGCCAGTAGTACGATGCGTCCGCACGCAGATCCCGAAGATGATTGTCCGCACAATCGCGACCGGGGGTTCCGGCCAGCGAGCAGGTGGCGTCGAGCGTCTGTCTTTCGTCGATATAGCGCGCATCGACGGTGACCACGTCGCCGTTGTCGAGGGCCTTCTGATAGGACGCGTCCAGCCCGAGGTCGGTGTAGCGATCGGTGAGACCAGTGGTTCGGTCACGCCCTGGATGGAGATCGGCCCGCATGCCAAAGGCGCCGACCTGGAGCATGCCTCCCGCCACGGACTCCTGAAACGCTATCCGGGCGTAGGGCGCCAGGCCGTCAATATCGCCTGGCGAGAATGGGTCGGCCCCTAGGTGATTGAGCGTTGAGACGCTTGGCGATCCGTAGGCGCCCGCCTCTAGAAATATCTTCGAATCTATCCAAGCGTACCCGGTAACCCCTAGGACGTTCTGCGCTAGGGCGCCTGCGAGCAGCGGCGACGCGGAGGGCGACGGGGCCAGGGCGGATCCCGTGTAGGGGTACCCCCAGGCTGGAAGCGTGTTCCAGGCATCCTGGGTGCCCGGAGAGTTGTTCAGGCTGACACCCAAGACTGTGGCCACGCCCTTGATCTTCAAAGTCGTGGTGGCGCGTACATCCAGATTGTCCCAGGACCAAGCCTTGGCCACGCCATCATAGGTGGTCTGGATGAAGGCCCCTAGGTGGGACCCCAGCCCACCGGCGATGAATAGGCTGACTTGGTCCAGCGCGGTGTTGTTGTTGTTGCCAAAACCGTCCGCTGGCGGACTTGCCTGATCCCGCTTTGTGTTGACGTACGAAGCGACGGCCATCGCCGAGAACGGCAAATTGAAGTTGTCAGTCCGCTGGGTGTAGCCCCGCAACTTGAACTCTCGGCCATAAGGCGTGAGCTGCGGGCCAAAGCCTCCAACATGACAGGCTTGGCAGGGTTGGCCGGTCTGGACCGCGAAGCTTGGTACTGCTGCGGCGGGCCGCGCCAGCAGGGCCAAGCCGATGATCGTCAGCAGGAGGTTGATGGCCTTGATCAGGCGCGCCGGTGGGCCTGAGGGGGACGCTGAATCGATCACCTAGGACATGGACTTGTAGAGACTGCACCAGCCGGCTGGCGCGACGGGGCCTTCTACGGTCTTGCAGGCAGTCGGGGGCTGGAAAGATTTGCAGGAATTGCACCCGTGGCCGGCCTTAGGGTGGTCCTGATAGGCGACTGCCTTTTGGGGCATTTTGGCGGCATCGGCTGCGGCGACGCCGGCGCCGCCAAGGGCGATCGCCCCCAATGTCAGCGCAGCGGCATCGCGCAGGACGTGGCGCCTCGACGGCGAGGTCACGGGTCTGATGTCCGACATGATGTTTGAATTCGCCTGGCCGCTGGCTGTGTCCCAATGGACTCGCCAAAGCGTAGGCCCTTCCAATTCCCGCAACGCCGCAGTGTGTCTCTTGTTCCAGACATTCGTCGGGCGGGCTTTGTCATTGCAAATGCACCGCCGGGTAAGGTGCAGCCTTCAGGGGGTGCCATTGGCCCGCCCGAAGAAGTCCCGGGATCCGTTCCGCCGGTCGCTTCCCCCCGGAGGTGATCCTGTTGGTCGTCATGATGTACGTCCGATAGCATCGCCAGGTGGATGTCCCCGCTGGAGACTGCCGATCGGCACGATAGCGAACTGGCCAGGACCGAGAGCGTGCGGCTGACGGAAAAGATCGCCGCGCTACGCGAGCAGTTGAAGGACTTCCAGGCCCTGAAAATCGAAGGGCAGGCTGCGCCGACCAGCCGACAGCGGTTACTTTTCAGGCGAGGAGGTGTTGGCCTGTGCGACGCTCGGCGGCACGCCTTATGCCAACGTCGCTGACCTCAGGGGCCAAAGCCGACGGCCGCTTCGGCAAGCAAGACTACGGCTCCATCCCCGAACAGGACGTCTATCACGGCCCCGGCGGCGACGTGCTCTCGGGGTGGCAAGCGGATAGAGCGAACCTGGCTTAGGCGCGGGGAGTCGAATCCGCCTTGGTCTCGCAAGGCGCGCACTATCGCGCGAACTCATCGGACCGGCATGGCGTCCGCGAGTTCCTAACCGAACGGAACCGACCGGACCGCCCGAGGTTACGACTCAGGTCGGAATGTCGACGCAATTCTGGACGTGGTGTATGTGTGGCGGACGCTTCAAGGCCATTGTTACTGTATGTCGAGGACGAGCCGTTAATTCGTGAATTCGGTATCGCAGCATTCGAGGACGCAGGCTTTGCGGTGGTGGCCCTTCACTCGGGCGCGGAAGCCGTGTCGGTGCTGGACGACCGCGGCACCGACTTCAAGGCCCTGATCACCGATATCGACCTCGCTCCTGGACCTGACGGTTGGGTGGTCGCAAAACACGCACGTGAAAGGGTGCCCGATCTGCCGGTCGTCTATGTCAGTGGCGGCAGTTCCGGCGCTTGGTCTTCAATGGGCGTTCCAGGCAGCATCATGGTTGTGAAGCCCTATGCCGCGGCGCAACTAGTCGTCGCCGTTTCAACCGCGATGCTCGAGTCGGCCACCCAAGCCAGCAAGACACCCTAGAATCGACAGTAGATATTTCGGCCGATCGGGCGTGGGTTACGCGCCCTGTGATAGGTTGTGCGGAACATTCGCGATTGATAGGTGTTATCGTTCGATGCTGATCGATGTGCTGTCGGTCGCAGAAGCCCCCCCGGCTTGGCTTTCGCCCCGCGAGTCTCCGGTTCATTTAAGGGTAAGCCGTGGCTACCCGCCCACCAGCTTTTCCAGACGATGCCGCGCTCAGCATGACGGTCGCTGTAGTGGGGTCGTCACCTGCACCGCTCCTGCTGCTCGACGAAAATTTACATGTAGTAGCCGTCAGCAGATCGTTCTGCGGTGCGTTTGGGATAAATCCCGACACGGCCTGCGGCCGCTTGGTATTTTCGCTTGGCGAAGGTGAGTGGAATGTCCCGCAACTTCGATCACTGCTCGATTCTACAGCGGCCGGCGTGGCCAGGATCCAGTCCTACGAAATGGATCTGAGGCGTTCCGGCTCGGCGACCCGCCGTCTGGTCATCCAAGCTCAGAATTTCCTCTACGTGGACCTTGAGCATCGCTGGCTGCTTGTAGCGGTAAGCGATGTCACCGAAGCGCGTGCGGATAAGCTGGCCAAGGACGAGGCTCTTGCCCGAAATTCGGTCCTGCTTCAGGAGGTCCGCCATCGGGTAGCCAATAGCCTCCAGATCATCGCCAGCGTCCTGCTGCAAAACGCCCGTAAGACGCAGTCTGACGAGACCCGCGGGCATCTGAAAGACGCGCATAATCGAGTGATGTCAGTCGCCGCGCTCGAACGTCAGCTTTCGGCGTCAGCCGAAGGGGACCAAGACGTTGAACTTCAAGCCTATTTCTCCCGGCTGTGCGAGAGCATCGCATCGTCGATGATCGCAGACAGTGATCAGCTCTCCTTGGTGGTAGCCGGCGGGAACGACGTTGTCCCGGCTCGGGTGTCCGTCAGCCTGGGCCTGATCGTCACCGAACTCGTGATCAACGCGCTGAAACACGCCTTTCCTGAAGGGCGAAAGGGCAAGATCACGGTCGACTACGAGTTGCATGGTCCCAACTGGATACTCTCTGTCTGCGACGACGGCGTCGGAATGCCCAGCGATCCCGCGCTAGTTCATACAGGTCTTGGGACAAGCATCGTTCAGGCGCTGGCGAAACAGCTGCTGGCGAGGGTTGAGGTGGCGCCTGCCCACCCGGGCACCAAGGTGTCCATCCAACATTCCCAGATCGCCTTGGTTGGCGACGATGCGGATCGTGCCTCCGCTACCGCGCTAACCGTCGAACGGCCCGCCGCCTAGCTTACGCAATTGAACCGGGCGTTTTCCGGGAAGGGACGGCCAATGGATTCACCGAGCACGGCGGAGCCGGGCAAGACCACGCTGATCGTCAAAGACGACGTCCTTCCGGCGATGGGGTTGCGGGATTAACTGGATGACGCCTGCTACAAGGTCCTAGACCTGGCGAGCCAACATCAAAAAGCCATCGTGGCGGCACGCGAGTATCTGCCCGACTTGGCGCTCGTCAACATCGAGCTCGAGGGCCGGGAGAGCGGATCGCGCTGGCCGAAGACGTGACGGCCATGGGCGTACCGGTGCTCTTCATCAGCGGTCATGGCGGCAACCTCATCCGAAGAAACGCCCACCCCTGAATTTCAAAACAGACTCTAAGCGATCGGCGGGCGTTCAAGGCGACCTTCCCGCGATGTCTGGCGCACTCTCGCATGCTCTAGCGTAGACGGAGCGTCCGCGGCGGTCAGCCCAGCCTCACCTCGAGCTCGTGCGTTGCCCCGTCGTCTTTCATCGGTATGCGCAGCGGCCTCGCGTCGAGCGGCTGGCCGTCGAGCCGGGCGGTGGCGATCCCGCGCGAGACCCCCGCCGGATTGTCCACCCGAATGTCGTATCGGGCCGAGCCGTGGCGTAGCCTCAGTTCGAACCCCGGCCAATGCATCGGGATGCAGGGATCGAGCGTAAGCACGCCATTGCGGACCCGAAGACCGAGGATGGCCTCGACTCCGGCGCGTTGCATCCAGCCGCCCGAGCCGGTGTACCAGGTCCAGCCTGCACGCCCAACGTGAGAGGGCGAGGCGTAGACGTCGGCGGCGACCACATAGGGTTCCCCTTTGTATCGGTGAACGTCGGTGCGGGTTCGGGCGTGATTAATCGGATTGAGAATCCAGAACAGGGCGGCGGCCTTGTCACCCTCGCCCAGGGCCGCGAAGGCCATCACCGACCACAGAGCGGCGTGGGTGTACTGGCCTCCGTTCTCGCGCAAGCCGGGCGGATAGCCCTTGATGTAGCCGGGATCGTGCGGCGACCGGTCGAATGGCGGCCTGAAAAGCAGCGCCAACCCCTCCTGCGGGAGGATCAGCTCTCGCTCGACCGTGGCCATGGCGCGCGCCGCGCGATCCGGCTGGCCCGCGCCGGAGAGCACGGACCAGGACTGAGCGATCGAGTCGACCCAGCACTCGGCGTTGGCTGATGAGCCGAGTGTTGAGCCGTCGTCGAACCAGCCGCGCCGGTACCAGTCGCCGTCCCACGCCTCGCGCTCCAGAGAAGCGCCCAGAGTGGCGTCGTGAGCACGCCAGGCCACAACCCGGGCCGTGTCGCCACGCGCCTCGGCGACACCGGCAAACGCCCTGATGGCGGCGATCAGGAACCAGCCAAGCCAGACGCTTTCACCGCGCCCGGCTTGGCCAACGCGGTTCATACCGTCGTTCCAGTCGCCGCCGCCCATCAACGGCAGGCCGTGCTCGCCCAGCGGCAGGCTGACGTCGATGGCGCGCGCACAGTGTTCGTAGAGGCTGGCGGTCTGCTGGCTGACAGTCGGTTGGAAGAAGCTCTCCGGGTGGCCCGGCTCAAGCATCGGGCCATCGATGAACGGAACCGACTCGTCTAGGACGCCGGCGTCGCCGGTCACCTCGATGTAGTGGGCGACTACATAGGGCAGCCACAGCCGATCATCGGAAATCCGGGTGCGGACGCCCTGGCCGGACCGGGGCAGCCACCAGTGCAGAACATCGCCCTCCGGGAACTGGTGTGCTGCTGCGCGCAACAGCTGCTCGCGGGTGATCGCCGGGCGGCTGACCGCCAGAGCCATCACATCCTGGAGCTGGTCGCGGAAACCGTAGGCCCCGCTCGCCTGGTAAAACCCTGCACGCGCCCAGATGCGGCACGCAAGAGTCTGATAGAGCAGCCAGCCGTTCAACATGATGTCCATCGACCGGTCGGGCGTCTTCACCTGCACTGCGCCCAGCGTCTCTTCCCAACTCGCTCGCACCGCCTTTAGAACGGCCCCGAGATCGGCGGTGCGGTACTTGGCCACCAACCGTCTTGCCTCAGCCTCATTGTCCGCATCGCCGAGGGTAAAGACCAGCTCGGCGATCGCGCCGGGCGCCAGCTCGACCTCGGTCTGCAGCGCGCCGCAGGGATCCAGACCCGAGCCGACGCGGCCAGAAAGCGCTCCGCCTTCAGCCATCGCCAGCGGCGTGGAGAGAGACCCGTTGCGGCCGATGAACTCGCGTCGATCGCCGGTCCAGCTCGACTGCCGCCCGCCAAGGTCGACGAAGGCGACGCGCTGTGCGAACTCCGGATTCCACGGATTGACGGCGAGCATCGCGCCGGTCTCCGGATCAATCGAAGTGCGGATGAACGGGGCCCCCGCCGCACGAGAGGCGCCCAGCACCCACTCGACATAGCCGGTGACCGACAACCGCCGCGGCCGGGTGGAGGTGTTGCGGATGGTCAGACGCGATATCCGGATCGGATCGTCCACCGGCGCGTACTCGAGCAGATCGAGGGCGAGGTCGCGCGAGGCGTGCTCGAAGCGACTGTAGCCGAATCCATGGCGGGCCACGTAGGTCGCCGTCTCGTCCCGGAACGGGTGCGCGGTTGGCGTCCAGACCTCACCGGTTGCCCTGTCGCGCACGAACAGAGCTTGTCCGGCCGGGTCGGTGACCGGGTCGTTGGACCATGGCGTCAGCTGGTGCTCGCGTGCGTTGCACGACCAGCTGTGACCACCGCCGTCGGTCGAGACCAGGAAGCCGAAGTTCGGGTTGGCGATGACATTGATCCAGGGCGCCGGGGTCGACTGGCCCGGACCGATAGTCGTGACGTATTCTCGACCGTCGTTGGCGAAGCCGCCCATGCCGTTGAAGTATTCGATGGAAGGCGTTGGGCGCTGGACGCGGAGCTCGGACGGGGCGGACGACCGCCGCTGAACCGGCAGCCTCGCCCGACTGGCCTTGGCTTCCGGCGCCCGCGCCAGCTGTTCGGCGAGCCGCCCGCGCTCGCCCACCAGAACCACCCGCGCCACCGAGGCCAGAAGCGCGAGGGAGTCCGGTGCAAGACTATCTGCCCGCAACATGAAGGTGTGGCCCGGCGCTCGCTCTTCGCCGAATTGAAGCCTGGACTGGCTCGCCCTTACCAGGGTCTCCAGTTCGGTCTGCAGGTCCTGAACGTAGGATGTGGCGCGTACGTTGCAGATCACCAGGTCGACGGCCAAGCGCTTCATTCGCAGGTATTCGACGGCAAGCAGCACTTCGCGCGCCAAGTTGAGCTGATCGACCTCGGCGATGCGAACGAAGATGATCGGCAAGTCGCCGGAGATGCCGAGGCGCCAGAGGTCCGGCTGGCCGCCGCTGCCGCTCTGGATGGTCTCCGAGGATGGCCTGAGTGATGGCGCGGCGTAGAGCAGATGGCCGGCGAGGCGCTGGAACTGTCCGGCGTGACTGCGGTCGATCCCAAGATGGTGCAATTGCACCTGCGCCTGGGTCCAGGCCAGGGTCGCGGCCCGGGCGAACGCTCCTGTGTCATGGTGCTTGTCGATCAGGCCGAGGATCTCTCCGCGCGTCGCGGCGACCATGGTCCAAAAGTCGAACCGCGCGCTCTCGCCCGGCGCGATCCGCACGCGGCGTCGCAGGGCGAAGATCGGGTCGAGCACCGGGCCGGTCGTTCCAGACAGCTGGCGGCCGCCAACCACCGAAGCTGGGGAACGCACCCCGCGCCCGCGGCCAATGAACCGCGCCCGGTCGGTCTCGAACTCGCGGTTGCCGACCATTTCCCCGTCGACCACAGCGACCTGCGCCGCCCAGATCTCCGGCTCGCCCGGGGAGCGACGCCGACGATGGGCCAGGAGCGCGCCTGTTCCCGGCAGATGCTCGGTTTCGACGAACAGCTTGGAGAATGCGGGATGGGCGAGATCGGCGGCCATCGGCGCCAGCACCAGCTCGGCGTAGGAGGTGACCTCAATTTCCCGCGTGCGAAGGCCGGTGTTGGAGATCGTGAGGCGTCGCACCTCCGCATCATCCTCGGCGGAGACAAGGACCTCCAGGGCCGTTGCAAGCGATCCGTCCCGGCGCATGAACTCGGCCCGGTCCTCGTTGAAGGTGACGCTGCAATCGTCGGGAACGGCGCCGGTGGGCTGCAGGCTCGCCGACCAGATTTCGTCGCTGCGCACGTCGCGCAAATAAATGTAGGAGCCCCAGTCGTCGCAGGTGGCGTCCTCTCGCCAGCGGGTGACGGCAAAGTCGCGCCAGGCGCTGTAGCCGGACCCTGCGGCAGTTAGCATCACCGAATAGCGGCCGTTCGAAAGCATCTGAGTGTCCGGCGTCACGCTCCACGGGTCGGCCGTGCGCCACTCCGCGCCGCCGCCGTCGACCAGCCGAGCGCGCGCCGTCGCCGACGACTCGGCCACCAACGGAGGCGTCTGAGTGACATCGCGCGGCACGCGCTCCTGCAGCAGGAGCTGCGTCGCCTGCATCATCGGCTCGGCGTGGAAGCGCGAGCGCATCAGACCGTCCATCAGGGCGTTGGCGATGGCGACGATGCTCATGCCTTGGTGGTGGGCCATGAAGGCGCGCACCACAGCGACCGTCTCGCCTTCCGGCACGCGAGAGGGCGTGAAGTCCAGAGCTTCGAAGAGGCCGTAGCGGCCGTTCGCACCGGCCAGGGCCAGGGCCTCGAAGTTGCGCGCCGCCGCCTCAGGATCGACCATGGTTGCCAGGGCGGTCGCATACGGGGCGATCACGGCGCTATCGGCGAGGCCCCGCTTGAGCCCGAGGCCTGGAACGCCAAAGTTGGAATACTGATAGGTAAACTCCAGGTCGCGGGCGTTGAACGCCGACTCCGATACCCCCCACGGCGCGCCCAACTTCTTCCCGTACGCGATCTGACGGTAGACGATCAGTCTGTTGGTCTGTTCCAGCAGGGTGCCACTGGGCTCCCGCATCACCAGAGACGGCATCAGGTACTCGAACATAGAGCCTGACCAGGAAATCAGCGCCGCCCCATGTGCGATATTGGTCACGGCCCGCCCCAATCGGAACCAATGCCGGGCTGGCGCATCGCCCTTGGCGATCGCAAAGAAGCTGGCCAGCCGCGCCTCCGAGGCCAGCAGGTCGTAGCAGTTTGGATCGCGCACCGCGTCGGCTGCTTGGAAGCCGATCGACAGCAACAGCCGGTCGCGGTCGAGCAGGAACCCAAAGTCCATGGCCAGCGCCATGGCGTGAGCGATCTCCGCGATCGCTGCCAACCGTCTCGGAAGGTCGGGATTTGCGGTCGGGTCGAGATCGCGGCGATGGCCGTCGATCGAACGTTGGGTGGCTTCGACCCAGAACATCAGGTCGCCGCCAACCTCATCGCCTTCCTCGATAGCGACGGCGCGCGCAGCGTCCGCCAGACCCTCGATGTCGCTCCTGAGCTTGGTCAGCCGGCCGACGCCGGTCTCGGCGATGTTCGCGCCAAAGGCCTCCAGTTCGGCGGCCAGCCGGCGACGCGCGCCGCCATGCGCGGCCTTCAACTTGGGCAAGGCCTCCCCGGCCTGGACCGCCAGGGCGAGGGCGTCCTTCACGCCGGCGATGCAGCGCGCGTCCTCCAGCGCCGAGCCGCTCCATTCATGGCAGGCGCCGGCCAGCGCGATCAGGTGGCCGGCCAGATTGCCGCTATCGACGGTGGAGACGTATCGTGGATCCAGCGGACGCAGGTCTGCGGTATCGTACCAGTTGTAGATATGTCCGCGGTAGGTCTCCAGACGGGCCATCGTCGCGAGTGTCGCCTCGAGGCGTTCCACGGCGTCGACGGTTCCGATCCAGCCGAAATCGCGCGCGCTGGCGACGGATAGCAGGTAGAGGCCGATGTTGGTCGGCGAGGTGCGTCGCGCCACCACCGGCTCCGGCGTTTCCTGGAAGTTGTCCGGCGGAAGACTGTTCGACGCTGTGGTGACGAAGGTCTCGAAGAAGCGCCAGGTCCGGCGCGCGATCAGGCGCAGGCTGATGGCGTCAGGTTCGGACAATGACCGCCGCCCTGACACGGGACGCGAGAGGCTGGCCCATCGGGCCACGGCCGGCGATGCGATCCAGGCGGTGGCGAACACCGCGGCGATGGGCCAGGTTCCCCGCCCGGCGATCCCCACGCCGGCGATTGCGGCGAAACCGACCAGCACCGCGCCGGCCATGCTCCGGTAGAAGTGCGCCGTGCTGGGCTGGGGCGCCGACGCGGCTTGTGCGGCCGTGGTCCACTCCAGCAGATGGCGGTGGGTGATCGTCAGGCGGACCAGAGTGCGTAAGATCGCATCGCTCATCAACCAGGCTTGGTGGGCGAGGAAGACCGTCATCAGGCCGAACTGGACCAGGGCCAGCCTCAGGTCCACGGCGAGGTTCCGAAGGTGGTCGCTCAGGGCGACTCCAGGCCGGCGCCGGCCGATGCCTCCGATCACTGGGATCAGCGGCGGCAGTGCCATCGTGATTAGGATGAACGCGGTCCATGTCATCGCCGCCTGGGTCGGTGCGATCCATCCGGCGATCAGCGCCAGTACCAGCGACGGGGCGGATACGGAGCGCCGCAGATTGTCGAGCATCTTCCAGCGTCCGATCGCCGGCACCGCGCCGCGCGGTCCGGCTTCGGCGCCCCTCGGGCCACGTCCCAGCATCCAGGGTAGGAGCTGCCAGTCGCCTCGCGCCCAGCGGTGGTGGCGCAAGGCCCCGACATCGTAGCGGGCTGGAAAATCCTCGACCACCTCGACGTCGGACACCAGGCCGGCCCGGGCATAGATTCCCTCGAACAGATCGTGGCTGAGCACGGCGGATTCGGGGATGCGCCCCGCCAAGGCCGCCTGGAAGGCGTCAATGTCATAGATGCCCTTGCCGGTGTAGGTGCCCTCGCCGAAGAGGTCCTGGTATGCGTCGGAAACCGCCGCGGCGTAAGGGTCGATGCCCGTGGCGCTGGAGAACACCCGCAGGAACAGTGAGCCTTCGGTGGTAACTGGCAGGGACGGCGTCACCCGTGGCTGCAGTATGCCATAACCTTCGACCACCCGGCCCAGGACCGGGTCCAGGCGGGGCCGGTTCAGTGGGTGGGCCATCTTTCCGATCAGCCGCGACACGGTTTCCCGCGGCAGGCGGGTGTCGGCATCCAGGGTGATCACATAGCGAACGTCCGGCGGGCAGGCTGGCGGATCGATGAAGGTCGTGTCGTCGCCTCCGCGCAGAAGCCGATTCAGTTCCCAGAGCTTGCCACGCTTACGCTCCCAACCCATGAAGCAGCCCTCGCCGTGGCTCCTGACGCGCCGGCGATGGAACAGCAGGAATCGCGCGCCTGCCGGAGCCGGCCCGTACTTTCGGTTCAGCCGGGCGATCCCGTCTCGCGCCATGGTGAGCAAATGGTCGTCCTCGGGCGAGTGTTCGCTCTCCGCATCGGCCCAGTCGGTGAGAAGAGCGAAGTGAAGATCGCCACCGGGGCTCGCCAGATGGTGAATCTCCAGCTGTTCGATCTGCTCCTCGATCGACTTTGGAGAGGTCAGCAGGGTCGGAACCGCGACCAGGGTGCGAAGGTGCGCCGGCACGCCTTTCGTCAGCGCCAAGGCCGGCAGCAGGGTGGCGCGGAACCCTCGCGTTACCGCGAAGTTGACCATGGCCACCGCAAGATCCACCGCCGGGGCGATTCCGAGGACGCCGAGCAAGACGAGCCAGCGCCAGTCCAGCCCCTGTCCGGCAAGCACGGTCAACGGTAGGCCCAGCAGCACCGCCGCGACGGTTGCGCCTGCGCTGACATATCCGCCGATGCCGAGCGCGCGATAAAGCCGCCCCGGCGCGTCGGCGAGCCGCGGGTAGTGACCCAGGGCGGCCTCGAATCCGGGCCGCCCACCGGCGATCAGATAGTAGCCCGGATCCGCCAGCCGCGCGTCGACCCCACTGGGATCAGTGGCCCCAACCTCCGCAGCCGTCAGCAGGGCCGCGCGCGCGACGTCCAACTCCGTGCGACCTGAACCGCGCGCCAGGTCCTCGATGGCAGTGCGGTAGAGGTTCCGGGTCGGGAAATCCATCTCCCCAAAACGGCTCTCGGCCGCCAACAGGTCGTCGACCAGGCAGATGCGTTCAACCAACTCTGTCCAATCGACGTCCGAGATCAGACGCATGCTGGAAATGATGTTGCGGACCGTGACGCTGCCGGCGACCTGCCGCTGGTGCTCGTCGCGGACCACGCCGTCGACAGTCTTTCCTCTCTCGGCCAGGCGCTCGTCGAGCCAGGCCAGCGCTGGTGCGATGCTGGGATCCTGGTCGCGCAGCCTTTGCACTAACTGGACGAAAAAGGCGTCTGGGAGTTCGGCGCGCTGATAGACCGCCAGGACGGTCTGCGGCGGCTCCGCCGCGCGGCGGCCGATCCCCAGCAGTCGATCGGCCACCGAGTCAGCCTGCGCCCGCGCGGCGCGGCTGGCGACCACCCGGTCGGCGATGCGTCGCAGGTTCTCCACCAGCACGATCCGCAAGGTGATCGCCACCGCCCACAGTTCGCCGATGGAGAGTGGCTGGACCTCTTGGTAGGCGCGCAGGTATCGCCGCAGGGTCTCGGGATCGAACAGGCTGTCGGTGTGGGCGACGAATGCCCACGCAACGCCGAACACCTGGGGCAGTCCGACGAGTGGCCCGCCGGCCAGCTTGGGCAGCTGGCGGTAGTAGCCGGATGGAAGGTCTGAGCGGATGGCGCGGATCTGCTTCTCGACCACATGAAAGTTGTCGATCAGCCACTCCGCCGCCGGCGTGATAGGCGCGCCGTCGTCGATAGCGTCTGCGACGTCGCGATAGGCCGCGAGCAAAGCGGCTTCGTTGTCCGCGACTCGGCCAGCGAGCAGGTCCCGCGCGGCCGAACGGGAGGTCAGGGCCTGTGCCGAGGCCAAGCTGCGAGCGTGCTCCTCAAGCCGTTCGACGCTGAACAATTCTTCGCGGATCGGGGCTTCGTCCCATGGCGTGGGTTGGGCGCGACCCTGGAGCAGGCGATAGGCCAATGAAATCAGCTTCGCCCTGGCGCCTCGGGCCCGAGCCCTGCGGAACCCGAAACTCAAAGCATCCACGGCCGTTCAACCTTGTCAGCGGAGGCGGCTGGATACGTCAGCGACGGGCCGGGGCTTCGCCATTGATGCGGCGCGCCATTCCAGAGATGGCGAACCCGTCGGCGACGCCCGCGGGGTCAGCCGGATTCATCCCTTCAATCAACACCTCGGCGGCCTGACCATGGCTGCGCAGCGCGTCACACAGAGAGTTGGCTTCCCGGATTGCCAAGTCGCGACCCCAGAAAGGTGTCGTCATGCCGTCGCCCAGACGCACCGACCAGCCACAAGATTCCCTGACAACTTTGAAGGTATGCATCGTCGATGATCTCAATGAGCGCGTCTTTGGGAATTCACCATTCATCAACTCACCCTCGAAACCTTGATGCATATCAAGCCAACGCCCGACACCCAGTTGACCCCCGAATAAATCGACTGCTGACCCCCGTTGCCTCGTCCCAGTCCGGTCGCTGGTAGCCCCAACCTGAGGCTCCGCTGGAGTGGATTCGGTTCGCGAGAATGCAGCCGCGACCTAGGCGTTCGGAGCAGACATTTTCAACGAGCCTTAAGCGTAACGTCAGCCAGGGCCATAGGTTCCACTGGTCCTCTCCACCCACTCCGCCGTCTACGGGGTCTTCAGTACCCAGCCTCACCTGATCCGCCGAACCACCCTCCACGTCCTCCGGACACAGGCTCACCAGACGTGGGTGGCGGCGACTGTGGCCGCATGACAAACCCCATCAGCCGGCCTTTCCTGGCCAAGCCGGGTAAACCTGAAGAGACCGACCGTGACGGCGCCGAGCGCCGATTCGTCAGCGAACGCCGCGCATGGGAATGGGCGCCTTTCGGAGGCGAAGGTTGTGCGCCTCAGCCATCGAACCCTACGTTCCCGGGGCGCTCGGTCCGCCGGGGCGCGCGCTGGTCCAAGTCGGCGCGTGCTGGACGTCCCGGTTGACCCCCGCAACCGCGCAAGTGGTGACCCAGATCAAGGCGCGGCCTGCCGAGAGCTGCGGCTATGCCGAAACTGCCGGAGGCACCATGAAACTCGCCACCATGAAACACGCCGTCATTGTCGCCCATCCCGACCCTTGCAGCTTCAACTGCGCGGTCGCCGAGACCTACGCCAATACGGTCCGCGGCTTCGGTGGCGAGGTGATCATGCGTGATCTCTACCGAGTGGGCTTCGACCCCCGCCTGCAGGCTGCCGAGCTGCCGTGGGCGGCCAACTATGCACAGGCGGCGGACGTCATCGCCGAGCGGCGAGCCCTCGCTGACGCCAAGATGTTCGTGTTTGTCTATCCGCTGTGGTTCAACGCGCCTCCGGCAATGCTGAAGGGCTACGTCGACCGAGTGTTCGGCATGGGGTTCGGCTACGAGCCAGCCGCGGGCGGTACCGAGCCGCTCCTGGGCGGTCGCTCGCTGGTCAGCTTCACCAGCTCTGGAGCCCCGGCGGCCTGGGTTGAAAGCACCGGCGCTATTCGCGGACTGCGCGCGGCTTTTGACGACCACGTGGCGCAGATCTGCGGCCTAGCGGTGCTCGATCACCATCACTTTGGGGGCGTCACGCCCGGGATCACGGCCAACGCCGTGGATTCGATGCTCGACCGCGTCCGCCAGGCTGCACATCGTTTCGCCCCCGCGGGTTAGCTCAATGGGTGCTGCACAAGCACAGGTGGGTCGACCCGGCGCTAGCATGGTGAGTATCAGGTCCCAAGACCGACGGAGCCTGACCGATGGCCAAGAGGAGCGCACAAGCCTGGCCGGCAACACCGCGAACGGTCTGGGCGCTAGGGTTCGTTTCGATGTTCACTGACGTCTCCTCCGAGATGATCCACAGCCTGCTCCCGGTGTTCCTCATGTCGACCCTGGGAGCCAGCGCCGCGCAGGTCGGCGTCATCGAAGGGGCGGCTGAGGCGACCTCATCGATCACCAAGTTGTTCTCCGGTTGGCTGAGCGACCGGCTGCGCAAGCGCGAGCTGCTGGCCGTCCTCGGCTACGGACTGGCGGCGCTGACCAAGCCGATCTTTCCCTTGGCGACGACGCCGCTGGCGGTGTTCGGCGCTCGCTTTGCCGACCGCGTCGGCAAGGGCCTGCGTGGTGCGCCGCGGGACGCTCTGGTGGCCGACGTCACGACACCCGGAACCCGCGGCGCAGCTTTCGGGCTGCGCCAGTCCCTCGACACCATCGGTGTCTTCGTCGGACCGACAATCGCTATCGGCCTGATGCTGGTTCTGGGCGGCGACATCTGCGGCGTGTTCACCTGAGCGATCCTCCCGGCCGTGATTGCGGTGATCCTGCTGGTCATCGGGGTCGAGTAACTGACGCGGAAGGCCGATTCAGCGCCAGCTGCGTCGCTCGTGCGCCTATCGGATGGGCGGGGCCCTGGACGGCCTTTCTGTTCGATCATAGGGGTCGCCGTCGTGTTTTCACTGGCGCGGTTCAGCGAGGCGTTCCTGATCCTGCGCGCGCGCGACGCCGGACTTCCGATCGCCTACGCGCCGGGCGTCCTGATCCTGATGAACGCGGTCTATGCGGCTGGAGCGGCGCCGCTGGGCAGCCTGGGCGATCGGATCGATCGCAGGTTGCTGCTCGCCGCCGGACTGGCGGTGCTGATCGCCGCTGACCTCGCCCTGGCCCTTGCGCCCTCGCTCGCCGGCGTCGTCGTCGGGATCGCGCTGTGGGGTCTGCACATGGCCCTGACCCAAGGCCTGTTCTCCGCTCTGATTGCCGACGCCGCTCCCGAGCGTCTGAGTGGATCGGCCTTCGGCGTCTACAACCGGGCCACGGGCGTCGCCGTGCTTGCCGCCAGCAGGCTCGCCGGAGGTCTCTGGTCGATGTACGGAGCGCGCGCGACGTTCATCGCCGGCGCGGGGTTCGCCATCATGGCGATGGCCATGTTGTGGGGGGCGATGTCGCGACGCGCCGCTTGAGGTGTATCAAAGTCCCGCGTTCCGATCTGGGTTCCTCTGAGGGCGAACAGGAGACCCCTATGCGAACCCTCGCCACTTTGCTCGTGCTGGCGCTGACCGCCGCCTGCCATCGCGCCACGCCACCCTATGTGACCCCGCCCGATGTCGGTCATCTGGCTCACGCTCCGATTCGGCTTCGGGCGCAGGCTCAGGTGACGACGCCGACCGCAACGGCGCCGGCCCGGCCATGACTACATCCGCGACCTCGCCGCCCAGAAGGCGGGCGACAAGACTTCCGCCATCGGCGAGTTGTCGGCGCTGCGGGATCAGGGCGTGCGCACGCCGCCCGAGGCCCCGGCGCCGTTCTCCCCCCAACACCATTGCAGCTCATCGATGGCCTGCAGCGCCCGCCATCTGTCCGATCGGGCCTAGGCGAGATTCACCCTCACCGCGTCTTAGGCAGTGATGATTACCTTCAACGCGTGTGTCTCCGCAGCGTGGCCGAAGGTGTCGTATGCAATGAGTATATCGTCCAGATCGAAGCGGTGAGTGATCAGCTGCGCCGGGTCGAGGGTCTTGGCCTGAACGGTCTTCAGCAGCATCGGCGTGGTCACCGTGTCCACCAGCCGAGTGGTGATGGCAATGTTCTGTGACCAAAGCCGCTCGAGGTGCAGGTCGACCGTGGCGCCATGGACGCCGATGTTGGCGATGACGCCGCCTGGCGCCACCAGATCCTCGCACAGCTCGAAAGTGGCGGGCACGCCCACCGCTTCGATGGCAGTGTCGACGCCGTCGCCGCCGGTCAGATTTCTGACGGCTGCCGCGGCTTTGCCGTCGCCGCTGTTGATCACATGAGTCGCGCCGAAGCGGCCGGCGACATCAAGCCGACCATCGTCGATATCGATCATAATGATCTGGGCCGGCGAGTAGAATCTAGCCGTCAGCAGAGCCGCCAGACCGATCGGGCCGGCGCCGACAATGGCGACGCTCGATCCTGGCGCCACCTTGCCGTTCAGCACGCCGCATTCGAACCCGGTCGGCAGAATGTCGCTGAGCATGACCAACGCCTCCTCGTCGGCGCCTTCCGGAACGCGGTAGAGGCTGGTATTGGCGTGCGGAATGCGGGCGAACTCGGCCTGCGTGCCGTCGATTTCGTTGCCCAGCAGCCAACCGCCGGTGCGGCAGTGCGAAAACATTCCCTTCCGGCACCGGTCGCAGGTTCCGCAGGCCGTGATGCAGGAGATTAACACTCGGTCGCCCGGCTTGAACGCCGTCACCCCGGCGCCGACCTCGACGATCTCTCCGACACCTTCGTGGCCTAGAATTCGGCCCGGCGCGCAGGTGGCGACGTCACCCTTGAGGATGTGCAGGTCGGTGCCGCAGATGCTCGTCTTCACGATCCTTACGATTGCGTCGCCCGGCTTCGCGATGCGGGGCCTGGGCCGCTCTTCAAGGGCCTTGCAACCCGGACCCTGGTAGACGAGGGCTTTCATAGTGAGCTCCATCAACGAAAATCTGCGCTCCCGTTGGCGCGGCCAGACAGGGAATTTGACGCAGTCTGCCTTCGGTTCAGCTGGCTTGCGTTGATCGAGATCAGGCGGACAATCGGCCAGGGCGATATAGCCGGCGTTTCCATAGCCGCAGCAGCCCTGGTTTGGCCGGTTCCTCCGCGCCTCCAGCCAGGTTGGTCGATCGAAGTCAAGGCGCTTGCGCCCGGTTGAGCCTACGCCATCGGGGAACCCAGCAGTGAACAATGTCCGATATCTCGTTGCTTGCCGTTATGACTTGTGGGCCGGACGACGACGCGGTCGCGGGCGCGACGTGTGACCTGGTTCGGCGGCTCGACACGATTGGAACGTTCCTGGTCGCCGTTCCCCTGATGTATCCGGCTACGGCGCCGCTCGGCATGAACGGTCTGATGTCCCCGTTGACGTGGGAAGCGATCGAGACCAGCTATCAGGCCCATGTCGCGCTAGCGTGCGCCAGCATCGAGACGGCGGCTCAGGAGGCCGGTCTCGCGCTCGGCGGTGAGCTGAAGGTGCCCAGCGTCTGCATCGCGCAAGACGCCGCCTCGCCGTGGCTCAGCCTGCGAAGGGAGTCGCCCCTGGCTGATCTGGTCGTCACCGGCCGGTCCAGCGTCCAGGGCGATGGTCCGTGGACGGGCGTCCTGGCCGACCTGCTGATGACCGGCAAGGCTCCGGTGATGCTGGTCTCCGAGACGCACACTTCCGCGGGCGGCGCGGCGACCATCGCCTGGAACGGCAGCTTGGAAGCGGGGTGGGCCGTGCGCGCCGCGGCGGATCCGCGCCGACTGAAGCACTATCTACAGAGGCATAGGATTCCCGGGACCGAAACCGTTGGCCTCAGCGGCGCCAAGCCCGGCGCCGCCCTGCTGCACGAGGCTCAGCGCCGGCACGTAAGCCGTCTCGTCGCAGGGTCTTTCGGACACGCACGGCTGCCAGAAGCCGTCGTCGGCGGCGCCACCCGCACGCTACTCGACGCTTCTGACGGCCAGTCTGCTCGTCAGCCATTGAGCCATGCGGAGATGGCGGCCCGCCTGCCGACGGCGCCCGGTCGGCGAACGTCGTCGCCGGTGGCCTTGGAGGCGTTCTTGCGGGTCGCGCCCGACCAGGCCGCCGCTGCCTTGAGATACGGTCTCGCCGGTCTGGCGTCACGTGAAGCCGCCGCTCGGCTCACGCCTCCGTCCACAACCACTTCAGCCACGAGCGCCACTTCGTCGACCGTCAGACCTACAAGGAGAGCCGGGCCGCCGCGCTGGCTGCTTGGCGCGCAGCCATGGCCTGACGCCTGGTTGGCTTTGGGCTTGCTACGCCTTGACGGAGACAAGTCCACTTCGGCCTGACAGCATCTTTATCTGATCCGGCCAGCCCGTTACCCAATCTGACATCACATCGCGAACCCATCGGTCAGTCGTCCATTCTAGCGGGTCTGAGCGCCTTGAAGGCGCCCAGGACGACGTCTACATGAACCAGTGGCCCGAGCGTGAAAGGCTCCCCGTCTAGAAGCGCCGGGATCGACTGGTCTGACGAAATATCGATGCTCCCCTTCTTGGCTCGTGCGAAGGTTGGATCATCGCGCCAACCGCGAAAAGCCGCGCTGAAAACTAACCCAAGAGCGTCAACCGGGCCTTGCAGCTTGATTGCTACTGCCTCCAGAACGACTTCCTCCGGATCCAGCCGTCGCGAGGTTAGCGGACTGCGCACCGCCACGAGCTCAGCCACACCTTCTTGTGCGCCGAAGCGATAGTGCAGCTCGGTGGACCCCGCCCGGCGCAGAGCGGCCACCCCTTTCTCCATGGCCTTCGCCAGATTATGTTCGCGCATGGCCTCGCGGGCCTCTGCCATGCGGGTCGGGCCGCCGAAGATCGCCGATACGCAAAACTGGTGTCCGCCCACACTGCCGCCGTGTACCACCTGGACGACGGGTGCGGCCAAAGTGTTCCGCAAAGCCTGCCGCCATGGGCGAGCACCATAGAGAGCACTGGGCAACCTGTTCATGGTGCCGCCCGGGAGCGGTATCAATAGAGGGCCGTCTCCCCCGCACGCCTCGGCAGCGGCTCGGACGGTGCCGTCGCCTCCGAGCAGGATTAGCACGTCAAGTTCGTTGCCCGCGACTTCGTGAAGTGCGATCTCGACGTTGGACCCCGGCCCGCACCATGTGTGCACCGATTTGAGCCCTGCCGCGACTAAGGTGGCTTCAACGTCATCCTCGGCCTTGAGGTCGTAGCCGCCACTGGATGTGTTCAGCAAAATCCCAATGCGCCTGTCTTTGAGCTCGAACCGCGCGCGCTTCTCGCTGATCGCCAGTGGCCCGCAGGAAGTCATTCGTGAATGCCCTGGATCGTTGGCGGCGCCGCAGAACGCGGCCGGTCTTTGGTCCCGAGGCGTTCGGATCGCTGGCCAGGGCCATCGATAAAGCGCGTACGAGGGGCTCGTCGCACAGCGCCCCGTGGCGGTGGCAGCAGGCCGGGCAGGGTGAGTACAAACAGAACCGGTCCCAAGCCGCCGCCTTCGACCCGCGCCGCGATGTCGCTCACGCTCAGGTGCGCTTTGCGGCTCCGCAGCAGCGACCGCAGGCTCGCCGCCAGCGACTGCGCGGCGCGCTTGCGGGGCCGCTCGACCACGCCCCGGTCCGGGCCTACCAGCCGGCTCGACGACCGCATCAGTAGCCCCAGCGTCGGATGAACCAGGATTTCACGAGATGAGTGATCGTGGCGTAGGCCAACATGAACCCGCTTGTGATCAACCAGTACAGCGGCGGCAAGGGTGAGAAGCCCAGGGTCTTTCCCAGGGGGGTATAGGGAAGTCCGCTGGCGATGAGGCAGACGATGATCGTGGTCATGATCAAGGCGCCGCTCGCGCGACTCTGGAAGAACGGCACCTTCGCGGTTCTGATGACGTGGATGATCAGGGTCTGGGTCAGCAGGGACTCCACGAACCACCCCGTCTGGAAGAGCGATGGGTTGGTCCAAGCATGGAAGACGAAGATCATCGTCCCGAAGGTGGCGTAGTCGAAGATCGAGCTGATTGGTCCGATGAACAGCATGAAACGCAGTAGGTTGTTGATCTCCCATCGACGCGGCTGGGCGATATATTCCGCGTCCACATTGTCGGTGGGTATCGTCGTTTGCGAGAAATCATAGAGCAGGTTGTTGGTGAGGATCTGTATCGGCAACATCGGGAGGAAGGGAAGGAAGACGCTGGCCCCGATCACGCTGAACATGTTTCCGAAATTCGAGCTGGCTCCCATCTTGATATATTTGGTGATGTTGCCGAAGACGCGACGCCCCTCCAGCGCGCCCTCCGCCAGGACGCCGAGGCTCTTTTCAAGAAGGATAATGTCGGCCGACTCTTTTGCGATGTCGACGGCGGTATCAACGGAGACCCCCACGTCGGCGGCCTTCAGAGCCGGTCCGTCGTTGATCCCGTCGCCCAGGAAGCCCACCACATGGTCCTTCGACTGCAGCGCAGCAATTACCCGCGCCTTCTGCGCCGGCGAGACCTTGGCGAACACCACCGTGATTTCCGCAAGCGCCGCCAACGCCTGGTCGTCCAGCGCCTCGATCTCGGCTCCAAGCACGATGCGGCCAGTCTCCAGCCCGACGTCGCGGCAGATCTTACCGGTGACCAGGCCGTTGTCCCCGGTGAGGATCTTGACGGAAACGCCCACACGATGGAGTTCACCGATCGCGGCGGCAGCGGTTTCCTTCGGGGGGTCTAAGAAGGCGATGAAGCCGGCCAGGATCAGATCTGCCTCGTCGGCGACGCTATAACGGGTCTGGGGGTCTTCAAAGCTCCGGCAAGCGACGGCCACCACCCGGTAGCCATCGGAGTTCAGCTTGTCGGTCACCGCCTGGGCGCGGGACCGCGCAGCGGCATCCAGCGGATGCAAGGTGTCCCCAAGCCGGTATTGTGTGCTCTGGGCGAACACCTCCTCGACGGCGCCCTTGCAGATCAGCAGCGGCTTCTCGCCCGGATGGACGACGACGACGGAGAGCCGGCGCCGTGCAAAGTCGAACGGGATCTCATCGACTTTGACGAAGCCCTCGTCGGGCTGGACCCTGTGCTCCATCTCGACGTGCTCGAGCACCGCGAGGTCCAGGAGGTTCTTCAAGCCCGTCTGAAAGTGGCTGTTTAGGTAGGCGTATTCCAACACACGGCCATCGTCGTCACCGTGGACATCAAGGTGGAGCTTCATGAGCACCCGGTTCTGCGTGAGCGTGCCGGTCTTGTCGGTGCACAGGACATCCATGGCGCCGAAGTTCTGGATGGCGTTCAGGCGCTTGACGATCACTTTGCGCTTCGACATCGCCAGCGCGCCCTGCGCCAGGTTGACGGTGACGATCATGGGCAACATCTCGGGGGTGAGGCCGACGGCCACGGCCACGGCGAACAGCAGGGCCTGCAGCCAGTCGCCCTTGGTCAGTCCGTTGATTATGAAGACCAGCGGCGCCATCACCAGGATGAACCGGATCATCAGCCAGGCAAACCGACTGACGCCCTTGTCGAAACTGGTCAGCTCCCGCGCGCCGACAATAGAGTCAGCCAGGTTTCCGAAATAGGTCCGGCGGCCGGTATGGATGATCACCGCCGTGGCGAAGCCGCTGACGACGTTCGAACCCATGAAGCAGATGTTGCCGAGGTCGAAAGGATCGGCCTTGGCGCCATCCTGGCGCTCCGCGCGCTTTTCGACGGGGATCGACTCCCCGGTCAGCGGCGCCTGGTTGACGTACATGTCGCGGGCCGTCAGGAGGCGGAGGTCGCCGGGGATCATGTCGCCCGCGGAGAGGCGCACGATGTCGCCGGGGGCCAACTGGTCGAGCGCAATCTCAGCGAAGCCATCGCCCGTCTGTGCGTTCGGGGGACCTGGGCCGCCGCGGCGTTTCACGCTGGCTCGGGTCTTGATCATGCCCGCCAGTTTCGCGGCCGCGTCGTTCGAGCGATGTTCCTGGATGAAGCCCAGACTGATGCTCAAGACCACCATCAAGCCGATCACCGCCGCGGCACGGGAGTCCGACAGGAAGTATGAGATCACCCCCAATGTGAGCAAGAGCGCGTTCAATGGGTTCATCGCTCGACCCCAGAGCTCGGCGAAGACCGAGGGCCTGCCCTCGCGAGCGATCGTGTTTAGACCAAAACGCCTCAACCGCGCGGCCGCCTCGTCGATGGTCAGGCCACCAGCGTCACCTTGAACCAACTGTAGCGCAGCGTCGGGTTCGGCCGCAGCGATGACCGCCAGATCGTGGTCGGCTGCCTTGTTCGCGTCCTGCCTTGGCCGGTGGGTGTGGGAAGGCCGGCAAACGGGGTCGGCGTGAAGCGACCGGCCGTTGGAGCTTGTCATGGGCCACTCACAAATCCATCGCGCCAAATCCGCCGACGCGCTGCCCTTGTGCTTACACCGAAGACCCGGCCTGCGGGATGAGATGGATCAAGAATGCCGGCAAGCAGGCGCATCGACCGCAACGCCATGTCCGGGCGAAGCGCGATAGGGTGGGACCAAAGCGGAAGGTGCGGCGCAACAGGTAGGGGGCGTCAGCCGCCCTCGGCAGCACGATGGTTGACCCCTTGAGTAATCGACCCAGCCTATCATCAGGCGGCAAGTTCGGGTGTGACGTTTCCATCAGGCTCCGGACCCACGCCCCAGCTCCGATGGAGGGCCTATCTGTCAACCGGCGTCCAAGTTTGACCCCCAGCCGACGCCAGGAGAGCAAACGAAACGGCCAAGGTAAGGGCTGCGACCATGGAGATAGTCAAACGGCGTTGAGGGGAATTTTCAAATAGCGGACGCCGTTGCCTTCCGGCTCCGGCAAATGACCGCCGCGCATGTTGACCTGGACCGAAGGCAAGATCAGGCGCGGCATGCCCAAGCCCTTGTCCCGTGCCTCGCGTAACAAGACGAATGCCGCTACGCCAACTCCGCTATGGACATGGACGTTGTCGCGTTTCTCGTCGCCGATCGTCGTCTCCCATGAGTAGTCGGTCCGCTCCGGCGCCCTATAGTCGTGGCAGAGGAAGACGCGGGCGGCGGCGGGAAGCGTCAGCAACCGCTGGATCGACCGATAGAGGGGTCGCGGCGTCCCCGCCGGGAAAGTCACAGCGCGCCGTGCCGTAGTCCGGCATGAATAGGGTGTCGCCCACAAAGACCGCATCGCCGATGACATAGGCCATGCAGGCTGGGGTGTGGCCGGGCACGTGCAAAGCGACGGCCTGGAGACCTCCGACCAAGAACGCTTCGCCGTCTTTAAACAGATGATCGAACTGGCCGCCATCGCGGGCGAACTCGGGCCCGACATTGAACAGCTTCCCAAAGGCCTCCTGGACGCGGACGATGTTCGCGCCGATCGCCAACCGTCCGCCAAGAGCAGCTTGTAGATAAGGAGCGGCCGACAGGTGGTCGGCATGAGCATGGGTTTCCAGCTGCCAGACCACCTCAAGTTCCTCATCCCGGACGTGGGCGATCAAGGAGTCGGCCGAGCCGTGTGAGGTTCGCCCCGATGCCGGGTCGTAGTCGAGCACGCTGTCGATGACAGCGCAGGCCTTGGAGTTCGGGTCGCGAACCACATAGCTGACCGTGAAGGTCGCCTCGTCGAAGAAGGCTTTGACCTGCGGTCGCAAGGCCGGATCATCGAAGCCCGCGTTGACGATTGCACTAGCACAGGCCGCCGCAGGATCGGGCAGCGCGGTCGGATCAGACATGGCGAAAGTCTCTGGTTGCATCAAAGCCTTGTAATCTATATGCGAATATATGCAGATACAAGTCTGATCGGTATTGCCTCGATGCCCGCCCTCATGATTGTCTTGACCCTGATGAGCGGCGCCGTCGTCGGCGCGCTCCTCGGCCTGTTCGGCGGCGGCGGCTCGGTGCTTGCCACGCCCTTGCTGCTATACGTCGTCGGCATCCGCGACCCCCATGTTGCGATCGGCACCTCAGCCGCCGCTGTGGCGGTCAACGCAGCCATAAATCTCCTGGGCCACGGCCGGAGCGGCCGGGTCAAATGGCCCTGCGCGACCGTGTTCGCTGGGGCCGGACTGCTCGGCTCGTTCCTGGGATCGAGCCTCGCCAAGGCAATCGACGGTCAGCGGCTGCTGCTATTGTTCGCCGCGGCCATGGCGGCCATTGCGCTGTCCATGCTGCGTCGGCCCAAGTCCGTAGGCGATCCCGACGTCCACATCACCCTACCACTAATGATGAAGCTCGCACCCTTGGGCGTGCTGACCGGTTTGGCCTCAGGCTTCTTCGGTATTGGCGGCGGGTTCCTGATCGTTCCCGGCCTGATGGCCGCGACGGGCATGACCTTGGCGAACGCCGCTGCATCTTCGCTGCTTTCAGTGTCGGTGTTCGGCGCGGCGACCTCGCTGAACTATGCCGCCTCCGGCCAGCTGAACTGGCCGATCGCCCTACTCTTCATACTCGGGGGTGTCGGGGGCGGCGTGCTGGGCGTCCGCGGAGCGGGTCTGCTGGCGGGCCATGCGGTGCTGGCGCGCCGGCTGTTCGCGGGACTTGTCCTGCTCGTCGCCGTCTACGTGGCCTGGCGGACGGCCGGCCTATAGGCGACCGGAGACATCCACGGTGATCCGACAAAGCGCCAGCGGGGCTGCGGGTGGCTGACGATGATCGCCCCCTGACCGGAGGCCCAACTCTTGGACCCTGGCGGCGACGGCCAGGACAATGTCTGAAGCCGCTCCTACCGTACTAACGGATCGCCTCGCCTTTCGATGCGGCCGGTCAAAGTAGGGCCGGCGACAACGGTATTTGAAATGGTCCCCTACAGGTAGGAGGCGGAAATCCTATTGGGCGAACTATCCGGGCGTAGGCCGTGCAACCGCACCTCGACGCCACTTAGATCGAAATTGAGCGTGGGCTGGCCCACTCAAAGCCTTTGATCATGCAGGCAGCGATGGCGGCTTGGAAGAGTTCCGCCGGATTGAACGCGTCCGGTCGTGCCTTCACGTCGGTATCCAGGATGAGCTTGGAGTCCTTCATCGCGGCCTTGCGCACATGGGCGTCAACGCGCCGGGCTTACACAGCATATTCCAACATCTCAACTCTAGGCTCGGTCGGGTCTACGGCGGCGGGTCCGGTCGTCGATCGGGAACTTGATCATATAAGAGTCGATCCCGCGGCCACTGGACGGCGGTCTTTCGTACCTTCGGCACCGCTGCCCTAAGTGCGTCTGACGCGCGACTGGCCTCTATAGATTTGGCACAGGGTATCGAGCAGGCGCATGGCCGCCGGGTCGGCTAGCCGATAGAAGATGCTCTGGGCGTCGCGTCGGGTCGCGACCAGGCCTTCGGCGCGCATCTTGGCCAGATGCTGCGAGGCGGCGGATTGTGCCAGCTTGGCATGTTCAGCCAGATCGCCGACCGCCGCCTCGCCTTCAACTAGACGGCACAGGAGCAGCAGCCGCTGTTCGCTGGCCAGCAGTTTCAGCATCCTGGCCGCGTCGTAGGCGCAGTCCTGAAGCTCGGCGACTTGGCTCGATGAGGGCCGGGCGGCAACTTTGGAACCCATCTGCTTAATGTAGAATATGCGCAGGCAAGATCAAGCCCAGCCGCCTTCGTCATCGGGCTAATCGTGGATCATGCTCGTTTCGTCGCCAGAGCCACGCCATCGTCGCGCAGCACCACGTAGATGGCAGGAATGACCAGGACTGTCAGCAGGGTCGATGACGCCAGGCCGAACAGCAGCGAGATCGCCAGGCCCTGGAAGATCGGATCGGTCAGGATCACCGCCGCGCCGATCATCGCCGCTGCAGCCGTCAGCACGATCGGCTTGAAACGGATGGCGCCCGCTTCCACGAGCACCTCGCGCAAGGACCGCCCCTCGACCTGGCTGTGGCGGATGAAGTCCACCAGCAGGATCGAGTTTCGCACGATGATGCCGGCCAGCGCGATGAAGCCGATCATAGAGGTGGCGGTGAACGGAGCCTGGAACAGGATATGGCCGATGACGATACCCACCAGGGTGAGCGGGATCGGGGTCAGGATCACCAGCGGCAGGCGGAAGCTTTTGAACTGGGCGACCACCAGTACATAGATTCCGAGGATCGCCACCCCGAACGCCGCACCCATGTCGCGGAACGTCACCCAGGTAATTTCCCATTCGCCATCCCACAGCACCGTCGGCCGGCTTTCATCTGTCGGCTGCCCGTTCAGTCTGATCGCCGGCTTCGGTGTGGCCCCCCAGTCCGCCTGGGCGATCGCGTTGTCGACATCGAGCATGCCGTAGATCGGCGCCTCATAGTCGCCGGCCAGCTCGCCCATGATCATGTCCACATCGCGGCCGTCACGGCGGAAGATGTGGGTCGAGCCCGGCTCCTCAGAGGCGGTCGCGACCTCGCCCAGCGACACCAGTCGGCTGCCGGACGGGCCTTGTGATAGCGCCACCGGCATGGCGGCGAGGCCTTCGCCCCAGCTGCGCGCCGACTGCGGCAGACGCACGGAGATTTCCAGCGGATCGCGGCCTTCGCCGCGATGGGCGTAGCCCACCACCTGGCCGCCCAAGGCTGCGGCGATGGAATCATAGACGTCGCGGTCGCTGACCTTGAGGGCTTCCAGTCGATCTCTGTTGGGCACTAGACGCAGGCCTGGACGCGGCTGGCCGTAGCTGTCGTCGATGTCGACTATGTAGGGGACCGAACGAAACGCCGCCTTGACCCGTTCCGCCACGGCGCGCCGCGTCTGGGCGTCTGGACCGTAGATCTCGGCCAGTAGCGTGGCCATCACCGGGGGACCGGGCGGGGCTTCAACCACCTTGACCACCGCGCCGGCGGGAAGAGCCACTGAGGCCAGCTTGCGGCGTAGATCCAGGGCGATGGCGTGGCTTGAGCGGTGACGCTCGCTCTTGTCGGCCAGCGTCACCGAAAGATCGCCCATCTCAGTCTTGTTGCGGAGGTAGTAGTGCCGCACCAGGCCATTGAAGTTGAACGGCGAAGCCGTGCCGGCATAGGCGTCGATGGCCACCACTTCGGGTAGGGCGCGGGTGATTACGGCTGCGTCGGACAGAGCCCGCTGGGTCGCCTCTAGCGAAGTCCCCTCGGGCATGTCGAGCACGACCTGCAGCTCCGACTTGTCGTCGAACGGCAACAGCTTCACGGTCACCGTCTTGGTGGCGAACATGGCGCAGGCCAACAGAGTGGCGAGCCCCACCCCGATCAGGAATGTCCAGGCGGATTTGCGGGTGGCGATGATCCGGCTGGCGACCTTGCGATAGAGCGCGCCCAGCTTGCCCTCGCCATGATGGCCGCCGCTGGCGCTGAGGGTCTTGCGCGCGAAGCGCACCATAAGCCACGGAGCGATGACCACTGCGACGAAGAAGGAGAATACCATGGCCGCCGTGGCGTTGACCGGGATTGGCGCCATGTAGGGGCCCATCAGGCCCGAGACGAACAGCATCGGCAGCAGGGCCGAGACTACGGTGAGGGTGGCAACTACCGTCGGATTACCGACCTCAGCCACCGCGTCGGTCGCTGCATCGACCCGGCTTCGGCCATCGTTCATCGCCCAGTGGCGGGCAATGTTCTCGATCATGACGATGGCGTCGTCGACCAGGATGCCGATCGAGAAGATCAGAGCGAACAGGCTGACCCGATTGATCGTGTAGCCCATCAGGTTGGACGCAAAGAGGGTCAGAAGGATCGTGGTCGGGATGACCACGGCGGTCACAGCCGCCTCGCGCCAACCGATCGCAAAGCCGATCAGCACCACGATGGAGAGGGTCGCGAGGCCCAGGTGAAACAGGAGCTCGTTGGCCTTCTCATTGGCGGTCGCGCCATAGTCGCGTGTCACCGCCACGGTCAGGCTGTCGGGCAGCAGCGAGCCTTTCAGAGCGTCAACGCGGGCCAGGACTGCCTGGGAGACTACGACGGCGTTTGCCCCCTTGCGCTTGGCGATCGCCAAGCTGACAGCTGGAGCCTCGCTCCACCTCTGTCCGGATAGCGCATAGCGCCAAGCTCGCGCCTGATCCTCACGCGGCCCCTCGATGACCTGGGCGACGTCGCGGACATAGACGCTCTCGCCCTTGGTGGAGGGGAGGGCCAGCAGGCCGATCTGAGTCGCGTTGGCGAGCGTTCGCCCGGCGGTGACATCGACGGCTTGGCCGTTGTTAAGCACCTGGCCGGCCGGGAAGGCGCGGTTGGCCTGCCGGACGGTGTCCATCAATGCGCTCAGGGAAACGCCATGTTGGGCGAGCTTGGCGGGATCCGGTTCGATGCGGATTTCCTGCGGTCGTCCCCCGACGATGAAGGTCAGACCGACATTGTCGACCTTGGTCACTTCATTGCGCAGCTTGCCGGCCAGCTCGAAAAGGGCCTGATCGGTCCACTGCCCGGCGGCGCCCGGCTTGGGCGTCAGAGTCAGCACCAGGCTCGGCACGTCGTTGATACCGCGGGTCTGGATCAACGGCTCGGGGATGCCTGCCGGTATGCGCTCATAGTTGGCGTGAATTTTTTCCTGAATTCGCTCGGATGCCGCGTCGGGATCCACCCCCACCTTGAAGCGGGCGGTGACCATGACCTGGTTGTCGTCGGCAAAGGTGTAGACGTGCTCGACGTCGGCGACGCTCTTGACGATGGTCTCCAACGGCTTGCCGACCAGCTCGACCGCATCGGGCGCACGCAGGCCGGGGGCGGCCACCATTATGTCGACCATGGGCACGCTGATCTGCGGTTCCTCCTCGCGTGGGATCGACACCAAAGCCAAGAGGCCGACAGCAATGGCCGCGAGCAGAAAGAGCGGCGTCAGCGGCGAGCGGATAGTCGCCTTGGTCAGGCGTCCGGAAAGACCCAGGTTCATTTGGCGATCCCGGCCGGGGTCAGGACGTCGCCGGAACGCAGGCCGGACAGAACTTCGACCGAGGCGGCCGTCGGGCCGGCCGTGATCTGGATGGGCGTCTCGGAGACCGTATTGTCGGTGCGAACGAGGCGGGCGTAGTCGATCCCGAAACGGGTAGCCACATAGGTGCGGGGCACGATCAGGGCTTGGCGCTCGCCCACCTTGATCTGGGCGCGCACACGCTGGCCTATAAGATCCTGCGGCAGGCCAGGGGCGCTGACGTCGGCGGTGACCTGGCCGGCGGTGACCGATGGATAAACCTGGGAGATCGTCCCCTGGGCGACGGCGCCGCCGAGGTCCTCTGCGGCCAATTGAACGATGTCGCCGACCCTCAGCGCGCGCGCCTGGCCTTCCGGCAGTTCAATGCGAACCACCATCGGCCCGGCCGTGATCTTGGCGAGTGTCTGTCCTGGCATGACCACGGAACCCACCGGAACGTTGGCGATAAGGACGCGGCCGGCGGCTGGCGCGAGGATCGCGCCCTGGGCGCCAAGTTCGGCGCTGGCGCCACGCTGAGCGCGGGCCGCCGCAAGATTGGCGTTGGCCGCCTTGGCCTGAGCCTCGATCTGGTCGAGGCGCGCCTGGGCGTAAACGCCATGGGAGAAGAGGTCGCGGGTGCGGCGTAGATCTGCCTGCGCGCGAGCGGCTTCGGCCGCCGCGGCCAAGACCTGGGCGTCGAAGGCGCCGGTTTGCAGGGCCAGGCGGTCATCCTTGACCCGACCTATCACCTGGCCCTGCCGGACCATGTCGCCTTCCTTGACCATAAGGCTGACCAGGACGCCTGAAATGCGCGCACGGGCTTCGGCCATGTCCCTTGTGGTGAGTGTTGCCGGGACCGGCTTCACGTCGGCGACCGTCTGGGTCTGGACGTTGAGGCGCCCCGCCATCGGGGCGGTTTGAGCAACCGGGGGAGGGGCTTTGGCTTCCCCGCAGGCGCTCAGCAGCAGGGCCGCACCTAAGGCGCTGATCAGATACAGCCGTGACGCCATGGCTCGCCCTCCCGAATGATTCTTTTGACTGTCCGCTAGCCGGTGACCGTCGGCAGGCCGGCGGCTTTCCAGGCCGCGAGCCCGCCGGCCAGATGCGTCTCGACGGCTTGATTGGCCTTGCGGCATTTATCGACCGCCATGGCCGAGCGCTTGCCACCGGCGCACTGCAGCACAATCGTCTTGCCGCCCGGGTCGGGGAGGGCGCCTGGATTGAGCGTCGAGAGCGGGACGTTCAGCGCACCGGCGATCTTCTCGGCGGCAAACTCGTCCGGTTCCCGCACGTCGATCAAAAGGATCTGGTGCGCATCGAGGGCGGTCTTCACCTGCTGGGGGGTTAGGTCTTTGGTTTTGGGGGGGCTGAACATGCGGAGAGCTCCTTAAGCGGGGACGCGGTCAGGGACCGTGCAGAATAGGTTGGACATGGTCTCGACCAGAGCGCGGGCCTGGCCGCTCTGCAGGCCGTAACAAATGGTCTGGCCATCGCGCCGGGCCGCGACGACACCGTCACGGCGCAGCAGGCCCAGGTGTTGTGACGCTAGGATCTCGCGCCCGCCCAGCATCCGGGCGAGCGCACCCACCGACCGCTCGCCGTCGATCTGGGTGCTGACGATCATCAGCCGATGTTGGTTCGCGAGCACCTTCAGCAGCGCAGGCGTCATCAGCCGAGGTTTCGGTGAACGGTCTAGTAAATTCATAGTTGCGTATATTCGTATTGTCGAATAATAAGTCAAGCAGCGTGAAGATCTCCCTAGGGCTGCAACGGCGGCCTTGCTCTGATCCAGATCAAAACCCCGCGGCAAAAAAAGGCGGACAGCGGACATTCGCCGTCGGCTGTCGCGGGCCTTTGGAGGAGACCGACTATGGCCAAGCCACGTATTGTCATCCTGGGCGCCGGACTGGGCGGCGCCATCGCCGCCTTCGAAATCAAGGCCGCCGTCGGCGACAAGGCCGACGTGAGCGTGGTGTCGCAGGGCGACACCTTCCATTTCGTCCCCTCCAACCCCTGGGTCGCTGTGCATTGGCGCAAGCGCGAGGCCATCGAGGTCAAGCTGCCGCCAGTGTTCAAGAAACGTGGCGTCGCTTTCACGGGAGTCGGCGCCAAGCGCGTCTCGCCGGGCGAGAACAAGCTGGAACTCAACGACGGAACCGTCGTCGACTACGACTACCTCGTCATCGCCACCGGCCCAGACCTGGCCTTCGACGAAGTTCCAGGCCTCGGGCCCCACGGCGGCTTCACTCAGTCCGTTTGCCATGTGGATCATGCCGAGGCCGCGGCGGCAGCCTTCGACCGCTTCGTCGAGAACCCGGGTCCGATCGTTGTGGGCGCGGTGCAGGGCGCTTCGTGCTTCGGCCCGGCCTACGAGTTCGCGATGATCCTTGATACCGAGCTGAAGCGCCGCAAGATCCGCGACAAGGTGCCGATGACCTTCGTCACCTCAGAGCCCTATGTTGGCCATCTGGGCCTGGACGGGGTGGGTGACACCAGAGGCCTGCTCGAGAGCGAGATGCGCGAGCGCCACATAACGTGGGTCACTAACGCCAAGGTCGCCTTGGTCGAGGCCGGCGTGATGCACGTAGAGGAGATCGCCGACGACGGCTCGGTCAAGCAGACCCATGACCTGCCCTTTGCCTATTCGATGATGCTGCCGGCCTTCCGCGGCGTCGCCTGCGTGCGCGGCATCGAAGGCCTGACCAACCCGCGTGGCTTCATCATCATCGACAAGCACCAGCGCAACCCGAACTTCCCCAACGTCTTCGGCCTCGGCGTCTGCGTCGCCATCGCACCAACCGGCAGGACCCCCGTTCCTGTAGGCGTGCCCAAGACCGGCTTCATGATCGAGAGCATGGTCACCGCCATCGCCCACAATCTGGGTCAAATCATTGCCGGCCAGCCGGCCACCCATGAGGCGACCTGGAACGCCTTCTGTTTGGCCGATTTCGGCGACGGCGGCGTCGCCTTCATCGCCCAGCCGCAGATCCCTCCGCGCAACGTCAACTGGTCGGCCAGCGGCAAGTGGGTTCATCTCGCCAAGGTGGGCTTCGAGAAATACTTCCTCGGAAAGGTCAAGCGGGGCGAGAGCGAGCCCTTCTACGAAAAGTTGGCCTTGGAAGTCATGGGCCTGCGGAAGATAAAGGGCTGATTCATGCGCCAGTTCGTATGCCCGGCCTGCGGCGCGGCCAATCGCGCGCCCGATGGCAAGGACCCCATGGCGGCCAAGTGCGGCCGCTGTGGCGAGCCGCTGTTCAACGGCCATCCAACCGAAGTCGACGCCAAGGCGCTCAGCGCCCATCGCGCGTCCACCAAGGGCGCCGCCGTGCTGGTCGATGTGTGGGCGCCCTGGTGCGGACCCTGCCGGGCCATGGCCCCCAGCTTCGCCGCCGCGGCCAAGACGCTGGAGCCTGATGTCAGGCTCCTGAAGCTGAACTCCGAAGCCGAGCCGAAGGCGTCCGCTGATCTGGGAATCTCCGGCATTCCGGCCCTGCTGCTCTTCAGGGATGACATGGAGATCGCCCGCACCGCCGGCCTGATGAGCGCCCAACAGATCGTCGCCTGGACGCGCCAGGCTCTCGCCCGGGCGCCTGGCCCTGCGGCGCAAGGAATTTGATCATGACTGTCGACCGAATGGTTTTGGTCTTTGCCGGCTGTGTCGTCCTGCTGGGTGTTGCGCTCGCCCACTACCTCAATTCCTGGTGGATCAGCCTGTCCGTGTTCGCCGGCCTCAACATGATCCAAGCCGCCTTCACGGGTTTCTGCCCAGCAGCGATGGCCTTCAAGAAGTTGGGAATCAAGCCTGGGGTTGCCTTCCATTGACCCCGATCCGCGCGCTTCTCGCGCTCGTGTTGGCGGCGGGCCTGGCCACGCCGCAGAGCGCGTCCGCCTTGTCGCTTCCCGAAGCGATCGCGCTCGCCCAGCGAGACAATCCCAGCCTCGCCCAGGCTAAGGCGCAGGCGGACGGAGCCAGCGCACGCTTGGCTGAGGCGCGGGCCGGACGCCTGCCGACGCTCACTTTGTCGGGCGAAGCAGGCCGGGGCACCACGGATCTGGGCGGCTTTTTCCGGTTCGGCCGCGCTGACGTTTCTCCGCGCGTCGCCGCCCTGGAACTGCGGCAACCGCTGTTTACCGGCGGCGCCGTGAGCGCAGCAATAGACCGGGCGCGCGAGGGACGGGACGCGGCCCTAGCTCAGGTGGGAGGCGCCAAGGCGCTGCTGGCCGCCCAGGCGGCCGAAGCCTATGTCGCAGTCCTCAGCGCGGGAGAGATTCTGGCCCTGAACGAGGTTCAGGTCCGCCAGATGAGCGAGATCGCCGGGCAGGCGGATCTGCGGTTCAAGGTCGGCGAGACCCCCAGAACGGACCTAGCCCAGGCGCAGGCGCGCTTCGCCGAAGCGCGCGCGGGGCTCGCGCGGGCTGGGGGCGACGCCGCTCGCAGCCGGGCGCACTTCGTGTCCATCGTTGGGGTTGAGCCAGACAGCCTGGAGGCGCTTCCGCCGCCGCCGTTAATTCCGGCTTCGCTCGACGAGGCCATGGCGACGGCGGTGCAGACCAGCCCGGCGCTCGTCGCCGCCCTAGATCAGGCGCGCGCCGCCGACGCCGGCGTTCGGTTTGCCCAAGCCGACCGATTTCCGAGCCTAACGCTGACCGCGACGGCCAGCAGCACGCGAGACCAGTTCTTCCCAGGTTATCGCGCCGACGGCGTCACTGTCGGTGTTCAGGGTCGATGGACGTTGTTTTCCGGCGGACTGATTAACGGTCGCATCGACGAGGCACGCGCCGACGCCCGGGGGGCCCAATCCGGTGTCGAAGGCGCTCGCGCCCAGGTCCGCGAAGCCGTCATCGGCGCGTGGGAAGATGTCCAGACCTCACGTGCCTTGGTCGACGCCGCAGCCGATCAAGTGACCGCTGCGGCAAGCGCGCTCGACAGCGTCCGCAACGAGGTCCGCGTCGGCCAGAAGCCGACCCTTGACCTACTCGACGCCGAACGCGAAGCCCTAGCCGCGCGGAGCGCCGTGGTTGCCGCCCGCGGCGGCGGCGTTGTGGCGGCCTATCGTCTGAACGCGCTGATGCATGGCGAATGAGACGAATCCAAAGGGCGCGACCGATCCGTTGCGGACCCTAGCCAATCCACAACGGCTGAAGACCCTGAGCGCCTTAAGCGCTGGCGAAGCATCTTCGTCTCGCGGCGTCATGACTTCGATCAAGGACAAATCATGGGAACAGCGGTTGCTCGACAGACCGAACTCGGCTGGCGCCCTGAACATTGTGCGACCGCCGCGGCGGTGTCTCGAGCCGGTTGAGGAGGACGTTGTGAAGGGATTTGTCGAGGATATCGAGGACCTGACCGTTGAGAACGCTGCCTTCCGGCGCGTGATCTATACCGGCAAGCACCTGCAACTGGTGCTGATGGCGCTGAAAGCTGGCGAAGAGATCGGCACCGAGACCCACCTCGGCCATGACCAGTTCTTCCGCGTCGAGAAGGGCAAGGGCGAGGTCTGGATCGATGGCGAACGCACCAAGATCAAGCGCGACGACGCAATCGTCGTGCCGGCCGGAGCCAGCCATAATATCGTCAACACCGGCTCGAAGTCGCTTAAGCTCTACACGCTGTATGCGCCCCCACAGCATCATGATGGCGTGGTGCGCGCGACCAAGGCAGACGCCGCGGCCACCGAGGAGCATTTTGACGGCACGGTGACGGAATTGCCGGCGTCGGCGAAGTCAACAAGTCGTCGAGGGCCCAATGCCAAACACGCCGACTGAAACGATCCTCGCTCGAATCTCGGCGCTTCACCCGACCCAGATCACCGTTGGGTTTCGGGAGATCGCGCAAAAGCGCCTTCGGTGGCGGTCTCGAATCCGCAAGGCGTGCGAGAAAAACGCGGCAAAGCTCGTAGCGCCCATCGTTCGCGGCCCCGACGGCGTCCATTATCTCGTCGACCGACATCACCTTGCTTGCGCAATGAGGGACGAGGGCCTGAAGAAAGTGGAAATTCGGCAGATCGCTGACTTCAGCGCGCTCGCACCACAAGATTTCTGGCCAGCTCTTGAGGCGAGGGGATGGTGCCGGCCTTATGACGCGAACGGTTGTCGCCGACCATTCAGCGATATCCCAACCACCCTTGACGCGTTAGGCGATGACCCCTTTCGGAGCCTGGCCAGCGCGCTTCGCCGGGCGGGTGGGTTCACAAAGAAGTCGGCGCCGTTCAGCGAGTTTGCCTGGGCGGATTTCCTGCGCGGCCGGATCACAAGCGACGCTGTGGCTACGGACTTCGACGGCGCGCTTTTTCTGGCCATGATCATGGCGAGAACGCCGGCGGCTGAACATCTGCCGGGATGGCTGACGGCGCCGTTCAGCGGCCCAGGCGCCAGGGCCTCAGTCACGCTGCCTCATGATTTCCAGTGACCTTAAGCCTTGGTTGAACCGGCCCGAATGGCCGCTGCTGGTCGCCCTGGCGATCGGACTGCTGATCGGCCTCGAGCGTGAACGACGTAAGGGCGACGGCAACACCCGTTCGGCTGCTGGGTTGCGCACCTTTGGGTTGGTTGGCCTGTTGGGCGGCGCCGCTGGCCTGATCGGCGATTCTAACTTTGTCTTGCTGACAGGCGGCTTTGTCGCCCTCGCCGCCCTCGCGGGCTATTGGCTCGGAGATCGTGAGGATCCCGGGCTGACCGGCGAGGTGGCGCTAGTCCTGACCTACACCCTTGGCGTTCTGGCCCAGGCCCGGCCAGCCCTCGCGTTCGAAGCCAGCGTCGCTGTTGCCGCCCTACTGGCGTTCAGGGTCCAACTGCACCGCTTCGTGCGCGACCGGATCACGGATCAAGAACTTCTGGACGCCCTGACCTTTGCCATCGCGGCCGTAATCATTCTACCCATGCTGCCCAATCGTCCGGTTGATCCGTTCGGATTGCTCAATCCCTTTACGCTCTGGCGCCTTGCCGTGGTGGCGATGGCTCTCAGCTTTTTGGGGTATGTCTCCCAGCGGCTCCTGGGCGGGCGAGATGGATTGCTCGTGGCTGGTCTTGCCGCGGGCTTTGTCTCAAGCACGGCCGCGGTCGCCGCCATGGGCGCGCGCGCCAAGTCCCAACCAGACCTCGCCGCAGCCAGCGCGGCGGGCGCGATCGCATCCATGATCGGCAGCCTTGGCTACCTGGTGGCGATCATCGGCGCAGTCAATCCGCAACTCATCTTGGCCCTCGCAGTGCCGTTGGGTCTGGCCGCCGCCCTGATGCTCAGCTACGCCGCTTGGCTTGTGCGGCGCACGCCGAAGACTTCGAACGCCGAGACCGTCGGCCGGGCCTTCAACGTTGGGGCTGTTCTGCTTTTTGTCGGCCTAGTGTGGGCCTTCAGTCTCGTCTCCGAACTCCTTGTCCGGTGGCTGGGCGCGCCGGGCGTGCTGATCGGCTCCGCGGTCATGGGGCTCGCCGATGCGCATGCGGCATCAGTCTCCATGGCTACGCTCCTGACCGGCGGTCGGATGGCCGCCACCGCCGCAGCGATCGGCGTGGTCCTGACCCTCACCACCAACATGGCGGCCAAGGTGCCGACAGCGTTCATCACGGGGGGCCGAGCTTACGGGCGCCAGGTGACTATCGGTGTTGCGCTGCTAGTCGCTGGGCTCTGGATAGGAGGCGTCGCCGCACTTGTGACCGGCGACGCCGGACTCCTCACAATGGGGAAGCAACCTTGACCCCCGAACAGCCATCCGGCCCGCCTTTGACAAATGAGGCGTCGAGCCGCACGGGTCGCCTGGCGCCACATCCCTATGGGCGAGTCGCCTTGCTGGCGCTGCGTCCGACGATTGACGGGGTGCTATCCACCGATCTTGCGGTGAGCTGAGCGATCTCGCACGATGAAAAAGACAGGAGAGCTCGGCGAGGGCAGATGTTCGGGCTGACCGGCTTAGCGCCGCAGCAATTCGGCTGTACCTTCGGCGATCACAAACTGCTCGTTCGTCGGGATCACGAGCACCTTGACGGAGCTATCAGCGCTGCTGATCTGCCGAGCGGCGGCAAGGTTTGCCGCCGCATCCAACCGCACGCCTAGCCATTCGCACAGCCCGACGATTCGATGGCGGACGGCCGCCGAATTTTCGCCGACGCCGGCTGTGAAAACCAAGGTATCCAGGCCACCCAGCGCCGCCGTCAGCGAGCCAATTTCACGGGCGATCCGATAGACATAGACCTCGAGCGCCTGCTTCGCTCCGGGTTCATCGCTGGCCAATAAAGTCACCATGTCGCCGCTCAGGCCGGACAAACCAAGCAGCCCGGAACGATTGTAGAGCAGGTCAGTGACCTCGATGACGGACATGGCTCGATCCTGGATCAGATGGAGCACGACGCCAGGATCCAGCGAGCCCGAGCGCGTGCTCATCGGGGGACCATCGAGCGCGGAAAAACCCATGGTGGTGGCGACGCTGCGTCCATGATCCAGGGCGCACAGCGAAACGCCGCTTCCCAGGTGGAGGACGATGGAGCGCCCGCCCGCCTCTGGCCCCTCCTGTGCGCGAAGGACGCCCGAGATGTAGTCGTAGGACAGGCCGTGGAAACCATAGGCGATGACACCCTGCTCGATCAGGTCCCGGGGTAGGGCATAGAGGCGCGCAACTTCGGGCTGCTGAGCGTGAAACGACGTGTCGAAGACGCCGACCTGCAGCGCGCCCGGCAGTCGGTGCGCGGCGATCTCCACACCCCGCAGATTGAACGGTTGGTGCAGTGGCGCCAGAGAACCGAGGTTGGCTAGGGCCGCGATGACGGCGGGGGTCAGCCGCGTCGGTCCCAGGAAATCCCGCCCGCCATGCACTATGCGATGCCCAACGGCGGCGACGGCGTCCGTCCAACCGTGTTCTGCGAGCCAATTGAAGACCCGCGGCAGGGCGTCCTCAAGTCCGCGGACGTCGTGCCAAGCTTCGTCAACCGGAGTCTGCCCATTCTCGATGGCGCGTAGCCGCGTCCGACCGCCGATTCCCGAGACCTGCCCCGAGTGAAGAAGCACAAGATTCTTCTTCTGCTCATAGACGCCGAACTTAAGGCTGGAAGAGCCGGCATTGAGCGTCAGAAGGCGCAGCGGCGTCATCTGACGTACTTGCTCGGCGCATGTTGCCGCACAAGGATCGCAAGGGCGCACGAAGCCAGCCGGGACGCCTCCGGGTCTGCTCGACTCGTGAGGATAATGGGAACTCGTGCCCCCATCACGATTCCAGCGGATTGGGCGTGGGACAGGTAGAAGAGCTGCTTGGCGAGTATATTGCCGGACTCGATGTCCGGGACGATGAGGATGTCGGCCCGACCAGCCACCTGCGAGGCGATGCCTTTTGCGGCTGCGGATTCCGCCGAGATGGCGTTGTCGAACGCCAGCGGGCCGTCCAGTACGCCGCCGACGATCTGGCCGCGTTCGGCCATCTTGCAAAGGGCAGCGGCGTCGAGCGTCGAGATCATCTTCGGATTTACAGTCTCGACTGCAGACAGGATGGCGACCTTCGGGTTCGCAATATCCATCGCCAGCGCGCAGTCGATGGCGTTCTGAACGATGTCGCGCTTGGTGGTCAGGTCCGGCGCGATGTTCAGCGCCGCGTCGCTGACCAAAAGCGGTCTCGGATGATCGGGCACATCAAGCACGAAGACGTGGCTCATTCGTCTATCTGTTCGCAGACCAGATCCTTCCGCCACCACGGCCTCCAGGAGCTCGTCAGTATGCAGCGCGCCCTTCATGATCGCCTGCGCCTCGCCACCGGCGGCCAACTCGCAGGCCTGGGCGGCTGCCGCATGACTGTGCGCCACGTCGATGAGACGGTAGGGGGCGATGTTCAGCCCGGCCGCGAAGGCCGCCGCTTCGACACGCGCTTTGGGGCCGATCAGGATGGGCAGAATGAGCCCCCGAGACGCCGCAGAGACCGCCCCGGTCAACGACAGGGCGTCGACCGGATGAACGATGGCCGTCGTCAGCGGCTGTGGCGACTCCGCCATCGCCATCAGCCTCAGGAGTTGAGAACCCATTGGTGAGGCGGGTGGAGCGGCGCTCCCGGACAGTGAAATTGCCATTGGAATCCTTCGTCGCACTAAGGGTGTGATTGCAACGGTCAAGACTCCGTCCCGCTGGCGGGTGAACAGATCGTAGGCCTTCTCGATATCATCGAGTTTGAACCGGTATGTGACCAACGCCACAGATTGACGTTGGGGGGATTCAACGACCCACGAGAGACGCCGCATCCGTTCCTCCGGAACCCGATCAACCGCGACGATCGTCTTGGCTCGCGGGCCCAGCGCCAAGCTGACCATGGCGTCCCTGCGCCCACTAATGGACCGCCGACGAGGCCGCCCCGCTTTGCGCCGTCAATGGCTGAAGAGCACCGGCAGTTGCGAATGCTTCAAGAGCTCGTGAGTCACTCCGCCGAGAATCCATTCGCCGAGCCGCGAATGACCATAGGCTCCGGCAACGATCAGGTCCGCGAGCTGTTGTTCGGCGAAGGTCGCGAGAACGTGACATCCCGCGTCGGCCCGGCCTTCCAGGGTCTTTGGTGTGGCCTTCACACCAAGTCGCTCCAACCGACTGACGACTTGGGACAGATCACCGTAAGCCGCGCCTCTCTCTGCGGTAGGGCATACGTGCACGACGGTGACCTCGTCCGCGGCGATCAGGAAGGGGAGGGCGTCGGAGACGGCGCGACGCGCTTCCCGCGTGTTCTTCCAGGCAATGACGATGCTTTTGGTGCGGATGGCCGGCAGATCCGTCGGAATTGCCAGGATCGGGATGCCGGCGCGTAGAACGAGGTCTGCGGCGGCCGCGGTTGAAGCCTTGGGACCCCGGTGGGCGCTGGCTACGATAAGGTCCGCGCTGGCGGCAAGCTCTTGCAAGGCCCGGTCAGGAGAGTCGGGCACGGAGCACCAAATCGCCCTGACGCCTAATGATTGGGTGGCCTCCCGAAAGTGCGACTCGGCTTCAGTCAGATTCTTGGTGTCCAGGTCCGCGAGCGTTTGGCCGAGCGTTCCGCCGCTGTAGCTGGACATGAGCATGGGGTCGGCAAGATAGAGGGGCTCACTACCGCCGACGCCGATCAACGTCGCGTCGATCTTTCGCCCAAGATCGACGGCGATCCGAAGCCTCAGGTCTGAATCCGCAGTCGGTTCAACGTGAACAAGAAGGGTCTTGTAGGTCATCTTGGCGCTCCGCGGATGCGCCGGCTGGATGCCCGCTACAAACCGATCGGGCGGTCCGGCGATCCGACCGCCCGGCGACAACTTAGGTTTTGATCCTGCGGCGGCATTGACCTGGATCAACCGGGGTCCAAAAAGAGTTCGGTGCCCGGAGGCGTCCCGCGCGTTAGGGCTCTGTCGCCTGCAATCGCGAAAATCCGAGCGGAATGTTCCGCACCAGGGTGAGGGAATGGCCAAAGCCGCAGAGACCGCGTCAAGGCCGCCCAGCCTCCAGACCTCCCACCGCTACGCGTTGGCCGTGGCCGCCATGGGGCTGACAATCGCGGCTGCCGCGGAACTGGCTCCATACCCCGATCAGCAGGTGCGCCTGATTTGGCTGGCGCCAGCCCTTCTCGTGGCGGCGATATGGACTGGATGTGGTCCAACGCTGCTGGCCACGGCCCTCGGCCTGGTCGGCGCGCTCATCATTTTGCCGCAGCACGTTGCGGTCGGATTGACCGAACTTCTATCGATCTTCGCCTATATCGCGACTGGGGTCGGATTGGCGTTATTCAGCACGAGAATCCTTCATCAATTCGAGCCCTCAAGTTCCCGGCTGGCTCAGCTGCACGCGGACCAGAGCCATCTGCAATCCATTCTCGCTACAGTGCCGGACGCCATGGTTGTCATCGCCGAAAACGGGATCATGACGTCCTTCAGCGCCGCTGCGGAGCGGCTCTTCGGCTGGAGCGCATCGGAGGCGATCGGCCTCAACGTGCGCATGCTGATGCCGGAGCCGTATCAAAGCTCTCATGATGGATACCTTGAGCGATATTTCGCCACAGGTGAACGTCGCGTGATCGGGCTGGGCCGCATCGTTGTCGGCCGGCGTCGTGACGGCAGCACTTTTCCGATGGAGCTTTCGGTCGGCGAAGCCAGGACGGGCGACACCAGGTTTTTTACGGGGTTCGTCCGCGACCTCAGCGAGCGCCAGGAGACCGAGCGGCGGCTTCAGGAGCTGCAAAGTGAATTGATCCACGTCTCGCGGCTCACCGCCATGGAGAAGATGGCGTCGGCCCTGGCCCATGAGCTCAATCAGCCGCTCTCCGCCATCGCGAGTTACGTGAAGGGTTCGTTCCGCCTGGTAAAGGCGGAGCCCATTGATCGCGAACGCCTGCTGGATGCCTTGGAGCGCGCCCGCGAACAGGCGTTACGGGCAGGTGAAATCATAAAGCGTCTCCGCGACTTCGTGGGAAAAGGCGAAACGGAGCGGACCTCCGAAGCCCTCGCCCGCGTTGTCGAGGAGGCGAGCCTTCTCGCCATGGTCGGCGCGAAGGAACATCGGGTTCATGTGACGTTCGACCTGGACCCTGGGCTCCCGGCGGTGCTCATCGACAAAGTGCAGATTCAACAGGTTGTTCTGAATTTGATCCGCAACGCCATCGACGCCCTTGGGGCCTCTGCGGTCCGCAAGATCCGCGTCTCGGTAAAGCCGTCGAGCGACGGCTACGCCGTTGTCTCCGTGGCCGACACCGGGCCGGGGCTTTCACCCGAGATTGCGCCGCAGCTCTTCCAGCCCTTCATGACCACCAAACAGCAGGGCATGGGTGTCGGGCTGTCGATTTCCCGCAGCATCGTCGAAGCCCATGGCGGGCGCATCTGGGTAGAGGACAATCCTGGCGGAGGCGCTGTGTTCAGCTTCACTGTGCCCACGATGAGCGAGAACGAGATGCGCGATGCAGGCTGAACGCACCGTTTACGTCATCGACGACGACGAGGCTGTTCGCGATTCGCTGAGATTGCAGCTGGAGACGGCTGGCTTCCAGGTGTCAGACTATCCTTCCGGCGAGGCGTTCCTCGAAGGTCTGGCGGAGGTGGGGCCTGGGTGTGTGTTGACGGATATTCGCATGCCGGGACTCGGCGGCCTCGAACTCGTCGAGCGCCTGAAACGCCTGAATTTCTCCAATCCGATCATAGTTATGACCGGTCACGGCGACATCCCATTGGCCGTACTGGCGATAAAGGCCGGCGTCGTCAACTTTATCGAAAAGCCCTTGGACGACGAGATCCTGTTGGGCGCCATCGAAGCGGCGTTCCTGATGACCGATGAGATGCGGGGCGGTCAAGAGCAGCTCCGTGCGGTCGAAGCGCGGTTTGCGATCCTGTCACCTCGGGAACGCGACGTTATGACGGGCGTGATCGGTGGCAAGCTGAACAAGGTCATCGCCCACGATCTGGGCATTAGTTTCCGGACCGTCGAGGTCTATCGAGCGGGTCTCATGACCAAGATGGGAGCCACTACTGTTTCCGACCTTGTTCGCATGGCGCTGGCCATCGGACTTTGACGATTGCGCCACATCAAGGCCGCGCGCGCTGCGGAGCGTTATCGGCTGGGGTGTGGACCGGCTCTCATCTAGCCTCGGCGCCGAACATCGGCGCGGAACCGTCATCATTGTCGATGACGATGCCGCCCTATTGGAGGCCCTCAAGTTCGGCCTGGAGCTTGAGGGGTTTTCGGTCCAAGGCCATCTAAGATCGGGCGCGCTGCTGGCTGAGAAGCTCCCGACCTCGGAAGCCTGTCTCGTCATCGACTATCGACTACCGGGGCTTGATGGTCTGGACCTTCTCCAGGCGCTGCGAGTGAGCGGTGTCGTTCTGCCGGCCATCATCATCACCAGTGATCCGGACGCCACCCTCCTGGTCCGGGCCGCCGCGCTCGGAGCGCTTGTCATCGAAAAGCCGCTGTTGGGGGACGCGCTGACGCTGGCAATCGGCAATGCCCTGGCGCGTCCTTTTGGATCGCCCCAGCAGCCCCGGCCCGCGGGTCCGAGCGGCTAGCTGAAGGGCGTGAGCCCGCCGGTATCCGCTGCGGTGAAGCCTACGTGGTAGCCCCTAGGGGCACACCCCAAATTATACCGGACCGGGCCAGGGGCTACGGTGAGGCATTGCTCAAGGAACACCCCATGATCGCGATGTCGACACGTGCCCGATCCGCCAATCCGCCATCGCCTTCGGTAATCTACCCGCGTGATGAACAAGACCTCATGGCGCGGATCGGCACACGCACTTCCTTTGCGCGAGATGATGAGATCTACGGCCAGGCGGAGGTAGCGGACCTGATCTATCAAGTGGTCAGCGGCGCGGTGCGGACGAGCCGGCTAATGAGCGACGGTCGGCGCCAGGTCGGGGACTTCTACTACCAGGGCGAGTTATTCGGCATGGAGCCGGGCCAGGAGCATGTCTTCTCCGCCGAGGCCGTGGCCGACACGGTCGTACTGATTGTGAAACGCTCGGTCGCGCACGAGGCAAGTGGCGGCATGCTGGAACAACTCGTTGGCGGCGCTGCGCGTCGCGAACTCCAGCGGGCGCACGAGCATGTGCTCATTCTCGGCCGAAAAACGGCCTGCGAAAAGGTGGCCAGCCTGCTGATGAACATCGCCGATCGCTCGCACTATGAGAGCGTGGAGTTGCCCATGGGCCGGCAGGATATGGCGGACTATCTGGGACTAACAATTGAGACGGTATCGCGAATGCTGACCCAGCTGCAGGTGAGCGCGGTCGTCGAGTTCGCGGGGTTGCGGAGCTTTCAGGTCAAGAATCGTCAGGCGCTCTCGCTCCTGACCCAATAGCGCCGGGGAAACCGGCGTTTCGCGGGTCCTGATCCCTTGATCAGGGGGGGCGGAGGCGTGCATGGCCGACAGCTTGGGCGCGGAGGGTGACTTGAAACGATCACTACCACATTCCGAAAAGCACCTGATCGCCCGGATAGGGTGGCTGCGAGCGGCGGTCCTGGGCGCGAATGATGGCGTGCTCTCCACGGGGAGTCTGATCCTCGGGGTCGCCGCCGCGTCAACCAGTCAGAGCAGTATCCTGCTCTCTGGAGTCGCGGGGATGGTGGCCGGAGCGATGGCCATGGCGGCGGGCGAATATGTTTCGGTGAGTTCCCAGTCCGACGCGGAATCGGCGGACCTTGCCAGAGAGAAGCGCGAGCTTTCAGCTAACCAACCGGCGGAACGTGCCGAACTTGCCGCGATCTATGTCGCGCGGGGAGTCTCCGTGGAACTCGCGAGCCAGGTGGCCGAACAGCTGATGGCCAAGGACGCCCTGGCGGCCCACGCCAAGGAGGAACTCGGGATATCCGACGCGACCAAGGCGCGCCCACTGCAGGCAGCGCTTGCGTCGGCCGGTTCGTTCAGCGTTGGGGCGGCCCTGCCGCTGCTGATGGTGTTGGCTTCGCCGAAGACTGTGTTGTCCGCGGCAGTGGCGGTGTCCTGCTTGCTGTTCCTGGCAGCGCTTGGCGCGCTGGGCGCAAAGGCTGGCGGCGCGCCAATGGGCAGAGCGATGGTCCGGGTCACGGTTTGGGGCGCGTTGGCCATGGCGACTACAGCCGGCATAGGTTCGGTTTTCGGGGTGGTTGCCGGACTCTGATGCACTTCACCGGGTGGCTTATGCGCCAGATCAACGCGGCAGAGTGCGGCCGCGGAGATTGTTGCCCCGCGTAGTTTCGCGCCAAACTCAGGAGCCCTAGTTATGTCCAATGATCTCGCCCTTCGCTCGGACATCGAAGCCGAACTCGAATTCGAACCCAGCCTGACCGCAGCGGGCATCGGCGTCACCGTCAAAGACGGCGTCGCGACCCTGAGGGGGCACGTTCCCTCATATTTCGAAAAGCTGGCCGCGGAGCGCGCGACCGGCCGCGTCAAGGGTATCCGGGCCATCGCCGAGGAGCTGGAAGTCCGTCTGCCGTTCGACGTCAAGCATGACGACGAAGAGATCGCCCGTCGCGCATCAAATATCCTTGAGTGGGGCACGTTCCCCTCCGTGAAGGCCGATCACGTTAAGGTCGCTAAGGGCTGGGTCACGCTCTCCGGCGAGGTCGACTGGCAGTACCAAAAGGAATCCGCCACCGCCGCGATCCGTCGACTGGCGGGCGTTGTCGGAGTCAGCAACATGATCACCATTCGGCCGCACGTGACAGCGGGTGACGTCCATGACCGCATCTCCAAGGCTTACAAGCGCAATGCGGAATTGGAATCCGCGGGCATCAAGGTGTCCGTCGAGGGCGGCAAGGTCAGTCTCTCCGGCAAGGTGCATGCTTGGCACGACCGCCGGGCGGCCGAACAAGCGGCATGGGCCAACCCCAGCGTCACCCAGGTCGTCGACAACCTCGTCGTCGCGTATTAGCCCGAGCCCGATGGGAGGAGGAAGCGCTTCTCCTCCCACCGGGCTGTGTCGCCCTTGGCGATAGCTGCAGGATAGACGGCCATCCCCGTGAGGGTGGCGCCATGGTTCGCGTCCGGGAGCAGCACTTGCATTTTCCGATCTTCTTCGAAGCCACCGGGCAGCGCCCTCTGAGCTCCGCGGACTTGCCTTTCCCATCGCTGCGTGGCCAGGGCATCGTGCGTGATTGTTTCTGGGTTGATTGCCGTCTCGCCAGGGGTGATACACAAATGAAAACAGCAGATTTCCTACTCGCGAGGGTTGGAAAAAGTCAGTATAGAGTTTGATCTGACAGTGTAGATTTGAGATATAGCTTAGATCTAAAATCGGTGATGTCTTATTGGCGGCTAGCCAAATCCAAAGTTAGTTAAGATAGGCATGGCGAGGATGTCGATTTAATTTGCAGCTTTTCAGAATCAAACCTTGCTTTTTCTATCCCGCGAGACCACTTGAAAACGGCAGCTGGCACTCAAGGGCGCCGACTGCCAATCTGGCCGCGATGTCGCGAGCCCCTTCCGCTGGAGATCGCTGCCATGGCCTTTCGCCCCCTGGGTGACCGCGTCGTCATTCGACGTGTCGAAGAAGAATCCAAGACCAAAGGCGGCATCATCATTCCCGATACCGCCAAGGAAAAACCGCAGGAAGGCGAAGTAATCTCCGTCGGCCCTGGAGCGCGTGACGATATGGGCGAGGTTCACGCCCTGGACGTGAAATCCGGCGACCGCATCCTGTTTGGAAAATGGTCCGGCAGCGAAGTGAAGATCGATGGCGAGGACCTTCTGATCATGAAGGAGTCCGACATCCTCGGCGTCCTCGACCCGATCGCCGCCGCGGCCAACGCCGCCTAGATCTACTTTTAACGTCCGTAATTCCCCTCCAGCCCACCCTTTGAAAGTGCAGGCTCATGGCCGCCAAAACCGTCTATTTCGCCTCCGAAGCGCGCGACAGCATGCTGCGTGGCGTCAACATCCTCGCCAACGCGGTGAAGGTCACCCTCGGCCCCAAGGGGCGCAATGTGGTGATCGAGAAGTCGTACGGCGCCCCCCGCTCGACGAAGGACGGCGTCACTGTCGCCAAGGAAATCGAACTGAATGACCGGTTCGAAAACCTCGGCGCCCAGTTGATCCGCGAGGTCGCCTCGCAGACCAACGATAAGGCCGGCGACGGCACCACCACCGCTACCGTCCTGGCCCAGGCCATCGTCGTCGAAGGCCTCAAGTCCGTCGCCGCTGGCATGAACCCGATGGATCTGAAGCGCGGTGTCGAAAAGGCGGTGCTGGCCGTCGTCGCAAGCATCAAAGCGTCCTCGAAGAAGGTCACCACCAACGAGGAAATCGCGCAGGTCGGCACGATCTCCGCCAACGGCGACAAGGAGGTCGGCGACATGATCGCCAAGGCCATGGACAAGGTCGGCAACGAGGGCGTCATCACCGTCGAGGAGGCCAAGACCCTCGAGACCGAGCTTGAGATTGTGGAGGGCATGCAATTCGACCGTGGCTACCTGTCGCCGTACTTCATCACTAACGCCGACAAGATGGAGGTCGACCTGGAAGATGCCCTTGTCTTCCTGTCAGAGAAGAAGCTCTCCAGCCTGCAGCCCCTTCTGCCGCTTCTTGAAGCGGTCGTGCAGTCGTCACGCCCGCTGCTGATTATCGCCGAGGATATCGACGGAGAGGCTTTGGCCACCCTGGTGGTCAATAAGTTGCGCGGCGGCCTCCGGGTCGCGGCGGTCAAGGCGCCGGGCTTCGGTGATCGCCGCAAGGCGATGCTTGAGGACCTAGCGATCGTCACCGGTGGACAGGTCGTCTCTGAGGACCTGGGCATCAAGCTTGAAAACGTCACCCTCGACATGCTTGGTCAGGCCAAGAAGGTTACCATCACCAAGGACGCAACCACGGTAGTTGATGGCAGCGGCGAAAAGACCGCCATTGAAGCGCGGATAGCGCAGATCAGGGCCCAGATCGAAGATACGGACAGCGACTACGACAAGGAGAAACTGCAGGAGCGGTTGGCGAAGCTGGCCGGGGGCGTCGCGATCATCAAGGTCGGTGGGGCCACCGAAGTCGAGGTCAAGGAACGCAAAGACCGCGTTGACGACGCGCTGAACGCCACGCGTGCGGCTGTCGAGGAAGGCATCGTTGCTGGCGGCGGCGTCGCTCTGCTTAAAGCGTCGAAGGCCTTGGAAGCGCTTCGGGGTCTCAACCCTGATGAGGATGCGGGCATCGCCATCATCCGGCGCGCCCTGCAAGCCCCGATCCGCCAGATCGCCGAGAACGCCGGCGTCGAGGGATCGATCGTGGTCAGCAAGATCCTTGAAAACGTATCGGCGACCTACGGCTTCAACGCCCAGACCGAAGCCTATGTTGACATGGTCCAGGCCGGGGTGATCGACCCGACAAAGGTCGTCCGCACCGCTTTGCAGGACGCGGCCTCTGTGGCCGGCATGATGATCACGACCGAAGCGGCAATCGTGGAAGCGCCAAAGAAGGGCGGCGGCGCTCCGCAGATGCCAGGCGGCATGGACTTCTAGTTGAGCTGATCGCCTAGAGCCTCAGCGCCGGTGTCACCGGCGCTGAAGCATCTTCACGGTCGGGAAGGATCCGCCGGGGGATTGTTGGTGCAAATTACCAACCGCCTAACCGAAGCCGCTTAGGCGCCGAACATGTTGGGCCAGCCGCTCTCGCGGCGGGCGGATTTGGGCGGGTGACCTGACCCGCCTCTAGGTTTCGACGGTCGTCGTTTGGCGCTTGAACCAGGGATCGCGGGTGCGGTGCATCTCGATTGGATCAACACTTCACCTCAACGCGCTGAGCGCGTTCTCACGCAACCTGGACCTGGAGCGGACATAGGGGCGCCCGCTTTGGTGCGCGCCACAATTGGCGTGCGGGACGGTGCTATAACCCCTTGTCCATCTGATCCTGGCTGACCCCGAAAGCCCTAGAAGCCATGACTATCTCGCGAACAGTCGCATGCCTCCTCGCGGGCGCCGCCCTTCTCGTCGCCTGCTCTAAGCCGGCGACCACGTCCGAAGCCGCCTCCAAGGCCAGCAAACCGCCGACTGCGAGTTCAGCCAACGGCCTGGCGCCGAGTCCTCAAGTGGATCACCCCTGCGCCCTGTTGACCAATGCGGACGCGGAAGCTGTACTTGGGAAGCTGCAACGGCCAGAACCCCTCCAGGATGTTTCGGGCGGTGCGCATACCTGCGTGTGGGAGTCCGAGAGCGGCCACGTCACCCTGTACGCCGCGGGCCCTCCGGACGCCGTTGGTTTCCTGCAGTCACAATTCGGCGCGGCCGGCGGCTCGCACAACGTGGCGGTGGCGGGCGTTGGCGACACAGCGGGCTGGTTGCAGGCGGGCGGGTACCTGCTGGTCCAAAAGGGGGGAACGACCTTCGTGGTGCTCATCGCGGGGCCTGGCGCCTCGTTGGACGCCGCCACGTCGCTGGCTTTGAAGGTCATTGCGCGCCTTTAGAGCCTGATAGGTCGGCGGGGGGCTTTGTCAGAGTAAAATCTATACTGACTTTTGGGAGGCCGGCGCGGCGGACCCGTTCACTGTTTTCGTTCACAATTCACCTGCCAATTGGGTGAGAATCGACGCCCAAAATCGGCTATACTCATTTGCTCTGACAGCACCTCGAGGACCTGCTGTTCGAGCGGGGCATCGACATCTGCCACGAGACGGTGCGGTTCTGGTGGAACCGGTTTAGTCCGTTTTTCGCCGCGGACATCCTCGACGAACTTTTGCAGGGATTTCATCCTCCGGGACCGGTTCATCGCCTGCTGTCGTCGTTGAAAAAGCAGGGGGCTGTTCTCGGCTTGATTGTTGTTCCAGCGCCCACTGTCGCCTGGAGATCCGCGGCGCCGACCGCCTACCACCGAGGCTATGTAAAAATGCGGCCCGATCAAAAAATCGCGACACAATCTTTCGGCATTCGGGCGAATTGGCTTCCAAAAGGTGCGCGAAAGCGCCGCCAATGCAGTTGACGCGCAAGGAAATTCTACAGTTTCTTTGAGCCGCCGAGCTTTTACACAGCCTGGACCCGTACCGGACGTTGAAGCAAAAAACTGCCGCTTCGCCTCTCTATGAGGACATTTCGACTCGCCTATATCAGAATAGTACGCGAGGCTGTCTGAATACGAGCGCATGATAGCGTTCGCGAAATTCCCATTAGCTGCGAGCTCAACCGAATCGAGACTTATTTTTCAGTTTTTAGAAACGGGAGCCAATGAGAAAAGAACAAGCGAGAATTCGGTACCAAAGTTACTCTGCTGTTGCAGCCTGCGTGCTTTCGTTGAGCCTGTCGTCTGGCGAAGCCGCCGGCGGCGAACCCGACGCCAGGTCCTCGCGCGCCCTGGCCTCCGACAGCGGCGTGATTCAGGCTGGCCAGTTCCCCTCGCCAGACCTCACAGCGCTCGAACCCTTCTTCGAGATTGTGAAATTCCGCTACCACATCCTTGGCGATGACGGAAAACTCTACCTGACCGTGAAAGCCAAGACTGACGACAGGCCGAAGTTCCAAATTCGGTTCTATGACGAAGACGGCGTTCAAGTGTCGGGCGGTTCGTTTCTGATCCCCGTTTCCGGACCTGGCGCCGCTGGCGATCCGGAGACCTACGCCGCCTACACGCCTTCGGAAGCGACCATGCAACGGGTAAAGAGGGTGCTGTTCGTTCGTGACATGGGTTATGGCGCGTCCGTCGCGAACAACCCAGCTGTCGAGAGGCAGGCGCCCCCGGCGGACGCCGCACCCCAGCGGACCTATCGCGTCGGCTCGCGGGTCGAGTACGTCGACGGGGGCCGGTGGTTCAAGGCCGTCATTGTGCAAGTCGCAACGGACACCGAAGTGTCCGACTTCGGACCCTACCACGTCTATCTCGTGCATTCCCTCGGTTACGACAATGACGCATGGGTGTCAGGCTTCACCGACTACCGCGCGCAGCTGCGTCCCGCTGGGTCGGGTGAGACGGAGCCAGTTCCCGGCGGCGAAGCCAACGATCGCGTGGTCCGGTCGCTCCTGGCTTCTGCCGGACCCAGGCCGGTCCAGCCTCAAGCCTCGGGCGTCGGCACAGGCATACCCTCGGGTCACTATGGCTGCAGTTTCGCCGGGGGCGGCTCTCCGGGGTACGTGGATATCCGCGGCGGGACATACCGTGGACCTTCGTTGACCGGCGCGGGGGCCTTCGCCGCCTATTCCATGGCGGGAAGCGCGATCACGTGGACCGGCGGTTTCGGGGAATTCGCCACCGTCAGCTCCGAGTTCATGGGACCGGACACTGCCGGCCGGCCGTGGTTCGCCGTCACCTACAGCCGCACGCACGGCGGCGGCGTCGACAGGCTGGACTGCCTGCGAGAGTAGGCCGCGGGTCTTTGTCAGTGCAATGAGCATCGGAGACTTCGGCGGGGCGTTGTGAGAGCAAAATTGCCACTGCCCAGGTAGCTCGGCTATCCGCCCCGGATGACCAAGCCGGGCAACCCGTTCAGCTATTTCAACAGCTCACCCGAGGTGATCCGCCTGGCGGTGATGATGTATGTGAAGTACCTGCTGTCGCTGCGGAACGTCGACGATCTGCTGGCCGAGCGCGGCATCGACGTGAGCTACGAGACGGTGCGGTTCTGGTGGAACCGGTTTGGTCCGTTGTTCACCGCGGATATCCGCGGGAAGCGGGTCAGCGCGATGCGGGGGCTTCACCCATTGGAAGTGGCATCTCGACGCGTTGAACACGAAGATTACCGGCCAGATGCACTATCCAATTGAAACGGTCAGGCTCTAGTTGACCAGATATCTTGGATCGCCCGCGACGCGCCCACCTTCAAGCCAAACGCGCAGGCCGGGACTGAGCGCAGCTGCCGCGCGCGTCTCGTAGAGCTTCAGGTCTGCCTCTGTCAGCACCTCCCGCCAGCGACCATTGGTGCCCTTGTGCAGAAAGCTCTCGTGGCCGCCTTTGAAGATGCGCTCAGCGCCCGACATCAACGCACCACCGTCCGCCTTCATTTGGTCGAAGGTCGCCGCCGTTACGAGCGCCGGCCACAGCGCCTCTGGAACGGCTATGTCAAGGTATTGGCTAACCCGTCGCATCTCGCCTTCGAGGTCCGCCTTCAGATCGTTGTAATGAACCAGAAGGAGATTGGGACGGTTTCGCTCCGCCCAGTACGAGCACTCAGTCTCGAAGAAGCGGGCCGCGGAGGCCGTCGCGCCGTCACCTCCCTCCCGCCCAAGCCACTCCAGGAAAAATCCTCGAGGATCGGCTGGTGCGCGGGGGTAGGGCCGCCCGATGGTCTCGTCGGAATTTCCGATCTCGTCAAACTTGTCGAGCGCCGCGGGCGTAAAAGAATTGTAGTGATTTGAGAACGACATAGCGGCGTCGCGCGGGTCTCGAGACACGTGGATGTAACGCACCTCGTCGTAGACCGGCAAAGCATCGAACGGTAGGTGCGACTTTAGAAACCGCCTATGGGTCTGCCCTTCCAGCATTTCCAGCGCGGCATCCAGAGGCATTTGGAACCGCGCGTCCAGCCAAGGGGATAGGTCCTTGATGGAGGTTGGGGCGGGGTTTTGAAAAATAAGCAGACGTACGATCTGCTGCATCCAAGTGGTGCCGACCTTTGGCGCTGTCGCAATGATCACGTCGCCCGGTCTGGGGCGGTAGCGATTCCAGCGGGCGCTGTCCGCAATCCAGTCGCGGATGTGGCGGGTGGGCGCACGCGCCGGGCTCGGCGCAGCTTCCATGAGGGACATGACCACTACTCCAAGACTAGCGCCGAAATAACGGCGCTTTCTGGCGCGAGGCGTCAAGCCCGGCACCTCCACACCGTCGGAGCGGGTCTTGTCATGTGTGGACCTCGGGTAATCGCGGTCGGGCATTGAACTGCCGATAGTGCCGTGATCCGGGCGAGGCTCGGTGGCAAAGACCATCGGAGAGATCAAGATGCCGCTATTCGTGGGACTGGACGTTTCGCAGAAGACGACCGCGGTTTGCGGGGTGGATCACCAGGGCGCCCGTCATTGGCGCGGGGGGCTTTGTCAGCCCAAATGCACCGGCTGGTAAGGTGGCAGCCTTTAGGGGGTGACGATGGCTCGCCCGAAGAAGTCCCACGACCCGTTCCGCTGGTTTGATTCCTCGCCCGAGGTGATCGGGCTGGCGGTCATGATGTACGTCCGTGTGTGGACGCCCGGGCTGAGGCAAGAAGTTTTTTCGAGAGATTGAGCGCGCAGGTTCAGGTGCTTCCGTGTGTCCGGCCTTTTGATGCGGCCATCCACTGCCGCTGGCCTGTATGG
>JBBRPO010000033.1:0-56475 GCA_038227865.1 Caulobacterales bacterium
CAGTAAATCCTCAAATCGCATCCGTCGTACGCCCTCGTTGATCCGTGCCCGGTCCATCCGCCTCTCCTGTTCCCAGGCGACATAGGACCGGTCACTTCACGAGCTACGAACTCCGGACACATCACGAGCTAACCACACGGCTTCCCCGCCTAGTTGCGATCGGAGGCATGATCATGACGAATACGACGTTGGTGCTCGGCTACGGCGCGGTGGGCCGGCCCGTAGTCCAGGCCCTGCTGAACCGGGGCGACACCGTGCGGATCGGCCAGCGCGGCGCGATCGCCGACCTGCCGCCCGACGCGACCTATATCGCCTGCGATGTCACCGACGCGGGTTCGGTGCGCCGCGCGGTCGAGGGGGTCTCGCAGGTGGTGTTGGCCGTGGGCTTTGCCTACGACTCGCGCCTTTGGCGCACGGTCTGGCCGGCGACGATCAACAACCTGATCGAGGCCTGCGCCGAGACCGGCGCCCGCATCGTGTTCGTCGACAATCTCTACCAGCTCGGCCCCCAGACCGCGCCTCGGCGCGAGGACATGCCGCTGACCGATCACGGCCAGAAGCCCGCCATCCTGGCGGCGGTGACGCGAACCTGGATGGCCGCCGCGCGAGCCGGACGCGTGCGCTTCGCCGCCCTGCGCTGCACAGACTTTTACGGGCCCGGCGTGGCCGTCTCACACCTGGGATCGACCGCCTTCGGCGCCCTGGCCCAGGGTAAACCGGCGCTGTTGCTGGCGCCGCCCGACACGCCCCATGACTTCGCCTATGTGCCCGACATCGCCCGGGCGGTGGTCACCCTGCTCGACGCGCCGGACGACGCCTATGGCCAGGTCTGGAACATGCCTTGCGCCCCCACGCTGACGCCGCGCCAGATCCTGCGGCTCGGCGCCGAGGCCATCGGCGCAAAGCCGCAGATCACCGCCGTTCCCCTGTGGCTGCTGCCACTGCTCGGCCTCGCCGTGCGTTTCATGAAGGAGGTGGCGGACGTCGGCTTCACCTGGAACCGGCCGTACCATGTCGACGGAAGCAAGTTCACCACGCGTTTCTGGTCCGACGTCACCCCCTTCGCGATCGGCGCGCCGGCCACCGCGCGGTCGTTTGTGCAAATTCGTAGGTAACCTGCGATTTTGCATGGCCGCGCGAGATGGCTCACCAGAGCGGACCGGTGACTGACTTTCCGTATCGACCCAGGATCGATGACACCGCCGGAAGCTGATCGATCAGGCGCGTCGTCGTCTCGGTGGAGAAACCAAGGCCTAGCCGCTGGAAGATGGCCAGGCAGATTTCACTTGGGTCGTGACGGGACTGATAGGCGATCCCGTCGGGAGCGGCCGGATGCCGCCAAAGGGCGTCCGCCCACGCCCCACAATCATCGTAGGGTCCCGTGGAAATGGCGTTGTCGCAACCCACCCGCTGCAGGCCATCACCGTGGAGCCGGACCAACCTCAACGCCCGGGAGCAGCGTAGGTCACTGGACGCTCGGGAAGCCAGGTCATCATAGGCCACCATCTTGCGCCGTGGATTCCTGAGAACGGTTTCCACCAGGGCGCCGGGCAGCGTGACGCCGACGTAGAGAACACCGAACACCCCGGCCAGACTGTCGAACCGATAGGTTGGCGGCATGCCGGCGCCCGGTCCGAAGAAGATGGGATCGTTGACCAGCCTGTGAACGCGGGCCAGCGGCGAGCCGGCCGCGATGACGTCGAGCGGAAGATCGATGCTGTTGAGCCGGTTTGGCGGAACCGGCGCTCGGCCCGAAGGTCCCCGGCTCACGCGAAGCCATCACCGCGTTCGATATCCAGCAGCCTTTCGACGGCGTCCGACCACCCGTCCGCGCGCAGCGCTTCGAGCGGGCTTCGCCCATCCAGGGTGTCGTCGGACGCCAGAAGAAAATCGAGCGTCACCCAGGGTCCGACCGCGGCGAAGGCCTGAAGCACCCTCGGCAGGCCGGTGACAACCTCATGCGATGGCTCATCGAACTGGCGCCGGGGATAGCGCCAATCGCCAGCCAGCCGGAACGCCAGCAGGCCATAGGCGCGGCGTCGTTTATCGACGCCCTGGCGGGTGATTCCGAGCAGAAGGCCGACATCCTCGGCCGACAGCGAGCCCCCGGCCGCCTTGAGCAGCTCCACCTTGTGCTCGGCGTTACGGGCGATCAACGGCGCGAGGGGCTCAAGTTGGGCCACCGCCGGACCCACCGCCTCGGCGTCGCCCAATACCCGCGCCAGTGTCCCGATATCGGTTGTGGCGCCAAGCGCTTCAGCGAGGCTTTCGGTGGAGGCTTGCATCGCGATGCGGTTCAAGGCGTCCATCGATCGACGCTGGAAGGCCGCGCGCACCGGATCGGCGCTCACGGCGAACCCAATCGTCGATACGGTCTTTGGGATTGAAGGCGAGGTCACGGTCGTTCCCCTTGGTTGACATAGGGACTATGAGCTTACAAAATTACTTCGTCAACTCAAACTGGACGCCTGTGAAGGCGCCATCCTCGGTCGGGATCCGTGGAACGCCGCCGATCTGGCGCTCACGGCAAGCCAGGACAGGCAAGCAGCGCTCACCCATACGCCAGCATCCTGGTTTGTCGGCGCATGGCGTCTTCGCCATGGATTTGCGGGCGGATCAACAGGTCCGAGTCTCCGGAGAGCCCGCCATGCTAAGAAAACTTCTCGCTTCGATCCCAATTGCCGCCGTTGCGATCACCCTGGCGACCGCGCCGACCGCCGGTCAGGCCGCGCCGCTATCGACCGGGCGTGGCCTCTATGCGGTCGTGGTGGACCGCGACCTTCCGACATTCGCGCCTCGGTTCCTGGTGATCAACAAGTTCAAGTCCCTGGTTTCGGATTATCGGCTCATGCCCGGGCTGCGCACGAAATACTTCTTCATCACAGATCAGAAGACCCGTGGCGGCATCTATCTTTGGAACGACAGGGTCGCGGCGGAAACATACCTTCAGAGCGACTACTTTAAGAAGCTGACCGCCCAATCGAAGGGCCGTCTGGATATCGAGCGCTACGAGATTCCCATGGCGATCAATGGCCCCGCGGCGGCATCGCCCGCGGTGGCCCAGGGCAAGGCGGTCGTACGCATTGTCCGTATCACGCCACCGGCCGGGACGCCTAGGGACCTGATCCTGACCGGTTTCGATCAGGCGATCCCGACCTATCAGAAGATTCCGGGGCTCATCCATAAGTGGTTCTCGATCGGAGATGGCGGGCGTTTCGGTGGCATCTATCTCTTCGAAAGCGATTTGGCGGCGAATGCGTGGTTCAACGTGGCCTGGCACGAACGGGTGCGGAAGACCTATGGCGTCGATGGCGATGTTCGCCGCTTCGATGCGCCCGTCATTGTCGAGAACTAAGCAAACCTTGCCAGGTTTGCTTACACTCAGGACTCTTAGCAGCATTGATTTTGCTCAAGAAAGCAAAATCAATCGTGGCTTTAGCCACGCAAGGCTGCTTAGGCCTCGGGCCGCCCTTGCGTGACCCGCAATCGTGCATAGCGCGGGGCGTCCATCCTCACCTCTTGGCGCAGCCAGGCGGTAAAGGCCTGAATGGCGTCGCGCGTGCGATCCTGGCGGCGGTGCACAAGGAAATAGCTCCCGGCGCTGACCGGCGCCGCGGCGAAGGGAACCACCAAGCGCGCCATCTGGGGCGCTTCCCAGATCATCGGGTCGAGTCCCAGAGCCACCCCCCGGCCGTGGGCGGCGAGGTCGAGCGCGGCGGGCACGGTATCCACCGACACACCGCCCCGCGCCTCCAGGGCCGGAAGGCCTTGCGCCTCCAGCCAGTCCCGCCAACCATCGGGCCGGACCGAGTTGTGGATCAGCGTCGCTCCCGCCAAGTCGGCCGGGCTCTTCAGGCGCGCGGCGACCTCCGGGGCGCACACCACGATGGCGCGCAGGTCCATGAGTTTGTGTGCGATCAAGCCCGGCGTTGGCTTGCCGACATTGCGGATCGCGACATCGACCGGGTCCCGATCGAAGTCGACGACGCGGTTCGGCGTGTCGATCTCGATGGCGATTCCGGGATGGCGGGCCTCGAACGCGCCCAGTCGGGGAATGAGGTAGACGGAGGTGAACAGCGGTAGCGCGCTCACCCTCAGGGTCCGCGGCTCATCGGCGGTGGCGGCCGAGGACAGCGCGGCGGCGATCGCGTCGAACGCGAGGTTCAATCGGCCGGAGAGGGCGCGGCCCGTCTCCGTGAGGCGCACTTGGCGGGTTTCGCGGACGAAGAGCGCGCCGCCCACCCAATCTTCCATGATCCTCACATGGCGACTGACCGCCGAGGGCGTCACATGTAAACTTGCCGCCGCGTCGCGAAAGCTCCCCAAACGCCCCGCGGCCGCGAAAGCGCGTAGCGAAGCCAGCGGCGGCGGGTGTCGCCAGGTCATCCCAACAAGCTATGGCAAGGTAGTCGCGGCGCAAGACCCGCCGTCTTAATCGGCGCCGTCGCAGCGGAAAATGAGCTTCGGGCCAGGGTCGGCCATCAGGCCCGCGGCATCCGCGACGTCCGCCACACGATGCGTGACGTGCTCGGGATGGAACCGGCCGCAGCCCATACAGGCGAGCACCTGCGGCAAGGTCGGTCGCGATTGGACGCGGCCGGTATGGAACGTGAGACCCTTACGGTAGGCCCGAGCCAGGGGCATTGGCGTGGTCTTTCCAAAGTGAATGGCGACGCTGGCGACGACGCCGTTGGCGGCGCAGGACTGGATTGCGAAGTCAAGCGCTTCGGCATCTCCGGCCGCCTCCACGACAATGTCGAACTGAGCCTCGGGCGTCCGCCCCTCGGAAAGCGCCAGCGGCTCAGCCGCGGCGCCCAGGCCGCGGGCTCGGGCGCGTCGATCCTCGTTGTCATCGAGGTAAAGGACCCTGCCCGCCCCGAGCGCGGCGGCGGCGCCCGCGGCATAGAGCCCGACGCTCTGCGCCAGGCCACCCACGACCAGGACCGTGGCTCCCGGGCGCCCCGCCAGATGCGGCGCCACGGCCCGCCAACCGTCGGAGACGTTGTCCGATACGCTGGCGGCGACCACCGGATCGATACCCCGTGGCAGAGGACTGAGCATGTGATCGGCGAACGGGACTCGCACGCGGTCGGAGAGCGCCCCGCCAAACTCCGTGCCCGACGTGGGCTTGAGGCCGAAGGCGGCGCCGAACGGGTAGGCCTCACAACTGTTGGCCAGCCACGCCGGCACGTGTCGCAACGCCCGCAGGATAGCTGAAAGGGCACGACGACGCGGTCGCCCGGCGAGACGCCCGCGAGGTCTCCGGCATCCACCACTTCGGCGACCATCTCATGTCCAAAGGCGAAGGGGCCTGGATAGTTCACCATTCCAAGCGTTATATAGAGGTCGAGATCGCAGCGGGCCACCGCCAGGGGCTTGACGATCGCGTCAGCCGCGGACGCAAGCCGTGGCAGGGGAACATCGCGCCATTCGAACCGGCCGGGTTGCAAGAACGTGAGCTGTCGCATTTGAGCGTCCTGATGAGGTCGCGACCCTAGACGCCCAGGCGAAAAGCCTCCGATAAGCTTTGCGCTCGATGGTGAAGCTGAGCTTATGTGTCGCCGGTTGTGCTAAACCGTTTCACCCTGGGGGGGTAGTTCGTTGGATCCACCCAAGACACCAGCCAATCCATCATAGCCTCGTGGCTTGTGACCCGGCCCGCGGCATACGCGGCCTAGGCTTCGGCCAGAGCGCGTTCCTCCTCCGCTTCATCAATGTCCTCGAAGAGGGAGAAATCAGTATTCGCCATCCTATAATCGTATCAAACCGGTCGTCACTTTTAACGCGAGCAGGACCGTCAAGTCTTCAATTGGCGATACCCCGCGACGGCGGTCATTCTCTACCGCCGTCGCGAAGCGCGTAGCTGTGGGTCAGCCCATGCGGTGCAATGCACACAGCTTGTTGCCGTCGGGGTCGCGCAGATAAGCCAGATACATCTTGCCCATGCCGCCTTCGCGCACATAAGCCGCTTGCCGCGCGTCGGCGACGAAGGGCGAACTGGCAACTGAAGGATCATCCCCGCTGGCACGGGGAATGGGAATACTGCATGCAGGATTTCCTGTACGGCTTGCCGACTGGTTTATCCCCGCTAGCGCGGGGAACACTGCCTTAGCCAGATCGATGAACAGGCCGCTGGTGGTTCATCCCCGCTCGCGGGGAACACAATCTGTGGCGGCTTCCCCTGTCAAGACCTTTCCGGTTCATCCCCGCTCGCCCGGGGAAAACGCGACGACGGCGCCGCGCCCTTCCTGGTCGGTTGGTTCATCCCCGCTCACGCGGGGAACACGATTGGTTCGGCCGTGAATACGGACGCGTTGTCGGTTCATCACCGCTCGCGCGGGGAACACTCATAACTACCTATGATGACTTGTGTAGTTTTCGGTTCATCCCCGCTCGCGCGGGGAACACTGGACGGGCTCGTTTGAAGACCGTTACGGAAACGGTTCATCCCCGCTCGCGCGGGGAACACTTAAGGATTGTGAGGCTGTCTCGCGAAAACGCCGGTTCATCCCCGCTCGCGCGGGGAACACCCGTTCGAGGGGCTTCTTGGAGCGACCGTGTTCGGTTCATCCCCGCTCGCGCGGGGAACACGACACCATCACCCCGTCGAACCCGGCGATCACCGGTTCATCCCCGCTCGCGCGGGGAACACGCCAACGGAGCCGATCTTTCGACAGCCGGCGGCGGTTCATCCCCGCTCGCGCGGGGAACACACGTGGCCGATCGCGGCTAGGTCCCGGGCGGTCGGTTCATCCCCGCTCGCGCGGGGAACACGGTCCAATCCGCCCGCGATACAGGAGAAAAATCGGTTCATCCCCGCTCGCGCGGGGAACACGCCACCCGGTCAAGGTCGGCACGGCGGACAGAGGGTTCATCCCCGCTCGCGCGGGGAACACGATCGCTGTAACCTCCGGCGCGACCGTCACAGCGGTTCATCCCCGCTCGCGCGGGGAACACGAGGCGAATAATGTGTCGTATTGAGCCTTGGCCGGTTCATCCCCGCTCGCGCGGGGAACACCGGTCAGGTTCTCAACGGTCACGGTTCAAAATCGGTTCATCCCCGCTCGCGCGGGGAACACATGTCCGGGAAATACCCCCCGGCGGGTTAGGACGGTTCATCCCCGCTCGCGCGGGGAACACCCAATGATCCGCCCTGCGTTCTCGGGGATGTTCGGTTCATCCCCGCTCGCGCGGGGAACACGTCAGCGCGATCAGTCGCAGGAGCTCGGCCGCCGGTTCATCCCCGCTCGCGCGGGGAACACTTGGGGCGCGTCAGGTGCGAGACAAAGTAGACCGGTTCATCCCCGCTCGCGCGGGGAACACGCGGATTCCCCGATGTCCCAGGTCCAGACAGCCGGTTCATCCCCGCTCGCGCGGGGAACACCTCATGCCACGGCGCCGGATTGTAGAAGTGGCCGGTTCATCCCCGCTCGCGCGGGGAACACGGCAAAGGCGGTAATCATCGGGGCGTTGCCGCCGGTTCATCCCCGCTCGCGCGGGGAACACTTGACGCGATTGCGTCTTGCCTGCCAGCCGCGCGGTTCATCCCCGCTCGCGCGGGGAACACGGTTCGACGCCCCTCGGTCCAGGCGTCGTCAGCGGTTCATCCCCGCTCGCGCGGGGAACACGCTGTTGTGTTGCTCAAAGCCCACACTGGTGGCGGTTCATCCCCGCTCGCGCGGGGAACACACGTTGGGATGAACGTGTAGCGTTTGGAGCGGCGGTTCATCCCCGCTCGCGCGGGGAACACGAGGCTGGACGCCTGGAGTAACCGCTTCGGGCCGGTTCATCCCCGCTCGCGCGGGGAACACCGGGTTTTGCAGGTTGTTCAGGGCGGCGGTCGCGGTTCATCCCCGCTCGCGCGGGGAACACTCTGGTGGGTATTGCGGTTGTGCATCATCTTGCGGTTCATCCCCGCTCGCGCGGGGAACACCTTCATGGAAGGCCTCGCCCTATCAAGGGCAGCGGTTCATCCCCGCTCGCGCGGGGAACACTCGAACATCGCTTGGCGCGCGTCGGCCCGAACCGGTTCATCCCCGCTCGCGCGGGGAACACCTCCGTCAGCCGCCAATAGGCGTGCAGCTTGTCGGTTCATCCCCGCTCGCGCGGGGAACACTTCGGCGGCGGAGACTACGGCGGTGGCAATGCCGGTTCATCCCCGCTCGCGCGGGGAACACTAGGGCCTTCCCTGACTACGAGGTAGGGTCCACGGTTCATCCCCGCTCGCGCGGGGAACACGCTGTAGGGACGACCGTCATCCGGCTACCAGTCGGTTCATCCCCGCTCGCGCGGGGAACACGGGCTTGTTGGCGCCCACACTTTCCTTCAGGTCGGTTCATCCCCGCTCGCGCGGGGAACACGGACCGACGACCTGCGTTCCCGCGACCTGATACGGTTCATCCCCGCTCGCGCGGGGAACACCCGATGACCGCCACGGCGCCGATCGCGATTTCCGGTTCATCCCCGCTCGCGCGGGGAACACGGTCACAGCCGAAGTCTATATGATGGGGATGGCGGTTCATCCCCGCTCGCGCGGGGAACACTTCTCGGTCACCCCGATGATACCGTTGATCGCCGGTTCATCCCCGCTCGCGCGGGGAACACCGCCGTCGGTAGAAGCGCGACCGTCGTGAAGGCGGTTCATCCCCGCTCGCGCGGGGAACACGGCAAAGGCGGTAATCAGCGGAGCGTTGCCGCCGGTTCATCCCCGCTCGCGCGGGGAACACAAGTTTGCCACCGAACAATCGCAGCGCGTCACCGGTTCATCCCCGCTCGCGCGGGGAACACGCTTCTGCGTAAGCAGCGGTTTTAGCTTCGTTTTCACGATGTCGAAAGATCTACCGAAATCCGATCGAATTTTCGAGCCTGGCCCCGTGGCGTGAGACCAAGCTTAGACGACCTGTTTTGGGGCTGTTTCGGACAGGGGCTCGGGCGGTTGGAACCGCACAAGCGTCAGGCCGTCAAAATCGGCGGGCTGACGCCTGTTCTGACCGATATCGTCGAACGCGAAACCCGAGTCCGTGGGCGCCGACCAAACGATGACCGCGCTGCCGTCGCCGATCATGGCGACAACCTCGGACCATATACGCTCGCGGACGCGACGCGAAAACACGCCCACATAGACACCGGCCCTGACTTCGGCCAGCCAAAGCGAAAGCCGGCCACGCAATCTGGGTGGCGCGTTTTCAACCGCGATGACCATCATCCCCGGACACCTCCCCGACGGGAATCGCTGGCTCCGCGGCCTCGGGCGCGTCTTCAGGGGGATCGAGACCGCCGGCGCGGAGGATCGACTCGATGTCGGGAATGATCCGTTCCAACAGGCCCGATTTGCGGAACATATCACGACAGGCGATGCGCACCTGCCGCTCGGCCGGTCCTTCGCCACCGGTCCCCTTGGCGATCCGGGCGGCGATGGTGAAGGCGGCGGGAACGACGGTTTCGAACTTGTAGAGGTCGGCCATGTCATAGACGAAACTCTGGGGCTTGCCTCGGTGCAGAAAGCCGATGGCCGGGGCATAGCCGGCCGCCAGAATCGATGCCTCGCACAGGCCGTAGAGGCACGCCGTCGCGGACGAGAGGCAGCGGTTCGGCAAGTCGGCGCCGGCCCAGTCAGCCCGGTCGTAGTTCCTCGCCTTCCAAACCACGCCATGGCGCTGGGCCAGAAGCTTGTAGGTCTCGCGAACCCGCACGCCTTCCATTCCGCGAAGCTGATCGACGGAACGACGGGCCGGTGGCTCCTCGTCAAAGCGGCGCCGATACATTTCACGAACCACATTCAATCGGGCGGTGTCATCCAGCGCCGTCCTGGCTTGGAAAAGCAGGCGATCGGCCCTGGCGCCCCCCGGCTGGCCGGCGGCGTAGAGGCGCACACCCCCTTCGCCGACCCAGACCAGCAGACACCCGACCTGGGCGCAGAGCACCACGGCGGCGTGAGAAACGCGCGTGCCTGGCTCCAACATCAGGCAGGCCAGGCCACCGACCGGAATCTGCACCCTGACGCCGTTTTTATCGACAAGCACAAAGGCGCCGTCGACCACATCAAGTTGGCCGTAGGAAAGAAAGACGATCGCCGATCGCTCCTTCAGAGCGATCGGGCGCAACGGTATGAAGGCCGCGTCCGCCATCCCGGTCAACCGGCCAGCGGCCGCAGCATAACCAGGCCACAACCAAACGCGCGCGCCTTGCCGACGCCGTCCCTGACGGAACTCGCCAGGGCCTCCGGATCGGTCACCGTCAAGACGCCTTCATAGTCGATGACCGAATGGCGGATGGGTTTAACGCCTCGGCGAACGATTTGAATCTGGCGGTAACCGCCCGCCGAACAGAGGGAGCGATCGAACGCCACGCCGAGCCGCGCTTCGCGAGCGAACAGCCAAGCCAGCGCCGCGGCCTCGACATCCTCGGCTTCAAACCGTGCGCCGGCCTGTTTTTTGGCATGCATCACAGCGTCAACCCTGACACCCCTGTCTCGCCCCAGCGTTTTGACGCTCTGGGCGGGATTGGCGCGCAAGGCGAAGCCCAATCTCAGTCCCACGGTCAGGGGCGGCGCATAAGTCTTGGTCTGGAGACTCCAAAGCTTTTGGGGGTCGTCCGGTTCGCGCGCCGAGAGGATAAGGAACCGGCCAGGTTCCGCCTCCCGATAGATGAAATCACGCGGCGCGTCGGGATCGGAGGCGAACAGGCTCCAGACCAGCCGATGGCCCACGTCCCGGGCGCCCTCATCAAGCAAAAGCCGCGCCAGGACCTTTTGCGCCGGCTCGTCTCGCCGCAGCTCAGCCCGAGTGAGCCAGGTCATGGCGTTTCTTCTCCATGGAGGGGCGCGACGAAATCGATCCGCAATTCGGTTCGGTCGGTGAATTGCCAGAGGGTGCGGTTCATAAGACCGTCCCGTCGCTGTCGGCGTTCCCGCACCTGCCCGCCATCGACCAACTCAGCATCGCTCCCCACTTCGATCCAAAGCGCCATTGCGTCGGACACCCGCCGACGCGAGCGGAAACGGCGCAGATCATGGTCTGTGGCGGCCTCCAGACAATCGAAGGCCACCAGCGCGGCGCTTACGGACGAGGCCGCGATCACGCGTGGTCTCGGGGGCCAGCCCAGGGGACATGCCTTTCGACCCAAATAAAGCGTGAACTTCGGCCGCTTCAGCCCCGCCTCCAGGCTGGCCAGAGTCGGGCCGCCTTGAGCTTTCACCCAAAGAACCACCGTCCCGGCGGCCTCGACCCGGTAGATGCGCTCGGAGAGAACGGTGTTGAGATCGTCGGCGTCAAGCTCCTCCCGGCGGGTGCGCCAGCGCTTGTCCTTTCGCGCCTTGGGGGCCTGGGCGGTGTGATAGTCGCGCAACGGCCGCCCGCCCTGATCAAGGCGCACCGCGAAACCCAGGCTGGCGTCCAGGGCCTGGTGCGCCGCCGTCTCAATCCGCTCAATACCCAGCGCGGCCGCGACCAGCCCCAGAACCCCCGACTTCGAGGGGACGTCCCATGTCGCCCGGCGCTCGCCCACGGCGATATCGCCGAAAGCGCCCATCGGCGCGGCGATCCGAAAGACCAGATAGTCTCTCTGGGTCATGATTCAGACCGTCACAGCGGGATGAAACACCGCCCGCATCGCGCCCGTCAGGTCAGCCAAGGAGGCGCTGGACGCGGCGCCGACCACCATCTCCGTGCTGACGTCGAAGCGTTCACCATAGGCCCTGGCGAAACCATCGCGCAGGGCGCGAAGGCGGGTGATCGACGCGGCGATCTGGTCGTCCTCTCCCGCCCTCGCCCCCACCGCATGCTGAAAGGCGCTGGCCAGGGTGCGGGGCGTCTCCTCGCCGATCTCCACCAGGGCGTAGACTGCCTTGGCGCGACTGGCGAAGGCGTTCTGCTTGCCCGTGGGGCTGACCGTGGCGGCCGCGCGAACGAGCGCTTCGACGGTGTCGGCGCACAGAAGTGCGTCACCGGACAGGTTGGCGGACAGCAGATCGGCGTTGATACAGATATAGAGGTAGAACAGACCCGCGCCATATTCCTGAACACCTATGAACCCAGCCCCGCGATCCTGGTCGCGGTCGGCGTTTTTCAGATCATCCACGGCGGTATAATAATCGTCTTCTACGGTGGCGCGGTGGGTGGTGAAAGCATGCGCGACCTGCACCGCCGCATCGACATTGAAGCCTGAGTTGTCGGCCAGCATACGCCCGAACATGGCGATATCGGCGGCGCGGGGTTTGTCCTTGAGGACGATCATGGCTTTCTCGTCGAGGGTCTCGCTGGCCGCGAGCCGATCCGCCAGCGCCTCGATGGTCGCCAGTTCATCGGGACCCAGGTGAACCAGTTGCTCGGTCTGAGCCTTGCCCTTCTTCACCTTTCCCAGCTTGTCGTGCTCGATCACCGCCTCCGCGAGAGCCGTCGCCGTTTCCCCGTCCAGGCCCCGCGCTTCAAGCGCCGTCACCAAGGCACGCATAAAATCCTGAGACCGCTTCCCTAGCGCGCCGGGCAGCTTGTCGGCGAACACTTCCGAGGTCCGGAAGGCGCGCTTCAGGCTTTGAGAGGACACGCGCAACCGCTCCGCGCCGCCAAAAGTCAGCGTCTTGGGGCGGCCCGTATCGTCGCGATTGAGATTGGCCGCGGGATAGGCGGTCAGCAAATGCAGTTGGATGAAACGGGTCATGATTGGAGAACTCCAGGTTCAGTCTGTTGGTCTGATGGGGATTTCAGCGGCGCGGGCGGCGCGCCAAGGCCGTAGTAGCTCTGGGCCCAGAGCCGGCGCCGGTTCGGATCGTCGAGCCAGACCATCAGCGAGGCGCCAAGATCAGCGACTGGCGCGCCGGTCTTCAGCAGCGCCGCAATACGCCGGCCTTCGTCCATAAGTTCAGCGGGCGTCCTGACGCGCAGCAGACGGAGGAAGCGAGACTCGGCCATAACCTTGTGATCCTGGTTCGCGCCCGCCAAAAGCTGGGCGGTCTGGCGCGCCGGCGCGTCGGTTCGTACATGGGCGAGAGTGACCGCCGCCACGACAAGCCGCTCTTCCCAATCGGCGGAATCTTCACCGCTGTCATGCAAGCGACGATAGAGGTCGCGGAAGGCGGCAATGGTCAGAGCCGTGGCGACGTCGATCCGAGGCCCGACCTCGCTTGGAAATGTGCTGACGCGCCGCAACCGGGCGATGTCCGCACGGTCGGCTCTGTCGCCGCGTTCGCCGTTATCGTTGCTGTCATTCAGGCCGCGCCACCATCGCCCAAAAATGGCGTGCAGACGATCGTATGGGTCCTTCGCCATCAGGCGGTCTCCTTCTTTGAGCGGGCGGTTGCTGGCGGCGAAAGCTGCAAGGCCTTGGCTGCGGCTCCGTAGATCGAAAGTCCCTTGCCCAAGCCTTCGCGGGCGGACAGCAGGCGATGCGGATTGCTGTCCGTCAGGCCGTCCAGGTCCACAGTCTCGCCGAACAGGGACAGCGTTTCACGCCGCAGCAGGCGGAGCCATTCGGATTTCAATTCACTGGTTTCTGGTCCGCCACCGCTATCGACCATCTCCACGAGCCGATCCACGAGGGTTCTAAAGGCGCCGTCCGTCGACCGCCAGATCTGTTCCGCGGGTTCAGGCAAAGCATCGCGCGGCAGCGTGTCGGGAAGCCTGTAGCCACCGGCCTGCTGCCGCTGGCCGAACAGCGCCACCTTGACCGAATACCGAAGTGAGCGCGCCGCTTCATCCGACGCCGCGATGATTTGTCGTAGCAGTTCGCGCAGATCGCGGCCCGCCACGCCATAGACCGGCGCCCAGGGCAGACGCACCTCAAGCCACTGTCGCGCCTTCATGTTGTCCATGTCGAAGCCAAAGGCCTCGATGCCGTCAGGGCCGATCAGGCCACGGACAGTCTTTCGCCTTTCCTCCCAGAGCCGCAGGACAAGCGCGGGCTCATCTTCAAGGCCCCACCAAGCCGCGAAGTCGCCATAGTCCGACGCGCCCGCGTGAGGGTGCAGAGGCAACATCCCGGACTTTTTGTCCTGACGATATGGCGACAGGGGATGGGTCCAGCCGAGATAGTTGGCTCCGTAGTTGATGGTCAAAAGACCAGAGGCCACAGGTCCCGTCGCGCCGCTCACGGCGCAGACGCCTTCGCCCGTCGGGAAGACGAGCCTGATTCGCCTGGGACAGGCGAAGAACGCCTGGGCTAGCGTCACATCTTCTGGCGTGACCTTCCGGTCATTGAGTGACGTCAGCGTCGGGGCGAGCCAAGGGAACACCTTCGCCCAGTCGGCCGATGAAGCAGCGGTTTGGGGCTCTGGAGCGGATGGGTCGAAGTCCGCCGAAGGCGTATTGGCCCAAACCCGGTCCCATAGAGTCTGAAAACCTGCATCATCCGCGCCGCGGCGTCGCGGCGTCACCAGGGTGGTCAAGGGGCCCCCGCCCCGCATCGACGTGCGGTGGCCAGCGCCGCCGGATGGCGCATAGGTCTGCAGAGTGATCAGAGCGGCGGCGGCGAAAGGCAGGCCAAGCGCCTCCGCGCGTCCTCGCTTGATGAACAGGTCGGCGTTGTTCTTCAGGGTGTTTTCGCCAGGCGCATCCATCAGCAAGCCGGAAATCGATTTGGGCTCCGCGCTTTCAAGAGCGTCAAAGTCCTGAAACGCGCGGACGGCCTCCCCATTCAGATCGAACGCGAAAGCGAGGTGCGCAAACGCCCCCGCAAGATCTTCCGGCGTCGGCGGCTCGCAAAACCGCTCCGCCCATTGATCGCTATCCCCTGGACGCAAGGCGAGGAACGTCAGTCCAATCAGCCACTCGGTGACAGCGCCATTCCAGTCCGGGCGCGGGAAATTCAGCGCAATGACGGGGTCATCGACGAACCTCGACGTCAAATCGGACGGTCTGATGCTGTCGCCAAGCCCAGACAACCGCCGAACAGGCAGCCACGGCTCGTCAATCAAATTGAACGCCACTTCAACCCCCCTTAATATCGAATCAACAAACCAATTGTACAGTGGCAGTCCTGATCATGAACTGATCGTAAGACCATCGTCGGTGGTATAAAACACGCTCCGCGTATGCTGGCGGCCATCGTTGATTTGACCTTGCCAAACACGAAGGTCGCGATCCGGTATGAGCGCAAGAACAGCCGGTGGATCGAAGCGTCCCGGCCATGATCCCTGGGCGGTTTCCACGGCTTCGGCGCAAGCATCGTCAGGCATGACGGCCACCTGGAATTGGCTGGCCCTTAGACTGAGTTCCGACATGCGCCACGCCCGATAGGGACTGTCGTCATCGCACCAGGGCGAGAGGGTCCCACTTTGCCAGCGGGCCAGACGGATCGTCACGCTGGGTTCGCCCAAACGCGTGGGGGTGCGGATATCGTTGTCCCAGGCCCCCGCGCCACGTGAGAAATCGCCGACCTTGAGGGCGTTCTGGAAACCGACTGCGCGGGCGGCTTGGCCCTTGGCCTGGGCGGCGTCGGAAGCTGGATCCAGGGTGTCCGGCGTAGCGATCTGAGAGTCCCCGAAAACCGGTTCGATCAGATCTCTTGGCGATCTCGATGCCAGAGGAAGCCCACCAAAGTCCTGGAGAAGCTTCTGCGTTCTCCAAAGTTGGCCGACATCAGGGTAAACGTAACATCCGGTCGGAAACATCGCCGAATACCAATCAGCCGAGATTGTCTCGGCGGCCTCGGGAGCCACAACGTCGAGCACGGGCTCTGGTCGAGCAGGTCTGTGGCCATGTCGATGCAGGCGGCCGCCGCGCTGGATCAGCAGATCCATCGGGCAGAGGTCGGTGGCCATATGGTCGAAATCGAGGTCCAGAGACTGTTCAACCACCTGGGTCGCGACCAGAATATGACCGCGCCGGTCCTCCGGCGTGCTGTTGACGCCAAACCGGGTGAGCGCCTCATTCTCTCGTGCCAGACGATCGCCGAGGGCGAACCGCGCATGGAAAAGGCTGACCGCGACGCCCTCGGGCGCCTGGGCGCGGAGATAGGCCACCGCTTCGATCGCATCCTTGACGGTGTTGCGGACATAGACCCCGCAATGGCCCTGGCCGGCCGCCTCCAACAACGCGTTCATCGCGGCCTCCGCGCTCGGCTGGCGGCGGGTGATCAGATCGCGTCGGCTCCCGCGGTCAGCACTTTGCGGAGCCTCCATAACGCCGGAGACGGATGCGCGGGTGACGAGAGGAAACGCCGTTGCGGTCAGCGCTCCGGCCGTGCCGGAAGTGTAAGCGGCGGCAAACTTCCGCCGCTGCCGCACGGCCAGGGTGGCGGAGAGCACGATGGCCGATCCGCCCAGCGCGGCCTGAAATCCAAGCAGCCGCTCAAGGGTGGTGGTCATGTAGGGGTCGTAGGCGTGGGCTTCGTCGATGACCAGAACCCGGCGGGAGAGCGTGGCTAGCCGAAGGGCCTGGTGGCGGACCGGCAGAACCGCCAGGAGCGCCTGGTCGAGGGTGCCGACGCCCACCTGAGCGAGGAAGGTCTTCTTGCGATCCTCGGCGATGAACGCGGCGCAATGGGCTTCAGCGCTCAGGTTCTGTTCGTCCGCGACGCCTTTGTTATGGACATCGAAATCCTCGCCGATCGAAGCCTGGAACGGCGTGTTCAGATCCCGGCTGCTATGTGCCAGGACAAGCGATGGCGTTACTTTGTCTGTCACGAACAACGCTTGGTAGCGGCCCTCAAGGCGGCGATAGAGCCCGTTGGCCGTAGCCATGGTGGGGAGCGCCCAGTAGATGCCCTCGGCCCGTCCCGCCGCGATCAGACGGTGCGCCAGGATGAGCGCGGCCTCGGTCTTGCCCGAACCGGTGAGGTCTTCAATCAGATAGAGCGTAGGTTCGGCCGGGACCGCCTCGCGGCTAGCCCAGGCTTGGAGCGGCGAGGGTCGGGCGGCGGGTCCAAGCAAATCGGACAGGCCAAATTCCGACGCCGCGATAGCTTCGCCAAGATCGGCTTCCTTGACAGCGCGCGCCGCTTGAGCCTAGGCGCCACGCCAATAAGACTCCAAGTCCTCCGAGGGCTCTCGATAGGGAAACCAGCGTTGATTCGACCCGATCCAGTCCGCGAGCATCACAAGCCCAGCGACCCGCCACGTCTCCGACTTCGACTGGCATCGGCTGGCGGTGGGCTGTCCGACGAGGGCAAGCATGGTGTCGATGAATGCAGCCGCGTCTTTGCGTGACGCTGGTGACATGGCTTCCGCCAGAACCAGACCCCCGTCTGTCGGCGCTCCATGGTGTGCGACGGCCGCCATGATCCAGGGGCCGATCGCTTCAAGCGTGGCGTCCTCTCGTTCATCGCAAAGCCAATCCCAGAACCGGTGACCGACATCGCCATGACCGCGCGAGTTGGTCAGGCGCGAATCCGCGTCGGGCTGTAGCGCCGCGAACACCTCTGGCACCTTCCATTGGAAGTTCTCGGCGAATTTTCCGAGATCGTGGAACGCCGCCACCTGGATCAGCCTCTTTCGGGTCTCATCGACGGCCAGTCCGGACTGGCGCGCGATGGATGCGAGCCATGCTGGCCTTATATCCAGCATCACCGCCATGGCGGCGGCCACATCCAGGCAATGATAGGCAAGGGGATGCCATGTCGGTCCCTCGAAGGCCGGTCGCGCCTTGCCCCAATAGCGGCCTATGAAAGGTTCGGCGGCGGACACGGTTTTGGTTCACCTCGCTGCGATTGCTGGAGATGCTGTTGACCGACCGATACGTCAAAAACGGACGTAATGAATCGAAATGGCCTTGAAACTAGCGTCAACTCAAATCCGATTGAGCAATGCGGCTTCCAACCCCGCAAGCGCGGCGTCGAGTTCAGCCAGGTCATAGGTGATCGTATCCCACACCAGCGGTGGGATGGGCGCCAGCGCCGCCAAGTCTACTTTCCCGCCAGGATCGCCCAAAGCCTCGCCGATCGCGATGAAGGCTCGCTCGCAGGCGTAACGCGTGCGCGCGTCGGCTTCGTAGGCCGTGACATCCAAACCGGTGGTCCATTCGGACACAAGCGCGATGTGACGTCGCGCGGCCGCGATGATGGCCAGGGGCGGCCTTTTCGTCACCACCCGCTAAAACACCGAAACAAGATCTCGGGCGATGCGCGCCTTGAATCTCTCGGCGTGGTCGAGACCCTGCTGGGATGTCAGATCGACCTTGCGTCCGAACAATCGTTCAAGAAGGGCCTCGGCCCGCGCCATGCTGAACAGCGTCATGGGCCGCTCCGGCGGACCGCCGAGAACGAGATCAATGTGGCTTTCCGGTCCGCCTTCGTCGCGAGCGACCGAGCCGAACAAGGAGACATGCGCCACCCCCGCCGCGCGGAACTCGTCGGCGTTTGTAAGCAGCAAGGTTATGACATCGGTTCTACGCACGGCTATTTGATAGCACAAACATAGCGGCGCCCAACCACCCCGCGGCGGCGGTCATTCTCGACCGCCGCCGCGAAGCGCGTAGCTGTGGGTCAGCCCATACGGTGCAGCGCGCACAGCTTGTTGCCGTCGGGGTCGCGCAGATAGGCCAGATACATCTTCCCCATGCCGCCTTCGCGCACGCCGGGAGGCTCTTCACAGGTCGTGCCGCCATTGGCGACGCCGGCCGCGTGCCACGCGTCGGCGACGGCGGGCGAGCTGGCGGCGAAGCCGATGGTGCCGCCGTTGGGCGCGGTGGCGGGTTCGCCATTGATCGGCTTGGAGACCGAAAAAATGCCGGTCGGGGTCATGTAGAAAATGCGGTGGCCGTCGACCATCGCCGCCGGAACGCCCATGGTGCCCAGCAGCGCGTCATAGAACGACTTGGCTTTGTCCAGGTCGTTGGTCCCGATCATGATATGCGAAAACATCCTGCTTCCTCTCCTGCGACGTGGTTGCTCCACGCGCCGCACATGCGCGAAGATCGCGTCGATGACAATCCCGCTCCCGCGCAGGGCCACAGGAATCCAAGGCGGAGTCAGGCTTGACAAAATACCCGCAGTATATTACATATTGCAATGTTTGAATCGATCTTCTCCATTGCGAAGCGGATGTCGGACGATCCACCGGCGCCAAGGCGCGACACCACCGTAATTAACGGTCGTTTACGGTGGGCCTCGGCAAATCCCGGCTGTCCCTGGCTTCCCCTCCCGCCGCTCATCGGCGATGGTGGCAGAACACATGATGAACGCGATTCGCATTCTTGGGCTTGATCCTGGCCTGCGCCGCACCGGTTGGGGCGTGGTGGCCATCGACGGGGCGCGGCTGATCCACATCGCCCACGGCGTCATCGCCCCCAGTGACACCCTGCCTCTGGCACAACGGCTGCTGGCCCTGTTCGAGGGCGTCACCGACATCATCGCGCTGCATGCCCCCGACGAGGCGGCGGTGGAGGAAACCTTCATGACCGCCAACGGCGCCTCCACCCTGAAACTCGGCCACGCCCGGGCGGCGGTGATGATCGCTCCGGCCCGCGCCGGCCTGATCGTGGCCGAATATGCGGCCAAGGTGGTCAAGAAGGCGGTGGTCGGCACGGGTGGCGCCGACAAGGCCCAGGTCGCCTTCATGATCGCCCGCCTGCTGCCCACGGCCGGCGCGCCCACCGCCGACGCCGCCGACGCCCTGGCCGTAGCCATCGCCCACGCGCATGCGCGAACCGCCCAAAGCCGACTGGCGCGCCGGCGGCTGGAGAGCGCCGCGTGATCGGCCGCCTGCGCGGGGTGGTGGCCGAGGTGGCCGAAGAGGACGTCCTGATCGATGTGGGCGGGGTCGGCTATGTGGTGCGCTGCGGATCGCGCACCTTGGGCCGCCTGCCGGCGCCGGGCGATGAGGCCCTGCTGCACGTCGAGACCCAGTGGTCGGAGGCCGCCGGCCCGCGCCTCTATGGCTTCCTGACGCGCGAGGAGCGCCGCGCCTTCGTGATGCTGCAGGCGATCCAGGGGGTCGGACCCAAGGCGGCGCTTGGCGTGCTGGACGTTCTGCCACCTCGCGAACTGGCCGCCGCCGTGGCGCGCGAGGACAAGGCCGCCGTCGCCCGGGCCAATGGCGTCGGGCCAAAGCTGGCCCTGCGGATCATCGTCGAGCTCAAGGACAAGCCGATCGCCGAGGGGGTTGTCGCCGGCCTGCAAGGCGGACCCGCCCCCATGCCGCCGATCGCCACCGCGGCCGGCGAAGCGGTCGCCGCCCTGATGGGACTTGGCGTCGCCGAAATCACCGCCCGGCGGGTGGTCGATCAGGCCCTGCTGCGCCTGGGTGAAGCCGCCCCCGAGACGGCCCTGATCAAGGCGGCGCTGCAGGAACTGGGCCGGTGACCCGGCTGGTGTCCGGCGACGCCGCGCCGCTGGAGGCGACCGACAAAGCGCTGCGTCCGCAGACATTGGCCGAGTTCGTCGGCCAGGAACAGTCCAAGGCCAATCTGCGCATCTTCATCGACGCGGCGCGGGGCCGGGGCGAGGCGCTCGACCATGTGCTGCTGTTCGGCCCGCCGGGGCTGGGCAAGACCACCCTGGCCCAGATCGTCGCCCGGGAGCTGGGGGTGAATTTCCGCGCCACCTCTGGTCCGGTGCTGGCCAAGGCCGGAGACCTGGCCGCGATCCTGACCAATCTCGAAGCCAACGACGTGCTGTTCATCGACGAGATTCACCGCCTGCCCGCCAACGTGGAGGAAATCCTCTATCCGGCCATGGAGGACCACGCCCTCGACCTGATGATCGGCGAGGGGCCGTCGGCCCGCTCGATCCGCATCGACCTGGCCCCCTTCACCCTGGTCGCCGCCACCACCCGCGCCGGCTTGCTGGCCACGCCGCTGCGTGACCGCTTCGGCATCCCGATCCGGCTGGAATTCTATACGCCGGAAGAGCTTCAGCGGGTCCTGGCCCAGGCGGGCCGCAAGATGGGCCTCGACCTCGCCGCCGACGGCGCCGCCGAGATCGCCGGCCGGGCCAGGGGCACGCCTCGCGTGGCCGGCCGTCTGCTGCGCCGGGTGCGCGACTTCGCCGCCGCCGAGGGCGCGGCGGTGATCGACCGGCCCTGCGCGGCCCGGGGCCTGGCCCGGTTGGAAGTCGACGCCGCGGGCCTGGATTCCCTCGATCGCCGTTATCTCGCCGCGCTGATCCACAACTATGGCGGTGGCCCGGCCGGGGTGGAGACCCTGGCCTACGCCATCGCCGAGGCCCGGGATTCGGTGGAGGATGTGATCGAGCCTTTTCTGATGCAGCAGGGATTCATTCAACGCACGCCGCGTGGGCGTTTGGCCTGCGGCAAGGCCTGGACGCATCTGGGGCTGACGCCTCCCGCCGCGCCGCCGGGACAACCGGGGCTGTTCGACGAGGAATCGGCCTAGTGGCCGCCGCGTCGGCCATGCCCGTCTGGAGCCGGCGCCCGCATATCGGCACGCTGCCCCGCGTCTTCCAATCGACCCTGCCGGCCGCCGATGCCTTGAGCCGGCTAAGCGCGATGATCGAGGGGTCTGGCATGGCCGGGGCCATCGATGGCGCCACCGCCTGGCTTCGTCCCAGCGCATGGCCTCGCCCGCCCGCCGCGACATTGCGCATGACGGTCACCGACCAGGAGGCGGGCGCCAGGATTCAATGTCGTTTCGACCCGAGCCGTTGGGATGAGATCGACCTGTGGGTGTATGGGGCCGCGGTGGCGGTAGGGGTCGCCGTGGCGTCGTCCTGGCTGACCGGACATATGCCGCCGGTGGCGCGGGCGAAAATCACGGCGGGCGCGCCCGTGTTCATGGCCGCTCTGGCTGTCGTCGCCCTCGCCCACTACGCCTTCAGGCGGTGGCGGCAGTCGGTGCGTGACGGCCTGTTCGATCGGGCCATGATCGCCCTTGGCGTGCCGATCGAATGACCGACATCCCCTCCGCCGGCCGGTTCGAGGGGCGCGAACACCGCCTGCCCGTCCGGGTCTACTATGAGGACACCGACTTCACCGGCCTCGTCTATCATGGAAGCTACGTGCGCTTTTTCGAGCGCGGCCGATCCGACTTCCTGCGTCTGGCCGGGATCAGCCATTCCGCCCTGCTTGAACGGCCGGACCCCGGAGCCTTTGTCATCACCAGGCTGAATATCGCCTTTCGCAAGGCCGTACGGATCGACGACGCCCTGACGGTGCGCACCACCTACGACACCATCAAAGGCCCCCGGATGTGGATCACCCAGAGCATCACCCGGGGCGACGACATCATCGCCACCGCCGATGTCGAGGCCGCCTGCATCCGCCCCGACGGCCGCCCGCGCCGCCCGCCACCGGAACTTTTGCAAAGCCTTAACCCGCTGCTGCTACCAGACACGGCGTCTTAGTTCCGAAGGATCGACATGGAATCCGCCGCTACGCTCAACGCCGACAGCTTCTCGCCGGTCCATCTGTTCCTTCAGGCCGACTGGGTGGTGAAAGGCGTGCTGGTGGGCCTGATGTTCGCCTCGCTGTGGTCCTGGGCGGTGATCATCGACAAGGCCTTCCGCATCACCGCCCTGAACCGCGAGGCCGACCGGTTCGAAGATCAGGTCGGCTCGGGCCAATCGCTCGAGGAGGTGGCCGCCAAGGCCGGGGAGACGCCTCGCCACGCCCTGCCCCGTATGCTTCAGGCCGCCCTGCGCGAATGGCGCGAGGCGCGCAACAAGGGCCTGCTGATCGCCGGCCACGAGGACGCCCAGGCCGCGTTCCTGGTCCAGCGCATCGACCGCGTGCTGGATTCCGCCGTCGCCCGTGAGAGTCAGAGGGTGGAGGACGGTCTCGGCAGCCTGGCCATCGTCGCCACCGCCTCGCCCTTCATCGGCCTGTTCGGCACGGTCTGGGGCATCATGACCGCGTTTCAGGCCATCGCCATCCAGAAGAACACCAACCTGTCGGTCGTGGCGCCGGCGATCGCGCAGGCCCTGTTCGCCACCGCCGTCGGTCTGGCGGCGGCGATCCCCGCCTACATCGCCTACAACAAGTTCTCCACCGACGCGGGCAAGTTCGCCGCCCGGCTGGAGGGCTTCGCCGACGACCTGGTGACCGCGATCCAACGCCGCCTGGCCGAGCGGAAATAGCCCGTGGCGCTCGGAGCTCACGACGCCTTCGCCGCCGGCCGCCGTCGCGGCCGCGCCCGCCGTGGCCGGCGCGGCGCGCTGTCGGAAATCAACGTCACCCCGCTGGTGGACGTCATGCTGGTGCTGCTGATCATCTTCATGGTCTCGGCGCCGCTGCTGACCGTGGGCGTGCCTTTGCAACTTCCCAAGACTGAAGCCTCGGCTGTCCAGGATCAGCAGGAGCCCTTGACCGTCTCGGTTCGAGCCGATGGGCGGATCTTCATCAATGAAGCGGAAACTCCGTTCGGTTCCCTGTCGCCGACGCTGCGGCGGATGGCCGGCGACGCCGCGGCCAAGCCGATCTATGTCCGCGCCGACGGTCGCGCGCCCTACGCCATGGTCGCCCAGGTGATGGCCAGCCTGTCGCAGTCGGGATTTTCCACCATCAATCTGATCACCGACACCGGCGGCCCATCTTCCGGCGCGCCCAAGGACGCCATGACATCGAAGACTGGGACGTCAAAGACGGGGACATCAAAGACGGGAGCGTCGTCGGCCCGGCCATGATGGTTCCCGCGCCCCCGCGGCGAAACTCGCTGGCGCCGGCGCTGCTGGCCGCGGCGGTGCTGCATATCGGCCTGTTCCTGATCGCGACCTATGTGGCGCGTCCGAGCGTTTTGCCGATGGGGACGGCGGTGCCGATCACCATCGTCTCCAGCGCCCTGACCACCGACTCACGACCGGCCGAGGCCGCGCCGGCAACCCAGGCAGCCCAGACCGAGACGCCGGTTCCGCAAGCCAAGTCCCCCCCGCCTCCGCCGCCCAAGGCGGCCCCGGCGCCCACTCCGCCCCCACCCAAGCCCATGCCCAAGCCCACGCCTGTCAAGACGGTCATCCCGAAGCCCGAACCCAAACCCATCCCCGATAAAACCCCGCCAAAGCCGACACCCAGCCGCCAGTCCACCAAGGCCGCCTTTAATCTCGACGCCCTGGCCGCCAAGATCGCCAAGACCACAAAACCCTCTCCCCCAAGACCGGCCTCGGGCGCCAAGGGTCCAACCCGCGCCGAAACCGCGCCCGTCGCGCGCGTGGACGCCGGCCAGGGCGTGTCCCAAAGCGACATCGCCGGCCTCTCGCAACTGCTCGAACGGCTGTGGAACCCCAATTGCGAGACCGCCGGCGGCGACGCGGTGGTGATTCCGGTGAAGTTCACCGTCGGCTATGATGGTCATGTGATCGGCCGCATCACAGAAGGCGGACGCGACAACTCGGCCAATCCGGTTATCTCGACCGCGGCCCGCCGGGCCATCGACGCGGTGCATCAGGCCGAACCCTATGGCGCGACTTATCGCGGCCAGACCTTCACGGTAAACTTCGACGCCAAGACGGCGTGCGCCGGCCGCTAGGAGAGACGCCCATGCGCTCAATGATCATGATGTTGGCGGTGGCGATCCTCGGCCTTGCCGTCGTGGCCCCCGGTCTTTCCCCGGCCAGGGCCGACATCGTCGTCAATGTCGATCAGGGCGCCACCCAACCGCTGCCCATCGCCGTGCCGGTGTTCAGTGGTCCGCCGGTGGCCGCGGAGCTCCAGCAGGTGATCGCCGCCGATCTCGCCCGCTCGGGCCTGTTTCGTCCACTCGATCCCTCCACCTTCCCGGCCGGTCCCCAGGACGTCAATGTCAAACCGGCCTTCGACGCCTGGAAGGCTATCAGCGCCCAGGGCCTTCTGACTGGTGACGTGAGCGCCGACGCCGACGGCCACATGACAGTGAATGTCAGACTCTGGGACGTCTATGCCGGCGACCAACTGGTGGGTCAGCAGTTTTCTTCGGGGTCGGAGAGCTGGCGGCGGGTCGCGCACAAGGTCGCCGACGCGGTCTATGAGAAGCTGACCGGTGAGCCTGGCTATTTCGACAGCCGCGTGGTGTTCGCCGCCGAGAGTGGACCGCGCGGCCGGCGGATCCGCCGCCTGGCGGTCATGGACCAGGACGGCGCCAATCCCCGCTATCTGACCGACGGCTCCTACTCGGTGTTCTTTCCCCACATCTCGGCCAACACGCGGGACGTCACCTATATGGCCCTGCGGCCGACCGGATCGGCGATCTATCTGCTCAACATCGCCACCGGCCGCCAGGAAGCCCTGGGCCATTTCCCGGGCATGATGTTCGCGCCGAGCTTCTCGCCCAACGGCGCCTGGGTGGCCTTTTCCGCCGAAAAGGAGGGCAACACCGATATCTATGCCATGAACCTCGCCACCCGCTCGTCCACGCGCCTGACCACCGATCCGGGCATCGACACCTCTCCGTCGTTCTCTCCGGACGGTGGGCAGCTGGTCTTCAACTCCGACCGCGGCGGCTCGCCCCAGATCTATGTGATGAACACCGACGGATCGAGCGTCCACCGCATCTCGTTCGGATCGGGGCGCTACACCACCCCGGTCTGGAGCCCGGACGGCAAGCTGATCGCCTTCACCAAGCAGGAGGGGTCGGCGTTCCATATCGGCGTGATGAAGCCCGACGGATCGAACGAGCGCCTGCTGACCGACAGCTATCTCGACGAGGGTCCAACCTGGGCGCCCAACAGCCGGGTGATCATGTTCGCCCGCGACACCGGCTACGGCGCCCATTTGTGGACGGTCGACGTGTCCGGCAAGACCCTGGCGCCGTCGGCCTATACCTTGGGCGCATCGGACCCGGCCTGGTCGGCGCTGTTGCCCTGACCACCTCGGCTTTTGGGCTGGCCTGAGAGCAGCTAGGCAGCCTTGCGAGGTTTGCTCAGCGTGTTCAGTTCGGCTTCAACAGCAGCTTGCAGCTGTCGGCGCCCAATCTCAGTCCCTCGAAAGCCGCGGCGAAACCCTCGAATCCGGTAACCCCAGTCACCATGGCGGACGGATCGACTCGGCCGTCGGCCAGGCCGTCGATCACGAACTGAAAGTCCCCCCGTGTATGGCCGAGCACGAAGGTCATGGTCAGTTCCTTGGCCAGGGCGACGATGGGGCGGAAATGGTCGATCTCCATACAGGCCCCAACCACGATCAGCCGACCGAACAGCGGCGCGATGCGTGCCGACTCTTCGATCATGCCGGGCGTGCCGACACATTCGAAGATCACCTCCGGGGGGCCGCCGGTCAGATCGCCGTGGGCCTGCGCCACGTCGCCCGCGCGGGGATCGAGGGTGGCGAAGGCGCCCATGGCCGCCGCCCGGCGCCGGGCGCTCTCCCGAGGTTCCGAAACCACCACGCCACGCGCTCCGGCGAGGCGCGCGAACAGCAGGACGGCGAGACCCACCGGCCCGGCGCCGATCACCAACACTCTCGCGCCCAGCAGGGGTCCGGCCTTGCGCACCGCGTGAAAGCCTACCGCCAGGGGCTCGACCAGGGCGCCGGACATCATCTCTACCGGCTCCGGCAGCTTCAAGGCCTGACCCGCGCCCACAGCCACGAACTGGGCGTTTCCACCGGGCCTCGCAATGCCGAGATAGGCGACGTCGGGGCAGATGATGTCCAGGCCGTCCTTGCAGAGGGCGCCGCAGGCCGGGCATGGGCGGTAGGGCATCACCGTCGCCCTGTCGCCCTCGCGCCAGGCGCCCCGCGCCTCCCGACCGAACCCCGCCACCTCGCCGGAGAATTCGTGGCCGAGGATTGCGCCCGAAACGAGCGACGAGGGAACGCCGGGCTGGGTCAGGTGCAGATCGGTGCCGCACACCCCGCTGTAACCGATCTTGATCAGCAGATCGCCGGCCAATATCCCAGGCTGAGGGATATCGATCACGGCCAACGGCGCGCCGGCTGCCTGGAAAACGCTGGCTTTCATCTGGGCTCCACAAAACAATCGCGTTTGTTCGTTTCCAACCCTGACGCCCGAGACTAGCCTACGTCAACGGCGCGGTGCGCGGACAAGGGTTTGGAAATAGGAACACACGGATGGGTTCACTGAGTCGCCGACTATCGCTGGCCGCCGGCGTCATGCCAGAGTTCACGCCCGGCCAGACCGTGGCCGCCGCTGCGGCGGCGGGGTGGGACGCGGTAGGCATCTGGGTGGATATGAAGCTTTGGACACCGCGAACCACGCGTGAGGTTCGGGATCGCCTTAAGGACTCCGGTCTCTCGGCGCTGGACGCGGAAGTGATATGGCTTCGGTCGGGTCCAGACGATCCAGACCATTTCCGCCTGATCGATATCGCCATCGAAGTGGGAGCCGAGAACGTGCTGGTAGTCAGTTCGGCTAACGAAGCTGCTGAAACCGCGGATAAGCTCGGCCGCCTGTCCGATCACGCCAACAAGACCCTGAGGGTGTCCATTGAGTTCGGGGCGTTCACCTCGGTCCGGTCGCTGCCGGCCGCTTTGGACGTTCTGGCGCGGTGCGGCCGCGCTGAGGTCGGCCTGCTGGTGGACCCGCTGCATTTCGCCCGTACCGGCGGAAAGCCGATCGATCTGACGGCGGTTGATCCCAGCCGCTTCGCCTACGCCCAGTTCTGCGACGCGGCCGCCGTTGGGCCAGGCCCGGACGACGTTCGGGCGATCATCGAGGAGGCTCTGGACCTGCGCCTGATGCCGGGCGAAGGGGCGCTTCCCCTATCCGAGGTGCTGGCCGCCATGCCGGCCGCGACACCGCTAAGCGTCGAGCTGAGGTCGAAGGCCCTTCGCGAGATGTTTCCCGATCCGGAAGCCCGATCCCGCGCCCTGCTGACCGCGACGCGCGCCTGGATGGACGGCGCCTTCAAAACACCATTCTGATACGACATTATCGACGACTCACGGGGCGAACTGAGGGGGCGGGTGTGATTTTCACGGGGCCAAATCGGTGTTCGGCATGATTTCGGTCCTCGGCTGGCTGTTTACCGCCATGGCCGTTGCTGGCTGTATCTATGCGATCACCGCGGCTTTCTTGACGGCGCGCCATCTGGGCCGCCCGGCATCCGCCACCCCGCCGTTTTCGCCGGTAAGCCTGATCAAACCGTTGCACGGCGTCTATCCCGGAATGGCGGCGGTCCTCGAGGGTTTTTGCGACCAGGATTATCCCGCACCGGTCCAGATCGTCTTCGGCGTCCAGGATCCGGCCGATCCCGCAATCGCCGTGGTCGAGGCCCTGCGAGCCCGCCGGCCGGATATCGATATCGAGCTGGTGATCAACGCCACCCAGTATGGGACCAACCGCAAGATTTCCAATCTGATCAATATCGCCGCTCGGGCGCGCCATCCGGTGCTCGTGCACAGCGACGCCGATATCGCCGTGACGCCCGACTATCTCCGCCGCGTCGTTACGGCGCTGAATGTCGAGGGCGTCGGGGCCGTGACTTGCCTTTATGCCGGCGCCGAGGACGGATCGCCCTGGTCCCGCCTGGGCGCCATGGCGCTGAACTACGGCTTTTTGCCCAACGCCGTGCTAGGCAAAGCCCTGGGCTTGGCCCAGCCCTGCTTTGGCTCGACCATCGCCGTGACCTCCGCGACCCTGGCCAGGGTCGGCGGATTCCAGGCATTCGCCAATCACCTGGCCGACGACTATGAAATCGGCCGGGCCGTCCGGGCGCTGGGCCTGGCCATCGCCATTCCCCCGATGGTGGTGTTGCATGTCTGTATCGAAGCCAGTGGTAGTGACCTGGTGGACCATGAACTGCGCTGGGGCCGCACCGTGCGCCAGGTCGATCCGGCCGGTTACGCCGGCAGCCTGATCACCTATCCCTTCGCCCTTGCCCTGATCGCCGGCGCCCTGCTCGGGTTTTCCCTACCGTCGGTCGGGCTGATTTTCGCCGCGTTCGGGGTGCGTTTCGCCTGCAAAGGCTATATTGATCGCGCCATAGGCGCGCGGGCCGGTCGCTGGTGGTTGATTCCGGCCCGCGATCTCTTGTCATTCGGAGTCTTCATCGCCAGCTTCACGGTTAATAGCGTGGGCTGGCAGGGCCGACGTTTTCGTGTGGGGCGAGACGGCGTCCTCTCTCATCCTTGAGGTTTTTCCATGTTTCGCACCCTGTTTCTCCAGGCCCCTAGCTTTGACGGTTTCGACGGCGGCGCCGGCTCGCGCTATCAGGCCAAGCGCGAGATCAAGTCGTTCTGGTATCCGACCTGGCTGGCACAGCCCGCCGCCCTGGTGGAGAACAGCCGCCTGATCGATGCGCCGCCCCACAAACAGACCATGGCCGACATCCTGCCTCTGGCCCATGACTTCGATCTTGTGGTGCTGCACACCTCGATCCCATCCTTCGCCTCCGACGTGAAATGCGCCGCGGCGATGAAGGCCGAGAACCCCAGCCTGAAGATCGGCATGATCGGCGCCAAGGTCGCCGTGGACGCCGATGGCAGCCTCAAGGCCGCGCCGTGCGTCGATTTCGTCGCTCGCAACGAGTTCGACTTCACCATCAAGGATGTCGCCGACGACAAGCCCTGGGCCGACATCCTCGGCCTGTCCTATCGCAACGCCGATGGCGTGATCGTTCATAATGGCGATCGGCCGATCCTGGAGAACATGGACAGCCTGCCCTTCGTCTCGCCCGTCTACCAGCGCGACCTGAAGATCGAAAACTACTTCATCGGCTATCTGAAGCACCCCTATATCTCGATCTACACCGGCCGGGGCTGCAAGAGCCGCTGCACCTTCTGCCTGTGGCCCCAGACCGTCGGCGGCCACCGCTATCGCACCCGCAGCGTCGAGCATGTGATCGAGGAGATCGCCTGGGCGAAGAAGGCCTTCCCGCAGGTGAAGGAGTTCTTCTTCGACGACGACACCTTCACCGACGACCTGCCGCGCGCCGAGGCCATCGCCAAGGAACTTGGCAAACTCGGCGTCACCTGGTCGTGCAACGCCAAGGCCAATGTGCCCTATGAGAGCCTCAAGAAGCTGAAGGCCGGCGGCCTGCGCCTGCTGCTGGTGGGCTATGAGAGCGGCGACCAGCAGATTCTGTACAACATCAAGAAGGGCATGCGGGTCGAGGTCGCCGAGAAGTTCACCAAGGACTGCCACGTACTCGGCATCGTCATTCACGGCACCTTCATCGCCGGCCTGCCGGGCGAAACCCGCGAGACCCTCAAGGCCACCGCCGAATGGGCCGCCAAGATCAACCCGCACACCATCCAGGTCTCCCTGGCCGCGCCCTACCCGGGCACCTTTCTGTACAAACAGGCGGTGGAGAACGGCTGGCTGGACGCCGACCACGCCGAACTGGTCGACGAACACGGCGTGCAGATCGCGCCGCTTCACTATCCGCACCTGAGCCACGAAGAGATCTTCGCCAGCGTCGAGACCTTCTACCGGAGCTTCTATTTCCGGCCGCGCAAGATCGGCGCCATCGTCAATGAGATGGTTCGCAGTCCCGACATGATGAAGCGGCGGCTACGTGAGGGCGTCGAGTTCTTCGAATTCCTCAAGGAACGGCGCAGTATCGCCGCTTAGCGGCTTAACGTCCGGCGGCGTGCGTGGCTCGCAGCCGCACCGCCCGCAGCCACACGATTTCGTCGGCCGGCAGAGCACCTTGGCGGAACAGGATTTCCGTCTGCGCCTGGATCTGGGGCCAGGTGATCGGCGCACCCTTCGCCGTGAGCCGTGCTACGGCTGCCGATAGCGCGCCAATCGTCGGGTCGGCCGGCGCGGTGGGACCGAAGCGGCCCAGGATCACCGCCGCCTCTCCGAAGCTCGTCTGGGCGCTGATCGGATCACCCCGTCCCTGGTAGACCGCCGCGAGCTTGATCAGCCCCTCGACAAGCCGGGTCTGGGCCGCACCTCCGGCGACAGCGAGACGACGATAGATCGTCGTCGCCTCGCCGAACATCGTCTCGGCTCCGGCCAGGTCCCCCTGAGCGGTCAGGATTTCGCCAAGGGCGTTGGTATCGAAGGCTATCAGGGCCTGAAGGTCGCCATTGGCCGAGTTGCCGGCCACTAGCCGCCGCCCGATCGCCAGGCTTTCCTCCAGCGCCTGGCGGCCGGCGGTCAGATCGCCCTGGGCGGCGTCCGCGTAGCCGGTTCTTCGCAGGGCGGCGGCGAGACTGGCCTGGGCCAGAGGATCGCCCGGATGGGCCAGCGCCCGGCGACGCTTGACCTCCAGGCCCTTACCGTAGGCCTTTCGCGCCCCGGCGATATCCCCGAGGCGGTTGAGAATGTCGCCCAGCGCAACCACCGCCTGATCGGCCATCGCCAGCGTGTCGACATCGGCGGTGGCCTCGGCGGCTAAGCTGTTGAAGATACCAAGGCTCTCCTCGATGGCGCGGCGAGCCTTTGGCAGATCGCCCTCGGAGGCGGCGTTGGCGGCGAAATCCCGCAGCGTCACCGCCAGCGCCCTTTGATTGGCCAGGCCGCCGGGATTCTCCAGCGCCCGCTGACGAACATTGGCCAGCAATTCATCGTAGGCCTTGCTGGCGGCCGGAAAATCTCTCCGGGCGTTAAGAACGTCGGCCAAGGCCCCAAGGGTGGCGTCGCTCATGATGGCCCACCGTTTGTTTCCGGGGTCCACGGCAAGCAGGTTCTGGAAGATCGCGTGGCCCTCCTCATCGGCTCTCCGAGCGCCGTCCAGGTCCCCCGCGTCGGCAAGGGTGTCACCCAGCACCGCCAGGGCGACAGCGACGGCGTCCCGGGTCGTGGTGTTCTCGGGCGGAAGCGCGCCGAGGCCGCGACGCAGGCGGGCGCCCTCCTTAAGCGCAGCCCGCGCGCCGGCGGCGTCGCGCCCGAGGCCGCGCTCATAGCCGCTCACCAACAGGGCCAGCGCCAGATCCGACCGCTGTTGGTCTGAAGGGTCGGCGGCCAACCGGCGCCGAAACACCGGCACGCCATCGCCGAGCACCTTCCCAGCGCCAGGCAGGTCACCGGCGTCGAGCAGCAGATGGCCAAGCCGCATCAAGACGATCGCATGTTCCGAATCGTTGGAGGCGACCTTCTCCGCGGACTCCATCGCCCGCCGCGCGTCGGTATCGCGACCGAGATCACGGTAGAAGCCGCTCAGCGCGACCCAGTCACCGAACCGGCCTTGACCGAGACCCGTCAAGGCCTCCAAACGCGCGATCGCCTGATCCGTCGTCAGCTCGCCGTGCTGGCCGGCGTCGCTGGCCAAGGCCGGCGGAAAGCCCAACGTCACCGCCACGACGCCCAAGAACGCCGCGGCTGCCAACCTTCCATACATCACCGGTCTCCGCTCACGCGACTCGGAGCCTAGCCGAGCCGGCTAGGAGCCGCCACGATTCCCCGATATGACGCCGCCCACCCCGGCCGCCGCAGCCGCTTGAGGACTCACGATGAAAGCCATCCAGGCCGATCGGATCGATAGCCTCGCCGACTATGGCGAGGTCGAGATCGCCCGGCCCGAGCCGAGGGCCGGTCAGGTGCGGGTGAAAGTGGCCGCGGTCGGTGTCGGCTATGTGGACGCCCTGGTCGCCCTGGGACGTTATCAGGTCAAACCGCCGGTTCCCCACACCCCTGGAACCGAGATCAGCGGCGTGATCGATGCGCTCGGAGATGGTGTCACCGATCTGACGGTAGGCGACCGTGTGACCGGGCTGGGCGCGCGTGGATTCGCACAATTCGCCCTTCTTCCCGCGGCGATGACCGTCAAGCTGTCAGGCCGTGTTGGGTTCGACGCGGGCGCTGCCCTGCCGCTGAACTACATCACCGCCCTTCACGGACTGGCGGATCGCGCCGCCGCTAAAGCCGGAGAGACCCTGTTGGTGCTCGGCGCGGCCGGGGGCGTCGGCGTAGCCGCCGTCCAGCTTGGCGCCCTGCTGGGCATGCGGGTGATCGCGGCGGCCTCCACCGAAGCAAAGAGCGCCTTCGCCCTTGCCCATGGGGCTGATATGACCATCGACACCACGCCGGAGGGCTGGAGGGATCTCGTGAAGCTCGCCTTGGACGGCAAGGCGTTGGATGTGGTGTTCGATCCGGTGTGCGGCCCTCTGTTCGAGCCGGCGTTCAGATCCCTTGGCTGGGGCGGCCGGCACCTGGTGGTGGGGTTTGTCGGCGGACCGATCCCGGCGCTGGGAGCCAACCTGACCCTGATGAAGGGCGCGGCTCTGACCGGGGTGGACGTGCGCCAGTTCATGCTGTTCGAGGCGGCCAAGGCCCGCGCGCACCTGGAAACCCTGGCCGGCTGGGTCAGCGAAGGACGGCTCTTGCCGCCGGTCGGCCGTACGTTTGACTGGAGCGAATTCGGCCAGGCCCTGACCTTCGCCCTCGGCGGCCAGGGGCTGGGCAAGACGGTGCTGAGGGTCGACGCCAATCTCTAGGCTGGTCATTACCGCCGATGACTTCGGCGCCGACGTCTCGGTCAATGACGCTGTGGAGATCGCCCATCGCCAGGGTGTTCTCACCGCCGCCAGCCTGATGGTCGCCGCACCCGCCGCCGCCGACGCGGTCGCAAGGGCCCGCGCCATGCCCAAACTGGGCGTGGGACTACATTTGGTGCTCGTTGAGGGGAAGCCGATCCTTCCGGCGCGCCAGGTCTCGCTTCTGGTCGGTCCCGACGGATGCTTTCGCACCGACATGGCCACGGCCGGAGCGAGAATGTTCTTCGATCCGCGGGCGCGCCGTCAGTTGGAAGCGGAGATCGCCGCCCAGTTCGACGCCTTCGCCGCCACCGGCCTGCCGCTGGACCATGTCAACGCCCACAAGCACTTCCATCTGCATCCGACCATCGCCGGCCTGATCCTCAAGATCGGCGCCCGGTATGGGTTGAGAGCCGCTCGCGCGCCGGTCGAACCCGCCGAAGTCCTGAACCGCGTCGAGCCGGAGCGGGGTGGCTTCGGCCAGATGGCGTTCAACCTGATGGCTCGCAACCTGGCCGATCGGTTGAGGCTCGCTGGCTTGGTGACCCCCGATCAGGTGTTCGGTCTGCGCTGGAGCGGCGCAATGACCACCCGGCGGCTGCGCGGCCTGATTGAAAATCTGCCTGCTGGGCTGACCGAGATCTATCTGCATCCCGCCACCGCCAACGCCTATCGCGGCTCGGCGCCCGGCTATCGCTACATCGAGGAGCTGGCCGCGCTGACGGCGCACGAGGTGATCGCCGCGGTCGAGCGGAGCCGAGCCGGCGCCGGCGGCTTCATGACGCTTCTGTCGGCGGCCCCATGAAGCCGGGAGTCGTCCTGGCCATTGGGCTGGGCCTCGCCGTGGCCACGGCGGTGGTCGGCTACATTGGCTTCCCGGCGGTGTACATCGCCCTGGCGCGGGTCGGCCCGCGCGGGTTGGCGACACTCTGCCTCTATTCGTTTCTGCCCTTCTTTCTGCTCGGCTCCGCCTGGTACGTGCTTGGGCGCGAGGAACCCGCGCGCCGCTGGCCAATCTTCATCTGGTCGCGGATCATCCGAGATTCAGCGGGCGAGTTGCTGCCCTTTTCGCAATTGGGCGGGTTCGTGATCGGCGCGCGGGCGGCCGTGGAGCGCGGGGTGGCGCCGACCACGGCTTTCTCAACCACCCTCGTCGATGTCACCACCGAACTGCTAGCTCAGCTCGGCTTCACCGGCCTCGGCGTCGGCTTGCTCCTGATGCGCGCCGGCTCGCACCTCAGCGGCAATGCCCTGGTGGGTGCGGCGCTAGTGGGCCTGCTGCTCACCGCCTTGGGCGCGGCGGCTTTCATCGGCCTGCAACGAAGGGGCGGAGGACTGGTCGAGCGTCTGATCACCCGGTTCCTGCCCGGCGCCGCGTCGGAAACCACCCTAGTCGTGCAGGCGATTGATGACCTCTACGCCCATCCCGTCAGGATCGCCGCCGCCGTCGCCATCCACCTGACGGCCTGGGTCGCCAGCGCGGTGGGCATATGGCTGGCCCTGCGCGCCGCCGGCGTCGCGATCGACCTCACGGCTGTCCTGGCCATAGAGAGCCTTGTCGGCGCGGTCCGCAGCGCTGCTTTCGTGGCGCCGATGGGAATCGGTGTTCAGGAAGCCTCCTACGCCCTGCTCGGGCCGCTCTTCGGCTTGGGGCCGGAACTCTCCCTGGCCGTCTCCCTGCTGAAGCGCGCGCGGGATCTGGTCATCGGCGTGCCGGCCCTGCTGGTCTGGCAGGGGCTGGAAGGCCTGCGGTTGGTGAGCCGTAAACCCGGCCCCGCCGACGGGGTCGAATAGGGACGCCGTTTGAGGCCGCGACGCGGACGGCGGCGCGGGAGTTGTTGGCGGCAGCCCCGTCGCGGGCGTTGTCGGCTGAACAGCAATGGGTGGGTCTTCTGGCGCGGCGGCGATATCCGGAGATGACGGCGCTGAGGAAGCGGGCGCCGACTCGGACGTCGTTGGAGGCGTGGTCGGATCCGTCTCGATGTCCGGCAGTGGCGGCAAGGCCTTGTCACCGCGAATCTGCGCCTCGCGAGCCTGAAGATAGCTCGAACGCAGGGTCGCGTAGGGGTCGGCCGCGCCGCCCAGCAGGGTATCCAGATCCTTGGCCACGTCCTCGCGCTGGTTGAGCCCACCGACAATGGCGACCGTCACATCGACCTCGGTGCGATAGGGATAGTTCACCGACTGGATCGGCAGGGTGGCGTCATCGACCAGCATACCGAACAGGTCGCGAACGCTGGAAGGCCCGAACACGGGGATGATAATGTAGGGTCCGGAATGAACGCCCCAGCGCCCGAGGGTGTCACCAAAACCGTTCACATGCATTGGAGCGCCCAGCGCCTTGGCCACGTCGATGGCGCCGAGGCCACCAGCGGTGGTGTTGACCAGCAGGCGAAACGCCGATCTCACCGCCGGGCCAGGGCGGGCCTGCAGCAGGTCATTGACGATCACCACCGGCTCATTGAGGTTGACCAGGAAGTTCTTGATCGCCTTGCCGATCGGCCCAGGCGTCAGGCCGCTGGTCAGTTTCGACAGCGGTCGGATCAAGACCCGATCGAGCACGGCGTTGAACCCGTAGATCCCGCGGTTAGCCCGCTCCCACGGGTCGCCCGGCGTATGATGGGCCGCGGACGCCGAGGTTCTGGGCCAAGCCGCGAATGGTGCGGCGACGACAATCAGCAGGATCGCGGTAAGAAGGGATCGGCGCACCAGGGTCTCCGGGTTTAGGGTCCTTAGTCTGCCCGGGTAGTCATGTTCAACGTAAAGCTTGGCCCATCGCTGGCGCCTGGCTTCGGTATTGCCTAAATGCCGCTTTCCGAATGTCACAGACGGCTTGGAGAGCCCTTGAACGCACCGGCCGTTCCATCACCCGATACACCAGCCCGGCCGACTTTGGCCGCGCGGCTGGTGGCGTTCAGCGTCGACCGCGCGTGGCTGATGGCTTGCCTGGGCGCCGTGCTCGCCGTGGCGGCGGCGGTGTTCGCCGTTTCCAACTTCTCCCTGACCAGCGACACCGACCAGCTGATCTCCTGGAAGCTACCCTGGCGCCAGCATGAGGCCGCCTTCAATCGGCTGTTCCGTCCGGAAGGCGACCAGATCGTCGCGGTGATCGATGGGGCGACGCCGGAACTGGCCGAACAGGCCGCCGCCGACCTGACGGGTAAGCTCCAGAGCCGACCGGACCTGTTCCGCTTCGTCAGCCGCCCGGACGCTGGCCCGTATTTCAGCCGCGAGGGCTTGCTGTTCCAGGACACCGGCGAGGTTCGGGACCAGATGGGCCAGCTGATCAAGGCCCAGCCCTTCCTGGGTCCGCTGGCTGCCGACCCCAGTCTGCGCGGGCTGGCCGGAACTCTGTCCACCGCCCTGCGGGGGGTGGGCTCCGGGGACGCGAAGCTCACGGAGCTCGATCGGCCGATCCAGTCGCTCGGCGAGGTTCTGGGCACCCTCAAGGCGGGCAAGCCGGCGTTCTTTTCCTGGCGCACCCTGATCTCCGGCAAACCCGCGGAGCGACGGGATCTTCGGCGGATCGTACTGTCCAGTCCGGTGCTGAACTTCGACAAGCTCGAATCGGGCGCCGGTCCCACCGCCTTCATCCGCAAGGCCGCCTTGGACAGCCATTTCGACGCCGCCCACGGGGTTCGGCTGCGGCTGACAGGACCAGTTCCGCTGCAGGATGAAGAGTTCGCCACCCTGGCCGATCGCCTGGCGTTGATCGGCGCCCTGGCCGGCGGCGCCATTCTGTTGATGCTGTGGATGGCCGTCCGCTCGCCACGCCTGATCGCGGCGATCGTGGTCACCACCCTGGTGGGCCTGATCTCGGCCGCGGCCGTCGGCCTGCTGATCTTTCATCGGTTCAATGTGATTTCGGTCGCCTTCATTCCCTTGTTCGTCGGTCTGGGTATCGATTTCGGCATTCAGTTCAGCGTCCGGTTTCGCGCGGAGTTCGCCGCCGGCCTCGGCCTTCGCGACGCCCTGGTCGCCTCCGGCCAGGGCATGGGCCGGTCCCTGACCCTGGCGGCGGCAGCGATAGCCGCAGGCTTTCTGGCCTTCGCCCCCACCGCCTACGTCGGGGTCTCACAGCTTGGGGTGATCGCGGGCCTGGGCATGTTCATCGCCCTGACGCTCAATCTGTCGCTGCTGCCGGCCCTGATCCGGTTGTTGGGGGCTCCCAAAGGAGCCGCTCCCAGCGAGGGCGCCTTTCTCGAGCGGTTGGACAATGTGATCCTTGGTCACCGCCGCCTGGTGATCGGTGTGGCGCTGGGCGCAGCGGCGGTATGCGCGGCCTCGCTTCCATGGCTGACCTTCGACTTCGATCCGCTTCATCTGAAGAGCGCCAAGGTGGAATCGGTGGCGACCCTGTTGGAGCTGATGGCTGATCCCGACCAGTCCCCCAATACCGTGGAGATCATCGCCCCGTCCCTCCGCGACGCCGACGCCCTGGCGCGGCGGCTGGAGAGGTTGCCGGAAGTGTCGGAGGCGCGGACCCTGTCGAGCTTCATTCCCGACAATCAGACGGACAAGCTACCGGTCGTATCCGACGCGGCCATGCTGCTGGATCTGAGCCTCAACCCCCTGGTCACGGCCCCGGCCCCAACCGACGCCGAGACCGTCACCGGCCTACGCCAGGCGGCGAGCAATCTGCGGGCCGCCGCGGCGATCTCTCCACCACCTTCGGCCATCGGCGCCCGGCGCCTCGCGGTTGGATTTGATTGGCTGGCCGGCGCGCCCGCGTCCGCCCGAACCCAAGCCACCCAGGTGTTGATGCCAGGTCTGGCCACCGTACTCGCCCAGACCAGCACGGCGCTGGGCGCCGGACCCGTCGGGCTGACCGACCTGCCCGCCGAGATCTCCCGAGACTGGCTGGCGCCCGACGGTCGCGCCCGGGTGTCGGTGATCCCCAAGGGCGACGCCAACAACACCGCGGTCTTGAACCGCTTTATCGACGCCGTGGCCAGGATCGACCCCGACGCCACCGGACCGGCGGTGGAAGTGCGGGAAGGCGGACGCGCGGTGGCCGGCGCCTTCGCTGAAGCCGGCGTGCTTTCATTCATCGCCATCACCGCCCTGCTCTATGCGGTGCTGCGCCGAACCCTGCATGTGGCCATAACCATGGCGCCGATCGTACTGACCGGCCTGCTGACCCTGGGCAGTTGCGTCGCCATCGGCCAGCCGCTGAACTTCGCCAACATCATCGCCCTGCCGCTGCTGTTCGGCATCGGCGTGGCCTTTCACATCTACTTCGTCCTGGCCTGGCGGAGCGGCGGAACCAACCTGCTGCAATCCAGCCTGACCCGCGCGGTGTTCTTCAGCGCCCTGGCCACCGCCACCGGCTTCGGCAGCCTGTGGGCCTCCAGCCATCCGGGCACCGCCAGCATGGGCAAGCTGCTGATGATCTCCCTGGTCTGGACTTTGGTCTCGGCCCTGCTGTTCCAACCGGCCCTGATGGGTCCGCCCCCGAGCGAGCGCGAGCGAGCCAAAACCGCCTAATCCCGGATGTTCAGCGCCGCCTCGACCCGCGCGATCCAAGCCAGCACCGCCGGATAGGCGTCGAGGTTCAAGCCGCCCTCCGGCGCCATGCGCGTGTAGGCGACCAGCGCCACGTCGGCGAGTGTCACGCTCTCCCCGACCAGAAACGCCCCGGCGGCCAAGGCGGTCTCCATCCGGGCCAGCGCCAGGTGCGAGCGTTCGATCAGCCTGGGGTCCACCGCCTCCAGCGGCTTGCCGAGATATTTCACCTGGAAGCGCAATACGGCCACATAGGGCTCGTGGCTATATTGCTCCCAGAACAGCCATTCCAGCATCTTCGCCCGTTGATAGGCGTCGGCCGGGATCAAGGCCGAACCCTCCGCGAAATGCAGAATGATGGCGTTGGATTGCGCCAGGGGCCTGCCGTCGGCCAGCACCACCAGCGGGACTTGGCCGGCGGGATTGAGGGCGAGAAACGCGGACGTGCGCGTCTCGCCGTTCAGCACGCCAGTCTCGATCCAGTCATGGCCAACGCCCAGGTGGTCCAGCGTCCATTTGACCTTCAGACAATTGCCCGAGATCGAGTCCCCATGGACTTTGAGTCTGCTCGTCACGATTTCTTCGCCTCCCCTGCGGCCTGGCCGGAATGATCGGCAAGCTGACAGCGGTATTGTCGCTCAAGGCGGGGACAGATTCCAGGCGTCCGCATGTCTTGGCGGGATCAGGCGGCTTGCGGGATGGCCAACATCTGGCCGTGCGACAGCAGCCCGCCGCCGGGTGACAGGTTGGCGCTGGAAGCGGTTCCGCCACCGAGGCTGGCCATGGCCGACGCGAACCGACCGACATCGGTCGACGGAGGGCTCGCCGCCAGACCGGTCCCATTGTAGCTGATATCCACATGGCCGCCCCCATCATTGGTCCTCAGGAACTGGGCCGTGGTGTAGTTGCCGGTCAGCTTGATGTTCGCCGTGACGGTCCCATCGCCAACCGTCAGGACGCCACTGCTGGTGTTGCCGACGTAGGTCAGGGTCGAGGTGGCGAAGTTCACATTGGCAAGATCGATGTGACGACTGGTGGCCAAGCCGGCAACCGTGCCGGCGAAGCTCTGGGCTGTATCGATCTTGAACACTCCGGTCGCGCCGGCGGCAAAGGTCACCGTCTGGACCGCGCCGGTTCCGGTGGAACTGCCGATCTCGAGGCTCGATGCGCCCACCAGATTTTCAGACCCCGTGCCGCCGACATTGCCGGTGATCGTCACCTTGCCGCCATTGGCGGTCACCGTGCCGGTGTTGGTCAGCGCGCCGTTGAGCGTGAGGCCGCCTGAAGCCGTGGCCTCGATCAGTCCAGCGTTGGTCACAAGGTTGGCGCCGGTGTTGATGACCAGGACATTGCTGGCGTTGCCGTTGATCACCCCGGCGGCTTGATTGACCAGCGTCAGTTGGCCATTGCCGAGCTGGCCGGCGCCGGAGATGGTGTTGTTGAAGTTGGTCAGCGTTGTAGAGGCGGCGGCGCCATAGACATAGTTCTGGCTGTTGTCGCTCAGGACCAGGGTTCCGCCGCCGCTGAGGGTGGCGTTGCTCGCGGTGATTTTCAGTTCCGTCAGATTGCCGACGCTCTGCAGATTGATCGAACCGGTATTATTGAGCGTGCCTTGCAAGCTGATCGAGGTGTTGTTGGCGACGCTGACCACGCCTTGATTGGCTATGGTGGCCGAGGCGCTATCCAGAAGGCTGCCCCGGTCAGTCGTGACGATCTGACCGCCCCCCAAGGTCGCCAGGGTTCCCCCAAGCACGATCGCCGTGGCCAGGCGTACAGTGCCGCCAACCGCCTGGATCACCCCGCCGGTAGACCCGTTGATCGTCGTCCCGCTGACGGTGACGCCCCCGGCGCTCGTTCCCTCGATCAGACCAGTGTTGGTGACGGCGATGGCGCCGGTGTTGATCGTCAGGATGTTGGTGGCGTTGCCGTTGATCACCCCGGCGATCTGATTGACAAGTGTGAGTTGGGCGGCCCCGAGCTGGCCCGCGCCGGAGATGGTGTTGTTGAAATTAGTCAGAACCGCCGCCGCAGTCGCGCCGTAGACATAGTTCTGAGTGTTGTCGCTCAGCACGATCGTCCCCCCTCCACTGAGCGTGGTATTGAGCGCCGTCGTCTTCAGTTCGGTCTGGTTGCCGACGCTCTGCAGGCTGATCGACCCGGTATTGTTGAGCGTACCTTGCAAGTTCAACGAGGTGTTGTTCTGGACGCTGACGGTGTTGGCATTGGTGACGGCGGCTGTCGTGCTGTCCAACAAACTACTCCGGTCCGTCGTGATGATCTGGCCGCCGCTCGTGGCCTTCAATGTGCCGCCGACCACGGTCGCCGTGGCCAGGCGCACAGTCCCGCCAGCCGCCTGGATCACCCCGCCGGTCGACCCGTTGATCGTCGTCCCGCTGATGGTGACGCCGCCGGCGCTGGTTCCCTCGATCAGGCCAGTGTTGGTGACGGCGATGGCCCCGGTATTGATGACCAGGACATTGCTGGCGTTGCCGTTGATCACCCCGGCGGCCTGATTGACCAGCGTGAGCTGGCCATTGCCGAGCTGGCCGGCGCCGGAGATGGTGTTGTTGAAGTTGGTCAACGTCGACGCCGCGGTCGCGCCATAGACGTAGTTTTGTGAGTTGTCGCTCAACGCCACGGTTCCCCCGCCACTGAGCGTGGTATTGATCGCCGTCGTCTTCAGTTCGGTCTGGTTGCCGATGCTCTGCAGGCTGATCGAACCGGTGTTGTTCATCGTGCCTTGCAGATTGAGCGAAGTGTTGTTGGCGACGGTGACCACACCCTGGTTGTTGACGGGGGCGCCTACCCCGGTTCCGTCCAACAGGCTGCCGCGATCGACCGATTGGATCACGCCGCCCGCCATCGTCTTGAGTGTCCCACCGGTGATCGTCGCCGTGCGCAGGTCCACGTGGGTATGGGCGCCGTTGGCCTCGATGACCCCCTTGGCGGTGCTGCCGATGACGTTCACCGAGGCAAGGTTCAGACCGCCGACGGCGCCCAGGGCGCCGGGGTTGATGGATTGCAGCAACCCGGTGTTCTTCAGCTGATTGCTGTTGGCCACCTTGCTGTTGCCGGGGGTGATGGTCAGGGCGGTGGCGCCCGTGGCGTTGATTGTGCCGTTGTTGGTCAATTTCGAGTTGGCGCCGATGCTGCCGGCGCCCTGCACGGTGGTCTTGCCGGCAATCGTCAGGGTGGAGACCTTTTGCTTGCCCACCGCGCCGCTCAGGGTTCCGACCAGATTGTTCTGGCTGTTGTCGCTCAGCAGCCAGGTTCCGCCGTTCAGGGTGGCGTTCGCCGTGGTCGCCACGAGATCGGTTTCGTTGCCAACGCTGGCCAGGGTGACGGTTTGGCCGGTGTTGGTGATCTTGCCCTGGATGTTCAGCGAGGTATTGTTGGCGACCACCAGATTGGCGAGGTTGGTCACCACATGGGTCCCGAGGCCGTCCAGCACGGTTCCTCGGTCAGTCGTCGTAATCGTCCCGCCGCCGGATGATTTCAGGCTGCCGCCCAGAATGATGGCGCTGTTCAGCCGCACGGTCGAGCCGACGGCCTGGATGATTCCTCCGGTCGAGTCGTCGACCGTCGTCCCGGTGATGGTCAGGCCGGCGGCGCCCGTGGCCTCGATAAGGCCGGCGTTGGTGACGGTCTTGCCTGTGGTGTTGAGCACCAGGGCATTGCTGGCGGCGGTGGCGTTGATCACGCCCGCGGCCTGGTTGATCAGAGTCAGCTGTCCGCCGCCGATCTGGCCGCCGCCGGAGATGACGTTGTTGACGTTGGTCAGGGTCGCGCTGGCGGTGGAGCCGATGACGTAGTTCTTACTGTTGTCGCCCAATATCAGCTGTCCCGCCCCCTGCAAGGTGGCGCCGGAGGCGGCGATCTGGAACTGGGTGGCGTTGCCGATGCTGTTCAGCGACACAGACCCGCTGTTCGTCAGGGTTCCGCCGATGGCGAAAATGTTGTTGTTGGCTACGGAAATGGTCCCGGCGTTGGCGCCGCCGCCACTGCCGCCGCTGGCGGTGAAGGTCCCGCCGCTGATCGAAAGGGTGGCGTTGGCGGCGGTCTGGATGTCGCCGACGGACTGGCCCTGGGCCGTGACCGTGTAGGCGCCGCCGCCCAGAATCCCTAGGATAGCGTCGTCGGAAACACCCGGAACCGCGCCGCCGGCCCAGCGAACGGCGTTGGAGAAATTGTCGCTGATCACCGTCAGCCAATTGATCGCAGCCATTTTTCTCTCCCGTGGATTGAGCCCTCAACAGAGGCGTTCATAGGGAGATGCGCGGCTTGGCTGGAAAGCGGGCCACGGCCGCGCGATTTTTTCATCGATTGGCGTTTTGTGGTCTTCTCAACCCTGTGCGAAGCTGCTGCCAACGGCGGGCTTCGGCCATGCGTCGCGAAGGATGGACACCCATGGTCAAGGCCAACAATCTGCACCACCTCGCCATCTCGACCGGCGATATCAAGACCCAGATCGCGTTCTTTTCCGACGTTCTGGGGACCGAACTGGTGGCGCTCTACTGGATGCACGGCGTGGAGGGTACGTTCCACGGCTTCGTCAAACTGAACGACAAAGTCTCCATCGCCTTCGTCCAAGGGCCGAAAACCGGCGCGATCAAACCGATCATGGGGGTCAGCCACTCCGGCAACGCCGCCGACCCTTCCGCGCCGGGCACCATGCAGCACCTGGCTCTGAACGTGGACAGCGAGGCCGACCTGCTGGCGATGCGCGACCGAATCCGTTCTCGCGGTGTCAATGTGTTCGGCCCCATCGACCACGGCCTCTGCAAGTCGATCTATTTTTCCGGTCCGGAGAACCTGGCGTTGGAAATCTCCACGTCGGAGGCCGCCATCGACGCCCGGGCCTGGATCGATCCGGAGGTCGTGGCCCTGACCGGCATATCGGCGGATGAGCTGAAGGCGTTCAAATCCCCGACGCCCTACGCCGGCGAAGGCGGGTCGGTGACCCAGCCGCCCTATGATTCGGCGAAGCTGCCGGGGACGCTCTCCAAGCCTCCCAACGAGCATTTGCTGCGCATGCCCGACGCGGCCTTCACCGCCCGGATGAGCCAGCCCGACCCTCCCGTTCGTCTCGCCAGTTAGTCATGGATTCTGGGCGCGCGGTTTCAGAGGGTGTGATGATCGATCAGGGGGTCTGGACGCCCGGCGTCGGTCCGGCCGCGCACCGCGACCTGTGCACCGATTGCGGGGTCTCCCGCACCAGCGATCCCAAGCGCTGCGCCAGCGCCTGCCAGTTCATCAAGCCCGACTATCCAGCCATGGAGTTCAAGGTCCATGGCCGGACGCGCGATCCGGGTCTTACCGACGAACTGTTCTTCGGCCCGTTCCGCCGCATGGTCCGCGCCCGCCTGTCGCCGGCCCGGCCCGGCGCCCAGTGGACCGGCATCGCCACCCGGATCGCCGAACGGCTGCTGGAGACCGGGGCGGTGGACGCGGTGCTGACCATGGCCCCCGACCCGGATGACAAATGGCGACCCGTTCCCGTGCTGGTGACCAGACCCGAAAGCATGGCCCAGGTTCGCGGCATGCGCATGGGCTACGCCCCACTGCTCGCCCTGCTGGAGCCGGCCCGGGCGCAAGGCCACAAGCGCCTGGCGGTGATCGGCATCCCCTGTCAGGTCTATGCGCTGCGGGCGATGGAGCGGGACCTGGGGTTCGAGCGGCTGTATGTGATCGGCACCCCCTGTTCGGACAACACCACCACCGAGAGCTTTCACACCTTCCTGGGTCTGCTGTCGGACCAGCCCGACAGCATCACCTATCTGGAGTTTCGCGCCGACTATCATGTCGAGCTGCGCTTCGCCGATGGACGGAAACAGGAAATCCCGTTCCTGAAGCTGCCGATCTCCGACCTGCCGCCGGACTTCTTTCCCATCACTTGCCGCACCTGCGTCGACTACACCAACGTCCTGGCCGATGTGACGGTCGGCTATATGGGCGGCGAGGGCGAGCAGTGGCTGCTGGTGCGCAACGAGCGCGGCGAGGAGCTGGTCGCCACCCTCGGCGACGAGCTGAAGACGGCCCCGCCCGGCGACGCCGGCAAACGCGCCTCGGCCGTGAAAGGTTTCTTGGTCAATACCGCCAGGGCCGCCGGCGGCCTGCCGCTACGCCGGATGCCGGGATTCATGCGCGGAATCATGGGCTGGGTGATGCCCCGCGTCGGCCCCCGCGGCCTGGAGTTCGCTCGCGCCCGGGTGGAGATGAAGGCGGTGGAGACGGTGCTGCATCTGCGCCGCGCCGAACCCCGTCGCATGAAGTCGATGATCCCCGATCACGTCTGGCGGTTGGTGGAACCCTATGGGCTGAAGCCGGAGGATGGCGAGCGCGCCTCAGTAATAGACCCAGGTGAACACCCTTAGAGTGTTGTTGTCGCCGGCGTTGCGGCCCAACCCATCGAAGTCCCGACTGGCGCCGTCGAAGCTGAAATAGGCGGTGTACTGGACCCCGACCCGCAGGTTGAACCGCTTGCCCAAGGGCGAGGAGCCGTCTCCGAACGGCGTGCCGTCGATCTGAAACACCATGCCGGAACTGTCGGGGCGGCGTCGACGGTTCGCCTGATAAATCAGATCGTCACCCGACCCCCAGGTGTCGAATACCTGCGCCGACAGGCCGACCTTGTTACGCCAATAGTAGGAGGCGTCGAGACGAACATCCTCGAGGCTCTGATGGGCGTCGCTGGCCAGGCCCAGAGCCACGGACGCCTTGAGACGCTGACTCTCATGGATGTAGCGGGCGTTGAGCGTGGCGACGTCGCCGTGGGGCAAGGCCTTGAAATAGGAGGCGTCCAGGCCGACGTCCGTATAGTGATCGGCCGCCTGGGCGCTCTCGTCACGGGCCGGGAACAGCCGGGCGTCGAGAAAGAACGCCCCGACCTCCAGATTTGAGCCGCCATAGTCTTGGTGATAGGCGACGCGGCCATAGGGCGCGACACCGCTGATCTTGCCCGGCGAAAACGGGTCGGCGCCGAGGTGGGTCAGGACCCCCGCCCCAAGGGATCGGTAGCCGCCAAATTCCAGGTAGAAGCGCCGATCGATCCAGGCGTAGCCGGTCAGGCCGAGCGTCGTCTGCGCCAGATTGCCGATCAGCGGCGACGCCGCCGGGCTAGGGCTAAGGCTTGAGCCGGTGTAGGGGAACGCCCAGGCTGGCAGTGTGTTGAAGACGTCCTGCACGGTCGGGTTGTTGTTGAGATCGAGCCCGAAGACGGCATCGGATTTACCCAATCGCGCGGTGGTCACCGCGCGCAGATCGAGATTATCCCAGGTGAAGGCTCTAGCGACTCCGTCATAGGTGTTCTGGATGAAGGCCCCAAAGTGCTTTCCGAAACCGCCGGCCACGAACAGGCTGACTTGGTCCAGCGCCAGGTTTTCGTTGGCGGTGAAGTGGGCGGCCGGCGTCCCGGGCTGGGCCTTCGCCGTGCTGGTATAGGAGGTGATGGCGAACGCGGCGAGCGGGATGTTCCAGTCGACCGCCCGGGCCGTATAGCCGCGCAGCTTGAAGTCCCGGCCAAACGGCGTGAGCTGTGGACCAAGACCGCCAACGTGGCAGGCGTTGCAGGGCTGGCCGGTCTGCGCCGCAAAGCTCGGCACGGCCTGGGCGACCGGGGCCCACAGGCTCAGCCCAAGGGCCAGCCCGAACGTCAGGATAGGCGCGCGCATGGCGGCTCCCGCTGATTGGAGTTGAGAAAGACGCTGAGATTGAGAGCAGCCGGGGACCGGCCGCGCGGCGGAACTAGTCCTTGCGAACGAACAGCCCGCACCAGCCTGACGGACTGATCGGCCCGGCCACGGCCTTGCAAGCGTCGGGAGGGCGCCAGTTCACACAGCCATCGCACCGCGACCGGCCGTTCGGTGTTGGCCGGTAGCCGATATCGGACGGCGAAAGTTTGGCGCCGGCCGCCACGGACCGGCCGGGCGCGAGAACGGAGCCGGCCAGCCCGGCCACACTCATCATCGCGGCGGTCCGGAATATCAGGGATCGCCGAGTCGTCTCGGACCCGTCGGGATCGGAGGGCGCCTGGGGGGGCATGGGTCGCCTACCTTTCCTTTCAGGTCCGAGACGGGTGTCGGAGCGGTTCAGGCGTCAGAGCCGACCGACGCGACAACGACGCGGGGGGTGACGCGGCGTCGGCGCAGGGTCGCACCCATCAGGCCAAGGCCGATGAGCATCAGCGCCCAGGCTTCCGGCTCCGGCACCGCGGCGATGGAGCCGAACAGGCCATGGGCCTCGTCCGCCACCCCAGCGGTGAAATAGACTTTGTTGGCGTCGCCGCCGTTCCCACCGTTGCCGGTGATCAGGCCCCAGAGATCGCCTTCGACGATGGGCGCGCCGTTCTTGTCCCGCAGCACGTCCACGAAGGCGCCGGTGGTGGCGTTGAACGCGCTGATGGTGCCGTCGCCGAAATTGCCGACCAGCAGGTCGCCGGCCAGGGACTTGAAGCCGCTGGGCGCGATATCCAGGCCCCAGGGCGAATTGATCTCGCCGCCCAGCGAGACCAGCCGGCTCTTGAACGTGCCATCGAGATTGAAGGCGTCCACATAGCCGTTGCCGACGCCGGCCACGTCATCATGCTTGGCCGCGTTCTGCAGGGCGTAGGTCACATAGAGCGTGCCGCCGAGGTTCTGGACATTGAACGGCGCGTAGCCGGCGGCGACGTTGGGATCGGTAAAGGTTTTCACCAACCCGAAGGCGCTGTCATACATCTCCACTTGGCCGCTATTGAAATTAGCCGCGTAGAGAAAGTTCGAACCGCCGCTGGAACCGATCGCCAGGCCCTTGTAGACCGCGCCCGATCCGGAGTTGTCCACCGCCACCTGAGCGTTGGTGAAGTTCACGCCGGGTGACCAGCCGGAAATGGTCCCACCCTCGCCCGCGAACAGGAAGACCGCCTTGCCGCTTTTGCCGCCGCCGCTGACCTGGAAATCGCTGGCCGAGCCGTTGAATACCTGGCCCGTGGGATTGCCGGGCACGGCCACGTTAAGAGGAACCTTGGCGCCGGCGCCGGTATAGAGGGTGCTGAAGCCAGAGTTGTTGTCGGACACCCAGATCGGCCCGGCGGGCGAGGCGGACAAGCCCCAAGGGTTGATCAGATTCGGGTCCTTGGTCGCGGCGGCGACCGAACCGTCCGACACCAGCTTGGACACCTGAAAGCCGCCGGCGTTCGCCGCTGGGGTCTGAGCCACCAGAAATCCAGTGGTCAACGCGGTAAGCGCCGCCGCCGCGCGCGTTGTGAAAACTCCGCTCATTTCGCCCTCCAAGATCTTGGCCGGGGACGCTTCCCCGCCAGCCGTGAATGGCTTCCGGCCGCCGGAGGGTTCAAAGCGAATTAAAAAAAAGCCGGGAGGGTCCGGTCAGAAGAACAAGGTCAGGTCCAGCGACGCGACGCCCCTCCCCTGGGCGTAGCTGGCGGGGTAGTCGGTCGGCAGGAATGTGGTGGTCCAGCTCAGGCGGGCCTCGCCGCCCTTGAACGGTCGGATGACGCTGGCGCTGATGTCGTAGTGGGGCTTGCGCACGCTGTAGCCGGACAGTTGATTGAGCACCCCGATATGACCGAGAACCCGCCAGCCGCGCCCAGGTCGGACCACGCCATTCAATTCATTGTAGATCGAACTTACGGTCGGGTCGAAATAGTTTGGGGAGAAATAGCCAAAATAGCTGAAATTCCTGAATATCACCCCGACATGAAATTCGGTGGCGTCTATCCGGTAGGGAACGTATCTGGACGCCTGATAGTCGATGTCTTGGGCATAGTTGGCGTTGCTGACGCCAAAGTCCCACGTCGGGCCACGAGCCGGGCGCACCGCGTAGCCAAGATATTCCACATGACCCAGCACCTGGGGGCCGCGCCGCGAGTCCGCCTCGCCGATCAGCGAGCCACCGGCATAGACACCGTGGGGCCCGTCATAGGCCAGGGCCAGACTCAAGGCTGGATCGCCATCGGTCAGGGAGCCGCCGCGATAAAGCAGGTTGGTCGTGGCCGTGGCGCTGACGGCGACCTGCGCATGGGCCCAAAGCGGCGCGCCGAACCCCAGGCCACTGGCGACCGCGACGATGATGATCGAGGACGGAGGGGCCTTCCTAACGCGCGGGATCCGCCGCCAGTCGGGTGGCGCAATCCCGGTCACAGGAACCCGCGATGCGCGCCAGGGAGGCGCGAGCATCGATGGCGCCGCCACCGAATCGCGCAACCACCAACACCCGGCCGCGAGCGGCCGACGGATCGCGCTCGCGCATCAGGGCCATCAATCCGCTGACGTGGGCCGCGGCGTATGAACTTCCATTGACCAGAGACCATCGTCCGCCCGGTTGGGTGGTGGGAATGTCGCGCCCAGGTGCGCTATACAGCCCAGCGCGCGGGGCTTCCACCGCCATGTCGCTGATTGCCAGCACGCCGGCGTGGGAAGCGGGAAAGCCACCGCCCGGCGCGGCGGGATCGAACGCTCCCACCACTGTCATGCCGCGGGCCTCGGCGATATCCAGGAGACGACCCAGCAACGCGTCGGGAGGGCCGCTGAGACTGAGATTGATCACCTGGGCCTTGTTCTCGATCGCGAAGTGCAGGGCCTCGGCCAGGGTCAGGCTGTCGCAGACCGTGGCCCAGGCGCCGGGGTTGGGCTGCCAGCAGGCCCTGAGGGCCATTAGCCGGGCCTGAGGCGCCACGCCGACGATGCCCAGGCCGTTGTCGCCCCGGGCGGCGATGATCCCGGCGACGCCAGTGCCATGCTGTTCCCCAGTGCTGGGTCGACCCGGCGCGAAATTCCGGGCCACGCGAACCTGACCCACAAGATCGGGATGGGCGGCGTCGACCTGGCTGTCGACCACCGCCACCAGAACGTTTCGGCCCGTCGCCAGCCGATGCAGGTCGGCCAGGCGCCATTGGACGGTCGACGGCTGGGCGCGAAACAACGGATCATTAGGCGTCGCCGCCCCACCTTGGGCGCGATAGAGATGCATCGGCTGCGACCAGGCGACATCGGGATCGCGAGCGAGGGTGTCGACCTCCGCTTCGATCGAACGGCCTTCAGGCACGGCCAGCACATAGCAGTCGACGCCCAGCAGCGGCATCGGCCAATCGGTCACCAGGATCAGGCCGTGGGTCCGCGCCAGACGACCGGCGATGCGCAACCGCGCCGAGTGTCCAAGGTTGTCATCGTAGGCGCCGCCGTAGTCGGCGCCTGGACGAAAGTGTTGGGGCGGCAGGCGAAGCAGCACCAGAACCTGGCGGCTGGTGTCGCCCGCTTCCGGCGCGGCGGTGTTGCCGCGGGCGAAGGCCGCGCCGCAGGAGACGGCGAGCCACACGGTCAGGACCACGATCAGCCGCCCCACGAACCTGGCCATCATGGGGGTCCGGCGGGGTCAATAGGTTCTGCCATCACCACGCTGGCCGCGCCACGCAAGGTCGTCAGGGCTCTCGCTCGTTCCCGGACCGGGACGCTCAATACATAGGCGTCGGCGGCCGTGGGTCCGTCCACCAGGCGGGCGTGGCTGGCCAGAAGCGCCGCCCGCAGATCCGCCTCCCGGGCCTCCGGCCGGAAGATCACCAGCATGTTGCCGGAAAAGGCGGCCGGAGCCGAGCCGAGAGTGCGATAGAGCGCCGGCGGCGCGGCCGGGCGCCAGGCCAGGACTAAGACGGCGCCCGCCGCCATAACCGCCGCCTGACCGGCGATAGCCCAGCCGACCCAGGCGGGGCCGCGAAGGCGGCTGCCCAGACTGGCGAGCCACCCTGCGCGGGGCCGGCGGCTGTCCAGTCGCGCCCGCATCAGCGCCCAGCCCGGCTCGACCTCGACGGGTAGCGCCTGGACCTCGTCCATCAGCCGCCGTTCGATCGCCACCTCGGCGCGGCAGTCGGGGCATTGGTCCAGATGGGCCGTGACCCGCGCCAGGTCGTCGGCCTCGAGCCGGCCGGTGACGAACCACGGCAATAGGAACTGGACCCGGGCGTGGGAGTCACCCCGCAGCGGGATCACGTGTCCGCTCATCGCCGCCTCACAGCCAGTCCGCCAGCTGGCCGGCCAGCTGGCGTTTGAGGTGGCGGCGCGCGTGAAACATCCGTGTTTTCACCGTATCGACCGGACAGGCCATGATCTCCGCGATCTCCCGATATCCCATCTCATGATAGTAGGTCAGGTCAACCACCGCGCGGTGGTCCGACGAAAGTTCCTCCATCGCGTCTCGCAGCAGGTCGCGCACCTGGCGGTCGCCCAGCCGCCGCTCCGGACCGGCGTCGTCACTCGCCCGGTTCTCCGCGCCGATGTCCTCGACCGGAACGTCCTGACGGCGCATGGCGGCCAGCGCCTTGCGATAGGCGATGGCGAAAATCCAGGTCGATAGGCGGCTGGTCCCGTTGAATCGTTCCGGCCGGTCCCAGACGGTGAGCATGGTGTCATTGAGCACTTCCTCCACCAGCGGCGGACGACGGGTCATGTTGAACAGAAACCGGATCAGCCGAGGATGGTAGGCCCGGTAGAGATCCTCGAAGGCGCGCCGATCCCCCCGCGCCACCCGAGCGAACAGCGCCGCCTCGTCGCGAGTGTCCGAAGACGGCGCGGCGCGGCCCCTGTCGGTGGTCGGCCTGACCTCGATGGGCATCGGTTCCCCTTGCATGTGGGGCTTAATGTCTCCGCGCGGAGGAAAGGTTCAACGCGGAGAGCTTATCCCACGATCTTCGAGACCCTTCGCGCCAGACGTTGCAGCACCGGAGCCTTGAACACCGCCGGTGAGGGGCGGCCGGCCCGGATCAGAGGACCGTAGAGGGCCTGGGCTTGGGCCATGGCCTCGGCCATCGCGTCCAGGTCGTCGGTCGGCGGGTTCTCGCCGCAAGCCGCGGCGCGCAGCCAAGCGTACATGCGTTCGACCCAGATCGGCAGGACTCCCTCCTCGCCCGAGGTGTCGTGGTTGCGCATGCCGGACTTCCAGTGGGTCTTGGCGAAATCCAGCCCCGCGGCGATCTGCGCCGCCTCGAAACAGCCCAGGCCTTCGGCCAGCGAACGAGTCGATTGGGCGGGATCGGCCAGGAAATCGTCATAGGAGACGATGGCCCGGGGCAACGCGCGGGAATGCCGCTCGGCCTCCAGATTGTGGGTCAGCCACACGGCGCGCCCATGCTGCGCGATGGCCTTGTTGGCCGAGTCTACGAACCCGTCGCGGCGCCTTACCAGGGACAGAGCTACTTCGTCCGGATGGCGAAAGCCCAGCAGCACAAACGGCTTCGCGCCGAACGCCTCCAGCAGCCCGCCCCACATCGGCATAAGGATGGAGATTCGTGGATCCTTGATCACAAACAGGGTCTCGTTGGCGAAATCGCGCCGCAGGATCGCCATCAGCGCGGCCCGGCAGGTCGCCGCTGCGGGGCTATCGAACATCGCCTGGGTCGGCATCCGGGGATCGTTCCAACCATGACCAACCGCGACCAGGAAGTCATTGTGAATCCTGACAATTTCCTCCGATTCCCAGAAGCCCTCCTCGTTGTCGGGCGACGGGTCGATCAGATTGGAGGGCAGAGCCGCCCCCATCGCATGGATGGTGCGGGTCATGGCCGAGGTGCCCGACCGGTGCATGCCCAGCACCAGCACACAGGCCCGGTCGGCCCCGGATGACATAGCCATAGGTAAAAGCGCTCCGCCGAACTCGATAGACCCACCCGCCACGCCGCGCGTCTTAGCCGCGTTCGCCGTCGGCGGCTACAGGGCCGCCAGACTGGCGGCCAGGCGGGAGCGATGGATTTGCGCGCCCTGCCTCTCCAGGGTCACTCGGGCCGCCTCAAAGGCCGCTTGCGCGGCGGAGCGGTCGCCCCGGCGCCCGAGAAGCTCTCCTTCGACGCGCAGGATCTCCGCGGCGTCGTTCTCGATGCCGGTGTCGGCCATCAGCGCCTTGGCTTGGCCGATCAGGTCCAGGGCGTGATCGATCCGGCCCAATCGGCCAGCCGCGTCGGCGGTCCACATGATGAAGGTGGGCAGATAGAGCAGGCTGCCGGTGGCGAGATAGGCTTTCAGCGCGCCCTCCAGCATCGCGCCGCCCTTTTCCACCTCGCCGGTTCCCACCAGATATCGGCCTTGGAGCACCTGGGCGCCGGCGTTCCAATAGGCCATCTCATGTTCCCGGGCGAGTTCGGCCAGTTCGGCGATCACCGGCGCGGCGCCGTCATAGTGGTCCGCGAACAGCCCGGTCAGGGCACGCCCGGCGAGAGCGTAGGCCAGACTATGGGGTTGTCCCAGGGCGCGGGCGTGATCGAGGCTCTGGTGGATCGCGCTCCAGGCCGCATCTGTTTCACCCCGATAGAGCTGCACCCACGACAGATACATCAGCATCACCACCCGGGGGTCATCCACCAGCACCTGGGCATAGTCGGTGCGTCGATCCATCGCATAGAGCGACAGGCCGCGTTGCAGAATCGGCAGGGCGTGATCGAATTCCGCCATGGGAAAAGCCAAGGCTCCGAGCGCGCGGCAGGCGATCAAGGTCCAGGACTGGTTTTGCTCGCCTTCCGACAGGCGCAGCAGTTCGTCGGCGTGCGTGCGTGCGGCCACGAACCGGCCGCGCAGAAATTCATGGATCCACAGGCCATGAACGACGGCCAGAAGCTCGGGCTTCTCGCCGATCGCCTCGCAAAGCACCTTGGCTCGCGCAAACGTCGCTCCGGTCTCGGGATTCGCATAACCGACCGTGGCGATCAGGGCCTTGCCAAGCGTGAGCTCAAGCTGGAGCTCCAGACGCCATCGCCAGGCCTCATGTGGGGCCTGGGCCAGTAGGCCGAGGCCTCGACGCAATCTCGACGCCGCCTCGGTCATGGCCGATTGTGACAGAGCCTGCAGGCCGGCCTTCAGCCAGTATCCGGCCGCCGTCTCCACTTCGCCTGCCTCGGAGGCGTAGTGGGCCAGGCGCTCCGGCTCGGTCATGACAATAGTCGGGTGGTCGGCCTCGATGATCCGCAGCAGCCGGGTGTTGAGCCGCCGCCGGTCGCCGCGCAGCAGAGTGCCATAGGCGGTTTGCTGGAACAGGGCGTGCTTGAACGCGTAGCCATCGGCCCCCGCATCCCGTTCTGGAGCGATCAGGCCGGAGCCCACCAGCCGTTGCAGAGCCTCGGTTCGCGCCCGCTGAGTCATTTCTCCCAGGCTCTCCAGCGCGCGGGTCGAAAACCGGCGGCCGATCACGGACGCGATCTGGGCCAGGTCCTTGGCCGGACCCAAACGGTCCAGGCGCGCCAGCAGCGAGTCCTGCAAAGTCATCGGCAGTTTCAAGTCGGTAGTCGAGCCGTCTCCGGCATCGGCGGCCATCTCCAGCGCCGAGCGGGTGATCTCTTCGATAAACAGCGGCACGCCGTCGGCGCGGTCGACGATCGCCCGGCGAACCGAGGGCGCCAGGGGGCGGGATCCCGCGACCAGGGCCACCAGAGCGGCGCTGTCGGCCGGGCCCAGATGCGATAGCGCCAGTTCCTCCACCACCGGTTCCCCCAGCCAGGCCGGCTGAAACTCCGGGCGCGCGGAAACCAGGACCAACGTCCTGTCCAGTCCGCCAGAGCGCATAAACCGATCCAAGACCGCCAGCGAGGTGGCGTCACCCCACTGGGCGTCGTCGAAGACCACCAGCACCGGAACATGAAGCGCAAACAGGCGCACCTGGCGGATCAGCGCCTCGATCCGGCGGTCGCGCTTCTGGGCGGCGTTCAGCGCCTGCACCGCCGGGCTCTCGGGGACAGGCGCCCCGAGCAGACCCGCCAGCAAGGCGACATCATCGGGGTCGGTTTGCGGGGCCATGACGGTCTCCGCGGCGGGGATCGCTCCCGCGGAGGTTTCCTGGCGGATGGCGCGTTGCATCTGTTGGATGAACGGCCAGAACGGCGCCTCCTGGGTCTGAGCCGAACAGTAGAGGCCAAACCGCAGGAAGCCGCGGGCCTGCGCCGCGCGGGCGATCTCGGCGACGATGCGCGACTTGCCCAGGCCCGCGTCCGCCTTCATCAGAACCACGCGGCCCGCCCCACTCGATACCGACTCCAGGGCCTCGGTCAGATACCCGATCTCCCGGTCACGGCCCACCAAAGGCGCCTCACCCTCCTCGCCCCATTCCCCCAGCACATCACGGTCGGCCCGGCCCACCACCCGCCAGGCCTGGACCGGCGCGGCGAACCCCTTGGCGTGCACTCCGCCCAGATCCACCATCTCATACTCGTCGCGCAACAGCCGGCGGGTGGCGTCGGAGATCACCACCGCGCCCGGCGCGGCGGCCGCCTGCAGGCGGGCCGCCAGATTGCCCACCGACCCCACCACCTCATTGCCGGCGGCCTCGTTTTCCAACCGGTTGACCACACCCTCGCCGGTGGCGACGCCGATTCGCACCTGGGCGTTTTCGCCATCGGGCAACCTGACCGCGCTACCGACCTCCACCGCGCGCAGACCGGCCAGAACCGCGCGATCGGCGGCGTCTTCCTGGGCGTCGGGATAGCCGAAATAAACCACCGCGCCATCGCCGACCCGGGCGCCGACATAGCCGCCCACCGCCCGGATGGCCGCGCCGACTTCGCTGTGGAAGGTTTCCACCGCATCGTTGAAATCCTCCGGGTCACACCGGGTGGCCAGGGCGGTTGACCCCACCAGATCATAGAACAGGATCGTCATCTGACGCCGCTCGCCCGACCGCCGGGGCGCCGCGGCGACCGACGTCAGGGCCGCGCCGCATTGGCCACAGAAACGTAATTGCTCAGGGGGGTGGCGAGGGGTCCGTCAGGCGACGGCGAAGTTTCCGTCGATGAGGTCGCGGATGGCGCCGAGGGCGGGTTGGCCCTTGATGCGGGCCGTGCCGGTGACGGATCGATACCCGGCGTGGATCTGAGCGCCCCAGTCTGATCGGAAGCCGTTGGTCACCTTTCGGAACACCACCGAGGGTCTGATCTCTCGCTCGGATATGTTGTTGGTGGGCGGCACGTCTCGATTGGTCATGAAGACAAAGAACTTTGTTCGCCAACCCTTGATCTGTTTGAGCAGGACTTTTCCGGCGGGGTGCGCCACGGGGGCGAGCATCAGATCGTCGAGCTTTCGATCGGCCTTGGCGGCGTAGGCGGCCAGGGTGCTGTCCTTCAGCCGGCTTCGTCGCTTGCCCACCCTGATGGCCCATCGCAGGTGATCGCGGATCTTGGGAGCGAAGATCGTGTCGCCGCAGTCGATGGCGTATTGCACGTCTCGCAGCACGTGGGCGAGGCAGACCTGGTGGGCCTGGGCCAGGTCTTGCTGGCCGGCGTAGCGATCCGACACCCAGACCTCGGGACGATGGTCGCCCATCACCTCTTCCGCCACGCTCTTGGCGCGGCGCGGGGCGATCTGATGCAACACCGCCTTGTCGGAGATGAACACCCACTGCCAATGGGTGGCGCCGTCGATCCGGGTGGTGGTCTCGTCGGAGGCGATGATCCTGGCGGTGACCAGGAGATCGCGGATGGCCTTGGCCGCAACCGTAAGTTCGGCGCCCGCTCGCCGGAAGGCGTTGGCGATCGCCCCTTCGGAGATCTTCAGCCCGAACAATTCGGCCGAGAGGCGCGACAGCCGCTCGAAGCTCACGTGATGGCTGTGGTGGAGATACATCAGATAGGCGCGGATGCCAGGTCCGAACGGTGTTCCCGGCGGCATGGCCGCCGGCGCCTCGCCGCGATAGCGCCGACCGCAACAGCCGCAGCGCCCGCCGAAGATTTCCACCCGCGTCACCACCGGACGGATCGGCGGCAGGTCGATATGGTCGTAGGCGTGGCGCAGCTTCTGCACCGCCGACGACAGGTCATGGCCACAATGGCGGCA
>JBBRPO010000034.1:0-56353 GCA_038227865.1 Caulobacterales bacterium
CGCGTGACGTGCGAGCCGTCGGTCTTGGCGTAATAGAGCGCCCCGTGGCCGCGCACTTCGGGAAGGGTGGTCCCGTGGTCGGTGAACCAGAAGCCGCCCTGCTTGTCGAACACCAGGTCGTTGGGGCCGGCGAACTTGCGCCCGTCGCAGGCGCTGTAGATCGTCTCGACCTTGCCCGTGGCGATGTCGACGCGCTGGATATAGCCGCCGGTATGGCTGGCTGGGGTCGGACCCGGGATCGTCAGGCCGTCCTGTTTCAGCCACTCGAACGAGCCGCCGTTGTTGGTCACATAGATCGCGCCGTCCGGCCCGATCGCCGCGCCGTTGGGGCCACCGCCGGTCTCGGCGACGATAGTCTTCTGGCCGGTGGGCGAGACGCGGGTCAGGGTCTGGCCCTCGATCTCGGTGAAGATCACCGAGCCGTCGTTCATGGCGATCGGCCCCTCGGGAAACTTCAGGCCGTCGCAGACCAGTTCGATATCCATGGCGTAGGCTCCCTTTTGCCGAGAGCATAACCCCGACCCGGCCCCGGATGTCCAGGATGTTTGCCGCCCGGCGGATTCTTGTCGGAGCTTGATGATATATGATATCAGAAACCTATATCACGACTGAGGACCCATGCGCGCGCTGGTGGACATACCCGATGAACAGGTCGATGCGCTGGCGCGGATAGCTTCGGCCGAGCGCGTCTCGCGCGCCGCCTTGGACGGAAACGACGCCTTCGGCCTCTGGTCCGCCAACGAGGACGGCCTCGCCTATCAGGATCGCGTTCGCGGCGAATGGTGAAGGCGCTCTTCGACACCAATATCCCGATCGCCGACCCCGGCGTACGCGAGCCCTATCGCCTCTGACGCTGGTAACGGCTTCAACGCATACCCCTTCCGCCGCCCGCGCGAGAATAGAAGCGTGTCATCTGACGGCCGCCTCGCACAGGCCTAACGTGATATGGTAGACCGTGGATATAGACATTCCCGAACTCCTGGCGCGTATAACGGCTGAACCTGGGAAGATGGGTGGCAAGCCTATCATCCGAGGACGGCGCGTCACGCCGTCCATGGTGTTGACGATGCTAGCCAATGGGGCGACCCGGGAGGCGGTGCTCGACGCATATCCCGTTCTCGAGCCCGAGGACATCGACGCCAGCCTCCTCTACGCGGCACGTTTGAGCGATCGCGCCGGCGCCGCGGGCCTCGGTATCGCCGCTGAATAACGTCCCGCGGATATTTGCGGATTCCAACATTGCGGCGCCTGCGGTGAGGGCCATGCGCGCCGTTCGATTCGATGTCGTCTACGCGGGTGAGCGCGCCACGGATCCGGGCGACGAGGTGTTGCTGGCGGAGGCCACCGCAATGAGCCGAATCTTTCTAACGAAGGATCATGACATCGGGAGCCTCGTGCATCTATCCAAGCAGCCTCATGCGGGCGTCGGCCATATAGACCAGTCTCGTCGGGCGAGAGCCCGACGCCGTTGAGCGAGATCAGGTGATCGCGGGCGCGCGTGACGTGCGAGCCGTCGGTCTTGGCGTAATAGAGCGCCCCGTGGCCGCGCACTTCGGGAAGGGTGGTCCCGTGGTCGGTGAACCAGAAGCCGCCCTGCTTGTCGAACACCAGGTCGTTGGGGCCGGCGAACTTACGCCCGTCGCAGGCGCTGTAGATCGTCTCGACCTTGCCCTAGGCGATGTCGACGCGTTGGATATAGCCGCCTGTATGGCTGGCCGGGGTCGGCCCCGGGATCGTCAGGCCGTCTTGTTTCAGCCACTCGAACGAACCGCCGTTGTTGGTCACATAGATCGCGCCGTCCGGCCCGATCGCCGCGCCGTTGGGGCCGCCGCCGGTTTCGGCGGCGATATTCTTCTGACCGGTCGGCGAGACGCGCGTCAGGGTCTGGCCCTCGATCTCGGTGATGATCACTGAGCCGTCGTTCAAGGCGATCGGCCCCTCGGGAAACTTCAAACCTTCGACGACGAGTTCGATATCCATGGCGTTCCTCGATGTTTACCGCCGGGCCGCGGGACGGCGATCGTTTCGCCCCCAATCCTATCTGAGACTCGGCAACCCTTGTCCAGCGACTTTCGGGCGGCGGTTTCGCGCCTCGCGGAGCGGCGACCTGGTCACCGCGACTATCGGCCGAGCTCCGCCTTCCAGAGATCGGCCTGCGCCCTGGCCTCGGCTCTGAAGTCGTAGAGCGGAGTGACTTCGTCGGCGCAATCGGGCCATCTCTGCGTCTTCAGCCAGAAGTCGCAGAATCCCAGGCGGGCGCAGAGGCGGACGAAACGGGCGTCCTGCCGCAACACGGCGGAGACCGGTTCGAACAGCACCGCCAGGGTGGCGTCTCCGATCGGCGGTCGGCCGTCGGGCGTATAGAGGTTGGCGAACGAGGCCTGATCGATCATCGCATGGACCTCCTCTCTCAGCCCATGCCGAGCCAGGTGTCCGATCGCCGACAAGCGCACGTTCCGGGTGGCCGCCAGCATACCGCGTTCGGTCGCGAGCCAGCGATCCGCGACGTCGGGGGTCCAATCCCTGAGTTCGCGCCCAGACGCGGCGAGGGCTTCGAACCAGGGCTGGTAGACACCCAGAACGCCCGGGCGGGCGACGTGGCGCTCGAAGGTCTCCCAGTCGCCGATCTCGATATCCTTGCCCAAGGCCGTGGTCCGGATAAAGCCGTCGTTGGGCCAGCGTTCGATCGATTCGTCGAACACCATCATGGCCTCTCGCCAACGGTCGTTCGTAGCGAGCAGCGCGGCGTACCACCCGACGGTGATGGGATTGAGCCTGTCGGCGAAATACGCCTGTTCACCATAGGCGAGAGCGGCCCGCAGGCGACCCACCGTGGCGGCGACAGAGCTGGCGAGACTGAGTCCGATGAGCTCGCCGGGCGCGAGGCTGAGCGCCTCGGCGGATAATTGCTCCATTTCGGCGAACGCGCCGCAGGTCGGCATCATCTGCAGCTTGGCGTATCGCGCCGCGGTCGACAGCGGGTTGAGCGTCAGGACATGCGCCAGGGCGAAATCCATTTTCGTCCGATAGGCGGCGACCGCCGCCGGGTCGGTGGTGGTGAACCGGCCGAACACGGCGTGGGTCAGCGCCAGGCTCTCCCAGGCCGGCGCGAAGTCGGGATCGATCGCCACCGCATCTTCGAGGAGTTGCGCGTCGAACAGGATCCGGTCGGAACTCATCTGCCGGGCTCGCAGATAGAGGTCGTAGGCCACGGGGTTGACGCTGCCGATGGCCCTCGGCGCGAAGGCGCTCTTCAAGGCGATGGCCACCGCCTCGGCCACTTCGTCCTGCAGGGCGAGAATGTCCGAAAGACTTTTGTCGTAGCGCTCGCCCCAGAGTCGCTCGTGTTTGAGGCAGTCGACGAGTTCCGCGGTGATGCGCACCCTGTCCCCAGCCCGTCGGACCGTTCCGTCGAGCAGGTGCGAGGCGTTCAGTTCGGCGACCACCGTCGCGGGCGATTTCTGGGCGCCGCGCAGCTGGAAACTGGAGGAGCGGGCAACGATCTTGATGTCGGTGGTCTTGGTGAGGACGTGCAGGATCTCGTCGGCGACCCCGTCGGAGAAGAATGTGAAGTCGGGATCGCCGGACAGGTTGTCGAACGGCAGCACGGCCAGAAGTCGCTCGCGCGGCTTCGCGCCCGCTGGGCCTGACGCCGGCTGATCGGCCGCCGGCGGATCGGGCGGCCGCGGCGCCGCATGCAGATGCGCGACGCTCTCCAGCACCCTGTTCCAGCCCGTCGTGTTCGCCGGGCCGCCGCGCAGATCGGCGCATTGTAGCTGATCGAACGGCATAGGCGGCAGGGTCAGGTCGAGGGTCGCCTGCACTAGCTTACCGAGCTTGCGCGCCTTATCCGCCTCCGACCTCACCCATTCCGACCGGGACGCCGCTTCTGACCATAGGACAACCACAGCGCGGGCTAGGGTCAGATGCTCCTCGATGACGTCGCCATACGGCCGATGCACGGGAAGCGCATTGTCGCGCCAGACCGAATAGCCGGCCGACCGGAGCGCCCGCTCGACAGCTTCGGCGTCGGCCTCCCATTCGCGCGCATATGAGATGAAGACATCAGTCACCGGCCGTCACCCTGGCAAGGGACCAACTCCCAGGAACTCCAGGGCGCGAGCCCGATAGCTGGCGGTCACCTCGAAGCCGTTGGTTTCGCAATACCCCGCGCCCGCCAAAAGCCGCGGCTCGCCCGAGACCACGAGCGCGCCCGCCACGATCGCCCCTACCTCGGAAAACACAGACAAATTCGGATTGTAGAACGAGCCGTCGATGTGCAGAGGCTCGGCCGCCAACTCGATCGTCAACAGCCCCGGCTCGGAATCCGGGCTTTCGGGCGCATCGCCTTTGGATGCATAGACGAAACTCGCCGGTTGAAGCGCATTGTCGAGCACCGGCACGAGGTCGTCGAAATTCCAGGTGGGATCGCCCTCGCAGAATATTCGGCGCCAGCCGGCTTCCGTCCGTTGAACATAGAACCCGAAGGCGGGCGCTCGCGTGCTCCAGATCTCGCTCTCCTGGCTGCAGGAGCCGGTGAACGCATCGCCGTTGTCGAGATTGAACTGGCACCAGTTCCAGCCGAAGAAACTGGTCCGAAGCGGCTTCGGCGGCGGCATGATCGGGCTGGGCGGCGGAACCGGATTCATCATCAGCTGGTGGTCTATCCAGCCGGTTCCGCTCACGGTGAACGTCGCCCCCCCGACGGTTATGGTTCCGGTCACCGGGCATTGCGGCCAGCTGTAGTAGATGCCGGCGGCGGGCGCCGGCGTGATCCCACCGTCGCCCTGCAGGAACCAGGGCGGGTCGACGCCATCCACGGCCGAAAAGGTCAGGGAAACCTGCATGCCGCCATCCTCGTCGTCGACCACGACCGTGGTGGGCAGGACGCTGTCGGGCGAGCCCCGGAAGCTGTCGGGGCCTGCCTGGATGACGAAATTGTCGAGCGCGGGGAAACCGACGGAGCCGGGCGTCAGGATGTTCCAATTGATATTCGGGCTCCGCCGATAGAGCGCCGACCCTGCGCCGCCGGGTGGAGCGACCGCGACGGTCGCGACGGTGGACATCAGATGGCACTCCTCGTTGGCCCAGCCGGCCCGCCGCTGCACGTCCTGGCCCACCGTGCGCAGGGCTTCGAACGAGATGACGAAGGCGAACAGGTTCTCGTCCTCGTCGACGAGATTGGCCGACAGCCAGTACCACTCGTCGGTGTTCTCGAGATGGTAGAGATGATCGGCGGGGAAAGAAACCGACTGCGGCGGCTGCGCCACGCCCGCAAACATGGCCTGATCCAAAAGACCCAGGATCACGCTCGCCTGTTGAGCGGAACCCACCGTCTGGGCGGCCCGCAGCAGAAGTGGCATCAGGCCTCCGCCCGGCGCGACCGAGGCGGGCACACTCTGAAGCTGCGCCTGCATCGCCGCCGACGCGCTCATCTTTGGCGTCATTGAACGTCCTTTGTAGAGAGAGCGGCCCCGGCGACTGCCGTTCTCATAAGACCTTGGACGGCTGCTCTGCGCAACCCACTTCGCCGCAATACCGAGGCTCCGCCGCCGCCCTGATCTAGCGCCGAGGTTCAGCGCCGTTCGAGCACTCGGAACACGAAGGCGTGGTCTTCGTCCGGTCCGGCGGGGTGGGCCTCGCGGCGCACCTCGATCCAATCGGCCTCGTCGAAGGCGGGGAAGTAGACGTCTCCCTCGGGGCTGGCGTCGACCTCGGTGAGATACATCCGCTTGGCCTTTGGTAAAGCGGCGGCGAAAACGGATGACCCGCCGATCACGCAGACCTCGGTCGCGCCGTCGTCCTCGGCGTGTTCGCGGCCGATCTGCAGGGCTTCGGAGAGTTCCTCGCAGACCACCGCGTTCTTGGGCGCGAACGACCCATCCTTGGAGAGCACGATATTGGCGCGGCCGGGCAGGGGGCGTTTGGGCAGGCTGTCCCAGGTCTTGCGTCCCATGATCACCGGCTTGCCCATGGTCAGGCTCTTGAACAGCGCCAGATCGGATTTCAGCCGCCAGGGCAGGGCGCCGCCGAGGCCGATCACGCCATTGGCGCCGCGCGCCACCGGGCCGATGGTTATGACTGGGGTCAAACCGCGATCGGCGCCTTGATGGCCGGGTGAGGGCGATAGCCCTTCAGCGCGATATCCTCGGGCGCGAAGGCCAACAGATCACGTCCGGGCGCCAGACCGAGGGTCGGAAAGGGCAGGGGCTCGCGGGTAAGTTGCAGGCGAGCCTGATCCAGGTGGTTCAGATAGAGATGGGCGTCGCCCAGGGTGTGCACGAACTCGCCTGGCTCCAGCCCGGTCGCCTGGGCCACCATCATGGTCAGCAGGGCGTAGCTGGCGATGTTGAACGGCACGCCCAGGAAGACATCGGCCGAGCGCTGATAGAGCTGGCAGGAGAGCCGCCCCCCGGCCACGTAGAACTGGAACAGGCAATGGCACGGCGGCAGGGCCATGTCGTCCACCTCGGCCGGGTTCCACGCCGAAACGATGTGGCGGCGGCTCTCGGGGTTCCCGATCAGGGACTGGACCACATTGGTCATCTGGTCGATCACGCGGCCGTCCGGCGCCGCCCAGCTTCGCCATTGCTTGCCGTAGACTGGCCCCAGTTCGCCGTTCTCGTCGGCCCACTCGTCCCAGATCGAGCAGCCGCGCTCCTGAAGCCAGCGCACATTGGTGTCGCCCTTGAGAAACCAGATCAGCTCCAGGACGATGGCTTTGAAATGCACCTTCTTGGTGGTCAGAAGCGGAAAGCCCGCCGCCAGATCGAACCGCATCTGCCGGCCAAAGACGCTCAGAGTGCCGGTGCCCGTCCGGTCGCCCCGTTGTGCGCCGTGGGCGATGATGTCGGCCAATAGGTCGAGATACTGCCGCTCTGGATGCGCCGAACGGGCGGATGTCTCGCGAAGCTGTTGGACGGTGGCGCTCATCACGATGCCGACCATACCCCGACTCGCGCATCGGCGCATCGGGGTTGGCGCTGCCATCCACAGCTTGACCTTCCGGGCAAAACCCTATCGATAGCGGCCTTCATTTCGTCGGAGACCATTCATGCGCGTCTATTACGACAACGACGCCGATCTCGCCCGCTTGCTGGACAAGAAGATCGCCATCGTTGGTTACGGATCCCAGGGGCACGCCCACGCCCTAAACCTGCGCGATTCCGGCGTAAAGGACGTAGCGGTCGCCTTGCGGGCCGGCTCCGCCACGGCCAAGAAGGCCGAGGCTGAGGGCTTGACGGTGATGACGGTCGCCGAAGCCGCCGCCTGGGCCGACGCGATCATGATCCTGGCCCCCGACGAGCTGCAGCGCGGCATCTGGGAAAAGGACATCGCCCCCAACATCCGCGATGGCGCGGCGCTGCTTTTCGCCCATGGCCTGAACGTCCATTTCAAGCTCATCGAGGCGCCGGCTACCATCGACGTGCTGATGATCGCGCCCAAGGGTCCCGGCCACACGGTGCGCGGTGAATACCTCAAGGGCGGCGGCGTGCCCTGTCTGATCGCGGTCGACCAGGACGCCACCGGCGGCGCCATGGACCTAGGCCTCGCCTACGCCTCCGCGATCGGCGGCGGCCGTTCGGGCATCATCGAGACCAATTTCCGCGAGGAATGCGAGACCGACCTGTTCGGCGAACAGGCCGTGCTCTGCGGCGGTCTGGTGGAGCTGATCCGCGCCGGTTTCGAGACCCTGGGGGAGGCCGGCTACGCGCCGGAAATGGCCTATTTCGAGTGCCTGCACGAGGTGAAGCTGATCGTTGATCTGATCTACGAAGGCGGCATCGCCAACATGAACTATTCGATCTCCAACACCGCCGAATATGGCGAATACGTCAGCGGCCCCCGGATCGTGACCGCCGAGACCAAGGCGGAGATGAAGCGCATCCTGGCGGACATCCAGTCGGGCCGTTTCGTGCGCGACTTCATGCTGGAGAACCAGGCCGGCCAACCCAGCTTCAAGGCCACCCGCCGCCGGGCTTCCGAGCATGGCATCGAGGAAGTGGGCGCCCGCCTGCGCGCCATGATGCCCTGGATCGCCAAGAACAAGCTGGTGGACACCGCAAGAAACTAGGGACGCGATGACCGACGCCGCCGAAACCGCCAAGGCTCGGTTGCGCAGCGATCTGCGTTGGGCCATGCGGGCGCGGAACGCCGGAGAGACCGCGGTTCTGCGCGCGCTGATCGCCGCCCTCGACAACGCCCAGGCGGCGCCGGTGGGCGATAAGCATCTGCGCTACGTCGTGCACCAGTTTGGCGATCGCTCGGCGGAGGTCCCACGGCTCAGTCTCGACGAGTCCGAGGTGAGATGTCTTGTGGAGCGGGAGGTCGCGAGCCGGAACGCGGACGCGGACCAGTTCGAGGCTCTGGGCCGCCCCGAGCGGGCCGCGGAACTGCGGACCGAGGCGGCGATCGTGGCGAGATATCTGACGTCTTGAACGCCATCGCCCGCCGTTAGTGCCAACCCAGCGCCGTCTCGCCGTTCATGACGCCGAGCTCGGTCAGCCGACGAAACCACCCCCCCTCAGAAAAGCCACCTCCGTCTCGGTCGAGGATCGGTCGAGGATGGCGTTGCGGTGAGGGAAGCGGCCGAAGCGGCGGATGATGTCGCGATGTTCGCGCGCGGATTTCGCGCTCGGACCGCCTGCCACTTCCAGGGCTTCGCCGAGGGCGACGGCCAGGTACTGATCGTCCAGCGTCTCCGCGTGCGACAGCGGGAGGTAGAAGAACAGTCGAAGGCTGGCTTCGGTCGCTTGGTCGTGGCCCCGCGCCAGGGAGTCTCGAACGATCTGGCGGGCCTTGGTGTCGTTGGCGAAGGCGAGGGGTGAACCCCGCCTGAGATTGCGTGTGAACTGGTCGAGCACCAGGATCAGGGCGAGCGCGCTGCTTGCGGTAGCCCGCCAGTGATCGAGTGCGCCGCTCTCGGCCGCGGCCAGCGTCGCTTCGAACCGCTCCCGGATAAGCGCATCGAAGTCGGCGTTCCTGGCGAACCAGCGCCGTTGTCCCGCCTCGCGCCAGAACGCCACGACCTCTTCGGCCGTCGCGACTCGTCCGCCTGGAGGCTCAGGCCCAGCCAAGATCGGCCTCGCCACGAAGGATCGCCTCTATGTCCGGTCTGTGTTTTGCGCCATCGCGGTCGTGCAGCTCCAGGGCCGGCAGCAGACGCAGCGGCGCCTTGCCGGTTTTCACCGCCCGCACCAGCACCCGCTTGGCGGGCGCGTCGGCGAACGGATGGACTCCGCGAATCTGGAACGAGCCTGCTTTGGGGCCGAGGCCGGTCAGGATATCGCCCAGACGGTCGGCCCGGTGAATCACGGTGATCGTCCCACCCTCCCGGACGGCCTTGATCAGAAAAGCTGTCCACACGGCCAACCCCTCCGGCGAGATCCAGGCCCCGCGCTTGGCCGCGGATGGTGCTCGCAGGGCGCTCTCGTTATCGAAGAACGGCGGATTGGCCAGCACCGCGTCGAACGGCGGGATATCCAGAGTGGCGAAGCGGGCGGCGAGATCGGCCTCGATCAGGTCTACCCGGGCCTCCATGTCGTTCAGGCCGATATTGACCCGCGCCAGGGCCGCGGCGTCGGCATCCCGCTCCAGGCCCGTGAACAGGGTTTCCGGCCGCCGCGCCGCCGCCGCCAGCATCACGGCGCCGACCCCGCAGCCGGCGTCCAGAACCCGCGCGCCGGGCGGCGCGTCGCAAGCCGCCGCCAACAGCGCGGCGTCGAGTCCGGCCCTATATCCCACCCCTGATTGTCGCAGGCGAACCCGCCCTCCCAGGATCGTATCGTCGGTGATCGTCATCGGTGGCGGCCCATTGGCGTCGATTGCCTTGACCCTGGCCTATCGCGTCATCATTGTCCGCCGCAACAGCGCGGGTTACTGGCGCTTGATTGAAAGGAGCGCCGGCTCTTGGACGCAGCCAAAGCCATGATCGCGCGCCCCGTCGGTTCCGTCGAGCATCTCGCGGCGCTGGCCGCGACCGATATGGCGGGCGTCGACGCCTTGATTGTCGATCGGATGCAGAGCCCGGTGAGCATTATTCCGGCGCTCGCCGATCACATCATCGACGCCGGCGGCAAGCGGCTCCGGCCTCTATTGACGGTGGTCGCCGCGCGCCTCGCCGGCGCCCGCGGCGACGCCGGCCTCAAGCTCGCCGCCGCCGTGGAGTTCATCCACACCGCCACCCTGCTGCATGACGATGTGGTCGACGGATCCGGCCTGCGCCGGGGCAAGGTCGCCGCCCACCTGATCTGGGGCGCCCCCTCCAGCGTGCTGGTGGGGGATTTCCTGTTCGCCCGGGCGTTCGAGCTGATGGTGGAGACCGGCTCCATGCGAGCCATGGACATCCTGGCCCGGGCGGCCCGGGTGATCGCCGAGGGCGAGGTGCTGCAGCTCAGCCGGGCGCACGACGTCAACCTCTCGCAAGACACCTATCTGCAGATCATTTCCGCCAAGACGGCCGAACTTTTCGCCGCCGCCGCCGAGGCGGGCGCCGTGGCCGCCGGCGCGGCGCCGGCGCAGGCCGCCGCCCTGCGGGCTTACGGCTTCAACCTCGGCCTCGCCTTCCAACTCAGCGACGATGCTCTCGACTACGGCGGCTCCACGGAAACCCTGGGCAAGAACGCCGGCGATGATTTCCGCGAAGGCAAGGCCACCCTGCCGCTGCTGCTGACCATCGCCCGCACCGGACCGCGCGAGCGCGAGTTCTGGGAGCGGGTGATCAGCCGCCAGGAACAGACCGAGAGCGACTTCCGCCGCGCCCGCGAGCTGATCCTCACCGCCGGCGCGCTGGACGCCACTCTGGAAATGGCGGCGGGTTATGCCGACGCGGCCAAGGTCGCCCTGGAAATTTTCCCCGAAGGCGAACTCCGTGACGGCCTCGAAGCCCTGGCCGACTTCGCCGTCAACCGGCGGGCTTAAAACCCAGTTTAACGCGGTCCCAGCATGTGTTCCGGCCGCACCACTTCGTCGAACTCGGCGTCGGTGACGTAGCCGCCGCCCACGGCTTCCTGGCGTAGGGTGGTGCCGTTCTTGTGGGCGGTCTTGGCGATCTTGGCGGCGGCGTCGTAGCCGATCTTGGGGGCCAGGGCGGTGACCAGCATCAACGAACGGTCGAGCGCCGCCTTGATATTGTCCTCGCGCGGTTCGATCCCGACAACGCAGTGGGTGGTGAAACTGACAGTCGCGTCGGCCAGCAACCGGACGGTCTGCAGGAAATTATAGGCCATCACCGGGTTGAACACGTTGAGTTCGAAATGGCCGGAGGCGCCGGCGAAGGTCATGGTGGCCTGGTTGCCGAACACCTGGGCGCAGACCATGGTCAGGGCCTCGCACTGGGTGGGGTTGACCTTGCCCGGCATGATCGATGAGCCCGGCTCGTTTTCGGGCAGCGAAAGCTCGCCCAGTCCCGAGCGCGGGCCGCTGCCCAGAAAGCGGATATCATTGCCGATTTTGAAAAGGCTGGCGGCCACCGTGTTCATCGCCCCGTGGGTGAACACCATGGCGTCATGGGCGGCCAGCGCCTCGAACTTGTTCGGCGCGGTGGTGAAGGGCAGGCCGGTGATCTGGGCGATCTTGTCGGCCACCATCTCGGCGAAGCCCACCGGCGCGTTCAGGCCGGTGCCGACGGCCGTGCCGCCCTGGGCCAGTTGCATCAGCATCGGCAGGCTCATCTCGATCCGCGACAGGCCGTTCTCGACCTGCTGGGCGTAGCCGGAAAATTCCTGGCCCAGGGTCAGCGGCGTCGCGTCCTGAGTATGGGTGCGGCCGATCTTGATGATGTGCGCCCAGGCCTTGGCCTTGTCGTTGAGGGCGTTGCGCAGGGTTCGCAGCGCCGGGAGCAGCCGATGGACCACCTCTTCGGCCGACGCCACATGCATGGCGGTGGGATAGGTGTCGTTCGACGACTGGCTCATGTTTACATGGTCGTTGGGATGGACCGGCGACTTCGAGCCCATCACCCCGCCCAGCATCTCGATGGCCCGGTTGGAGATCACCTCGTTGGCGTTCATGTTCGACTGGGTGCCCGACCCGGTCTGCCAGACCGCCAGGGGAAAATGGGCGTCGAGCTTGCCGTCGATCACTTCCTGGGCGGCGGCCACGATGGTCTGGCCGATCTTCGGGTCCAGCCGGCCCAGCGCCATATTGGTTTCGGCGGCGGCCTGTTTGACGATCCCCAGGGCGCGGACCACGGCGGCGGGTTGTTTTTCCCAGCCGATATCGAAGTTGCCCAGGCTGCGCTGCGCCTGCGCGCCCCAGTAGCGGTCGGTGGCTACCGCTATCGGTCCAAAGGTGTCGGTCTCGATCCGGGTGTCGGTCATGGTCTTGTCCCCCCTCGCGCGGCTCGTCGGCTTGATAGGCCTATTTATAGGTTTTGAACGGAGTGGGCACCGCCGTTCCGGTCGCCTTGGCCAGCAGGCGGCCCTCGGCGTCATAGATCTCGCCTTCGGTGAAGGCCAAGGTCCGGCCCCAACGCACCACGCGGCCCACCCCTCGCAGCGGACCGGGCCTGGCTGGCCGAAAGAAGCTGGTCTTCATCTCGGCGGTTGGCGCCACATGGGTCATGCCCGAGGCGACCATACAGGCCACCGACATGCACTCATCGAGCATCGCGCACAGATAGCCGCCTTGAATCTGTTTCATGGGATTGAGCATCAGCTCGGCCCGCGCCTCGAACGCCACCTCCACCGACCTGGTTTCCTGGCTGACACTGACGAGCCGAAAACCCAGGGTCTGGGAGCCCGTCGGCCGGTTCCTGGCGCGCTGAAAGCGCCCCAGGATCTCCTCGTCGGTGAGGAGGACGGGCGCGTCGGCGGCGTCGTCGCTCATTTCCTGCGGAACTGATCGAGGGAGATCACTTTTGGCTGATCTTCCGCGGCGACCGCTTTGACCGGAGGCTTGGCCGGAGCCGGAGTCGAAGACTGGGCCGACACGGGCGAGGGCTGCACCGCCTCGGCCGGCGTGAATTGCAACATATACTGGACGCTCGGGTCATAGAAACGCGAGACGGCGGCATAGGGGATCGAAAGATTTTTCGGCTGCCCGTTGAATTGCAAGGTCACCGAGAACACCGTTTCGCCAGCCTTCAGGTCCCAATATTGGTTCTGAAGCACGATGGTCATCTCGTCAGGGTATCTTGCCTGCAACTCCGCGGGGATCGATACGCCGGCCGCCAGGGTGCGGAAGCTGATATAGAAGTGGTGGTCTCCAGGCAGACCGTTTCCGGTCGAGGCGCGGACAAGCGATGAGCGGATCACACCCCGAAGGGCGTCCTGCTGCAACGCCTCGTAGTCCATCAGATCCCTGGGGTTTTCGTCCTTGGCCATGGTCGCGAACCTAGCGACGGACGCGCGTAAGGCAAGGGCACGAAAGGGGAAACTGCGCCGCGCGGGCCATCGATCGCATGGGTTGATCAGGCCTGACCGAACACGGGCTTTCGCTTTTCGATGAAAGCGCTGACCGCTTCCTTATGATCCCGGGACGCCATGGTCAGGCCTTCGTAGGCGATGCCGGCGTCGAAGACGTTGGCCATGATCTGCTTGAGTTGCAGGTTGACCGCGATCTTGGTGTAGCGGATCGCCTGCTGCGCCCCGGCGGCCAGACGGGCCGCGTAACGGGCGGTCACCTCGTCCAAGGCGTCACTAGGAACCGCCAGCGTAATCAGGCCGATGCGCGCCGCTTCCGCGGCGTCGAGGGTGTCGCCGAGCAGAAGATAGGCTTTGGCCCGCGAGAAGCCGATCAGCTGCGGCCAGATCACCGCGCCGCCGTCGCCGGCCGCCAGCCCCACCCTCACATGAGGATCGGCGAACCGGGCTGTCTCGCTGGCGATCACGAAGTCGCACATCAGCGCCAGAGTGGCGCCCAGCCCGATCGCATCGCCATTGACCTTGGCGATGATCGGCTTGGGGCAATCCAGGATCGAAAACACCGTGGTGCGGGCCGAGCGGGCCTCCATGGCGAAAGCCCGCTCGTCGAAGGTGCGGGATCTCATCCATTGCAGATCGCCGCCGGCTGAAAACGCCCGGCCGGCGCCGGTCAGCACGACCACGTCGGACCCCGGATCCTGGGCGCAGTCGTCGAACACCCGCGCCAGTTCCTCCTGAAGGACGGGATCGGCGGCGTTCAGGGTCTCGGGCCGATTGAGCGTCACGGTCAGGATCCGCCCGTCCCTGGAGAAGGCGATGGCTTCATAGGTTGAAAAATCCACGGCGACTCTCCTGGGCGGCAGGGTGCGCACCCTGGCCGCCAAGGTAGTGCCATGGCCGGTTGTGCGCAAAGCGTACGTATGCGTATCTTATGCAATGAACCCGACGGAGGACGCCATGGACATGGTCGCCGAGCGGCGCGGCGTTCAGCGCGGCCTGGGCAGCGACGAACGACCCCTGACCGAGGTTCTTTGGCGGCGCGACAGTCGCGTCCCAACCTCCGCGATGCTGGAAGCCGGAGAGGCCCGGCCCGACAACCGGCGGGTGGATTTCGGGCGCTACCACGATCCGGCGTTCGCCAAGCTCGAGTATGAGAAACTCTGGAACAAGAGCTGGCTGCTGGCCGCCCGCGAGGAGGACGCGCCCCAGGTGGGCGACCGCGTCCCGTTCGACCTTGGCTACATGTCGTTCATCATCATCCGCGCCGGACCGGACGTGTTCAGGGCGTTCTACAACAGCTGCCCGCATCGGGGCACCAGACTGTGTTCCCGCGCCGAGGGCGGCGACAGCATCCGCTGCCCCTATCACGGCTGGGAGTGGAAGGCGGACGGCTCGCTGAAATTCATTCCGAGTCACTGGGATTTTCCCACGGTCACCCGCGTCGACGGCGCCCTGCGCGAGGTTCGGCTCGAGCGTTGGGGCGGCTTCATCTTTATCAATGCGGATCCGGCCGCGGTCTCACTGGCCGACGCCCTGGCGGTTGTGCCGCGTCACTTCGCCGAGTTCGGGCTGGAACAGCGCTACACCGCTGCGCGCTTCCGCAAGCTGATGCCGGCCAATTGGAAGGTGGTCCAGGAAGCTTTCATGGAATCCTACCACGTTCTGGCCACCCATCCCGAGGCCGTGCCCTACAACGGCGACAGCCAGGCGCAATACGACATCTGGGACACCGAGACCGGCCATATCGGCCGGCAGATCACGCCCTCGGCCGTGCCGAGCATGCACGCTCCGGCCGAGGCGACGACCCTCGCGGCGGCCATGGTTTATGCGACCATCATGAAGGCCTGGCACTATCCGGATGCCGACATGCCTGAGCTGGACCCGGCCGGGGATCTTCGCGCCCAGATCGCTCAGTGGCATCGCGACATACAGGCGCGCGTCTACGGCGTGAGGCCCGACCAGACCGACGCGGTGATGATCGACAGCACCCCCTATTTCATGTTTCCCAGCCAGACCTTCTGGCTCTCGGAATCCCTGCCCTTCATCTACAGCTTCACCCCGCACGCCACCGACTGCGAACAAAGCTACTTCGACGTGCGTATGCTGCTTCCGGTCCCCGAGGGATCGCCTCGGCCGCCATCATCCCCCGCCATCGAGATCGGGCCGGGGGAAACGGTCACCGACAAAGCCCCGGCGTTCAACTTTCTGGCCGCGGTGTTTGACCAGGACATCGCCAACATGCCTCTGGTTCAGGCCGGACTGAAATCCGCCGACCCGGCCCACCCGCATTCGCAGCTGGGAGCCTACCAGGAAATGATCATCCAGCACTGGAACGATCTCTTGGACCGCTATCTCGCGAGATAGTCGAGATAGGAGGGCGGCCCCCGAGGCCTGGGATAAGTGGGGAGCTTCTGTTGCCAGGCGCTCCCGGAGGCGCTTCGCGCCTCCATCCTTTACGTTTGGAAGGGGAGCGCCACCGAGGCCTGGGATAAGTGGGGAGCTTCTGTTGCCAGGCGCTCCCCGGGCCCCGCCTGCCGCTGCTAAGACGACAGGGCTTTTAGGTCGAGTTTATCCGCGCTGCTTACGCTGCGAGGGCATACTCTTGAGCGAAGTTATCGTTCGCAGTTAGTTTAAGGCCCGGAACGGTGAGCCACGCCGAGAGAAAGCTTACGTCTTTAGACGTCTGTCGATGCTGATCGGCCCCATACAAGCCCCGCCGATAACGCGAGGAGGGAAGGGTTGGTGGAGCCGCCGGGAATCGCACCCGGGTCCAGTCCGCTTATTGCACGCGCCTTTATCTCCATAGTCCGGTTTGACCCGGACCCCCCTGATATAGGCCCGTCAGGGGCAAAGGGGAAGGAACACCATCCGCGAAGCGTGAATGGACGACCGATTTCGCGGATGGCGCCGATCCGTTCGCGGCCGGCCTCACCGTGATCGGCGAACCGACGCTAGGGTTCGGGCCATCGCTCAAGGAGATCGCGAACCATGAAAAACCTGTTTTACGCCGCCCGGCCGATCCTGTCGGACATGCTCTCAACCCTGATTTTCGCCGCGCTGTTCTCGCTCACCAACAATATCTATCTCTCCACGGGCGTCGCGGTGGCTCTGGGGATTGGTCAGGTCCTCTATGAGAAACTGCGTGGTAAGCCGGTGCCTGGCATGCAATGGGCTAGCCTGGGACTGGTCACGGTTCTCGGCGGCGCGACCCTGCTCACCGGCGATCCGCGCTTTGTGATGATCAAGCCGACGATCATCTACCTGACCATCGGCGCGGCGATGATGCAGCGCGGCTGGATGGACCGCTACATCCCGCCCGTGGCCAAGACCCTGTTGCCGGCTGGCCTGATCGTCGCCTGGGGCTATATCTGGGCCGGGCTGATGTTGCTGACCGCCGCCGCCAATCTCTTCATCGCGGTGACCATGGACCACAAGGCCTGGGTGCTGTTCATCGGCGTGTTCCCCCTGGCCTCGAAATTGACCCTGTTCGCCGCCCACTACCTGACGTTCCGCTTCGTGGCGCTCCGCAATCGGAAAGCCGAAATGGCGGGTGGCGTCCAGACCGCCGAAGCGCAGCCCGCCTGATCGGCGCCCGCCAAAGGAGGGTGGGGGGTCAGCCGCCCTCCACCCCCCGCTCGATCGAAAGCACGCCGGTCCGGGACACTTCGATCAGGCCCAGCGGGCGCATCAGGCCGACGAACTTGTCGACCTTCGATGGCGCGCCGGTGATCTCGAAGATGAAGCCGGCGGGGGTGGTGTCGATCACCCGGGCGCGGAAGATGTCGGCGAGCATCTTGGCCTCCATCCGGCTGGAGCCGACCGCGCGAACCTTGACCAGCGCCAGCTCGCGTTCCACGCCGTTGGGATCGCGCGTCACGTCCTGGACGTGGCGGGTGGAGACCATCTTCTTCAGCTGAGCCTCGATCTGACTCAACACCTGGGCCGTGCCGCGGGTGACGATGGTGATCCGGCTGGTTCCGGCGCCTGGATCGGTCTCGGCCACGGTCAGGCTGTCGATGTTATAGCCACGGGCCGCGAACAGGCCGACCACCCGGTGCAGGACACCAGGTTCGTTGGCCACCAGCACCGCGAAGGTGGCAAGGTGCTCGATTTCCTTGGTATGGCCCATGTCATAGGCCGAAGCGGGCGCCTCGGGCGCGGGCGCGGTCGGCGCGTTCATACGAGCCCTCTTCCGGCGGCGTCGATGACCGAGCCGATATCCCGTGGATCTTCCCCCAGGATCATGTCGTTGTGGGCCTTGCCCGAGGGGATCATCGGCAGGCAGTTCTCGGTGCGCTCGACCCGGCAGTCGAAGATCACCGGCCGGGGCATGTCGATCATTTCCATGATCAGCCCGTCCAGTTCATCGGGCCGATCGGTTCGCAGCCCGACGCCCCCATAGGCCTCGGCCAGCTTCACGAAGTCCGGCAGGCTGGAAGAGTAGGAGTGGCTATAGCGTTCGCCGTGCAGCAGCTGTTGCCACTGGCGCACCATCCCCATCCATTCGTTGTTGAGGATGAAGATCTTGATCGGCAGGTCGTACTGCAGGGCGGTGGACATCTCCTGCATGGTCATCTGCACGCTGGCGTCGCCGGCGATATCGATCACCAGGCTATGCGGATGGGCGATCTGCACGCCGACGGCGGCCGGTAGGCCATAACCCATGGTGCCGAGCCCTCCCGAGGTCATCCAGCGGTTGGGTTGCTGGAAGCGGTAGTACTGCGCCGCCCACATCTGATGCTGGCCGACCTCGGTGGTGATGTAGGTGTCGCGGTCCTTGGTCAGCTCATACAGCCGCTCGATCGCGTACTGCGGCTTGATCAGGGTGTCGGACGGCCGATAGCCGAAGCCCTTGCGCGCCCGCCAATCGTCGATGCGCGCCCACCATTCGGCGAGGCGCTCGGGTCCCTCCGACGGCGCCCGGCGTTTCCAGGCGGCGATCAACGCTTCCAGTACCTTTCCGGCATCGCCGACGATGCCGAGGTCGGCGCGCACCACCTTGCCGATCGACGAAGGATCGACGTCGATGTGGATCTTCTTCGAGCCCGGCGAAAAGGCGTCCAGGCGACCGGTCACCCGGTCGTCGAACCGCGCGCCCACGGCGATCATCACGTCGCAGTCGTGCATGGCGTGATTGGCCTGATAGGCGCCGTGCATGCCCACCATGCCCAGCCAGGCCGGATCGTCGGCCGGGAACGCCCCAAGGCCCATCAGGGTCGAGGTCACCGGCGCCCCGGTCAAGGCGGCCAGCTGGCGCAAGGCGGCGCTGGCGGCCGGCCCGGCGTTGATCACCCCGCCACCGGTGTAAAACAGCGGTCGCTTGGCCCCGGCGATCAGGCTGGCCGCCTCGGTGATGGCCGAGGGATCGCCCATCACCTGCGGGTGATAGTTGTGGATCGGCTTGGCGGCCTCGGGCGACAGATAGACGCCGCTGGCGAACTGCACGTCCTTGGGAATATCGACAACCACCGGACCGGGGCGCCCCGTGGTGGCGATGGCGAAGGCCTCGTGGATCACCCGCGCCAGATCGTTAACGTCCTTCACCAGATAGTTGTGCTTGGTGCACGAGCGGGTGATGCCGACCGTGTCGCATTCCTGGAAGGCGTCGGTGCCGATCAGGTGGGTCGGCACCTGTCCGGTGAGCACCACCAGGGGGATCGAGTCCATCAGGGCGTCGACGATGGCCGTGACCGTATTGGTCGCTCCCGGTCCCGAGGTGACCAGCACCACGCCCGGCTTGCCGGTGGACCTGGCATAACCCTCGGCCGCGTGGCCGGCCCCCTGTTCATGGCGCACCAGCACGTGGCGCAGGCGCGGCTCGTGAAACAGCGCGTCATAGATCGGCAGCACCGCGCCGCCGGGATAGCCGAACAGGTCGGTCACTCCTTGATCGACCAGCGCGCGCACCACGATCTCGGCCCCGGTCATGATTTCAGGGGCGGGTGGCGCGCTCTGGGTCGCCTTGGTCATGGTCTCGGTGGTCATGGGGGTGTTTCGCTTGTGGAGAGGGCAAGAAAAAAGGCCCGCTAGGGGCCTTGGTTGGCACGCGACCGAAAAGGGGCGAAAGCCGCTAGGCTCTCACCACATTCGGTCGCCGACTAAGTACGATCCGCGCGAAGCGCATGGAACTGACTCCAGGATAGGCGAAAACCCTTAGGGTCCGGGCCTCTCAAGGTCAAGGCGTCGTGTCGTTCACGACCGCGTCGGCGTTTTTGAATCTCGGCCAATCCGGGGTCTGGTTGCGGAACCAGGTCAGCTGACGCTTGGCGTAGCGGCGGGTGTCCTGGCGAGTCTGGGCCAGGGCGTCGTCCAGGGATAGTTCGCCGCGCAGATGGGCCGCGAAGGGAGCGACACCAAGCGCCTTCATCGCCGGCAGCGCCGGGCTTAGGCCGCGCGCGGCGAGCCGCGCCACTTCGTCCAGGGCGCCGGCGTCAAGCATCGCGGCCAGCCGGGCGTCGCACCGATCATAGAGGGTTTGGCGGCCCGGTTCGACGATCACCCCACGCCAGGTTCCGGTGGGCAGGGCCGGCCGGGTGCGCGCTTGCCACTGGCTGAGCGAACGCCCGCTCTCGGCCCACACCTCGTAGGCCCGAGTCAGCCGTTGACGATCCGCCTTGGCGATCCGTTTCGCGGAGGTTGGGTCGACCTCGGCGAGACGGGCCCGAAAAGCGACCTCGCCCAACTGATCGAACAGCGCCTGAACTTCCCGGCGGATTATCGCCGGCACAGCCGGGATGTCGGCCAGGCCCACTGTCAAGGCGTGGAAATAGAGACCCGTCCCACCAACAACCACGGCGGGCCGTCCGCGCGTGGCGATCGTGGCCAGGGTCGCGGTCGCGGCCTCGAGCCATCGCCCCACCGACCAAGCCTCGCCCGCGTCGGCGACGCCGAACAGGTGATGCGGCGCGATTGCCTCGTCCTGCTGGCTCGGACGCGCCGTCAGCACCCTCAGATCGGCGTAGATCTGCATCGAGTCGGCGTTGACGATCTCGCCGCCGGTCTCTCCGGCCAAACGCAGGGCGAGGGCGGATTTGCCGCTGGCCGTGGGGCCGGCGATCAGAGTGACCGGCGGGTGATGAGTATTGGGAGAGTGGGTCAATAGCGGTCCGCCGTGAGCAACTTCCGCGCTCGGGCCGTGCCGATCGCCAGCGCCATGCGCAATCCCGTGCGAATATCCATCGTCGGGCGCCTAAAACTTGTCAAATGCCATAAAGCCGCCAAAGTGCTTCGGTCGCGGGACGTTTTGGTTCGGATGCGAGAGGAATGATCGATGCCGTTGGTTTCCGCCATGCCGACCGATACGGCCGGTTTGCTGGAAGGCGCCAGCGCAATCGGTTTCGACAAGCTGATATATTCGGTCGACATATTGGACGGCGACATCGATCCTCCGATGGAAGCGCTGTCGTCGGGAGTTTCCCAGAATTTCTGGGAGCGGTATCTCAACGGCATCCGCGAAGACGCGCTTCGGCGAATGGTGGCCCGGGGCGAGATTGTCGTCGGCAACACCCCCGTATGCTGGGAGAATGATGGCTTTCGCCTGTCCCTGGCTCGCGACCGTCGGTTGTCGGCCGGCGACACCTCCACGCTCCGCTGGCTGCTGTCCCAGGGTCATCGAACCGGCGTCAGCTATCGTATTCGAATGGCCCAGGGCCGGCATGCCTCGCTGAATTTTCTCAGCGCCCGCGCCTACACCCCGAAGGATCTCGACCTGGCGATGCAGCAGCTTTTTCTGATCGGTCACCAGATTCACGCGCACCTTGAGCCGCGACTGGCCAAGGCTCCAGGCCGGATTCTCTCCGGGCGCGAAGCTGAGTGCCTGGATTGGATCGCCTTGGGTAAAAGCAATCGCGAGATCGCCGATCTTCTGGGGCTGTCGGTCGATACGGTGAAGGAACACGTCCAGAGCCTGTTCCAGAAACTTCAGGTCACCTGCCGCGCCCAGGCCGTCGCCCGCGGCCACACCCTGGCCTATCTCGGCTGACCCCCCAACCGGGGGGATAGCTAAACTTCGCGGCATCGCAGCAAATTCCTATTCCGCGACGACAGAGTTCGGCGCGGGCGCGAAAGCTTACAAATAAAACAGGGGTGTTCATGAACATTCGTTGGTCACGCGCCGGGCTGTTGAGCTCGGCCGCCCTCGTTGGTCTCTCCATCGCCCTGATTGGCGCCGCATCGGGCGCCGGAGCCGAAACCGCCGCCGCGCCGGCCCCCGCCGATGAGATTGTCGTCACCGGCTCGCACATTCCAGTGGCTGGCTTTGACACCCTCCAGCCGGCGCAGGTTCTAGGCGGTGACACCCTGGTCAGCCGCGGCTTTCTCAACGCGGGCGACGCCTTGAATGAACTGCCGGTGTTCGGCCCGGCCGGGTCCAACAACACCGGCCAGCAGGCTGGCTCCACCACGGGCGAACAATTCGTCAACCTCTATGGCCTGGGCGCCCAGCGCACCCTCGTGCTGGTCGACGGGCGCCGTTTCGTTTCCGGCAACGCGCCGACGATCGGCGGCGCCTTCGCCGGAGCGCCTCCTGGCCAGGAGGTGGACCTCAACGATATTCCCGCCGGCCTGATCGATCACCTCGAAGTGGTATCTGTGGGTGGCGCGCCGATCTACGGCGCTGACGCGATCGCCGGTACCGTCAACGTCATCCTCAAGAAGAACTTTCAGGGCATCAGCCTGGAGAGCCAGTTCGGCACATCCTATAAGGGTGACGGCAATTCCTATGTGGGCCGCGCCTTGGCGGGCACGAATTTCGCTGACGATAAGGGCAACATCACCGCCAGCGTCGAATACACCCAGCAAGACGGGCTGACCTACGCCGACCGGCCCTTCACGCTGCCCTATCAGACCCAGGCGCCGTTCGCCTCGGGGTGCAACTACGGGTCCTGCCTGGTCTCGCCGGCCACCGTTCCCAGCATTTTTCCCGGCGGTATTCCGACGATAGGCCCTGGCCTGGCCAACTCGGGCAGCCCGACCTATCCCAGCGCGATCCACAACGCCGCCGGTCAGGTCGTGGCCTTCGCGCGCGACGGAACGCTGCAGCCGGTGAACCTGGGCATTCAGAACAATGGCACGGTCTTCGCGCAAGGCGGCGACGGCCTGAATCTCGCGCCGGAGTCGTCGTTCATCGCGCCGATCAAGCGATATCTCGCCGACACCCTGATGCACTATGACTTCACACCGCATATCCAGGGCTACCTGGAGGCGGAGTTCTCGCATTCGGACGGCACGCTGCTCGCTCAGCAGACCTCATATCAATCGGCGTTCTTTGCCAGCCAGGTCGGCGCGGCGCCCATCGCCTATCAACTGACCAACCCGTTCCTGACCCCACAGGCCAAGGGCATACTTTCCGCGTCCCTGGGCAACCCCACCGATTGCGCCAACAAAGCCGCGACGGATTGCACCTTCTATCTCTCGCGGGCCAATCTCGACCTGGCTCCCGCCACCTTCGACAACACCATCGACACCTATCGAGTGGTGGCGGGTTTCAAGGGCGACTTCAGCATCCTTGGCCGGAAGGTGAACTGGGACACATCGTTCAACTATGGCTCGTCGGCCGGCAAGGAGACCTATTACGACATCAACCAAGCCAACTTCCTCAACGCGATCGATGTCGTGACCAATCCGGCCAACGGTCAGATCGAATGCAACGTGACGCTCAATCCACCGCCCGTGCCCCCGGGTTACGCCGGCAATCAGCCGACCTCGGTCTCCAACTGTGTGCCCTTGAACCTGTTCGGGGCCGGCGCGCCGAGCGCCGCGGCGCGGTCTTTCGTCACGGCCACCGACATCGCCACGTCTCTCCTGACCCAGCGCGACGTGCAGGTGAACTTCAACGGCTCGCCGTTCGATATCTGGGCCGGTTCGGTAAAGGTCGCGGGCGGCTTCGAATATCGTCAGGAGACCGGCGCCTACACCGTCGACGCCTTCGCTCAGGCGGGGCTCGGCCGCAACGCCGCCAGCAGCAACGTGGCCGGCTCTTATGAGTCCAAGGAATACTACCTGGAGGCGACCGTTCCGATCCTCTCTTCCAGCATGAATATTCCGTTCGTGAACAATCTGGAGGGCAATGTCGCCTATCGCCACATCGACAATAGCTACTCCGGTCCCGAGGACGTCTACACCTTCGGCGGCAAGTTCCGCCCGATCCAGGATCTCGAACTGCGCGGCAACTTCACGCACTCGGTCCGCGCGCCGTCGATCGCGGAGCTGTTTCTGCCGACCACCAATACCGGTTCGTTCGCCGACGACCCATGCGATCCGCGCGCGATCGGCGCGACCAGCGGGACGCGCTATAAGAACTGCGCGGCGGCCTTCACAAGTCTGGGCGCGAACCTCTCTACCTTCGCCTCGAACGTGGACAACGCCACGGTGCTTGGCACCACCGGGGGCAACCCCAAGCTCACCGACGAAACGGCCAACGCCTGGACTGTGGGTTTCGTGGCGCGGCCGCATTGGATCCCGCGTCTGCAGGTCGCCGTCGACTGGATCAACATCGATATCAGTAACGACATCCAGCCACTGTCGCTGACCCAGGTAATGCGCGCCTGCTACGACGCCTCGGGTTTTCCAAACGGTTTCTGCGACCTGTTCACGCGCAACAACCAGGGCCAGGTCACGACCTTCTCCACGCCCTATGAGAACATCTCCGGCCAGACGTTATCGGGCGCGCAAATGCAGGCGAGCTACTCGATCGACGTCAATCAGATCCCGTTCATCGATAGGGTCAAACTGAAGCCGGATGGCGAATACGGTAACCTGGCGTTCACCCTCAACGCATTCTTCGAGAACAGGCACAGCTCGGAAATTCTTGGTGTCACCACCTCGACCCGAGGCAACATCGGCGATCCACTCTGGAAGCTGAATGGTTCGGTTCGCTATCGGTTCGGCCCGCTCAGTGTCTACCTGAACGGCCGCTATGTCGGGCCGGGCGTCGACGATGTGACCAAGGCGGCGTCCAGCGAACAGATTCACCATGTCGGCGACTACTGGGTCTGGAACAGCGCTGTCTCCTACGATGTCACCAAGCACATCACCGCCGCGCTCAGCGTGAACAACCTGTTCGGGCAGGATCCCCCGCCCTACGCCGTGCTCCTGAGCGCCAACGCCGCGCTGGCGACCTACGACTATTTCGGCCAGGCGTTCGTGTTCTCCCTGAAGGCGAAGTTCTGATTGTCCGGCGGTGGCGTCCGTTCGGCCGGGCTTGCCTCTAGCGGTATGTATCTGGAGCGGTGTGCATGAAGCTTAGTCTGCGAAACCTGGCCGCGAGCCTGTTTGTGATCGCGACAGGTCTCGGTCATCAAGCCTTCGCCCTCTCGGCGCCGGTGTTGAGTGGCCAGGACCTGTTCAGCCTCAGCCGCGCCACCGACCCTGAGTTCCGGCCCGACGGCGGCGCGTTGGCCTACGTCCGGGTGGCCAACGATATCATGACCGACACAGGTCGAAAGTCGATATGGCTGATCGACACACGGTCCGGCGCGCAGACGCCCCTGAGTGCCGGCGAGGAAGACGCGTTCGCGCCTTGCTGGTCTCCCGATGGGTCGCGGATCGCCTATACGTTGGTGTCGCGCGACGGGACCGCCGAAATCTTCGTACGTTGGGTCGGCTCTGGCCAAAGCGCGCGGGTGGCCAGGTTTCAGCGCCCGCCAGAGAGTGTCGTCTGGGCGCCTAACGGCAAGCGTCTGGCCTTTGTGATGTCGGTTCCGGCCGGGATTCAGACTCTGGGATCGCCCTTGGCCAGGCCCGCCGGAGCCACGTGGGCCGAACCGCTAAAGGTGATCACCGACGTCAGCTATCGGGCCGATGGCGTGGGCGAGCTTAAATCTGGTCATCGCCATGTGTTTGTCGTCTCGGCTGACGGCGGCGCGCCGCGGCAGATCACTTTCGGCGAGACCGATGACGCGGGGCCGCTGGCTTGGTCGCCGGATTCGACCGCGATCCTGTTCACCGGCCGCCGCGACAAGGGCTGGGAACTCGCGGGCTTCCGGAGCGCGATTTACCGCGTCCCGGTCGAGGGTGGCGCTGTCATGCGTCTGACGACCCAGGAGGGACCCGACGCCGACGCCGAGTTCTCCCCCGATGGAAGCCATATCGCCTATGTCGGCTACGACGATCATCTGCGCGGCTACGAAAACGCCCGCGTTTATGTGATGGACGCCGATGGCCGGAACCGGCGGGTTCTCGCGCCATCGCTTGATCGAAGCCTGGCCAATCCCCGTTGGGCGGCCGACGGCAAGGCGGTGTATGCCGACTACGTCGATCATGGGGTGACCAAGGTCGCGAAGCTGTCGCTGGACGGGGTGCTGACCGACGTCGTCTCGGGCCTCGGCGGGCCGGGCCTCGATCTTCCCTATGCCGGTGGCGACTACGCCGTTTCCCGGGACGGCGCCGTGGCCTTCACCCAGGGCGCGCCCGATCAGCCTCCGGAAATCGCCATCGTCCGCCAGGGCCAGGTAAGGCGTCTGACCAATCTCAACGGCGATCTGCTCGGCGCGCGCGCCTTGGCCAAGGTTGAATCACTGGCCGTGGTCTCGCCGTTCGACGGCCACGCCGTCGACGCTTGGATCGCGAAGCCTCCGGGTTTCGATCCGTCCCGCAAATACCCGCTGATTCTGGAGATTCACGGCGGACCCTTCGCCAGCTACGGCCCGGTGTTCTCTTCGGACGACCAGCTCTACGCTGCGGCGGGCTACGTGGTGGTCTACGCCAATCCCCGCGGCTCGACCTCCACCGGCGAGGCCTTCGCCAATGGCATCGACCATGCCTATCCCGGCTATGACTATGATGACCTGATGGGCGCGGTGGACGCCGCCATCGCCAAGGGTTTCGTGGATTCAGACCGGCTGTTCGTCACCGGCGGCTCGGGCGGCGGGGTGCTGACCTCCTGGATCGTGGGCAAGACCCATCGTTTCCGCGCCGCGGTCACTCAGAAGCCGGTGGTCAACTGGTCCAGCGAAGTTCTCACCAACGATCTCTATCCGTGGATGGCCCGATACTGGTTCGGCAAGATGCCGTGGGAGGATCCGGCCGGCTACTGGGCGCGTTCGCCGCTGTCGCTGGTCGGCAATGTGGCCACCCCAACCCTGGTGATTGTCGGCGACCAGGACCTGCGCACGCCGGATGGCGAGTCGGAACAGTTTTACGATGCCCTGCGCCTGCGCGGTGTTCCCACGGGCCTGGTCAAGGTTCCGGGCGCGTTCCACGACATGGCCGCGCGTCCCAGCCACGCCGCCGCCAAGGCCGCCGCCATTCTGGCGTGGTTCGCCCGCTATGACACGGCGCCGACGCAGACAAGCTCGGTGAAACCGTGATCAATCTGTTTCATGGCCTGCTCTGTGTCTTGATGCTGATGACGATCGCCGTCCCCGCCACTCCCGCCGCTGACGGTGATCGCCGGGCTTATGTGGTCGACAATTTCAAGCTGGAAAGCGGCGCGGTGCTGCCCAAGGCGACGGTCATGTACGCGACCTACGGCGCGCTCAACGCGGCTCGGGACAACGTGATCCTGCTGCCCTCGCACTACATGGCGGACAGCCATGGCTACGAATGGCTGATCGGCGCCGACAAGGCGTTGGACCCGGCGAAATACTATCTGGTCGCCACCGAACTGTTCGGCAACGGCAAATCCTCCTCGCCCAGCAACACGCCGCCGCCCTTCGACGGCCCGCGGTTTCCGGTCACCACGATCCGAGACAATGTCGAGGCCGTTCACCGCCTTTTGACCGATGGGTTGGGCGTGACGCACCTGAACGCCGTGGTTGGGTTCTCGATGGGCGGGCAGCAGGCCTTCCAATGGGCGGTCAGCCATCCTGGTTTCATCGATCGGATCGTCGTCACTTCGGCCACCGCCAAGACCTGGCCCCACGGCGTCGTGCGTCTCGAGGGACAGATATCGGCCATCGCGGCGGATCCCGCCTTCAACGGCGGCGACTACAAGTCTCAACCGGCTAGGGGCCTGTCGGCTTTTGGAATGGTCTGGGCGGGGTGGCTGTATTCTCAGGAATGGTGGCGCGATGAATTGTGGAGAGCCGCGGCTCCGCCTGGGACCACTTTCCAGCAAGTCGTATCGCGGTTCCGCGACGACTTCATACCGGGCGCCGACGCCAACAATCTGATCCTGCAGATGCGAACCTGGGAAGTCCACGATGTCGGCGCCACGTCCGGCTTCGACGGCGATGTTCGCCGCGCTCTGGGGTCCATCACCATTCCGGTTCTCTACATGCCCTCGGAAACCGATCTCTATTTCCCGGTCGGCGATGCGCGCTACGAAGCCGGGTTCATCCCCCACGTGACGTTCACGCCGATACCCTCGCTGTGGGGGCATACGGCCGGCGCCGCCAGCAACCCCGCCGACGCGAAGTTCCTTAACGAGACCATCGGGCGGTTTCTCGCCGCCCGGGGTTCGTGAGCGGAAACGCGGCCGAGCACGATCCCTCCTGAAACCGACGATGAGGTCTATCCGTGAGACAGACACTGCTGTCGATCGCCGGCTGTGCGATCGTGGGACTGACCGTTCCGGCCGCCGCCATGGCCTATGATCCCCAGGAAAAATCCCTCGGCGTTTTGGAGGCCGACCTTGTCGCCGGCAAGACCACGGCAGTGGAGCTTGTCACCCTCTACCAGAAGCGCATCGCCGAGATGAATCCCAGGCTCGGCGCGGTTATCACGCTGAATCCCGACGCGCTCTCGATCGCCAGGGCTTCGGACGCGGACCGCGCGGCCCACGGGCCCTTGGGACCGCTCGCCGGTATCCCAATCCTCGTCAAGGACAACATAGAAACCGCCGATCCCATGGCGACCACGGCGGGTTCGGTGGCGCTGAAAGACAATATCAACGGTCGGGACGCCCCATTGGTAGCGCGCCTGCGGGCCGCCGGGGCCATCATCCTGGGCAAGACCAACCTGTCGGAGTGGGCCAACATCCGGTCAAGCCGTTCCCTCAGCGGGTGGAGCGGCATGGGTGGTCAGGCGCGCAATCCCTACGCGCTGGATCGTTCGCCATGCGGCTCCAGCTCGGGCTCCGGCTCCGCATCGGCCGCCAGCCTGGCCGGCGCCGCCATCGGCACGGAGACCGACGGGTCGGTGACCTGTCCGGCCGCCGTCGCGGGTCTTGTGGGATTGAAACCCACGGTGGGTCTGGTCTCGCGCACCCATATCGTGCCGATCAGCCATACCCAGGACACCGCCGGTCCGATGACGCGAGACGTCCGCGATGCGGCCTTGATATTGGGTGTGATCGCCGGGTCGGACCCGGACGACGCGGCCACGGCGACCGCCGACGGCCACAGGACGGACTATCTGGCTGGTTTGAAGCCGGACGCCCTCAAGGGCGTGAAAATTGGCGTCATGCGTTTCGCTGCCGATTTTCATCCCGAGACCGACCGGGTGTTCGACAAGGCTTTGGCTATCCTCGCCGCCGCAGGCGCGACGCTTGTCGATATCCAGAAGTTTCCTAACGATCACGACCTTGGAAAGTCTGAGCACGTCGTGCTGATGACCGAACTCAAGGCCGACCTTAACGCCTATCTGGCGACCACCTCGCCGGCGCGCGTCACCAGTCGGACCCTGGCCGATATCATCGCCTTCAACAAAACCCACGCGGACCAGGAACTGCCGCTGTTCGGCCAGGACCTGTTCGAGACGGCCGAAAACACGCGAGGACTGGACGACCCTGCCTACCTCGAAGCCAAGGCGGCGTCGCACCGGTATGCCGGCCCGGAGGGCATCGACGCCATGCTGGCGGCGAATGGCGTATCGGCCCTTATCGCCCCGACCATGGGGCCGTCCTGGCTGATCGATCCCGTACTCAAGGACCGGTTCGTGGGCGGAGGGGCCGGGGGGCCGGCGGCGATGTCCGGTTATCCGCACCTCACCGTGCCCATGGGACAGGTGGACGGTCTGCCGGTTGGACTGTCGTTCATCGGTCCGGCCTGGAGCGAGGCGAGGCTGCTTGCTTATGGGTATGCCTATGAACAGGCCGCCCACGCGCGCGTGCCGCCGACCTACCCGTCTTCAGCCGCGGTCGCGAGCAAGGCGGCGTGGCTCGCTTCGGGCGGAGATCGGGCTAAGATTACGCCGTAGCGGCGGCCTGAAACCTCTGGAGACCTAATGAAATCGCTTTCCAACACGCTCGGAGTCAGCCTGCTATTCTTGGCCTCAGCGACCTGCGCTATCGCCGCGCCAGTTCTAAAAGGCCCACCCGCCCGCCAACTCACCGACCCGGTCGGCGTTGTTTCCACGCCGCTACCAGGCGCCGCTCCGGCGCCGATCGCCGACCTGTTTTACGTCCGCGGCGGCATGGACGGCGTCTGGACGCGTGACGGTCTCGACGTGGTCATCTCCACCAACCTGACCGGCCGATTCAATCTCTGGAAGGTTCCCGCCGACGGAGGCTTTCCCCTCCAGCTCACCCAATCCGACGACCGCCAATCCGGCTTGGCGACCTCTCGGGACGGCGCGTGGCTGGTCTATCAGTCCGACCGCGCGGGCGACGAGATCTACGACCTCCACGCCATCCCGCTTTCCGGCGGAGCGCCGATCGACCTGACCGCGACGCCGGATGTGTCGGAAACCGGCGCGATGTTCTCGCCAGATGGCAACACCCTCGCGTTTGACCGGCGTCTCAAGGTTGCGCCCTCGTCGGACGTTGCGGTCATGGACGTCGCCAACCACAAGGTGAGGCTTCTGACCCATGAGGCCGCCCCGGATCAGGCATGGTCGGTTATCGCCTTCACCGGGGACGGGAAGCGCCTGATCGCCAACCGGACCAATTTCGCCGGCACCCACGCGGCGGCCTGGATGATCGATATCGCCGCGGGCGTGGCCACCGCGCTCACGGCGTCGACCGACGCCTACAATCTCGCCTCAGACATCAGCCCCGATGGCCGGTTCGTCGCGATCACCACGGAACTGCCCGACGGCCGCAAACAGGCCGCCGTGCTCGACATCCAGACCCATGAGGTCAAGGCCCTCAAGCCCGACGTCTGGGAACAGGACGCCGGCCGCTATAGCCCCGATGGCCAGACTCTGTTGTTCGCGAGCAATGTCGATGGCCGCCGGGGCCTGTTCGCCTACCAGCTGGCCAGCGGTCACGCCGCCGAAGTGGCGGCCGCCTCCGGGGTCAACGGCGAAGCCGCGGAGGATCAGACCAGTGTTTCGCCGGACAACCAACGCCTGCTGTTCACCCATCAGTCCAGCAATCAGCCACAAGACTACTGGATCGCCGATCTCGCGGCGGGCAAGGCCTCCATGCTCACCCGCCTGGGTCTCGCCAGCATCGATCCCGCCCGATTGCCCGGCGCCCGAGTCGTCCACTACGCCAGCGCCGACGGCACGGTGATCAGCGCTCTCTTGTGGACGCCGTTCAACCTTGCGCGGGACGGCAAGGCCCCGGCCATCGTGCTTCCCCACGGAGGCCCAACCGGCCAGACCCTCGACACTTTCAATCGCACCGCCGTCGCCCTGGCTTCGCGCGGTTACATGGTCATCGCCCCCAACCCGCGCGGTTCCACCGGCTATGGCCGCGCCTTCGAGGAGGCCAACCGCAAGGATCTCGGCGGGGGCGATCTGGTCGATGAGGTCTATGGCGCGCGCTTCATGGCCGCCACCGGCTATGTCGACCCCAAGAGGATTGGCATTACCGGAGGGTCGTACGGCGGCTACGTGACCCTGATGGCGGCCGCCAAGACGCCGGCCCTGTGGGCCGCCGCGGTCGAGGAATATGGCATCATCGACTGGTTCGCCATGTATCGCAGCGAGGCGCCTACGCTCCAACAATACCAGATGGGCCTGATCGGCGACCCGGTGAAGGACAAGGCTGTCTACGAGGCCGCCAGCCCATTGACCTATATCCATGCGCTTTCGGCGCCGTTGCTGGTGCTGCAGGGCGACAACGATATCCGCGTGCCGAAAGGCCAGGCGCTGGAGGTCATCGATCTGCTCAAAAAAGACGGACGGACGGTCGAAGCTCATTTCTACCCGAATGAAGGCCACGGCTTCGTGAAGCGGGAAAATCAGATCGACGCGCTGGAGCGTACAGTGGCTTGGTTCGACAAATATCTGAAGGGCGTCGCGCCCTGACGTCCGCCCGCTCGTCTTCCGCCAGACATCCGACAACCGATCACGGAACCAGCCAATGCCGCGAATGACCACCCTGAGCCGCTTGCTCGCCACGACCTTAATCGCGGTGGCTTTTGGCCACGCGGCCTCCGCCGAGGATCTGGTCCTCCATGCCGGCAAGCTGCTTGACGGGGTCTCCAAGACGCCGATCAGCCATGTCTCGATCCTGATCCATGACGATCGGATCGTCGGCGTTCAACCGGGTTATGTCGCGCCGGCCGGCGCGCGCGTGATCGATCTGTCGAACCAGACCGTGCTGCCGGGTCTGATCGACTGCCACGTCCACATCACCAGCCAGTCAGATGGCGGAGACACCATCCGCGAGAGCGTGACCCGCACCACCCTCGACGCCGCGTTTCTGTCGACCCGCTATGCCAGGGCCACGCTGGAGGCCGGATTCACCAGCGTACGGGACGTCGGCTCCGATACCGACCTGATCGTCGCCCTGAAACGCGCGATCAATGCCGGGTCGATCCCTGGACCCAGGATGTGGGTGGCGGGCGCGCCGCTGGGCCCCACCGGCGGCCACGGAGACCCGGCCGATGGCCTGGATCCCGAATTGTCCCATCCGCATTGGGCCGAAGTCACCATCGACAGTCCCGAAGCGGCCCGCCACATGGTCCGGGACTTCCGTCGTCGCGGCGTGGACCTGATCAAGATCATGCCGTCGGGCGGCGTGCTGTCGATCGGCGACGATCCAGCGCTGCAATTGATGGCTGACGACGAGATCAAGGCGGTGGTGGACACCGCCCACGCACTGCACATGAAGGTTGCTGCCCATGTCCACGGGACTCAGGCGATCAATCACGCCATAGAACTTGGCGTCGACTCCATCGAGCACGGCTCCTTCGCCGACGAGGAATCCTACCGCCTGTTCAAAGCCCATGGAACCTACCTGGTCCCCACCCTGCTGATCGCCAGCCGCGTGCTGGAGGTCGCCCGCACGCATCCCGAGACACTGCCGCCGACCGCCGCGGCCAAGGCCATTTCGGTGGTGCCGACCCTGCTCGCCAACTTCGGCAAGGCCTATCGCGCGGGCGTCAAAATCGCCTTCGGAACCGACGAAAGCCTCGTTCCCCACGGGGATAACGCCAAGGAATTCAAGCTTATGGTCGATGGCGGCATGACGCCGATCGACGCGATCATGGCGGCCACCGCCAGCGCGTCCGATCTGATCGGCGACACCAAGGATATCGGATCGATCCAGGCCGGGCGCTTCGCCGACGTCATTGCCGTCGCGGGGGATCCGCTGGCCGACATCACCGAGCTGGAACGCGTGCGGTTCGTGATGAAGGGCGGGGTGGTCTATAAGCAAGACGGTCAGCCAACCATGGCCGTCGCCCGCTGATCAGCTTCCGCGTTCTCGCGCCACGCGGATCGAAGCGCGGCCCTTGATATCCAGGAAATAGCTGCCGAGGGCGCCTTTCTCCAGAGTGATTTGCTGGCCGGGCTTCAGGCTTCCGCCGGTTGGTTCCGCCTCGATCTCGCGCCAGATAGAGCCGTCGGCAAAACCGAACACCATCCGACCGTCGCCGGGATCGTTGATCGACGTGAGTCTCAGTGTCACCTGTCTGACCTCGTGGGGTTTGGCCGCGCGGGTGAGCGGCGCCGGCCGAGCGCCGAACGGGATTTCTGGCGTCATCGGCGCGGGCGGCGGTCTCATGGACGTTCTTTCCGCCGCCAGGAGGTCGCTCGCCGCCCGGAAGCAGGTCAACTGCCTATCCGCGGGCTCGACCCCTCGGCAAGCTAGAACCGCCTCGATGGCGGTTGTGCGCGTGGCCACCGTCGCATCCACCGCTTGGGCCACCCCGAGACCTAGCCAGCCCAGCATCAGCACGGAGAGGGTGACCCGTCCGCGAAATCGACGTCTCGCCATGCCGCCGCCCCGCCGCTAACGGCCCTGGAACACCGGCTTGGCCTTGGCCACGAAGGCGGCCGAGGCGGTCTTATGATCCTCGGTCATCATGGTGCGCACCATGTTCTGCGCCTCGACATCCAACACCTCGCCCAAGGTCGCGTGTTCGGCGGCGTTGAGGTTGCGCTTCATATAGCCGATGGCGATGGTCGGCAGTCCGGCCAGATAGAGCGCCCACTCGGCGGCGGCTTCCGCCAGATCCTCGCGCGGGACCGCCTTGTTGACGATGCCCAGCCTCAGGGCTTCGGTGCCGGTGATCACGTCGGCGGTGAAATACAGCTCCCGCGCCTTGGCCGCGCCGACCAGATGGGTCAGGAAATAGGTTCCGCCATAGTCGCCGGCCAGGCCGACCTTCGAGAACGCCGTGGTCAGCTTGGCGTCTTCCGCCGCGATGCGCAGGTCGCAGGCCAGGGCCAGAGAGAGGCCCGCGCCCGCCGCTGGACCCGGGATCACCGCCAGGGTCGGCTTGGGCATGTCGTGCAGCCAGCGGCACACCTCCATGCCGCTTCGCAGGCCGTGGATCCGCTGTTCCATGTTGAACCTGCCACCCGACGCGGGGGCGGCGCTGGTGGCCGCCGCGAACCCCTTCACATCACCCCCGGCGCAGAACGCGCCGCCGGCGCCGGTCAGCACCACGAGCCGCACCGAAGGATCGGCCGCCAGGCGCGGGATCGCCTCGGCCAGGGCCGCCTGCATCTCGCCGGTCAGGGCGTTGCGCGCCTCGGGCCGGTTCATGGTCAGGGTGGCGACACCATTCTGATGGGTCTCGATGAGTTGCTCGGTCATGGTGCGTTTCCCTCGGTTTTGATCGACGGTTCTGAAACTCTTGCCATCGAGCCGGTGTCACCCTCAATAGACCACAACGCGGAGGAAACCAGATGGACAGCCAGACCAAGGGACCCTTGAGTGGTGTTCGGGTTGTCGACCTGACCCAGTTCGTGCTCGGTCCCTACGCCACCCAGACCCTGGGCGATCTGGGCGCCGACGTGATCAAGGTCGAGGAGCCCTCGGGCGATCGCCAGCGCTTGAACGGCAAGGCCCCGGTCAACAAGACCATGGGGCCGGTATTCGTGGCGCTCAATCGCAACAAGCGCTCGCTGGCCCTCGACCTGAAGAGCGAACCTGGGCGGCGGGCGCTGCGCAAGCTGATCAAGACCGCCGACATCTTCATCCACAACATGCGCCCCGAAGCCGTCGCGCGGCTCGGTTTTTCCTATCAGGCGGTGGCCGGGATCAAGCCCGACATCGTCTATGTCGAGGCCATGGGCTACGCCTCGGAGGGACCCTACGCCGGCCGCCAGGCCTTCGACGACCTGATTCAGTCGGCCAGCGGCGCCGCCGGTCTCGCCCAGCTTGTCGACCCGGACGAGCCGCTGAAGTTCGTGCCCTCGATCATCGCCGACAAGACCTGCGGCCTGTTCGCCGCCATCGCCTGCCTGGCCGCCCTGCGGCACAAGGAAGCCACCGGCGAAGGACAGTATGTCGAAGTGCCGATGCTAGAGACCTTCACCGGTTTCATCATGGCCGAGCATCTCTATGGCGAGACCTATATTCCACCCCTCGGCAAGTTCGGCCACACCACCACCGTCACCCCCTATCGCAAGCCGCTGCAAACCAAGGACGGCTGGCTGATGGTGATGCCGGCGAACCAAGTTCAGGCGGCCAAATATCTGGAGCTTGGCGGCATTCCGGGCGCCTACACCAGCGAGCGGTTCCTGTCCGCCAAGGGCTCCCAGGCCAAGGTCGCGGCCTACAACGCCATGCTGGCGGAGGCGACCGCGACGCGCACCACCGCTAAGTGGATGGAACTCTGCGCCGCCAATTCGGTGCCGGCCATGATCGCCCACACGGCCCGCGACATCCTCGACGACCCGCAGCTGAAGGTGACCCTGTTCGAGGAGCGGGTCCATGAAACCGAGGGGGCTTATCGCGCGATGAAGCCGGGCCTCCGCTTCAGCAAGACGCCCGCCGCCATCCGGCGCGAACCGCCCGATGTCGGCCGTGACACCCTCGAAATCCTGGCCGAACTCGGCGAAGACGGCCTGGAAGCCGCGCAGATTTATGGAGCCCAGCAATGACCGATAGCCCCGAAGTTCTCTATGCGGTGGCCGACCACATCGCCACCATCACCCTCAATCGTCCCGAGCGAATGAACACCATCTCGCGCCGGATGCTGGGCGAGCTGACCGCCCATCTGATCGCGGCGGATGAGGACCCCGACGTTCGGGTGGTTATCCTGACAGGCACCGGCCGCGCGTTTTGCGCTGGTCTCGACCTGACCGAGGTCACCCGCCCGGCCGGCCCCGGCGCCGAGGGGATCAGCAATGGCGCCAGCGTCTCCACCAATCTCGACCTGCGCAACACCCCGCCGACGGTGATGTTCAACATGGGCAAGCCGACCATCTGCGCCCTGAACGGTTCGGCGGCCGGCTATGGGATGGACACCGCTCTGGGTTGCGACATCCGCATCATGGCCCAGGGCGCCAAGATGGCGGCGGCCTTCACCAAGCGCGGCATCGTGCCGGAGTCGGGCGGCACCTGGTTCCTGCCGCGCCTGATCGGCTGGTCCAAGGCCGCCGAACTGATCTTCACCGGCCGCACCCTGAGCGCCGACGAATGCGTCGAATGGGGCCTGGCCTCGCGGGTGGTCCCGACCAACGAACTCGCCGCCGTGGCCCGGGAAATGGCCCTGGCGATAGCCGCCAACGCGCCTCTGGCCGTTCAGGCCTCCAAGCGGATGATGCGCATGGGCCTGAACGAGACCTTCAACGACCACGTCCACCACGTCTTCCTGCAACTGCTGCCGCTGATGCGCTCCGAGGACGCCCGCGAAGGCATGCTGTCGTTCATGGAAAAGCGCGAAGCGGTGTTCAAAGGCCGGTAGCGCCGCCCGCCCCGCTCTATATGGTCGTCCATGCCGAAGTTCAGGGCCGCCCTTCCTTTGGCCTGATTATCCAGTCCGCCTAGCTCTCGAACCGAAAGACGCCGCCATCGGATCTGACGTGACCGGCGGTCGGCGCGGCATAGTGGGTGCCGATGACCAGAAGCGGCTTGTCCGCCCACTGAGCAAACATGCCGCGACGTGTGGCCGCGCTCTCCTTGGCGTCGCTATCGAAGGGCGGAGACCACTCGGGGTGCGCCATTTGACAGGGGTGATGGGTCAGATCGCCGGTGATCACCGCCGAGGCTCCGTCCGATTCGATCACCACGCTGACGTGGCCTGGCGTGTGGCCGGGCGTTGGCAATAGTCGGATTTCCGGCGAAATGACGTGATCCGTCTCCACCAGCTGGACGAGGCCGGCGTCCAGGATCGGCTTGATCGAGTCGGCGAGTATGGTTTGATTTTCCGCATCCGGCACGGCGTTCCAGTATTCGAGCTCCCTGCGGCCGATCAGGTAGCGCGCCCTGGGAAAGGTCGGGACCCATTGGCCCGCTTCCAACATGGTGTTCCAGCCCACGTGATCGACATGCAGATGGGTGCAGACGACGGCGTCCACCCCTTCGCGTGTCCATCCCGCGGCAGCGAATCGGCTCAGGAAGTCCGTGGCGAGCGGCTTGTCGCCGATGAAATGGCGGGGCCGATCGTTGCCGATACACGTATCGACCACGAGTCGAAGACCTGGAGTCTCGACGAGCAGGGCGTGGATGGAGACCCGCAGTCGGTCCTGTTCGTCCACATAGTCGGGGTAGAGCCAGGGCATGGCGCGCAGCGCCTGCGGAGTCGCCTCAGCCAGAAACGGGCGGGCGGGATCGTGCGCGATGGGAATTTCCAGCTCGACAATGCGGGTGATCGTCACCGCGCCGACGGTCCAACTCAGCATGGGTTTCCTCCGGGATTATTTTGAAATGAAGCCTGATTTCGCCGCCAGCCGATCGGCCAGCAGGAGATTGGGCGCCCAACACAGCCAGGCGATGGCCGCATAGGCGCTCTGAAACCCGAAAGGCGATACGAAAGCGACCGGCAAATAGAGCCGTAGCGTGACCCCGGCCAGAGTCAGGGCGAAGCTGCGGACCATCCAGCGCCGGTGCGAGGCGATGTCGCCAGATATGATGGCGGCGACCGCCCGCGCCGTGGTCCAGAGCCAGAGAACCGCGAGGGTCAGAAAGCCGGCGGCGGCGACCGGGCCGCCGTTGCTGCCCAGGGCGATGGGAAGCGCCGCCAAGCCGCCGACCAGACATACCGCCACATAGACCACGCCCATGGCGCGATGGACGAGCCTGTGCCTGCGCCGCAGACCCTCCAGAAACTGCCAGGGGCCGATCAGCAGCGCGGTGGAGGCGCCACCGATATGGACATAGAAGGCGGCCGGATGGCCCATGAAGTTAGGTTTGAGCGGCGGTGGGATCATCAGGGCGCCCCCGGCCAGATAGCGGCTTGAGGCCAGGCTGACCAGGCTGGCCAGCACCACCATGACGACCCAGCCCCAAACTTCCTGACGGCCCTTAGGCGCCGCCTTCAGCGATAAAACCATGCTCATGGGTCAGGCCCCGACTTTCACGGATAAACCAGCTTGAGCGACGCGGCGCCCCCGTCCGGACCCACTTTGATCGCGGCGTCCCGAAACGAGGGCGGGCCCAGCCGGCCCCTGGCGTCGTTGGAGGCGCCGGTACCCTGAAGCGGCATTCCGAGCAGGTTCTTCTCCAATCGCCTGATGTTCTTCTCATCGTGATAGACGGAGATGGCGTAGGCGCCGGCGGGAACGTCCGTCAGCCGGAACGTCAAACTGCCCGCCTGCGCCGGTAATCGGATGGCGCGATAGGCGGGATGGTCGATACAGTTCGGGAAGAACGCGGCGCTGTTCCAGAGGCACAGGGCGACCGATCCCTTGTCGCCCCGTATGCCGGTGACGTTGACCACCAGATCCGCCGCGGAAGCCGCCGAAGCCGTCGACACGACAGCCAGCAGGGTGGCGAGTTTCATCAGGCGTGCCATGTCTCAAATTCCTTGCGCGGCGGTCGCGTTGTCGTGGAGTTCCGGCTTTGAAACGCCTCGGCGGAGGCCCAGCGCCGCTAGCGCCAAGGGCAGGCCCTGACGATACGAGGGGTAGGTCAAGTCAAAGTCGGGCGAGTCCAGATATGCGGGCCTAACCGGCGTTGTATGGAGGGTCGCCTCGATCAGCGATTGGCCCGCGACGAGCGAGGCCATCCACTTGGGGACCCGTCCGGGACCGGCGACCCCCATCAATTGGGCGGCCAGCCCGAAAAACGCCGCCATGTCGACCGGTTCGGCGTCCGTAATGACGATGGACTTGCCCGCGATCCGTGAAGCGCCGAGACCCGCTATCCTGACCAGTCCCCGTGCGGCGTCGTCCACATGCGTGAGGATCATGCGGTCGGCCCCGCCGCCGAAATTCTTCCACTTGCCCGCGGCGAGCGCGGGGAAAATGGCCTCCCCGAAGACGCCCCCCGGGCCATAGATCGTTCCGAGATAAACGAAGGACGCCTTGATCCCGGATTTCTCTATCAACCGCCGCACTGGAATACCGATGGGGTTGAAGCCTGAGTTCTTGGTCGTCAGAGACGAATTCGCCGAGATGTAGCCGTTCCGGTCAGGGCCGAGATCGTCGATACCGCTCACCGACACCAACATCGGCCTCCGATCGGCGGGCTGAGATCGCAACGCCTGCAGGAGCGTCTTGGTGAAGGCTTGCCTTTCCTCGGAAATCACCTCCACCTGACGCCGACCAAGCCGCGCCGGAACTGCGGGTTGGACAAGGTCGATGACGGCGTCGGCGCCTTCGAGTTGACCGAGCCAATCGGCGGTTTTGCCCGCATCGCTCCGCAAAACTAGGGCGCCGGCCTCGGCCGCCAAACGAGCCGATGCATCGGAGCGCGCCAGGGCCTTTACGGTCCACCCCGCCTTGACAGCTTCCCGCACCGTGCGCTGGCCGATGAAACCGCCCCCGCCGAGCACAATCATGGTTTTTCCAGCCGACATTTTCTTTGCTCCCAATTTCTTTCGACGCGCGAGACACCAAGCCTGGCCGCCGGCTGACAACACGTCGCTAGACAAGTCGACAGTCATGTTTACAATGCACACATATAAGGAATGTCTACGTTGTCAACATCTAAATCGCCCTCGTATCATCACGGTGATCTCCGGTCCGCACTCGTCGGCGCCGCGGTCGAATTGCTTGGGGAAGGTGACGTCGAGAAGCTTTCGCTTCGAGCGGTCGCGCGTCGCGCGGGCGTGTCCTCCATGGCGCCTTACCGCCACTATCCGGACAAGGAGGCGCTGTTGGCCGCGGTGGCGCAAACCGGTTTCGACGGGCTGCGAACCGCTTTGGCGAACGCGGATTCAACCTCGCCTCCAGATCGGGCTCTGTTAGCCCAGGGGACGGCCTACGTTCGCTACGCCCTCGAAAATCAAATTCTGTTCAGGCTGATGTTCGGACCGCCCAGGCGAGGCGATCATTGCGACCTCAGAGCGTCAAGCCAGACCGCGTTTGGCGTCTTGATGCAGCGGGTAGAGCATGAAACCGAACCTGAGGCCGCGCAGACCCGGGTGCTTGGCTACTGGTCGCTCGTCCACGGGTTGGCGATGCTAATTCTGGATGGGCAGACGGCTGTCGCCGGGCTTCAGGCGCCGAATTTGGCGACCATCGAACGGATCATCGCCGGAATGCTGGATCTTCGCTCGGAAATCAGATCGCCTTAGCGCGGCGCGCTCTCACGGGCGCGGCATCGATCATGGCCCCGGATCCAGATCAGAGTTTGGAGATGATCTCGTCGCCCATGATCGTCTGGGCCTTCTGATCCTCTGGCCTGGAGAAGTCGTTGGCGAGTTCGGTGACCACCTGGTTGACCACGGCGATCTCGGCGCCGGCCTTGCTCAGGCGCGCATAGGTCATCTCGTCGCCCTGGGCGCTCGTGGTGCCGCAGGCGTCCGCCACCACAAGCACCTCGTATCCAAGTTGCAGCGCGCTGGTCGCCGCCCAGTACATGCAGATGTCGGTGGTCAGGCCCGCCAAGATGATCTTCTTGCGCCCAAGCTTGGCCACGCCGTCGCGCAGGCGCTGGTCGTCCCAGCAGTCAAGCTGACCACCGCGAGCGTAACGCTTGGCGTAGGCGTCGGGGGCAATGTCTTGCAGATCCTTGATGGTCAGGCCGACCTGCTGCTCCATTGTCGTGGTCAGGATCAGGGGCATATCGTAGGCCAGCGCCATCTTGGCGAGCACGCGGCAGCTGGTGATCACCGTCTCATTCGGGATCGATTTCACCCAGCCGACCGTGCCGCTCTGGTGGTCCACCAGCATGATGATGCTATTCGAAGTGGTGTAGGCCTTATTGGTCATACGAACGGATCCATTTCAGGTTGTGACGTCATTACCCTAAAACCTGGGACTTGACGCCCCGGCCCAGCTAAGAGCTACATCTTCCCGCTCAAGGGATAAATGTGTCAATTTGGATTTGACTATTCCATGAGTGGGATGGAGAGCTACCTTGGACTATCTCCGCGAAATGGCGCTTTTCGTCGAGGTGGCGAAGGCGAAGAGCTTCCGCCGCGCCTCCGAAACGACCGGCGTGCCGAGTTCCACCCTTTCGCGCCGCATTGCCGAGCTGGAGAAGGCCATTGGCGCAAGGCTCTTCAACCGCACCACGCGGATGGTGGAAATGACCGAGGCCGGCGGCATCTACTTCTCCCGCTGCATCGATATCGTCGACGCCGCGCGGTTGGCGCACGAGCAGCTCGGCGAACTGATAGAAACTCCGCGTGGGCGGCTTCGCCTCTCAGCTACGGCGGAGTTCGCAAGGCTCTTTCTCGGACCGATCATCGACACCTACAGCCGGCGCTATCCGCATGTCGTGGTGGAGATCGATCTCAGCCCCGGCCGCGTCGATCTGGTGACGCAGAACTATGACCTGGCGCTGCGGATCGGAGAGCAGCCGGACTCCGGGCTGATCGCGCGGCGGCTGGGGCTGATCCGCACCGCCCTATACGCCGCGCCAGCCTATTTCGCCCGTGCGCCGATACCGGAGGCGCCCGAAGACCTCGCCAACCACATCGTGGTGCGCAACCCGAATGTCGCCAAAGCGGAGCTTTGGACGCTAAGTAACGGCGCCCGCCATCTGGAGGTGACGGTCGGCGGCCCCGTGCTGGTCAATAATTTCGGATTCATGCGTCAATTAGCGGTGATGGGCCACGGCATCGCCATGCTGCACGAGCCGATGGCCTTGTCGGACGTGCGTTCCGGCCGGCTTCAGCGCGTCTTGCCGGGCTGGTGGCTGCGCGAGGTTCCCGTGCTGGCCCTGACGTCCTCCCGCCTCATGCCGGCGAAAACTCGCCTATTGCTCGATATGCTGGTGGCGGAGGTCGGGCCAAGGCTGAATCTCGACAGCTCGGGCGGCGCTCACGTCGGCCTTGGTGTGTCATGATGAGAGTCGTTGGAACGCATCATCAGAATCTGGAACTACACACCTAGGACAGCACCGCAATCTGCCCTCTCCTTGTCGAAACCGAGCAAATGTTGATTGCCCAGCACATGCGCTTTATTTCCCGAGGACTCGCGACCGCGATGGCCCTCCTGGTCTGCAGCGCTTGCGGTGGCGCGAGTCAGGCTTCAGCGGCGCAGGCGCGCTGGCGCTGCCCAGACGGCTTCACGGTTCACGAGGGGCTCAACATCGACTTTCCCCACGCAGGGATAAAGCGGGCGTTCTGGGTCTACCCGCCGTCGGATGCCGACGACCCCGCGCCGGTCTGGGTTCCTCTCACCGGAACGGTTGAGTCCACCAACGACAATCTCACCAGTCCGCGTAGCGGCGCCAATGCGCTGATGGCGCGAAAGGGCTTTATGGTGATCGGCCCGGTGCGCCAGTGCGCCGACCAGGATCCAGCCGTAAAGGGCGGGGCGTGCAACGGCGTTGGTTCCGGGGGCTGGAATTGGAACCCCTGGAACGAAGGCCGCGCCGCCGTCCCGGCCGGCGACAGGTGGAAGACCGACGCCGGGTCCGACGCGGGCTTCTTGAAGGCGATCGTCCAGTGTGTCGGGACGAAGTGGAAGCTGGACAGGCGCCGCCTATTTGTCGGCGGCATCTCCTCCGGCGGCACGATGACCAACCGGGCGTTGCTGTTCGACTCGGACTTCTGGGCCGGCGGCCTGCCGATCTCCGGAGAGTGGTATGTGAGCAAGGACGACGGCGAAGGCCTGAGCTTCAACGACGCCAGAGCCTTCGTGGCCGCCCACCCCGGGAAAATATTCCAGGGCCGCGTCGGCCCTTATCCGTTGCCTCGCCATCTATCGCCGTTGATCGTAATCACAGTCTGGGGCGGCGAGAAGGATAAGTGGGATTGCGGCCCGCCGCTCGGCCTCTGCTCGGACTATCGCCCAACCACCCAGGCGGCCTCGAACTACTTCAGCGCCCAGCTCGGTGTGGTGCACGTCGCTTGCAGCGCGACCCACGGGCATATGTGGCCACAGGTGAACACGCAGGCTTTCAACCTGTGGGCGCTGACGACTCTGGCTTCCAATCCCAAGGGGAGCGATCCTAAGGCGTTCAGGCTGACCCCACCTCCCGAGGGCTACCAGTGTCATGTGGGACGCTTCGAGGACCACTACCCGGCGGCGGGCCAGCCATTCACGCCCTAAAAACGGAAAACCTGTCGTCTGGGCATGGCTTGGCTATGGATCTCGACAGGCATCCACTCCTGTGGCCGACTGTCGCTAGCTCGTAAAGATGTCCGGTTTTTGTAGCTGGTAATCTGTCCGCTTCGTTCTTTTGATGTTCCGCACCGCGACCGATTTCGTTCCGCCTCTCTCAGCGCCAAGGACGAGCGCCCACTGTATTCTACGGTGTTTAACGGTGATTTCGATGTTTCCGCAGAGTCCCCGACCGGGAAAGCGTCGGGCTTCGATCCCGTCATCGCCTCACACCGCCAGCATCACCTTGCCCACGTGCGCGCCGGCTTCGAGGTAGGCGTGTGCCGCCGCGGCTTCCGCCAGGGGGAACACCTTGTCGACGATCGGCTTCACGGCGCCGGCGGCGATCCAGGGCCAGACCACGCGCTCGATCTCGGCGGTCAGCCGGGCTTTTTCGTTGGCGTCGCGGGGTCGCAGGGTCGAGCCGGTGATCACCAGGCGTTTCTGCATGAGCTTCATGATCGGCAGTTCGACGGTGCCTCCCGCCAGGGTGGCGATATGCACCAGGCGACCCCCGACGTTCAGCGCCTCCAGGTTCTTCGGGAAATAGGGGCCCGCCACCATATCGAGGATCACGTCGACGCCGCCGGCGGCGCGGGCCACCGCCTCGAAATCCTCGGACGAGGCGTCGACGGCGATGTCGGCGCCCAGGCTCAAGGCCTCGGCGGCCTTGTCCTTGCCCCGGGCGGTGGCGATGACGCGGGCGCCGGCGGCCTTGCCCATCTGGATGGCGGCCACGCCGATGCCCGAGGTGGCGCCGTGGACCAGCAGGGTTTCACCGGCCTTCAGCGACCCGTGCTCGAAGACGTTGGCGTAGACGGTGAAGACCGTTTCGGGCAGGCTGGCCGCCTGGGTGAAGTCGAGGTCGCCTGGGATGCGCAGGGCGTGGCGGGCGTCGCACACCGCGAACTGGGCGTAGCCGCCCCCGCCCAGCAAGGCGCAGACCCGGTCGCCCTCGCGCCAGCGGCCCGTGCCGACGGCGACGGTTCCGGCGACTTCCAGCCCCATGGTCGGCGGCGCGCCGGGCGGCGCGGGATAGAACCCCAGCCGTTGAATGATGTCAGGCCGGTTCACGCCGGCGGCGTGGACGGCGATCAGGATTTGGCCTTCTCCAGGGGCTGGGGTCGGGATTTGGGCGGCCCGCAGCGCGGAGGCCGGTCCCTTGCCGCCCTCGATCTCGATGGCGGTCATTTCGGTCTGCGGCATGGGGCTTCCCTCTCCTGATCTTGCGCGGTTACCCCGCCCGCCCCAGATAGCGCCTTGGCCGAACATCGGCAAAGGGAGAGCCTTGCATGGCGGAAGAACCGGCGGAGGCGCGGCGCGCGCGGGGCCAGTCGCTGCTCGACGTGTCGCGCGAAGATCTTGAACTCTATGGGGCCGATGAGCTCCTGGAGCGTATCGAACTGCTGGAAGCCGAGATCGCCCGCGCTCGCGCCCAGATTGGCAAGAAGCAATCCAGCCGCGCCGCGGCCGACGCCCTGTTCTCCAAACGGGACTGAGCCTGTTTGACCGGGTTCGACCTTTCCACCGGCGCCGGGCGACGCCGGGCCGTGGCCGACTATCTCTGGAAGGACCATGCCTATCTACGGCTGGGGTTTTCCAACGCTCACTGGATCTCCGACGAACTGGTCCGCACCAACCAGCCCTGGCCATTCCAGTTCAAGGCCTGGGCGGATCGCGGGATCAAGACCGTGATCAATCTGCGCGGCGGCTTCCAGACCAGTTTCCGCGCGCTGGAAGTGGACGCCTGCCGGCGCTACGGGTTGGAGCTGGTGGACTTCGTGATCGCCTCTCGCGATGTGCCGACGGCGGAAAAGGTACTGGGCGCCCAACGGTTGTTCGACACCGTGCGCTACCCAGCCCTGATGCACTGCAAGTCGGGCGCCGATCGCACCGGGATCATGGGGGTGTTCTACAAGCACTTCCGGCAGGGTCAGCCGATCGCCCAGGCGATCTCGCAGCTGTCACCGAAATATCTGCATGTCCGCGCCGGGCTGACCGGCGTGCTGGACTATATCTTCGAGCGCTATCTGACCGAGGGCGAACCGGCCGGCCTTTCGTTCCTGGAATGGGTCCAGAGTCCCGCCTATGATCCGGCGGCGATCCAGGTCGATTTTCGCGGCCAGTGGTGGGGAACCCTGCTGACCGAGCGGCTGCTGCGTCGGGAGTAGGCGCTTCAGGCGCGACTGGCTTTTTCCACCAGCGGATCGAGCAGCTTATGGGCGTGGATGATGAAATAACGCATCAGGGCGTTGTCGACCGTGGACTGCGCACGCGCGCGCCATGCGGCGAAGGCCGCGTCATAGCTGGGATAGGCGCCGACCAGATCGATCTTCGACAGGTCCTTGAACTCGATCCCCGCCACGTCCTTGAGTTCGCCGCCGATGACGAGGTGCAGAAGCTGTTTGTCGGGCATGATCAATCCCTATTTTCCGGCCCCTATTTTCCGGCAATGGCCAGCCCATCTACCAGCACCGAGGGGGTATCCGCCGAGCCTCGGCGCAGCAGATCCGAGCCGGGGATCAGCCGTGCATAAATATCGATCAGATTGCCCGCGACCGTGATCTCGGTGACCGGATAGGCGATTTCGCCATTCTCGAACCAATGGCCGGAACAGCCCACCGACCAGTCGCCGGTGTTGGAATTGATCGACGGTCCGAACATCGAGGTGACCAGCACGCCCGATCCGGCGTCACGCATCAGTGTCGCCTGATCGTGCTCGCCGGGCTGAAGGATCAGATTGGACGGCGAGACGCCGGGTGGTCCGGCGAGACCGCGCGAAGCGTGACCGGTGGTCTCCATGCCGAGTTGGCGCGCCGTGCTGGAATTGAGCAGCCAAGTGGTCAGTACGCCCTGGTCTATCAGGTTCATGCGCTGGTTTTCGACGCCCTCGTCGTCGAAGGCCGAGGATCCGAGGCCGCGAAGCTTATGCGGATCATCGGTCAGGGTCACCGACTTGGAGAAGATCGCCTTGCCAAGGCGATCCTTCAGGAACGACACGCCCCGCGCCACGGCCGGCCCGGCTATGGCGCTGATCAGCGGACCCAGCAGGGATCCGGCCCGGCGGTTCTCGAAAATCACCGGGGCCGTGGTCGAATCGATCTTGCGGGCGCCGAGTGCCGATACTGCGCGCCGACCCGCTTCTGCGCCGATCGCCTCGGCGGTGGGCAGATCCTCGAGCCAGCGCGTGGCGCGGCCTTCGTGTCCCTGCTCCATGCCCGCGCCCTCTCCAGCGATGGCCTGGGCGGAAAGCGAGAACGCCGTTCCCCTGTGTTCTCCATGGAAGCCATCGGTGGACACCAGTCGCCAGCTCGACGCCGACCATGTGGCCGAGGCGCCGTTGGAATTGCTGACACCGGCCACGGCCCGGGCCGCGCCCTCGGCGATCCGCGCCTGGTCCTCAAGGGCCTCCGGGCTGAGTTCGGTCGGATCGAACAGATCGAAGCTGGCCCTGGGACCCCGCGAAAGGCGGTCGCGCGAAGGCAGGCCGACCCATGGGTCGTCGGCGGCCAGCTTGGCCATGGCCACCACGCGCTCGACCAGCTTGTCTCTGCCGGCCTTGGAGATATCCGATCCCGAGACCGAAGCCTGGCGCTTCCCGACCAAAACCCGAACGCCAAGGTCGCGGGATTCCTCGCGCTCGACCTCCTCCAGAGCACCCAGACGGACGGTGATGGACAGGGATTGGCGTTCGGCGAAGGCCACCTCGGCCGCGTCCGCGCCGGCGGCCAGGGCGGCGGCGGCGACGTCGTTCAACAGGTCTTGATCCATCAGGGCGATATGGGCGATGGCGCCGTCGCGAGCAAGCGCCGGAGCGCTGTCCTGGTTCGTGGTGTCAGGCGATCAGGTCGGGAGTCAGCTGATTTTCGAGCTTGGCGATCTGATCGCGGAGGATCAGCTTGCGTTTCTTCATACGCGCGATCCGCAACTGATCGGGCATGGCCAGAGCGTCGAGAGCCTCGACGGCGGCGTCGAGATCCTGATGTTCCTGACGCAGGCGGCCCAACTCAAGGTTGATCGCGGCGTGCCGCTCGACTGGCGTCTCGAGGTCCATGGCATGAATCCGAAAACTGAGGCTGGTCTTCCCTACCAGACGCGCGAATGGCTTCAAGGCGCCGCGACCAGCCGGGCCAGGAGCGCGGCCGGCGCGGGCTGACCCCAGACTTCGATCATGGCCTCCATCGCGTCCAGGGCCCCCTCAATGACCTCGCCGGGGGCCGGCGCCAGACGCTCCAAAGCATCCAACAGCACGCGCTCCGCGGCCAGTTCCGCGGTCTGGATCTGGTCGCGCAGAGAAAGCCTGGCCGCGTGGTCCAACGAGGGGCGAGACGGCTTCAGTCTAGTGCGGACAGCGCGCAACGGAATCAGCACCTCACCGTTCCAGGCAGAGGCGGCATCGACCACATTGGTCACGGTTTCAAAGGAAATCGGCCGCTTCTGGTCAAGGGTCCATAGTCGCCACAGCAGTAGCGCGACGCACTGCCGGTGATCGTCCTGCAGGTCCAGGCAGAGGGCCTGCATCCCCGGTCGCCGCCAGAAGGCGATGGCGAAGTCCCAGGCGGTCAATCGGCTTCATCCGCGGCGGCCGCGCCGGCGGAGGTTATGCCGTCCCAGCGCTTCACCGCGTCCCAAGACAGGCCGAAGAGGTCCAGGCATCGACCGACCGACTGATCGACAATGTCGGCGATGCCCTTGGGATTTGCGTAGAAGGCCGGCAGCGGCGGGGCCAGGGTCGCGCCCATCTCGGCCAGCTGGACCATGGTGCGCAGGTGGCCCAGGTGCAGCGGCGTCTCGCGCACCATCAGTACCAGAGGGCGTCGTTCCTTGAGGGTGACGTCGGCCGCCCGGGTCAGCAGGCTGCTGGTGACCCCAGTGGCGATCTCGCTCATGGTCCGCACCGAGCAAGGGGCGATGATCATACCGATGGTCCGCGTCGAACCCGAGGCGATCATCGCGCCGATGTCGCCCGCCCGATAGGTGACGTTGGCTCTGGCGGTCAGATCGGCGACCGTGAGGTTGGTTTCCTGGGCCAGGGTCAGCATGGCGGCGCGGCTGACCACCAGATGCGTTTCGACCCCCAGTTCGCGGCAGGCGTCCAGAACCCTGACGCCATAGACGATTCCCGATGCGCCCGAGATTCCCACCACCAGCCGTGGCTGATTCGCGATCAATGCAGGACTCCCTCGCCGGAAATTTGGGCGCTGCCGACGCTCCCCAGGAAGCGCGGTCCGTCAAACAAACTTATGTGATCTGACATTCATCCGCCACGGGTGTTCACTCCTTGGCGGGGCAGCAATGGAGTTTCCCATAATGGCAATCGAGGCTCGCATCCGTGAACTTGGCGTTCGGCATCAATCGCTGGAACGCGCCATCGAAGACGAGACCAGTCGGCCGGTCGCCGACGCGATCCGGTTGCGGGACCTCAAGCGAAAAAAGCTGCGTCTGAAAGAGGAAATGGAAAGCCTGCGGTCTCGCCCTCACTGAAGACGCCGGGCGTAGCAGAATCTGGCCTTAAGCGTCCGCTTCCGACGCCATCTGGGCGGTGGTGAGCAGAGACGCGCCTTCGGGCTCGGTGACGCCGCGCTTGGCGTCATCCTTGGCCCGCTTTTCCGCCGCCTTCTTCACCAGGGCGTCCAGTTCCAGCTGGCCGATCAGACCCAGCGACACCGGGTCCACGGGCTTGACGTTGGTCGAATTCCAGTGGGTCCGGTTGCGGACCTGATCGATGGTGGCCTTGGTGGTGCCAAGGACCTTGGCGATCTGGGTGTCGGTGATCTCCGGGTGATTGCGCACGAACCAGGCGATGGCGTCGGGACGGTCCTGCCGGCGTGACACCGGCGTGTATTTCGGCGCCTTCTTCATTGGCTTGAGCAGGCCCGCGTGGCGGCTTTCCTGGGCCTTCATTCGATAGGCGGGATTGGCCTGGGCGGCGTCGAGTTCCCCGCGGGTCAATTGGCCATTGGAGATGGGGTCGGCGCCGCGGATGTCGCGAGCCACTTCGCCATCGGCGATTCCCTTCACCTCGAGCGGGTGCAGGCCGCAGAAATCGGCGATCTGGTCGAAGGTCATGGAGGAATTGTCCACGAGCCAGACGGCGGTGGCCTTGGGCATCAGAATGTCGGTCATGACGGTCTCCAGAAACAGCGGCGCCCGGCCTTGCGGCCGGGCGGTTGGTAACCGTTACATAGAGTGAAACCCGGCGAGATGAAACCGGGTGCGGACGAATTACCGCAAATTAGGCCCCAGAGTGCGAAACCGCCTTGGGTTACGCCTCGACGACGACCTCCGGCCATCGCGCCCGGACGCTGGCGATGATGCCGGCGAGGCCCTTCGCGACGCGAAGCGGGTTGGGCGCGATACGCATTGCGAACATGTCTTCAAGCCCGAAGGGCGCTACGATGGTCAGGCTGTCGTCCGGTTCCAGGCGCGCGCCGACCGCGAAGGTCGGCGCGGCGAACCGGGTCAGGGCCTCGGCGGTGCTGGAGAGTGGCGGGTAGGGTTCGCCGAAGTGGTCCTCGAACCAAAGATGGACCCGGGCCTGGTTGCGCACCTCGACCATCGCGCGCAGCGGAGGTTCGAAGGCTGCGGCGACCCGGCGGATGACCCTGTCCTCGGCCTCGTAGGAAGTGTCGGTGGCGTCGAAATAGCCAAGGTCATAGTCCTTGATCCCGTAGTCTGTCGCCCGGCCGGTCAGGTGGTTCCAGACCGGCTGGTAGATCGCTCCCGAGAACACCAACCGGTCGGGCAGGGCGAGGTCCCGCGCTACCCGCAGAACGGCCAGCAAGTGAACATTTCCGCGCAAAACCGCGCATAACCGCGCCTCAAGATCCTCCATCGCCGCTTAGCGTCCCTTCAGCGCCCATCCGTGGCCGAGAGGGCCATGTCCGGCCCCAAAACCGGGCGCGTGGCGAATGGCTTCGCCGGTATAGCCCCAGGCCCGCGCCACCGCCTGTTCGAGCGGCAGGCCCTGGGCGAGGCCGACGGCGCAGGCCGAGGCCAGGGTGCAGCCGGTGCCGTGGGTGTGGCGGGTTTCGATGCGGGGACCCTCGAAGGTCGTCTCGCCGGCGGCGGTCATCAGCAAGTCGACGACGGTGTCGCCGGCGATATGGCCGCCCTTCATCAGCACCGCCCGGGCGCCCATGGCCAGCAGGGCCTCGCCGGCCCGGCGCAGGTCGTCGGTGGTTTCGACGGCCAGTCCGGTCAGGGTGGCGGCCTCGGGGGCGTTGGGGGTCAGCAGCCAGGCGCGGGGAACCATCAGTTCGCGCACGGCCTGGATCGCACCGTCTTCCAGCAGGGCCGCGCCGCCCTTGGCGATCATCACCGGGTCGACGACCGCGGGGATGGCGCCGGCGGCGTCGAGGATGCGGGCGACGGCCTCGCACATCGCCGCGTCGCCCAGCATGCCGATCTTGAAGGCGTCGGCGCCGATGTCGTCCAGCACGGCCCGGGCCTGGGCCTTGACGAGGGCCGGGGGCAGGGGATGGATGGCCGACACGCCCAGGGTGTTCTGCACCGTAATGGCGGTGATGGCGGTCGCCGCGTAGCCGCCCAGCGCCGTTACGGTCTTGATGTCGGCCTGGACGCCGGCCCCGCCGCCGGAATCCGAGCCGGCGATGATCAGCACCCGCCCGAGGAAATCAGACATGGATCTGTCTCGCTGAGTCGATCGCCCGCGCCACCTTCAACGCTTGGACCGTTTCGCGCACATCGTGGACGCGCGCCATGGCGCAACCGGCTCGCATGCCGGCCAAGGCGATCGCCAATGAGCCTCCCAGCCGGTCCATGGCCTCAACGGCGGTGGGGTCGATCTTGCGGATCATGCCCTTGCGGCTCGCGCCCAGCAGAACCGGAAACCCTAGCGCGACCAGGCGGTCGAGCGCGGCGAGCAGGGCGAGGTTGTGGGCCAGGGTCTTGCCGAAGCCGATGCCTGGATCGAGCCAGATGCGTTCCCGCCTCACGCCGGCCGACATTGCCGCCTCGGCTCGCGCGGCCAGCCAGGCGACGACCTCGGCGACGACATCGCCATAGTGGGGCGTGACCTGCATCGTCGCCGGCTCGCCCTGCATGTGCATCAGCACCATGTCGCAGCCAAGTTCGGCGGCGGTGGCGAGGCTGTCCCGCGAACCGGTGAGCGCGGTGACGTCGTTCCACATCGTCGCCCCGGCGGCCACGGCGGCCCGCGCCACGGCGCTCTTGCGGGTGTCGATGGAGAGGCGCGTGCGGCTCCGCTCGCGCAGCGCGGTGATCAGCGGAACAACGCGGGCCAGTTCCTCGGATTCGGAAACAAGGGCCGCGCCCGGACGGGTGGATTCGCCGCCGATATCGAGAATGTCGGCGCCTTCGGCAATCATGCGCTCGGCCCGGGCCCGGGCGGCGTCGCGATCACAATACCGCCCGCCGTCCGAGAAGCTGTCCGGTGTGACGTTGAGGACGCCCATGATCAGGGGGAGCGTCGAAAAACTCTCCCGCCCCGAACCGTGGGGGTGGGAGGAAAACACCGTCACGCCGGTTCGGATTCCGGTCTTGGGGCCAGGGGCACCGAGAGGCGCGGCGCGGGGGGCATTTTTCCCTCCACATCCTCACGATTCGGCTTAACGCCCTTGACCACATTGATGATCTCATCGCCCGACAGGGTCTCGTATTCCAGCAGAGCCTTGGCCACCGTATGCAGGTCTTCCAGCCGTTCGGTAAGAATGCGGCGCGCCTCGGTTTCGCCGCCTTGGACCAGCCGGCGAACTTCCAGGTCGATCTTCTGGGCGGTGTCTTCCGAGACGTTCTGGGTACGCGCCACCGAGTGGCCCAGGAACACCTCTTCCTGGTTGTCGCCATAGGCAACCGTGCCCAGGGTTTCGGAATAGCCCCAGCGGGTGACCATGTTGCGGGCCAGACCGGTCGCGGCCGAAATATCGCTGGATGCGCCCGAGGTGATCTTGTTCTTGCCGAAGATCAGCTCCTCCGCCACCCGGCCGGCCATCATGATCGTCAGCCGCGAGGTCATCTGTTCGTAGTCCATCGAGTGACGGTCACCCTCGGGCAACTGCATCACCATGCCCAGCGCCAGGCCGCGGGGGATTATGGTGGCCTTGTGGACCGGGTCGGTGGCGGGGACCGATAGGGCGACCAGGGCGTGGCCGCCTTCGTGATAGGCGGTCTTCCTCTTTTCGTCGTCGCTCATGACCATCGACTTGCGCTCGGCGCCCATCATCACCTTGTCCTTGGCCTCCTCGAAATCGCGATGCAGGACCATGCGGCGGTTGCGCCGGGCGGCCATCAGGGCGGCTTCGTTGACCAGGTTGGCGAGGTCGGCGCCGGAGAAACCGGGCGTGCCGCGGGCGATGACCTTGACATCGACATCCGAGGCCAGGGGCACATTGCGCATGTGGACGCGTAGGATCTTTTCCCGACCGCCCACGTCCGGATTGGGCACCACCACCTGGCGGTCGAACCGGCCTGGACGCAGCAGGGCCGGATCGAGCACGTCGGGACGGTTGGTCGAGGCGATCACGATGATGCTCTCGTTGGGATCGAAGCCATCCATCTCGACCAGCAGCTGGTTGAGGGTCTGCTCGCGCTCATCGTTGCCGCCGCCCAGTCCCGCGCCGCGATGGCGGCCGACCGCGTCGATTTCGTCGATGAAGATGATGCAGGGGGCGTTCTTCTTGGCCTGTTCGAACATGTCGCGCACGCGGCTGGCGCCGACGCCGACGAACATTTCCACGAAATCGGAGCCGGAGATGTAGAAGAACGGTACGCCCGCCTCGCCGGCCACCGCGCGGCCCAGCAGCGTCTTGCCGGTGCCCGGAGGGCCGACCATCAGGGCGCCCTTGGGGATCTTGCCGCCCAGGCGTTGGAATTTCTGCGGGTCCTTCAGGAAGTCGACGATCTCCGCCAGTTCTTCCTTGGCCTCGTCGACGCCGGCGACGTCGTCGAAGGTGACCCGGTTCTTGTTCTCGGTGAGCATCTTGGCCTTGGACTTGCCGAAGCCCATGGCGCCGCGGGCGCCGCCCTGCATCTGACGCATGAAGAAGATCCACACGCCCACCAGCAGCAGGATCGGCAGCGACTGGGCCAGGAAGCCCAGCCAGGTGAAGCCGCCCGGCGCCTTGACCTGGATGTCCGCCCCCTGCCCTTCCAGGCGCTTCACCAGGTCATCCTGGTTGGCCGGGGTGGTGGAGGTGAACGACTTGCCCGCGCCGTCGGTGACCGAGACGGTGGAGCCACTGATCTTGGCCTGTTTGATCGAGCCCGTCCCGACCTTGGTCAGGAGCTGGGAATAGCTGATCTCGCTGGCGGCGGCGGCGCGACCGCCTCCGGTCATCATCGAGTAAAGGCCGATCAGGACGACAACGATGACGCCCCAGATTGCGAGATTGCGCAGGTTCATATTGGTTCAGATCGCCTCGGAATTTGTCCGCACTGGGTAGATAGGTGGGCGGCCCGGGCTTCACTAGCAAGGCGCGTGCCGCGCGGCAGACCATCGCGCCGCAAGTCTTATAGCTAGAATAACAAAAAGGCCGCGCGGTGTCCGCACGGCCTCTTCGATCCGCCCCACATCGATTCTGGGGACTGTTTACCGCGGCGCGGGCTTCTTCGGCGCCGGGATCAGGCCTTCACGCTGGGCGCGCTTGCGGGCCAGCTTGCGGGCGCGACGAACGGCCTCGGCCTTCTGGCGAGCGCGCTTTTCGCTCGGCTTCTCGTAGTGCACGTGCCGCTTCATTTCGCGGAACGAGCCCTCGCGCTGCATCTTCTTCTTCAGCGCCTTCAGGGCCTGGTCGACGTTGTTGTCGCGGACGAAAATCTGAACCAGAGTTATCTCTCCTGTCACCCGTTCCCGCTCGGCCTGCCTTTTCGGGGCGGCGGCGAACGGACAATATCCTAGTCCCCCAGAGGCGGACCTGCCGGGTTTGAGCGCGGCGAAATAGCAGAAGGGCGAGGCCCTGTCCACGCCGGATGCAGGCGGACAGGCGGCAAATCGGCAGTTAGACTGGGGCCATGGCCAGGAAAGCAAAGACTGTGGCGCAGGCGCCCGACGCCGTGGACGCCGTGGAAGCCCCCACGACCGCGACCGCGACCCCGGGCGATTCTGTCCAGGCAGATTGGGCGACCCTGACCGAGGCCGCCATCCTGGACCAGGCCGTGGCGATCGCCCCCAGCCAGGGCTGGACCTGGCCGATGACCCGGGCGGCCGGCCGCGCCGCCGGCCTGACCGGGCCGGAGACCGAACTCCTGCTGCCCCAGGGCCCGGCCGACCGGGCCGCCCTGCTGTCGCGCCGGCACGACGCCGCGGCGCTGGCGGCCCTGGCCGGAACCGATCCCAGGGCCCTGAAGATGCGCCAGCGGATCCGGGCGGGGGTGGAGGCGCGGTTGCAGGCGGCCGGGGCCGACGAGCCGGCGCTGCGCCGTTGGGCCGGGTGGCTGGCCCTGCCGCTGCACGCCCCCCTGGCCTTGCGGCTGGTGTGGGAGAGCGCCGACGTCCTGTGGCGCTGGGCCGGGGACACCGCCACGGACGAGAACCACTATTCCAAGCGCGCGATCCTGGCCGGCATCCTGGTCTCGGCCCTGGCCATCCGGCTGCAGTCGGGCCACGGGGCGGCCATGGGTTTCGTGGACAGCCGCATCGACAACGTCATGGCCTTCGAGACCTGGAAGGCCGGCCGCTCCCCCTCCACCCTGATGGCCGACCTTGCCCGGGCCCTGGGCAAGCTGCGCTACGGCGCGGCCCGGCCGGAGACCTCGGTCTAGGCCTCCATCTCCGCGCCCCTGAGGTCGCAGCCGAGGAGCTGGGCGCCGGTGAGGTCGGCCTGGAGGAAGCGGGCGCGGGGGGCCGAGGCGCCGGTGAGGTCGGTGAGGCGGAGCACGGCGCGGGAGAGGTCGGTGCGCACCATCCGGCCGTCGCCGATGTTCAGCGGGCCGAGCCTGGCCTCGCGCAGATCGGCGCGAGTAAGCTGGGCGTCCATCAGCCGGGCGCCGCGCAGGTCGGCCCCCTTGAGGTTGGCGCCGCGCAGGTCGCAGCCGATCAGGTCGGCGCCCTGGAGCTGGCAGTCGCGCATGTCGAGGCCGAAGAACACCGCCCCCGGCGCCGAGAGGCCGGTGAGCCGGCGGCCCTTCAGGCCGCGGATCGACCGGAAATCCGCCCCCGCCGCCCGGCCGACGGTCCCGGACAGGCCCCGGCTGTCGCACCAGGCCTCGTGATCGGCCAGCAGGTCGTCCAGGGGGCGGTCGTCCACATAGACCACCCGGGGCGGGGCCTTGAGCGCGCCCGTGAGGTCGGCGCCGGTGAGGTTGGCGAAGCCGAGCTGGGCGCCGGCGATCACCGCGCGGCGCAGGGAGGCGCCGGTCATGTCCGCGCCGCCGAAGTCTGCGCCGGAGAGATCCGCGCCGTCGAGCACGGTGCGCACCAGCCGGGCGCCGCCGAGCAGGGCGCCGGTGAGATTGGCGTCGGAGAGGTCGGTGGCCATGGCCGAGGCGGCCCCGAACTGCGCGCCCGCCAGATGGGTCCCGGAGATGACGGCCACGTCCGATTCCCCGCTGCGACGGTCGTGATCCAGGATGCGAAAGCCGTCGGTGCGGTCCTGCAGGGCGATGCGGCCCTCCCGCAGGTCGGCGCCGGAGAGGTCGGCGCCGGAGAGGTTCGCCCCCCGCAGGCAGGCGCCGCGCAGATCGCACTGCGCAAGGTTGGCGTTGCGCAGGTCGGCGTCACGCAGGTCGGCGGCGAAGAAGGTGGCCCGCGCCAGGTTGGCCGCCTGCAGGGAGGCGCCGTTGAGCCGGGCGGCGGAGAGGTCAGCCTCCCGCAGATCGACCCCGTCCAGGGGGCGGTGGCTCAGGTCCGCATGGGCGAGACTGGCCCGGCGCCCGCCATTGCGGCCGGCCAGGAACCGGGCATGCAACTCCAGCACCCCGCGAAGGGTGTCTGAATCGAGATTGCGAAGGAGCCGACCTGGGGGAGACATGGAACACGTTCGATGAAGCGCGGACCTTGGGGTGCGCCGTTTAAGGAAGGGTTGCAAACACTGACGCGGGGCGTGTCAGAACCAGCCTTTTTTCCGGAACCACCAGATGGGCGCCAGGCCGGAGATCAGCATCAGGATCAGGGCCATGGGATAGCCCAGCCGCCAGTGCAGCTCGGGCATGTGCTCGAAGTTCATGCCGTACAGCCCCGCGATGAACGTCAGCGGGAGCATCACCGTGGAGATGATCGCGAGCACGCGCATGATCTCGTTGGTGCGGTTCGCGGTGACGGACATATACACTTCGAGCGCCGAGCCGAGCAGCTCGCGGTAGCTGTCCGCGAGGTCGCTGATGCGCACGAAGTGGTCGTACAC
>JBBRPO010000035.1:0-49872 GCA_038227865.1 Caulobacterales bacterium
AAGATCGCGGCGTCGAAGAAGAAGGGCATGTGGATGGGAGGCGTGCCCCCGCTCGGCTACGCTCCGCCTACCGATCTGGTCACGCGGGCGCTCGTCGTCATCCCGGCGGAAGCCGATACGGTCCGGCTGATCTTCCAACGCTACCTGAAGCTCGGTTCGGCGCATGAGGTGGTCCGGTGGCTCGACGCGGAAGGCATCCGCTCAAAGGCCTGGGTTTCGCGATCGGGCAATGCCAAGGGCGGCCTCGGCTTCAACCGCGGCGCACTTTTCCATCTGTTGAAAAACCGCACCTACCTCGGCGAGATCACGCACGGGAAGCTCACCTACCCCGGCGCTCACGCCGCCATCGTCGATGCGGAACTTTTTGCGAAGGTTCAGGAGAGGCTCACTGCTCACGCCCGCCGGCCCACCCAGCGGCCTGCGCGGGTGGCGACCATGCCGCTGAAGGGTCTGCTCTTCGATGCGGACGGCCTGCCGATGTCGCCGACCTTCACCCACAAGAGCGGCGGCGAGGTCTATCGCTACTATGTCTCCGCCCAGCTCCAGCAGGGCGCCAAGCAAGATCGCGACGATGACGCGATCCGCCGGACCTCCGCGCAAGCCATTGAAGACCTCGTGCTCGACGTGCTCGGTCGGCTCACCGGCCGGGATGATCCAGCGATTAGGGCGCTGGTGACGCGGGTCGAAATCCACGCCACCACCGTCCAGATCACCGTCCGCCGCTCGGCCTGCCTTCGCCGTCCCAGCGAGCCCGCCAGCGAGATGCGCACGCTTGAGGCCCGCTTAGGCCCGGGCGAGTCGATTGCGGCTCTCGCGGCTGACGATTCCCTTGCCCGCGTCACGGTGCGCTGCCGCATGAAGTTCAGCGGCGGTCGCATCCGCGTGACCGATGCGTCGGGCAGGCCCCTCTCCAAAACGGCGGAGCCCGATGAGACCCTGATCTTAGCGCTGCGGACAGCCCATGCTGCGTTGTCGGAAGGCGGCCTGATCGGGGTTCCAGAACGATGCACGCTCGACGTTGCGCCGGCTGCTCCCTACCACCGCAGGCGCTTGCGGCTGGCGTTCCTGGCGCCGGACATCCAGGCCCAGATCCTGGAGGGTCGTCAGCCGATCGGCCTGCAAAGCTGGCGGGTGATCAACGGTGAGATCCCCTTGGCCTGGGCGGACCAGCGGCAGGCTTTCGGCGTCGAGTAACGCCTCACCGACCCCGGCCATCAGGGAAGGGCCTTCCCTGCTGCACCGAGAAAAATTCCCTGCGGGTGCGGGTAGGGAAATTGAAATCCAAACCGCTGATAGAGCTGACTTTCTCCTGCGGAAATGAACCGGGGAAACGCCATCTGCGGCTGCTTTTTCGGAATTTCCCTGCCAGAGTCCCTGCAACCAGGGAAACTCACCCGCATCCCAGACGCGCGGAGACGCGGCGGGTGAATGCAGCCCGAGCCGGCCTGAAAAGTCTCGATTTCGAGGCCGGACGGAAAGATTGCGCGGGGTATTACCCGGCGAAGTGCGCGACTTAGGAAATTGGCGCTGGGCAGGGAGACAACTACGGGGGGTGCGTGGCGGTGAGTGTGTCCGCAAAACCCGACTTCCAAGCACGTCCAACCCTGTCAATTTTCCCAAAGAAATCCAAGCCTATAGAGAGGTTGACGTCTAGGCGCGTCCATCCGTTTCCGCTACAATCCAAGCCATAGTGGGGACGAGAAAAGGGGACGCGGTGATATGGCCCAACGTGAAATAGACCGGCTGACGGCCCGCAAAGTCGAGACGCTGAAGACGCCGGGCGTCTATCTCGACGGCGGCGGTCTTCGCCTTCTGGTCGACGCTAACGGCAACAAGCGGTGGCGCTTTCGCTTTGCCCAAGGCGGTAAGACGCGGGAAATGGGCCTAGGCGGCTTCCATGCTCGCGGCGATGACAAGGCGGTGTCGCTGGCGCTCGCCCGCGCACGGGCGGCCAAGGCGCGCGCCCATGTTCAGGCCGGCCGGGACCCTATCGTCGAGGGGCTCGACGAAAAGACCATCCCCACGTTCGGCGAAGCGGCCGACGCCTTCCTTGCAAGCCTCAAGGGCCAATGGCGGAACGAGAAGCACAAGGCGCAATGGGAAATGACCTTGCGTGACTATGCGGCCCCGATCCGCGCCACGAAGGTTGATCAGGTCGACACGGTGGCCGTGCTCAAGGTTCTGGCGCCCTTGTGGCAATCGAGGCCCGAAACGGCTTCGCGCCTTCGCGGGCGGATTGAGCGGGTGCTTGACGCGGCCAAGGCCAGGGGCGAGCGCATGGGCGAGAACCCGGCGCGGTGGCGTGGCCATCTCGACCACCTGTTGCCGACCCGCCAGAAGCTCACGCGCGGCCACCATACGGCGAAGGCGTTCGCCGATGTGCCGGCCTTCGTCGCCCAACTCCAGGGATGCGGCGGCATGACCGCGCTCGCCCTTGAGTTTGCGATCCTGACGGCGGCCCGTTCTGGCGAAGTGATCGGCGCGCGGTGGTCCGAAATCGACCTGACGGCGAAGGTCTGGACCGTGCCGGCGGTCCGCATGAAGGCCGGGCGGGAACACCGCGTTCCTCTCACCGCTCGGGCGGTGGCGATCCTCGAACAGGCGACGGAAAGCCGCGCCACGGCCAAGGACGGGACGCCAGGGGCCTTCGTGTTTCCCACGGTGGGCAAGGACGCCCCCTTATCGACCAACGCCTTCCGCGCGCTGATCTTGCGCTTGACCATCGGCAAACCGAAGCCGGGCGAAAAGCCTGAGCGGGCGCCGTTCACGGCTCACGGATTCCGGTCGAGTTTCCGCGATTGGGCGGGCGAGGTCTCGACGTTCCCGCGTGAGGTCGCCGAGGCGGCCCTGGCGCATAGGACCGGCGACGCCGTCGAGTTGGCCTATAGGCGCGGCGACGCTCTGGCGAAGCGGGTCAAGCTGATGGAAGCATGGGCGGGCTTCGTGGCGCGTGGCGCGACGCGCGGCAACGTTACGGCGATCCGTGCGGCGGCAACGTGAAGAAAGTATGGGCGACGGTTAGCCGATACCCAATTGGGACCGACGTCGCGGCGGAAGAAGCCAAGACGTCTCGGCTGATTGCTGCATTCCGAAGGGCGGCGCCTGATGCATCCGAAGTGGCGATTCGGCTCGCGCAGTTGCGCATCACTCTTGAGCGCCATCTCCAGCAACCTGAGCCAGACTTTGCCGAGTCTACGTCCCAGATCACCCGGCTAAAGTCCGCGTTGACTGAGCTATCAGCCGCTCTGGAGGCGATTCATCCGCGCGCCTTTAGTGCAATTGATCTTGAGACGGAGGACGCGCTGCGAGATGTTGGACGGAACGCGTCGCGGAAGTATAGACAATCGCGCGACGAAGGGCCCCCGAAAGACGTCTCCGAACGGGACCGCATGAGTCGTGTTAGGAAGAGAACCGGACGCGCGAGGGCGGCCACAAAGACGACCGCCGAGATATTTCGAGAGTTGACCGGGCGCACCCCGACAATCATCACGCCACCGTCTGGAGGCAAAGCCTACGGCCCGTTCCTAGAATTGCTGGCTGATGTTTTTTATATCTTGGAAATCAATGCCAGCCCCGAGAGCCAGGCGCGCGATGTCCTCCGACTTATGGAGAAATCGGAGCCCCGGACCGGGAAGTAAATCTCCTTTGGCGCGAACATCACGACACTGCGAGTTTTGAGACGTCCTCGGACCCCATCGGTTCGGGCAAGAACGGAGTCTCAACCTTGAAAATTGGTCAAAATCACGAGCGACTCTTGGCGTTGCCTTCGGTCCTAGAGCGCATCTCCTGGTCTCGGGCAAAACTCTATTCGGCGATGGCTCAAGGAGAGTTCCCAAAGCCTACGAAACTATCGCCCAACCGCGTCGCATGGCCGGAGTCGGCGGTTTCGGCCTGGATTGCCTCGAAGATCGCCGAGGCGGCCTGAACGTGGCCCGACACGAAAGGGCCGGGGACGCCCCTAAGCGCGCCCCCGTGGTTCGTCATTTCCCGGCAAGGAATGACGCCACGAATAGCCGAAAAACGCCGGCCTCTCAACATCGCTGCGCGCTCCAAACAAGGCGGATCATGGACGCGTTGAGCGGCGCCCTCGCCGATCTGGCGCCCGAGGATCGCCCCGAGCTTCTGGAATGGGTCGCGGCTCGCGGCTTTCTCGGGATCGTTCACGCCAACGGGCCGGAGGCGGCGGCGGAAGTCGCCTATCGCATGGCCGATACGCTCGCGGGGTCCGTCCGATGAGCGGCCCCCTCGAAGCAATCAAGCAAGCGCACGGTGGTCGAATTTCGGATGGTGGCCGGCGGTGGCGCGGCCCTGGCAACGGCCATAGTCGGCGCGACGACAGCTTGAGCGTCTATCTGACGGATGACGGGCGGCTCCTGGTCCATTCGTTCGCTGGTGATCCGTTCGCCGACTGTGCGGCGTTCCTCGGGATCGAGCGGGGCGGCGCCAAGAAGCTCGACCGCGCGGCCCATGAGCGTTTGAAGCGCCAACGGGAAGCCGAGGCCCGGCATAGGCAAGCGGAGGCCCTGGCGTTCTGTGAACGCGTCTGGCGTGGTTGCCGGCCCATCGAAGGGACCATCGCGGCGCGCTACCTGGAGGCGCGCGCCATCGGCTGGACTCCTGGCGATCTGGCGTTTCACCCGAACGCCCCGCGCGGCTATTCCAGCCACGCGACGGCCCCGGCGGTGGTGGGGCTTGTGCGGTCCGTGACCGGCGCGCCCAAGGCAATTCAAAGCACGTTCCTCGCGCCCGACGGGAGGTCAAGGACGGGTCGGGCGACATTCGGCGGTCTTACGGGCGGCGCGGTTCGCCTCGCCCCTCCGGGCCCCGTCCTGGCGGTCGCGGAAGGGCTGGAGACCGCCGCCAGCTTCGCTGAATTGGAGGGTCTGGCGACATGGGCGACGCTAGGGACGGCCAATCTGGAGGCCTTCACGCCCCCGGCCTGTGTCCGCCGCCTGATCATCGCGGCCGATGGTGACGCGGCCGGTCTGAAGTCGGCGCGCGCCCTGGCGGAACGCGCCCGACGCCGATGTGACGTGACGATCTCGCCCGCGCCGGTGGGCGCCGACTGGAATGATGTGGCGACGGGGAAGGCCCATGTCTGACGCCTTCACGCTGGCGCGTAACCCTCTTGACCTTACCGAAGATGGCGCGGCCCTGGTGTTCGCGCACCGCTACAGCGAGCGCGCGCGATATTGTCATACAACGGGCCGGTGGTTCATTTGGGATGGTGCGATCTGGCGCGTCGACGGGACCGAACAGGCAAAAGACCTGGCGCGGCAGATGGTTCGCGAGATCGCAGACGAGGCCCAGAAGCCGGAATCCGCTTCGTGTCGGAAGCGCAACTTCGTCGAAAACGTGGTCGCCCTAGCGAGGGCAGATCAGCGGATCGCTCGGACTGGGAACGACTGGAACCGAGACGCCTATCTGCTCGGGACACCCGCTGGAACGGTTGATCTTCGCACCGGCCGATTGCGCGCTGCCGATCCCGCTGATCACATAACGCTCTCAGTTGCGGTCGCCCCGGGTGACGTTGACGATTGTCCGCGCTTCAAGCGATTCCTGTCTGAGACGTTCGGGAGCGATGAAACCATTGTCGGGTTCATCCAAGGGTTCTTCGGCTACTGCCTGACCGGCGACACATGCGAGCACGCCTTGCTGTTTGGCGTTGGTGGTGGTGGGAACGGCAAGTCCGTGCTGCTGAACACCGTGAGCGGGGTCATGGGCGACTATGCTCGGCAAGCCGCGATGGACACCTTCACCGCTTCATATGGCGACCGCCACCCTACTGATCTGGCGATGCTCAAGGATGCGCGTCTAGTCACGGCGTCAGAGACAGAGGAAGGCAGGGCATGGGCCGAGAGCCGGATAAAGGCCATTACCGGCGGAGACCCGATCCAGGCTCGGTTTATGCGCCAGGATTTCTTCACCTATAGACCCGCGTTCAAGCTGTTCATCGTTGGCAACCACAAACCGACGTTGACCAATATCGATGAGGCCTTGCGCCGCCGTTTCAACATCGTGCCCTTCGATCATCGGCCGGCGTTACCCGATCCTGGCCTGGAAACACGGTTGCGCGACGAATGGCCTGGAATCCTGCGTTGGTTCATCGACGGCGCCCTTGCCTGGCAAAACGGTGGCTTGACGAAGCCAGAAATCATTCGCGCCGCGACCGATGGTTATTTCGCTGACCAAGACGTGTTCGGCCAATGGCTAGCGGATGAGTGCGACGTCGAGCCGAATAACCGTCACAAGTGGGAAACGCCTGCTGACTTGTTCGCCTGCTGGAGAGTCTACGCCGAGCGCGCAAACGAGCGGCCTGGAACCGCGAAAGCGTTCGCCGATCACATGCGGCGGCACGGGTTCGAACCGGCAAGAGGCTCGAAGGGCGCGCGCCGATGGCTTGGAGTGCAGTTGATCCGCCACCCAAAGCGGACCGGAAATGTCTGAAAAAACAATCCATCTTCTCGGTGGGTGGCGGATGATGGCGGCTAAAACCCATTATGGCCCGTATGCGCGCGCGTATGACGTCATATGGAAAAACGCGCCACCACGCGCCACCCGCCACCCCTCTCATTCCGGCGCGGCCCCGGTGACGATCGCGAGGGACAAGCGAAACCACACGGACAATTCGGGTTCTACGCCCCGCCCCGAGGATCAGATGGACCTGATTGAAGCGCTACTGTTCGCGCTATTAGGTCAAAGCCTGCCGGCAGAAGCCAAGCCGTTCGCGGTGGGACGTCTGGCCCGTACGCTACCCAACTGGTCAGAAACCGATATCGCCAATCGCTCGGGGTGGCGGTCGTGACCCGGAAGCAGTCGGTCCCGGCTCCGGACACACTCACGCCAGAACAACGCGCGTGGTTCGAGGCGAGAAAAGCGGCGGATCGGGAGATCGCAAGGCAAGCCATTGAATGGGTGACGGATGGCAAGGCCGGCATGCCGCCTGTCCCTCGTGTCAAGGTCAACCCCAACGGCGGGTTTTGCCGCGACACATTCGACCGTGGCGAAGATGGCTGGCGGGCGCGTTTGTGCCAGGCTCTCGGAACAACTTCGTACGCGTTCGCTAGCCACGTTTTCGAGCAACTATCGGTCGGCCCTAGGGACCAGACGCCCGAAGAGACAGCGGAGCGGATCAATACCGGTCTCGCGTTCATCGCCCACCAAAAGCCCCGCAATGAAATAGAGACGGCAATCCTGGTGCAATTCTGGATCACGCATCTAGCCGCTGTTAGCCAGACACAGTTCGCTTCCAGGGCCGATCTGATACCGAAGCTTGAAGCTCATGGGGGTATGGCGGTCAAATTCGGAAATCTCGCTGTCCGGCAGATCGAGGCCCTCGCGAAGTTACGCGGCGGCGGCAAGCAAGAGGTCACCGTCACCCATGTTCATCAACACGTTTATGTCGCGGACGGAGGTCAAGCCGTCGTCGGGAACGTTACTGGAGGGGGTGGGGGCGATCCCCGAAACCTCACCCAATCCCACGCGCCCGCCCTTGGCCACGCAATCGGCCCCGAGGTGCGGCGCGAAAACCCGGAGCGGCAAGCCCTGCCAAGGGCCGGCCATTCACGGCAAGGCGCGGTGTCGGATGCACGGCGGCCGGGCCGGCGCTCCAAAGGGCGAAAGGAACGGAGGGTGGCGCCATGGTCTCCAGACGGTGGAGATGAAAGCGGTCCGCCGGCAACTCGCCGAGATGAATAGGCGTTGGTGCGATCTCACGGTACGATTGCGGAAATACGAATGATTTGACTCGCGCCCGTCATGCAAGGTTAGGCGCTGACTAGAATCGCTTCGCAGGGAAGCCAGTAAACGGGGCGCGGAGGCACACTCCCTTCGTCATGAAGACCTCTATTTTCAGCGGGTCGACTTGAGAGAAAATCCTGATGCGCTCGGTGAATTGCCCGCTCTCCCGGCTGACCATCTCAATGGAATCGGTGACGCCAGGGCTACCGCTAGCCGCAAAAACTATGTCGCGATCATCCACGCGGTAGAGGGGGCTTGTCTCAACACAATCGGATTCGCACCACCGCTCGCTTCCTAGGTCTATGCGAAAACGCCGTGTGGTGAATGACGCCTTTCCAAACTGCTCCGAATGGAAGCCCACTACGTCGCTAAGAGTGTTCTCTAGGTTGCAGATCAAGTCGAACGATGATGACGGCGGTCTTTCAGTGTTCGGCGGGCTCTTTGTCGACGTCGACGCCAGTGTTGACACCGGTAATAAGATCACAAAAAGCATAGTAACCACGTATAACACGAGATAATCTCCTGTAGTTCTGCTTAAATTTTGGCCGTAACTCGCACACAAACCGCAAGCATGCGCAGCGTATTCCAGGGAGAATTGTCTTGTTGCCGAACGCCCCCGATACAGCCAGTTCCCCAGTATGCGCGAACGCTCATCGCTCATATTATCAAGCCGGAAGCGACGCCGCAACTATGCGCGCGGTGGGATAAAATGTGGAGCCTTACTAGGCCTTATTCACCCGCGTTGTTCTCAAGGTCATCTACTCGACTCTTGAGGTCCTCGACCTCTTGCTCCAGGTCTTCGGTCTTTTCCTTCGCGTCGGCGGCCGCGGTCTGAGCTTCATCGACCTGTGCTCGCAGCTCCTTGATCTGTTTGGATTCCCCGCACCCGGAAAGCGCGAGCGCGATGACTAATAGGGCAAAGGGTCGGGACGGCAACATGGGCTGGCTCCCTCTAATGATTGTCAATGTCATGACTTATCGCACCACTGAACGCGAGCCTGCGAACACGAGCCTGCGCGTTTGCGCGCGCCCCACGAGTGCGGCCCATTTTCTAACCGGCCCTTGCCGCGCTTCGTGAAACGCCGGGAGAGATCGCGCGTCACGGCTTGATCGAATGCCGGAAATGCTTGGAAAACATTGGACGCACAGGGAAAGTGGGGACGAGATATGGGGACGCGGCCAAAGGCTCTGTCTAAAACATCAATGAAAATAGGCGGTTAGGCAGATGGTGTGGCGGTGAGTGTGGGATTCGAACCCACGTTAGAGTTTCCCCTAAACACGCTTTCCAAGCGTGCGCCTTCAACCACTCGGCCAACTCACCATCCAAACGCCCGCCGTGAAGGCGCACGCGACTCTTTATGCCTAGTCGGGCTGCGAAGCCGCCCGGGGGGCGCCTTCAACCACTCGGCCAACTCACCACGGCTGGCGGGGCTGACAGCCCCCTCGCGGAAGGCGCGCAATATACGCATCGAAGTCGCCGCCACAAGTGAAGTCTGGCCCGTCGGCGCCATCATGTCGTCCGGCATGGAATCCGCCGGCCAAAACCCCTATCTTGGCGTGACCAGTTTCAAAAGAGGCCGCCATGTCGTTGTTCCGCAAGTCCGTCGAAGCCGTGACCCCCGACAAAGCCCTGCCGGGTCGCGCCACCGCCATCCCTACCGCCGCCCGGTCATTCATCAACGGCAATCCGCTCAAGGGGCCCTACCCCGAGGGGCTGGAGGTCGCCGACTTCGCCATGGGCTGCTTTTGGGGAGAAGAACGTAAGTTCTGGAGCCTGCCTGGCGTTTGGGTGACCATGGTCGGCTATGTAGCCGGCCATACGCCCAACCCCACCTATCAAGAGGTCTGCACCGGCCGAACCGGCCACACCGAAGCGGTGCGGGTGGTGTTCGATCCGAAGATCATTTCCTACGACGCCCTGCTGAAAGCCTTCTGGGAGGGTCACGACCCCACCCAGGGCATGCGCCAGGGCAATGACATCGGCACCCAGTATCGCTCGGGCGTTTACACCGCTTCGCCCGCTCAGGCCAAGGCCGCCGAGCGGTCCCGTGAAGCCTATCAGGCAGCCCTGAGCGCGGCCGGCCGCGGCCGGATCACCACCGAGATTCGGCCTGCCGGCGAATTCTATTTCGCCGAGGACTATCACCAGCAGTATCTGGCCAAGAACCCGGACGGCTATTGCGGCGTGGGGGGCACGGGCGTGGTTTGCCCGATCGGCCTCGGCGTATCGGCTTAGGGCTAGTTTTCCTCGATCAGGCCGAGCTTTCGGGGGTCACCCATCAGCGCCGCGGTAATCGCCGCGGCGGCCATGACGACAGCCACATAGATGAAGAACCCGCTCTCTCTGCCGGCCTGCTTGAAGGCCAGGGCGGCATATTCCGCCGTGCCGCCGAACACCGCGTTGGCCATGGCGTAGGGTAGGGCGACGCCCAAGGCGCGCACCTGGGTCGGGAACAGCTCGGCCTTCACCACCGCATTGACCGCCGTGTAGCCCGTGAGAAAAACCAGCGCGAGGCAGATCAGCGCCAGGGCCAGAGGCGCGCTTTGCGTCGCCGCGATGGCGGTCATGATCGGCCAGACGGTCAGCGCTCCCAGCGCGAACCCCAGCGCCATCAGGCGGGTGCGGCCGATCAGATCTCCCACCCATCCCAGCAGCGGCTGCACGAGCAGATAGACCACCAGCGATCCGGCGGTGACCAGGGTCGCGGCGTCCTTGGTAAAGTGGCCGCTGTTGGTCAGATATTTCTGCATGTAGGTCGTGTAGCAATAGAAGGCCAGCGAGCCGCCCGAGGTCAGGATGAAGATCACCGCCGTCTCGCGCGGGTGGCGGATGAACAGGTCCAGCGTGGTCGAGCGGACGCCCGGGGTCCGCTGGGCCGCCTCGAACGAGGCGCTTTCCTCAAGGCCCATCTGGATGGCGAACACCACCACCGCCAGGGCCGCGCCGATCACGAACGGTATCCGCCAACCCCATGCGCCCAGCTGAGCCGGGGTCAGGGCGTGCTGCAGCACGATCAGCACAACCAGCGCCGCCAGCTGGCCGCCGATCAGGGTGACGAACTGAAACGACGACCAGAAGCCTCGGCGCCTGGCGCCGGCGACCTCGGACATATAGGTGGCGCTGGCCCCATATTCGCCGCCCACGCTCAAGCCCTGAAGCAGTCTGGCCAGGGTCAGAATGACCGGCGCCGCGGTTCCGATCCGGTCATATCCAGGGACCACGGCGACCATCAGCGAGCCCAGGCACATCAGCGCCACGGAAAGGATCAGGGCAGCCTTGCGCCCGGCTCTGTCGGCGTAGAGTCCGAAGATCCAGGCCCCCACCGGTCTGGCCAGGAAACCCACCGCGAAGATGGCGGCTGTCTGCAACAGCTGCGCCGTCTGATCGCCCTTGGGGAAGAACACCTTGGCGAAATAGAGGGAAAACGAGGCGTAGGCGAACCAGTCGTACCATTCGACCAGATTGCCCGCCGATCCGCCCAGGATCGCCCTTATCCGGGCCAGGGGCGTCTTGCGCGCCGCCATTCCAACTGTTGTCGCCGCCATGAAACTCCCCAGTCCGGGGTCTCTCATGCCACGATCACAAGGCCAGGGACAAACCCTTGCCGGCGAGATCCTAAGCCGGGACGCGGGGATGGCCGCCCGCGAGCAGTCCCTTGTCCAGCGTCGCCAGCAAGACTGCGATCAGCATCCGGGCGTCGATGCTGTTCGGCAGCTTGTGCGAGAACTGCAACATCAGTGGGCCGTGCAGCGCGGCCCAGTACATATGGGCGATCAATTGAGGGTCGCCGGCGATGCGGCCCGCGGTGATATAGTCGGTCAAATGCAAGGTCATGGTGCGACGCGAGCGCTCGCCGGCGCGGACCAGCTCCGGAAACGCGGCCTCGTTCGGCTGGGTGATATCGAACATCAGCTTGTAGGCCTCGGGATTGTCCAGGGCGAAGCGGATATAGGCCTCCCCCAAGGCGCTGGCTTTGGCATCGGGTTCGGCTTCGGCGTAGGCGCGCTCCAGGGCCTCGGCGTGGCGGTCGAAGGCGCGGGCCCGCACGGCGGCCAGTATGGCTTCCTTGTCCTTGAAATAGCGATAGGGGGTCATCGGACTGACGCCCACCGCGGCCGCCAACTGCCGGATCGTCACGGCCTCGGCGCCGTGGTCGGCGAACATCCGCTCGGCCGCGTCGCACAGGCGGTCCCGGAAATCGGCGATCTTGTCGGCGGAAAGATTCTTGGGCAATGGGACGCTCGAGACAGTTGGACCAAGGTCGTGAATTTATCGCTTGCCAGTACTTATCGCTTACGGCATAAATTTACAACGTAAGAATTAAAACCAACCCTTGAGGACGCCATGGACGGATCGCAGCGCATCAATCCCTATCTTTCCGGCAATTACGCGCCCGTGCGCGACGAGGTGGACATCGACGTCCCCGTGGTTGGCCAGATGCCAAGGGAACTGGCCGGCGCCTTCTATCGCAACGGCGCCAATCCGCAGTTCGATCCGACCGACGACTACCACTGGTTCAGTGGCGACGGCATGATCCATGGTTTCTTCGTCGAGGGCGGCAAGGTTCGCTATCGCAACCGCTTCGTCCGCACGCCGAAATGGGTGACGGAAAACGCGGCCGGCCGGCGGCTGTTCGGAACCTTCGGCAACCCGGCCACCACCGACCCATCGGTGTTCGGCCAGGACGGCGGCGTGGCCAACACCAACATCGTCTGGCATGGCGGCAAGCTACTGGCCCTGGAGGAGGGGCACATGCCCTTCGAGATGGATCCGCTCACCCTCGACTCCAAAGGCTATGTGACACCTTACCTGGATCGGGTCACCGCCCATCCGAAGATCGATCCCGACACCGGCGAGATGACCTGGTTCGGCTACTCGATCGGCAAGATGCCCTTCACCAAGACCATGTCCTATGGCGTCACCAGCGCCACCGGCGAGGTTCTTCGCCGCGACAATTTCGAGGCGCCCTACAGCTCGATGGTCCACGACTTCCTGGTCACCAAACGCCACGCCCTGTTCCCGATCCTGCCGCTCACCGGCAGCCTGGAACGTGCCATGACCGGCCTTCCCCCCTATGCTTGGGAGCCTGAAAAGGGCGCTTTCGTGGGGGTGATGGCCCGGAACGCCGCGGTTGACACGATCCGCTGGTTCGAGACCGAGGCCTGCTACGTCTTTCACCCGATGAACGCGTGGGAAGAGGGAAACCTGATCCACGCCGACGTGATGGAATATCCGGTCGCACCGTTGTTCCCCAACGCCGACGGCAGCCGCGGCCAGGACACCGGCGCGCGCCTGGTGCGCTGGACCTTCGACCTGGCCGGGGCCTCCAACCAGATCAGGCGCACCCCGCTGGACGACATGGCCGGAGAGTTTCCCCGGTTCGACGAGCGCCATGCGGGTCTCGCCTATCGCCATGGCTGGTTCGCGGCCAACACCGGCCGCGCCGGCGGCAATTTCGACGCCATCGCCCATGTCGACCTGGCCACGGGAAAGCGCGCCACCTATGAGTTCGAGGCGGGCGACGGTCCGGGTGAGCCGGTGTTCGTCCCACGCTCGGCCAAGGCGGACGAAGGTGACGGCTGGGTGGTTTCAGTGGTCTATCGCGGCAATGAAGACCGCAGCGATTTCGTGGTCTTCGACGCCCAGGACATCGCCGCCGGCCCGATCGCTGCCGCCCGGTTGCCAAGGCGCGTGCCGTTCGGTTTCCATGGCAATTGGCGTCAGGCCTGAGATGGAGCGATGACCATGACCGACATGAGGTCCGACGAGGAGCTACGCCGTGCGGCCACCCGCCGCGCCGACGCCAAGATCGGTTTCCGCGCCCACGCCGTGGTCTACGTTCTGGTCAACCTGGGGCTGACGGCGCTGAACCTGCTGACTTCACCCGGTCACCTATGGTTCCTCTGGCCCATGGCCGGATGGGGCATCGGGCTTCTGGCCCACGGCCTGTCTGTCTACGGCGTAACCTCCATCGGCCGCGAGGAGATGATCGCCAAGGAGATGGAACGGTTGCGCCGCCCCTAGACCAGTATCCCGTGGCAGTGTTTGAACTTCTTGCCCGAGCCGCATGGGCAGGCGGCGTTGCGGCCGGTGCGCTCGTAGCCTTCCGGCAGGGCTGACGGTGGCAGGGCGGCGCGTTGCTCCGGCGATCCGCCGGCCAAGGTTGTGCCCACGAGCTCCAGGGCCCGCTCGTTCTCGCCGGTGAGCGGGTCCATATGCACCTCGAACATCGATGGCGAGGGCAGGGGCTCGGGCGCGCTGAACTGGATCTCCACGGTCATCAGCCAGCGGGTGACGCCCTGACGCAGGTCGCCGATCAGGGTCTCGAAGAGTGAGAAGGCCTCGGTCTTGTATTCGTTGAGCGGATCGCGCTGGCCATAGCCGCGCAGGCCGATCACGTTGCGCAGATGGTCCAGGTGCATCAAATGCTCGCGCCACTGCATGTCGACCATCTGCAGCAGGAAGTTGCGCTCCAACGAGCGCATCTGCTCGGGTGTGATCAGCACTTCGCGCTCGGCGGCGCGGGCGTCGGCGGCGGCCACCAGGCGTTCGCGGATTTCCTCGTTGGCGATGCCGTCTTCGGCCGCCCACTCTCGCACCGGAAGTTCCAGGCCCAACAGCGCGATGACCCGCTCGTGCAGGCCGTCGACGTCCCATTGGTCGGCATAGGCCTTGGGCGGCAGGTGGCGCGCGACCAGATCGTCGATGGTGTCGTGCCGCATCTCGGTGACGATGGCCGACAGATCCGTCGCCTCCATGAACTCGCGCCGCTGTTCGAACACCGCCTTGCGCTGGTCGTTGACCACGTCGTCGTATTTGAGCAGGTTCTTGCGCATCTCGTAATTGCGCTGCTCGACGCGTTTCTGGGCGGTGGCGATGGCTCCGTTGAGCCAGCGATGGGTGATCGCCTCGCCCTCTTCGACGCCGAATGACCGCATGATGGCGTCCAGCCTGTCGCCGGCGAAAATACGCAGCAGGTCGTCCTCGCACGAGAGGAAGAACTTCGACTGGCCCGGGTCGCCCTGACGGCCGGTCCGGCCACGCAGCTGGTTGTCGATGCGCCGGCTCTCGTGCCGCTCGGTGCCCAGAACGAACAGGCCGCCGCCAGCCAGGGCCCGGTCGCGTTTACCCTTGATTTCGGCCTCCAGCAGCGCGCGTTCGGCCTGCTCGTCCTCAATGCTTGGCTCGATGCCGAGGCCCGCTTGTTCGACCCGCCATTTCGACAGCCGCATGTCGATATTGCCACCGAGCTGGATGTCGGTGCCGCGGCCGGCCATGTTGGTGGCGATGGTCACCGCGCCGGGAACCCCGGCTTCGGCGACGATGAACGCTTCCTGTTCGTGGTAGCGCGCGTTCAGAACGCTATGCGGCACGCCGACGACGGTCTTGCCCTCGCTCTCCCACTTGAACGCCTTGAGCATTTCAGAGAGCTGTTCTGACTTCTCGATCGAGACCGTGCCGACCAGAACCGGCTGGTCGCGCTTATGGCACTCGACGATCTGAGCGATGATCGACAGATTCTTTTCGGCGGCGGTGCGGTAAACCTCATCGTCGGCGTCCTTGCGGGCTACCGGCCGGTTGGTCGGAATCTCGGCCACATCCATCTTGTAGATATCGAAGAACTCCTGGGCCTCGGTGGCGGCCGTGCCGGTCATCCCGGAGAGTTTTTCGTAGAGCCGAAAATAATTCTGGATCGTCACCGAGGCCAGGGTCTGGTTCTCGGGCTGGATATCGACGCCTTCCTTGGCCTCGATGCCCTGGTGCAAGCCCTCGGACAGGCGCCGACCCTGCATCATCCGGCCGGTGAATTCGTCAATCAGCATCACCTCGCCGTTACGGACGATGTAGTCGCGATCCAGCTGATAGAGCACATTGGCCCTCAGGGCCTGATTGACGTGATGCACCACCGATATGTTGGCCGGATCGTAGAGGCCCGCCGATCCGTCGGCCAGATGGCCCGCCGCCTCGAGGGTCTGTTCGATGGTTTCCGAGCCGTGCTCGGTAAGCAGAACCTGTTTCTGTTTCTCGTCGTGCTCGAAGGTCTCGGGATGAGTGATCATCTCCTTCACCAGCAGGTCGATGGTCCGATAGAACTCGGAACGGTCCTCGGTAGGGCCCGAAATGATCAGCGGCGTGCGCGCTTCATCGATCAGAATGGAGTCGACCTCGTCGACGATCGCGAAATGGTGGCCGCGCTGGACCATCTCGGCGGCGTCGTAAACCAGATTGTCGCGCAGATAGTCGAAGCCGAATTCGTTGTTGGTGCCGTAGGTGATGTCCGACTGATAGGCCTTCTTGCGTTCAGCCTGGGACAGGCCGTTGACGATCACCCCGACTGTCAGGCCCAGAAAGCGGTAGACCCGGCCCATCCATTCGGCGTCGCGGCTAGCCAGATAGTCGTTGACGGTGATCAGGTGGACGCCCTTACCCGCGAGGGCGTTCAGATAGACCGGCAGGGTGGCGACCAGGGTCTTGCCCTCGCCGGTGCGCATCTCGGCGATGCCGCCGCGATGCAGAACCATGCCGCCTACCAGCTGCACGTCATAGTGTCTTTGGCTCAGAGACCGCTGGGCGGCCTCGCGGACCACGGCGAAGGCCTCGTTTTGAAGGCTGTCCAAGGCTTCACCGGCAGCGAGGCGGTCCCTGAACTCGCGAGTCTTGTCGCGGAGTTGATCGTCTGACAGCGCCGACATCGCCGGTTCAAGAGCGGTGATCGCTCCCACCTTGGACATCATCGTCTTGACCTTGCGGTCGTTGGAAGAGCCGAAGAGCTTCTTGAGGTCGAGCATGGAGATGCGGCAACGTCCGTTTAGGGCCAAAATCCAGGCGGGCCGTGGCGAGGCGCGCACGACCCTTTGAAGGCCCATAGCCGGCTCGAGAAAACACGCGGTCCGCGCTGCGGAGATTTAGGGAGCGCACCGTGCGGTGTCAACGCGACGCGCCTGCGCGTCGGCCATGCCCCCCGCTTCCAATCGTTGGAAGAACGGTGTTTTAGTAGGCTAGGCGCTGGCGGCGGCGCTCGGACGCGCCTTCACGCGTTCGAACCATGCGGAGATATTGGTATTGGCCGGATTCAGCGCCTGACCGACCTGCGTCCCGAAATCCAGGAAGGCGTAGAGGAGGACGTCGGCCAGGGTGAACCGGTCGCCCACTATCCATTCACGCCCTTCGATCAGGCCGTCGAGCCAGGTCAGTTTCTCCTGGGCGATGGCCTTGAGGTCGGCGGCCGCCTGCGGAATACAGTGAACGCGGTCCTTGAACATGGCGTGACCTTCGGCATAGCGGAAACCGTTGGTCATCGGCTCGACGATGTTCAGATCGATGCGCCGGGTCCACATGCGCGTCAGGGCTCGCTGCATCGGCGTCTCGCCGATCAGGGCCGGGCCTGGGTGCAGTTCCTCCAGATATTCGCAGATCGCGGTGATCTCGGCGATGATTTCCCCCTCGTCGATTTCCAGGGCCGGGGTGGTGCCGTGCGGATTGACCTTGGTATAGGCCGCTTGGCGATTTTCGCCGGCCAGCAGATCGATTTTGTGCCGCGGCAGATCGATGCCCTTTTCGGCCATGAACATCTTTACGACCCGCGGGTTGGGTCCAATGGAGTCGAATAACTTCATCGCTGGTTTCCTCCTCGGCTTGACGGGCCGCCGTTTCGCGACCAAGGCGCCTCTCACCGCCGCCACTCCTAGGACGCGGTCTCCAGTGATGGCAAGACTGACGACACGTCAGCTATGAGTCTGAACCATGAACGCCAATTCCACTCTGCCCGTATCGCCGCTGCCCGTATCGCCGCTGGCGGTCGCTGTTCCGGACATTCCCCCGGTCGCCGGCGTCGATCTGGCGGTCGGCCGCGCCGGTTTCTACAAGCAGGATCGCGACGATCTGCTGCTGATGCGCTTTGCGCCCGGCACGACTTGCGCCGGCGTCTTCACCCATCACGCGGTCGGTTCGGCCCCCGTGGACTGGTGCAAGGCGCGGCTGGGCCACGCGGGTGGATCGGCTCGCGCGCTGGTGGTCAACGCCGGCTGCGCCAACGCCTTCACGGGCAAGCCTGGTGACCGCGCCGTCGCCAAGGTCGCCGCCGCCGCCGCCAAGGCAGTGGGTTGTAGCCGTGGTGATGTGATGGCCGCTTCGACCGGCGTCATCGGCGTATTGCTCGACGAGACCAGGATCACGTCCCGCCTGCCCGAGATCGCCAAAGGCCTGACGCCCGACGGCTGGGCGCGCGCGGCGGGCGCCATCATCACCACCGACACTTTTCCCAAGGGCGCGTGCGCCAAGGCGGATATCGACGGGGTCAGGGTCCGGATCGCCGGTATCGCCAAGGGCTCGGGCATGATCGCCCCCGACATGGCCACCATGCTGGCCTTCGTGGCCACCGACGCCGCCATCGCGCCCCATGCCCTTCAGGACATCATCAGGCTGGCGACGCCCCGGACTTTCAACGCCGTCACCGTCGACGGCGACCGCTCGACCAACGACACCCTGCTGGTGTTCGCCACCGGACGAAGCGGCGCGCCGACCATCACCAAGGCCGGCGATCCCCGACTGACGGAGTTCCGGGAGCGGCTTGAGGGCGTGATGCTCGACCTGGCGCTGCAGCTGGTGCGGGACGGGGAGGGGGCGTCGAAGTTCGTCAAGATCACCGTCAGCGGGGCCAAGAGCCCGGCTTCGGCGCGCAAGATCGCCCGCACCATCGCCGAAAGCCCGCTGGTCAAGACCGCCTTCGCCGGCGAGGACGCCAACTGGGGCCGCATCGTCATGGCCGCCGGGCGGGCGGACGAGCCTCTGAACCGTCACCGGCTGGGTGTCACTTTCGGCCCCCTGACGGCCGCGAAGGACGGAGCGGTGGCGGCCGACTATTCCGAAGCGGCGATGAGCGCCTACATGAAAAACGCCGAACTGGAGGTTGGCGTGGACGTCGGCGTCGGGAACGCCTCGGCCACCATGTGGACCTGCGACCTGACCAAGCAATATGTGGCGATCAACGGCGATTATCGGTCCTAAGCTGGCGGCCGCCTCAGCGCTCGACTAGCCCGGAGTCATGGCTGAAACGTTTGACTTCATCGTCGTGGGCGCTGGGACCTCCGGGGCGGTGATCGCCTCGCGGCTGAGCGAGAACCCGAACTGCACAGTGGCGCTTATCGAAGCCGGCGATCGGCCACCCGAACGCGAGCTTATGCCCGCCGCCTGCGCCAGCCTGCAACTCGATTCTCAGACTGACTGGATGGGAACGGCCGACCCGGGGAGGGCGGGGCTTGGATTGCATGGTCGACGCATGCTTTCGGCGCGGGGCCGCATGCTCGGCGGCGGGTCGGGGATCAACTACATGGTCTACGTGCGCGGTCATCCCGGTGATTTCGATGCCTGGGCGGCGGGTGGCGCGGTGGGTTGGAGCTACGCCGAAGTGCTCCCCTACTTTCGCAAGATCGAGGACTTCAACGCCGGCGACGAGCCTGGCATCGACCTCGGGGCCCACGGCGACGATGGCCCAATGGGCGTGGCCGTGCGTCCGCCCTTTATCCCCGCGGCCGAGGCCTTCCTTGAGGCCGCCGAACGCGGCGGCATACCACGCGGTGACTACAATGGCCGCGATCGCGGCGGCCCTGCCGGCGTCGCTTCGCGTACTCAGACTAATACCCGACGGGGTCGGCGATCGAGCGCTTATCGCGCCTACGTCGAGGGCGAGGTCGAACAGCGTCCCAACCTGACCGTTGTCACCGGCGCTCTGGTCACGCGTATTTTGCTGAGCGGCGAAGGCGAGACCCTGGCCGCCGACGGCGTCGAATATCGGACGCAAACCGGAGAAACACGCGCCTTCCACGCGACACGGGAAGTGATCCTCTGCGCGGGCGCTATCGGCTCGCCGCATCTGTTGATGCTTTCGGGTCTCGGTCCACGCCGGGAGTTGGAAAACGTGGGCGAGGTCTGTCGCCTCGATCTGCCGGCCGTGGGCAAGGGCCTCAAAGACCATCTCCAATGCCTGCTGCTGTTTCCGGCCCCGGGGACCGGCGTTTCCATCGCCGAGATCAGACTATCCATGGGACTCGCCGGTACTGTCGCCCTCGAGTCCGAGGCCAAGCGGCGACTTGAGCTGTGGGAGGTCACCGGTGAGGGTCTCGCCTCGTCCTCCATGGTCGAGGCCCTGGCCTTCTATTCCACGGGCCTTGGCGATCCGCACAGCCACGACGTCCAGATCGGCTTCACCGCCTGCGGCTTCGACGCAAGGCAGTTCTCCGAAGGCCTGAATATCGACACCGCCCTCTATTTCGCCGACGCCGGCCTCCTGGCTCCGGACCGCGAAAACATCCTCGTGGCCGCAAACCCGGTGCTGCCGCGCAGCGAAGGCGAGATCGTCCTTGAGAGCCCTGACCCGGCAATTCCCCCTGCCCTCCGGATGAACTATTTCGCCGATCCGCACGACCTGAGCGTGATGGTCGCGGCCATGCGCCGGGTGTTGAGTATTGTCGAAAATTGGCCGGGCCCTCGGAAGCCGGGTCCGCTCAACATCTCGCCGACGCTGGCCGAAAAGCACGGCCACGCGTCCGGTGATGCGCTGAGCGACGCCCTGCTGGAAGACATGGCGCTGCACTTCGCCACCTCAATGTATCACTACGCCTGCACCTGCCGAATCGGCGAGGTGGTGGATCCGAGCCTGCGCGTGATCGGTGTGCGCCGCCTGCGCGTGGCGGACGCCAGCGTCATGCCCGACATCGTCAGCGGCAACATCAACGCTGCCTGCCTGATGATCGGCGAAAAAGCCGCCGAGATGATCGCCGGGAGCCGACAAGAATGCACGGACTGACCGCGCCGCCGAGTCCGCCTCTAAATTCCCGCTGACCTGAGTTCTCGACCCTACGTTCGATTCTACAGTAATTGACATTTCTGGCGAGCCTCTCTAACGCAAAAGCGACCGATTGCTGAGCGTGGTCGATGGGGGTCTGCCTGATGAGGATAGCCTTGTTCGTCGCCGCAGCGGCGCTCGCTGCCGCCGGTATCGGCCACGCCCAATCCTTCCAGAACGGTGATTTCTCCGACAACGACGGCGCGGGCCAAATCGGCTACAATACGTCCTTGGTCGGCTGGACGGTGGCGGCGCCGGGCGCCACCTACCTCTACGGAACCGGGACCGCTGACGCGGGCGTCACCACCGGAGCGAACGGGCCCAACGATCTGTGGGGCGAGGGGAACGGCGGCGCCACCCTGATTCCCGACGCGCCGGCGGGCAGCGGCTGGTTTGTCGCCCAGGGGGCCGGTTCGTCCGCGCTGAAGCAGACCATCACCGGCCTGACCAAGGGCGCCACCTATGTGCTTAACTTCAACTACGCCTACGCACAGAAGTATGGCGCCTTCGGCCCAACACAACTGTATTGGGCCGTCAAGTTGGGCAACGGGCAGACCGAATATACGCCACTTGGAACCAACCCCAGCAAGAGCTTCACCGGCTGGTTCAACGACGGGGCGATTAGTTTTAAGGCCACGGCGGCCACGCAGGTGCTGTCTTTTGCCGCCTTCGGAACCAACGGCCAGGCTTTCGCGGCTTTGGACGGGGTGACGATCACCGAGGGGCAGGCCCCGGGACCCCCGCCGACGGTCAAGCCGGTTATTCCCATGACCGCCGGCAAGCTCGTCAACGGCAATTTTGCTTCCAACGGCGGCGTCGGCCAGATCAACTTCAATACCGCCGCCGACGGGTGGTATCTCTCTGGCGCGCCGGGCTACACCTTCATCTACGCCACAGGTCAGGCCGACATCTGCTGTACCAACGGTCAGTACGGCGACAATGAATTGTGGGGGAAGAACAACGGCGGCCCGAAGGCCCTGTCGGCTCCGCCGCGGCAGGCGGCCTATTTCGTCGCCCAGGACGGCGCCTTCCAGGTCGTGCCGATCAGCCAGGATCTTACCCGCCTTACGGTGGGAGGAACCTATAAGGTCAACTTCGACTATGCGTTCGCCCAGCAGGCGGGCTTCCTCGGTGATACCCAGCAGAACTGGTGCGTCAGCCTCGGCGGCGCCGCGCAATGCACCCCAACGGTCACCAATCTCAGCCAGAGCTCCACCGCCTGGAGCCATGGATCTTTTACCTTCGTGGCCGGAGCCGCCGCGGAAACCCTCTCATTCCTCGCCTCGGGTAGTCCGGCGGACCCGCCGTTCGCCCTCCTGGCCAATGTGTCGTTCAACCCCGTGAAGTCGGTCGCTGGAGGCCTCGGCGTGGTCGCCGCGGTTCCGGAGCCGGACGCCTGGGCCTTGATGATCGTCGGCCTAGGCGCCCTGGGCCTCTCGGCTCGCCGGCGACGCGGAGCCCGCGCCGTCACGGTTTGATGGCGCGCACCTGCATTTTTTCAATCATCGTGAGGATGGGCATGTCGGACTCGATACGCGGAATGAAGGCCGGGCTCGCTGCGGCCTGTCTGGTCCTGCTAGCGGGGATGGCCACCGCCCAGATCGCGCCCGGAGTTCCCGCCGGAGTTCCCAACGGCCGGCCCCAGACCTTGAAGCCCCATCGGCCAGCCCATGCGGCGCCCATCAGCCGCCTTCCGCCGGCGTTCCCCATGGCGGCCGCCCACGCGGGTCTCGCCAGCCTCTATGGCGGGGCCGCCACCGATGTGACCACCTACCACTACGACGACAATCGGACCGGTTGGAATCCGACCGAGACCGACCTGACGGCGGCGACCGTGGCGTCCGGCCGGTTCGGAGTCCTGGCCACCCTTGGCGTCGATGGAAACGTGTTCGCCCAGCCGCTGCTGGTCAGCAACTTTACCATGCCGGATGGCGCTACGCGCGATGTCCTGATCATCGCCACCGGCCACGACAGCGTTTACGCCTTCGACGCTCGAAGCTACGCCCAGCTCTGGAAGGTCAGCCTCGGCGCGCCGCAAAGCTCGAACGACGTCGGCTGCGGCGACGTGCAGCCGGAATACGGCATCTCCAGCACACCGGTCATCGTGCGTGGCGGGGCCGGCGCGGCGACGATCTATGTCGTCTCCGCCACGGAGCCGTCATCCTATGAGTTCCATACTCACCTGCACGCGCTCGACCTGGGGACCGGGGCCGATCTTCGGCCGCCGACCGAGATTACCCCGACGGCGCAACTCCAAACGGGCGCTACTTTGCGCTTCGATCCCCAGAATCAGTGGAGCCGCGCCGGGCTCGCCTACCGGAATGGCTCGATCTACGTCTCCATTGGTTCGCATTGCGACAACAACGCCTATGCGATTTCTGGCTGGGTCCTCCGCTACGACGGCGAAAGCTTGGCGTTGAAGAACAGCTTCCATACCATACAGACTCCGCGCGGCTATGAACTGGCGAGCGTCTGGATGACCGGTTTCGCCCCGGCCATAGATGCCGCCGGCAATCTGTTCGTCGTTACAGGTAACGGCGACTATAGTTCAAAACAGATGGACTATGGCGAGAGCATTCTGAAGCTTGGCCCAAATCTGAACACTCCGCCGCTCGGCCGCTATGTGGCGCCCAACTACAACGCCCTCAACAGTGGTGACGTCGACTTTGGGTCGGGCGGGGTCATGCTGCTGCCGTCCTTGGCCGGCCAGACAGCGCCGCCAGTGGCTATCGCCATGGGCAAGGATCCCGTGATGTACATGGTGCGCCAGGCGATGACCGCCGCGCCCGTCGTGCAGGCCCGCCGGATCAGCTATGGGTCCGGCGTATGGGGTGGTCCGGCCTACTTTGACGGTCCGGCCGGTCCTACCGTGTTCTACCAGATCAATGGCGATGTCCTGCGCGCCTTCTGCGCTCCGGCCGTGGCGCCCTCCCTCAAGCTCGCCGCGCAGGGGACCACCGGCGCCGGCTATGGCGGGTCCCAGCCAATCGTTTCGTCGAATGGCTCCGCCGCCGGAACCGGCGTGGTCTGGCTGATCCGCCGGTCGATCCCGATGGAACTGGAAGCCTACGCCGCCGACACCCTGGGCGCGCCGATCTTTCACTCCTCGATCGGCGGCTGGTCGAACGCGGGTGATCCCAACCCCTTCCTCACGCCCATGGAAGCCAATGGTCGGGTCTATGCGCCCGGTTATCTCTCGGTCACGGTGTTCGGCCTGACTCCCTGAGCCCAGGCGCCACCTGAACCCAGGGCGCCGCGGGCCGGGCCTTTCAGTCCACCGGGTTCCAGCGGGCGGCCGGCTTGGTCGAGGCGATCTGGCGAGGTCCGGCCGCCGGACGAGCTTGGTTGCTGTGTCCGCCCGACCCTTGGCTCGGACGTCCGCCGCCTCCGCCGCCACGACGGCCGCGCGATCCGCCGCCCTGACCACCACCGCCGCGACCCTGGGCCGGGCGGGGGGCGTGGGCTTTCTCCGGCATGCTCGTCTTTTCCACCGCCGCCAGGGCGCCGAGCGCGCGGTCATTCCGGCGATCGAACGATGGGATGGTTTGACGGGTGACCTTCTGGATATCCTTCAGCAGGCCGCGTTCGTCGTCGGCCACTAGGCTGATCGCCGCGCCGCCGGCGCCGGCCCGGGCGGTTCGCCCGATCCGGTGCACATAGGATTCCGGAACATTGGGCAGGTCGAAATTGACCACGTGACTGACCGCGTCCACGTCGATGCCGCGCGCGGCGATGTCGGTGGCTACCAGGGCGCGGACCGAGCCGGCCTTGAACGCCGCCAGGGCCCGCTCACGCTGGCCTTGCGACTTGTCGCCATGGATCGAGTCGGCCTTGACGCCGGCCCCGTCGAGATATTTCGCCACCCGATCGGCGCCGCGCTTGGTGCGGGTGAAGATCAGCGCCCGGTCCATCTTCGCATCCTCGAATAGTTCGGCCAGCAGCTGACGCTTGCGGTCGGTCTCGACGAACAGGATCTGCTGGGTGATGCGGGTGACGGTGGTGGCCGCCGGGGCCACCGAAGCCTGGGCGGGATTGACCAGCAGTTCGGCGGCCAGCTTGCCGATCTCGGTCGGCATGGTGGCCGAGAAGAACAGGTTCTGGCGCTTCTTCGGCAGGGTGGCGACGATCCGGCGGATCGGCGGCAGGAAGCCAAGGTCAAGCATCTGGTCGGCCTCGTCGAGCACCAGAACTTCGACGCCGCCCAGGTTGGCGACCTTTTCATTGATGTGGTCGATCAGCCGGCCGGGCGTGGCGACGAGGATGTCGACTCCGCCGGCCAGGGCGCGGACCTGGGGTCCGTATTTGACGCCGCCGAACACCACCGCCACCGACAGGCCCATGTGGCGGCCGTAGGTGCGGAAGCTTTCGGCGATCTGGCTGGCCAGTTCGCGGGTGGGGCTCAACACCAGCACCCGGCAGCCGCGCCGGGGTGCGGGCTTGGGGTCGGCGGCCAGGCGGTGCAGGATCGGCAGGGCGAAGGCGGCGGTCTTGCCGGTGCCGGTCTGGGCGATGCCCAGCAGGTCGCGGCCTTCGAGCACGGTGGGGATGGCCAGGGCCTGGATCGGGGTGGGCGTCGTATAGCCCTCCTCGGTCAGGGCCGTCAGCAGGGGCTTGGCGAGGCCAAGGTCTTTGAAGTGAGTCACGGAGAACAAGTCTTTCATATACGCATGACGAGCGCCGCGCCTTGCGCGGGGCTTCGCCAGGGGCGAGGTTTATGTTGGGAGCACCCCGCGTGGCCGGGCGATCAGCTAAAGGCTCTATGGGCGCTCAACAGGTTGGACCGCGAATGAACGCAATCCTCACGCGACTGGAGCGCCGACAACGCCTCGAATAGCGAGGCATGACGTGCACATCGTCTTTCGCCATCGCAAAGTCAAGCCATGGCGCTGTTTCGGCGCGGCTGACCCGTTCCTGGTCCGCTCCTGGCCCGCTATAGTCGAACCATGTCGAAAATCCTGCTCGTCGCCGCCTGCGCCCTGATCGATGTCGACGGCCGGGTGCTGATCGCCAAGCGGCCGGCGGGCAAAAGCCTGGCCGGACTGTGGGAGTTTCCCGGAGGCAAGGTCGAGCTCGGCGAAACGCCCGAGGCCTGCCTGATCCGCGAACTCGATGAAGAACTGGGTATCAAGGTCACCCACGCCTGCCTGGCCCCGTTTGTGTTTGCCAGCCACGCCTATGAGGCCATGCATCTGCTGATGCCGCTCTATCTATGCCGCCGGTGGGAGGGGTTTGTGACCGCGCGGGAGCACGAGGCCCTGGCCTGGGTAAAGCCCAATAAACTGGCCGACTACCCGATGCCCCCCGCCGACGCGCCTCTGATAGCCTGGCTCCGCGACCTACTCTAGCCGCGGGCGCGATCACCGGCCGAACGTTCGACAACCCCCAGCGCATCGGCCAGGCGCGCTTTAGCCGAACCTGGCCTCAGCGGCTTTTGCTGACCCTCGTGCGGCGCCCAGCCGGTCAGGGTGAGGATCTCGAAGGTGGCCGGCACACGCCCGTCCGCCCCGCCATGATCCCGCTGATAGATCTCGCAGGCGCGGTTCAGGATGGCCCGGCTCAGAGGCGAGCGCGGCCGATCGAACAGCACGCTGGTTTCGCCCATGGCGCGAACGTCGGCCAGCAACTTGAGCGGGTGGTCATAGCGCACCGTGACGGTGTCGGTGTCGACCACCGGCAGCGCGAATCCGGCGCGCTGGAGCAGGGCGCCGCCGTCCGGCGCGTCGGCGAACGGCGAGACCCTGGGTCCAGCCCCGCCGGAAATCTCGGTCTCGGCGGCCAGCAGGCTGCGGCGTAGTTCGGTCAGGGTCGCGCCCCCCAGCATGGCGCCGATGAACAGCCCGTCGGGGACCAGTGCCAGGCGCATCTGGATCAGGGCGCCGACCAGATCGTTCACCCAATGCAGGGCCAGGGACGAAACGATCAGGTTCAGGCTTTCCGGCGCGAAGGGCAGGCGTTCCTCATCCATGACCACGCGCGCGCCGCCGGCATTCGCCAGCATGCGAGCGCTGAGGTCGCTCTGGATCAGAAAATCTACCTTGGCCGCCGCCGGGCTCTCCGACAGCGCCCGCCGAAACGTCCCGTCGCGGGCGCCGAGGTCCAGGGCGACGCCGAACCGGCGATTGACGCCGTCCAGACGCTCGACCAGATCTTCGGCCACCCGCCGTTTCAGGAATTCGGCCACGTTGAAGCCGGGAGCGGCCCGGTCCAGCCGCCGACGGTGCAGAACGCGATCAAAAATTCGGGGCGCGTTGGTCATGGCGAGGCATAAATCACTACCGCTAAACCTCGCGATATGCAAAGCTTGCAAATACGATAACGATTACGAGAGGGCGAGCCGGTGGATTTGCGACTGCCTCCAGCCGTTCGGCGGGCCGGTCTGGGCGCGCTCGATCTGCTGCTGCCGCCTCGGGCGCTCGATGAACAGGCGGTCGGCGCGCACGCCGTGCAATGGCGTGGCCTTACGCCCAGCGCCTGGTCGCGCATCGCCTTCATCGACGCGCCGTTCTGCGACGGCTGCGGCGCCCCGCTCGACTATGACCTCGGTCCCGGCGCTCGGTGCGGCGGTTGCGTGGACCGGCCGCCGGCCTTCGACAGCGCCCGGGCGGCCTGCCTGTATGACGACCATTCGCGGGACCTCATACTGAAATTGAAACACGCCGACCGCACCGACCTGTGCGGCCTGTTCACCCGCTGGATCGCCCGGGCCGCCGCGGATCTGCTGCCCAATGTCGACGCCGTCGCGCCGGTGCCGCTTCACCGCTGGCGGCTTCTCGGGCGCCGCTACAATCAGGCCGCGGAGATCGCCCGGCCGCTCGCGCGTGGGGCTGGCGCCGCCTACTTCCCCGACGCGCTCGTCCGGCGGCGCGGAACCGCGTCCCAGGCCGGATTGGCCGCGGATGGCCGGCGCCTGAACGTAGCCGGCGCTTTCGAGGTCGCGCCGGCCTGGCGCAAACGCGTGTGCGGACGACGGTTTCTGCTGATCGACGATGTCCTGACCACCGGCTCCACCCTGGAGGGCTGCGCCCTGGCCCTGAAGGCGGCGGGCGCGGCGCGCGTCAATGTGGCCGTGATCGCGCGGGTTAAACAATTGACGCGAGCGACCATATGACCGAGTCAGAGTTCACGCGATGATCTGTTGGAACCATCATGCCGCCCATTGAAATCTATACGCGCCCGTTCTGTGGCTTCTGCTCCAGGGCCATCGGGCTCCTTCGCCAGAAAGGCCTGGAGTTCACCGAGATCGAAGCCGGGTTCGATCCGGCCAAGCGCCAGGAGATGATCGCGCGTTCCTCCGGGCGCAGCACCTTTCCCCAGATCTTCGTCGGCGGCGCGCATATCGGTGGTTGTGACGAGCTGATGGCGCTTGAGGGAGCCGGCAAGTTCGACGCCATGCTGAACGCCTGATGCTGAAAGTCGGTCTCGTCCAGACGTGCACGCCGGCGACCCAGCTGGCGGCGCTGGCCCATACCACGCCGCTGATCAGGCAGGCCGCCGCCGCTGGCGCGACGCTGGTTGTGACGCCCGAGTGCAGCAACATCCTGCAGCGCGATCGGACGCGCCTGTTCGCGGCTCTGACGTCGCTTGACGATGACGCGGCGGTGGGCGGCTTCCGCGCCCTCGCGGCGGAGCTCTCCATCTGGCTGTTGATCGGCTCGGCCCTGGTTCGGCGGGACGACGGCAAGGCCGCCAACCGTTCGATTCTCGTCCGTCCGGATGGCGGAGTCGCGGCCACCTATGACAAGATCCATATGTTCGATGTCGACTTGCCAACGGGTGAACGGCACCGGGAATCCAGCGCCTACGAGGCCGGCGACACCGCTGTAACCGCCATGGCCGACGGCGTCATGCTCGGCCTGACCATCTGCTACGACGTGCGGTTCCCAACCCTGCACGCCGCCCTGGCCCGCGCCGGCGCCCAGGTGCTGACGGTGCCGGCGGCGTTCACCCGCCCGACCGGCGAGGCGCACTGGGAGACCCTGCTTCGCGCCAGGGCGATCGAGACCGGTTCGTTCGTGCTCGCCGCCGCCCAGGGCGGGACGCATGAGGATGGCCGTTCCACCTGGGGACATTCGGTGGCCATCGGGCCGTGGGGAGACATTCTGGGTAAGGCCGACCACGACGAACCGGGCGTGGTGCTGGCCGATCTCGATCTGGCCGCCGTGGCCAAGGCCCGCTCAGCCATACCCGCGCTCGAAAACGCCCGCGCGTTCACCGGCCCATGATCCGCTACGCCCTGGCCTGCGGGGCCGGTCATGAATTCGAGGGCTGGTTCAGCGCCTCGGGCGACTATGACGATCAGGCCGGTCGCGGGCTGCTGAGCTGTCCGGTCTGCGACACCCGCGAGGTTCGCAAACAGATCATGGCCCCCGCTCTCTCGGGCGCCAAAAAGCGTGACGTCGCCGACAATCCGGCCGTGATGCGCACCATGATGGCCGAGGCGATGAGCCGCGTGCGGGCGCATGTGGAAACTAATTTCGACTATGTCGGCGACAAGTTCGCCAATGAGGCCCGCGCCATCCATCAAGGCAAGGCCGAAGAACGCGGCATCTACGGCGAGGCCTCCCCGGCCGAGGTCAAGGCGCTGGTGGCCGACGGCGTCCCGATCGCCCCGTTGCCGCCCGAACCGCCAAAGAAGACCGAGGTCAACTAGGGTCTGGTGATCGTCATCAGATAGTTGACCCGCGTATCGCTCCCTAGCGACCAGCGGCCCGACAGGGGCTCGAACACGACGCCGAACGGGCCGTGCACCCGCAGGCCCTCCCCGGTTAGAAACCCCTTGATTTCCCCCGGCTTGAGAAATTTGCGCCAGTCGTGTGTGCCGCGCGGCAGCCACCCCAGCACATATTCCGCCCCCACCTTGGCCAGGGCAAGGGAAGCCAAGGTGCGGTTGAGGGTGGCCAGGATCATCAGGCCGCCGGGTTTCAGCAACCGGGCGCAATCGCCCAGGAATGCGCCTGGATCGGTCACATGCTCGATCACCTCCATGTTGAGGATCACATCGAACCCCGGCTCGCCGGCCGCCAGCAGCGCCTCCGCCGTGCCGGCCCGGTAGTCCACATCCAGGCCCATCTCGTCGGCATGCGTTCGGGCGACGGCGACATTGCGCTCCGAGGCGTCGACGCCGGTGACCGCGAACCCCAGCCGCGCCATCGGCTCGCACAGCAGCCCGCCGCCGCAACCGATATCCAACAGCCGAAGGCCCCCGAACGGCGCCCGCGCCCGTCCGTCGCGGTCGAAATGCGCCAGCGCCCGTTCGCGGATGAACGACAGCCTGACCGGATTGAACCGATGCAGCGGCGCGAACTTCCCCCGCGGATTCCACCATTCGGCGGCGATGGCCGAGAACCGGGCCACGTCGGCCGGATCGATGCTGGAGCGCCAGGTGACTTCAATCGACATGTCCGATTGCTGGACCAGCCGCGCGCGTGCGTCAACGGATCAGGGTGACCACGATCGGCAGGGAAAGCCGGTCCCAGGCGCGATCGGCGGTCAGGGCCGGAAGCCCCTCGCGTTCGGCCAGCGCCAGACAGGAGCGGTCGCCGAGCGACAGGCCCTGGCCGCGCGTTTCGAGGACCATCGTCCCGGCCCTGACGCCCAGATCGAAATCGACGGCGACGATCTCGCAACCGAGCCCGACTACGATCTCCACCGCCGTCTCCGGCCCGGCGCCACGCTCCACGAGCTTGCCGACGACCTCGGTCAGATTGACCGCTGACAGCAAGCCTGAGCCGAGCCTGTCCTCCACCGCATCCGATCCCGGCTCGTCGCCGAGATAAGCCAGAATGGCGGAGGCGTCGATCACGACATCACCCATCGATTTCCCGCTCGACTTCCTGTCGACGGTCCGCGAGCAGCGAATCGGATAGGCCCCCTCGCATCGATAAAACCTCGCGCGCCAGCGTTCGCGCCAAATTCGCCGAAGTAACGACGTTGGTCAGGTTGAGGCCCTCCGCCCCCAGACGGCCGACCAGCGCATCACCAGGCTTCACGCGAAGCGCTCGCAAGGCCGCGTTCGGTAAGACCACGCGGCCGTCCACATCGATCCGCAACCGGAATACCCCGCCAGTCTGCGGCCGGACTTCGTCCGCCGCTTCGGATTTGGCCGGGGTGGATTTCAACGGCGCCGATTCGCCTCCGCGCACCTTGTCGCCCTCGAGAACATTGCGAACGTGTTGGTAGCGCTTGCTGAGCATACGGCTGATTTCGGCGCGCGTATAACCCTCTCTATCGAGGACCCTGATCTTGTCCGAGACCGTCATGTTGGCGTTTTCCAACCATGATGTGCCTGCTTCCGCCTGGGGGCTATCAACCATCCGGTGCTGCACGTTCGTCTCCCTGATCGCTTGATAGGTTTTGGATAGGTTGTTAGTAGGTTGTCAAGGGTAGTTGTCCGATCCCGCCCATTTCGCTAGAAGCGCGCCCTTCGGAGGGAGCGCGGCTTGTCTCGTCTGGTGATGAAGTTTGGCGGCACTTCCGTGGCCGACCTGGAGCGCATTCGCCGCGTGGCGCGCATCATCGCCGCCGAGGCTGGCCGCCGGCCCGTGGCCGTGGTGGTGTCGGCCATGGCCGGCAAGACCAACGAACTGGTGGCCTGGACCGACGGCGCCGGCGCCGCGCACGGCAATCTGGCGATGTCAGACGACGAGTATGACACCGTGGTCGCCTCGGGCGAGCAGGTCACGGCCGGCCTGCTGGCCATGGTTCTGCGCAACATGGGCGTGCCGGCGCGTTCGTGGATGGGCTGGCAGATCCCGATCTATACCGACGACGCCCATGGTCGGGCGCGCATCGACGAGATCCCATCGGAGAAACTGGTCGCCGCCATGGACGCCGGCGAGGTGGCGGTGATCGCTGGGTTCCAGGGCGTCACCCGCGACGGACGGCTCGCGACGCTTGGCCGGGGCGGCTCGGACACCACCGCCGTGGCGATCGCCGCCGTCGTCGGCGCGGCCTGTTGCGACATCTATACCGACGTCGACGGGGTCTACACCACCGACCCGCGCATCGAATCCAAGGCCCGCCGCCTGGCGCGGATCAGCTATGAGGAGATGCTGGAGATGGCGTCGCTCGGCGCCAAGGTGTTGCATACGCGTTCGGTGGAGATGGCCATGGCGCACAATGTGCCGTTAAGGGTGCTGTCCAGCTTCTCGGAACCCGGAGAGACCGACGGCCAGGGCACCATCGTGTGCGACGAGGAGGAAATCGTGGAAAAACGTATCGTCAGTGGCGTCGCCTTCAGCCGGGACGAGGCCAAGATCAGCCTCTACGGCCTGCCCGATCATCCGGGTGTGTCGCGTGAGATCTTCGGCCGCCTGGCCGACGCCAACGTCAATGTCGATATGATCGTCCAGAGCCACGCCCGCAGCGAGGGCGCCGCCAACATGGAGTTCACGGTCGGCAAGCGCGACGCCGCCCGCGCGGTCGAACTGGTCCGCGCCGCCCAGGCCGAAATCGGCTTTGCCGAGGTGGCGGTCGACGAGGATGTCGCCAAGGTGTCGGTGATCGGGGTCGGCATGCGCAGCCACGCCGGCGTCGCCAAGACCATGTTCGGCGCCCTGGCCGACAAGGGCGTCAACATCCAGGTGATCTCCACCTCCGAGATCAAGATCAGCGTGCTGATCGACGCCGCCTATACCGAGCTGGCGGTGCGGGCGCTGCACGCGGCGTACGGGTTGGATCGGCTTTAGGGGGGCGCCGGCGACGCTTCAAGTTTGCGCCGTCGGATTGGGAGAACCGTCGCGGGGCGCGGGCGTCTTCTGAAATCGAAAAGAGAGGCGCAATGCGCAAGCTGATCTGGGGCATTGTCGAGTTTCGAGAGAGGCTCTTGCCTGAATATGCGGCGCGCTTCCGCGACCTCGCCTTTGCGCAGACGCCGGACGCGCTGTTCATCACCTGTTCGGATAGCCGCGTCGTCCCAAATTTGCTCGCTTCGACCGAGCCCGGCGAGCTTTTCGTCATGCGCAACGTTGGCAACCTGATACCGCCGGCGAAGGCGAAGGGCCGTTCGAGTGGCGATGTCTCGGAGGCGAGTGCGATCGAATACGCCCTCCTCGCTCTCAACGTGCGTCACATCGTGGTTTGCGGTCATTCCGAGTGCGGTGCTATGAAGGCCGTCCTTAGTCCCAAAGCCTCGCCGGAGGCCCCCAACTTGGCTCAGTGGCTCGGCCACGCAAGAACGACTGCCATCCGGCTGAGCCACGACGGACCCCTTGATCCGAGCTTGGCGCCACACGACCAACTCTCTCAGCTGAATGTTCTGACACAGCTTGAGCATCTGCTGTCCTATCCGATCGTCGAAGAAAGAGTGACGGCGGGCGAACTTGCCCTGAGCGGCTGGTGGTTCGACATCGAGACCGGCGAGATGCACGCCTACGACGCGGATCGTCAGACGTTCCAGATCATTGATCGAGCGGAAGCCGAACGCATGATTGTGCGTCTGGATGGCTACACCTGACGTGAAGATCGCTCTAATTTCGACAGCTCAACGGGAGAAGCTGGGATGGCCTGGTCACTGGTTTCGTACATGGCGCTCGCGCTCGCGCTCACTGTGGCTTCGTCGGCCACGCCTCTCGAACTCAGGTGTGGGGATGAGCGCTTCAAAGTGACATTCGACCGGCTTGAGGCGCGGGTGCGACTCGCCGATGGCAAGCAGTTGGTCCTGGCGCGCCTGCCCAGAACATCGGATCCAAGACCCGCGCGCATCTATACCGACGGTCGCCTGACCTTCACCCGCTCCGACAAGCGTCGTGTGAGCTTCGCGCGTGGGCGCATGTCGGCGCAGCCGTGTGAGGTCGCCAAGGCGACCTCCGTCCCCTCGGCCACTGGACCGCCTTCCTGCCGGGAGGAGCGCGGGCTGCCCGCCGCCCGGCTCCTGGTCGATCAGTGCCTGAAGGTGTCGCCGGCGACGCACCCGCCCTGCAATGCAGACAACGACTGCGCCTTGATCCAGTCGGAGATCAGGCGGGGATGCGACATCATTGGCTCGGACGCGCCTGGCTTCTGCAAAGCGCCCTAAACTCGCCGTCGCCGTCCGATGAGGTGATCGATCAGCACGAACACCAAACCCAGTCCGAAGAATAGAAGAGTCAGGCCGGCCATGTTGAGCAGCACGCGCGTCATGCCGAGCTTGCTGGCGTCCACGAACGGATAGGGCCAGAAACCTGACCATGCACCGTGCGCTAACGTCCAGACCGCATAGAGCAGCGGGAAGGCAAGCCAGACCAGGGCCGAGCGCCAATTCAGCGCGCCCTTCCGCGACAGCAGGGTCCAGTCGATCAGGAACAGCGCCGGGGTCGCGTAGTGCAGGAGGGTGTCGGCGACCCACTGTAGGCCCGTGGGCGCCCAGAGGTCTCTCAGGATAAGCGCATAGATGGCGCCGGTGACGCTGATGTAGATCGCCACGCCGGCGCGCAGAGCCGGATGTTCGGTTGCCTTGGGCGCGGTCAGGCACACCGCGCAGAACAGGTTGCTGAGGATGGTGAAATAGCTGAAGAAATTGATCGTTCTGTAGATCAGTTCTTCACCGCCGCTGCCCCTCGCCAGGAGCCAGTACTGCAGTAGAAGGCCAGTCCAGACGGCCAGGGCGGCGAGGATGCGGAACGTCCTGGCCATGCACGTCCTCCAAATGGATCGGCTGATTGGCTCGCTGTAAATCTTAGCCTATGCGCCAAGTGAGCTGGTCACCAGACCCACTACGCTTGTTTTCTGGGTCCGGAGGGTCCTAAGCTGAGTTCGTGGGCTCGGGAGGCTGCGGAACGCATGCGCGGATCAGAGGCGCGATCTCTGCGCTTTTCATACTCTCGGGACCCGCGGGCGCCGCGACAGCGCCTGCGCAGCCTCAAGGGGGCGCCAGGCCGCCCCGGCGCGCCTCGAAGGACAGTGATCACCGAGAAGCTCGTGCGGACGGCGCTGATGCTTGGCGTGGTTATTGGCGCTTCCGGCTCCGTCCCGGTTCTTGCTTCTACCGCGCAGTCGTGGGCCCAGTTGAAGCCTCGCGTAGTGGAGGCCTGCCGTCATCAAAGCGGCCTGGTCTCGGCCAAGGTCACCGACTACTGGCCGTATTTCGAGGCCCACGTTGTAGCCATGGTGTCCGGCGTCTACCCGCGGAAACACATGACCGGTCGCCGCGCAAAAATGCTCTGCCTCTACGACAAGCACACCGGCAGAGCCGAGGTTCAGGAGCCCGCCGAGCCGTAGGCCTGCGCGTGGCCTGGTGGTCGAGGCCGCTCGGCCATTTCGCAAACCAACCTCATTCTGCTCCGAGCTAGCCATCGGCAACAGTCTGCACGCCAGACTCGCCAGTCCCGCCTCGCCTCAGCAAACTCACCCCCGCCGACACCAGCGCGAAACCCGCCGCCGCCTCCAGCGCAAGGGTCTCGCCCCGGGTCTGGAACATTTCGAACAGCGTCGCCGTCAGCACCGCGCCCAGGGTCTGGCCGGTCAGGCGGGCGGTTCCCAGCATGCCGCCGGCGGCGCCCGCTCGCTCGCGTGGCGCGGCGGTCAGCATCATCCGGTTGTTGGGCGCCTGGAACAGGCCAAAGCCAGCGCCGCACAGCGCCATGCGCCAGACGATGTCGAGGTCGCTCGCGGCGGGTGGCGTCACGGCCAGGGCGGCCAGGCCGACCGCCATCGCCGCCAATCCGATAGCGCAGAGCAGCCCTGCCTCCACCTTGTCCGACAGCCAGCCCGCCAGTGGGGCCATAACCGCCACCGCCGCCGGCCAGGGCGTCAGCAGCAGGCCGGTGGCGACCTGCGAGCGGTGCAGGGTCAATTCGAAATGGAAGGGCAGAGAGACGATCGCCAGGGTCTGGGCGGCGAAGGCGGCGATCGAGGTGGCGATCGACAGCGCGAACAGCCTGATGCGCAGCAGGTCGAATGGAACCAGGGGCCGGGGGCGGGGCCACTCACGCCGCGCCAGGATGGTCCCGAACAGCAGGCCCAGGCCCAGTTCCACCGCGCCCGACAGCTTGGCGGCCGTGCGCGTCATGACGTCGATACCGGTAATCACCAGACCGAACGTCAGGCCGTTGAGCAGGGCGCTGATGGCGTCGAACGGCCGGCTCGACAGCGGATTGGCCGGCAGGGCCCGGGCCGCCAGGGCCAGGGCGGCCAGGCCGACGGGAATGTTGACCGCGAACAGCCACGGCCAGGGTCCCAGCGCCAGGATCGCCGCCGCCACGGTCGGCCCCGTGGCCGCGGCCAGCGACACCACCATGGCGTTCAACCCGATGCCGCGCCCCAGCAGATGATTGGGCCAGATCAGACGCAGCAGGCCCCCGTTCATGCTCATCACCCCCGCGGCCCCGAAGCCCTGCAGCGCCCGGGCGGCGGTCAGCAAACCCAGGTTGGGCGACAGGGCGCAGGCCAGGGAGGCGATGGTGAACAGGGTCAGGCCGGCCACATAGATCCACCGAAAGCCGATGATCTCGCCCAGCGAGGCCAGGGGCAGCAGCGAGACCACGATGGCCAGTTGATAGGCGTTGACGATCCAGATCGATTCCGCCGGCCGGGCGCCGAACTCCCGCGCGATCACCGGCAGCGCCACGTTGGCGATCGAGCTGTCCAGCACTGTCATGCCGATGGCCAGGGCGATCGACGCCACCGCCCAGCTCCGCGCGGGCGTGCTCAGGCCATCGGCGATCGGTTCCATCGCGCGATGTCTAAGGGGTCTTGGCCGCGCCCGCCACCGGCCTGGCCGGATAGAGGCCGGCGTTGTGCGGGATGCTCCAGCCCGGGCGCCAATGGGTGGCCGTGCCCGCCACCACATACCAAGTCACCAGAATGCCGCAGAGCACCGCGCCGGCGACATAGCCGCCGGTCCGCCGATAGGTGAAGGCGCCGATCAGGCCGACGGTCGCCAGAACCGGGACGAACTGGATGGCGATGATGGTGTTCAGCGCCTCGGGGGGACTGAATAGCCGGCCGGTGGTGAACAGCCAGGCATATTGGATCGACAGCAGCACGATGACGCCCAGCGACATGGCCAGGGCGGCGGTCAGATATTCCCGAACGGCCCCCTGATCGCGGGAGGCCAGATTGGCGTGCAGCGCCCGCATCATCACCAGGAACGCCGCCGAGAACAGCGGCAGATAGGCCAGGAAATACAGGGCATGACGCGCGTCCAGCAGTTTCAGCCCCACCACCCAGAACCGGAAATCCACCTTGAACAGCGCGTCGGCCAGGGCCAGGGCGGCATAGCCGGCGGCGGCGGCGAGAATCGCCATCAGGATGGAGATCAGCCAGGGGTCTCGGAACGCCAACTTGCGCCGGACGCCGATCAGCAGCAGCACGCCGCTGATCGCGGCGTTGGCGAGCGCCCAGACCAGCAGCTGGTTGGTCACCCATTCCGGAAACAATTGCGATGGCAGGAAGGCGAAGCCCAGGCCCATCAGCGGATAAAAGCTGACGGCGGGGATCGCGCCGGTCAGCACGAAAGCCAGCCACCAGCCGAAGCGGCCACGCGGCGGCGGGGCGTGTCCTGACGATGGCGAGCGCAGCCTGGCGAACACCGGCGTCGCCAGCAGCCCATCGAAGGCGCCCAGAACCACGGCCACGAACCCGATCAGGGCGATCAGGGTGCCGATCTCCTTCCAGAGCCAGATCTGGTCGCCGGCGGGCCTTGGCTTGGCTTCGCCGGTCAGGGTGCGCTGGAACCAGTCCACCGCCGCGCCGACGCCAGCGGCGCTGAAGTGCTCGATGGGATGAGTGATTGGTGGATTGATCAACAGGCGGGCCGTACCGGCCGCGATCGATCCGTGAAGGGCCCCCGCGGCGACGGGATCAAGGGCGCCGAACAGGGCCTTGATCTTCGCCGACGCGCCGATTCCCGAGCCCTCGGGCTCATGCCACATCAGCGGCGCGAACTCGTCGTACTGTCCGAACACGATTTCCAGATTGCGCGGGAACGCCGGCGATCCCGCGCCGAGTTGCCCCAGATCGGGGGGCGTGGAGCCCTCCAGCACCATTGATCGATAGCCGTCCGGCTGGGCCAGCGCCGCGCCGACCATCGGCACGCCGCCCATGCTGTGGCCCTCCAGGCCAATATTGGCGGGGTCGACGAACGGCAGGGCGCGCAGATAGGCGAGGGCGGCCGGCCCGCCGCCGTCATGATCGCCGACCGCGCCGCCGCTGTAGCCATGGCCGGCCATGTCCATGGCCAGAACCACGAAGCCGCGCCGGGCCAGTTCGATGGCGAACGGGCTCTGCATCTCCCGGGTGTTGATATAGCCGTGGCTGATCAGGATGGCGGGCGCGCGTGTCAGAGGCGTCGCGGTGGCCGGCGCATAGAGCAGGGCGGCCATGGGTTCGCCCGCCCCGCCGGTCCAGCGAACATCGGAAACAGTCACGCCACCGCTAGTCTGGACCAGATGGGCCAGAAGACCGCCCAGCAGGACCAGGGCCCAGCCCAGGCCAAACAGTCGAAGTCGCCGGATCATCGTGTTCGCCCCCTTGGCCCCCCAGCTTCACAGGTCGCGAAGGGCTTTTGGTCCAATTGCACATGCCCATGTTTTTGGCGCAAACTCGAAATGGGACGAGAATGTAACGCGCCGGCATGTTTTGCGTAACAAAGCTGCTATAGGCGCCGCCACGCAATTCGAGTGCGTTTTGGGGAGGGGATTTCAGGACCACGCATGCCGGCGCCAGCCCTCCCCATTCGTGGCCCTCGAACGCTGCTGAAGCAGATTCGCGAAGCCATGGCCGGAACCATTCCGGCCCAGGCCAAGCTGACGGCGGTAGTCCGAACCATCGCCGCGTCGATGGTCGCCGAAGTCTGTTCGATCTATCTGCGCCGGGCCAGCGGCGAGATGGAACTGTTTGCCACCGAAGGCCTCGACCCCGAGGCGGTGCATGTCACCCGGATGCGGCCCGGCGAAGGCCTGATCGGCGAGATCATGCGCCTGGGGCGGCCGCTCAATCTCTCCAACGCCCCGACCCATCCCGCCTTTTCCTATCGCCCCGAAACCGGCGAAGACCCGTTCCACGCCTTCCTAGGCGTGCCGCTGTTGCGGGGCGGCAGGACCATCGGCGTTCTGGTGGTGCAGAACCGCACCAGCCGAATCTATGCCGAGGACGACACCGAGGACCTGCAGATCATCGCCATGGTGCTGGCGGAGATGGTCGCTGCCGGAGACGTGCTGTCCCGTGAGGAATTGAAGGACGTCGAGATCGCTCCGAAGCGTTCGGAGCGGCTCAAGGGAACCAAGTTCGCCGACGGCCTGGCTTTTGGCGTGGCCGTGCTCCACGAACCGCCCGTCGCCGTTGGCCGGCTGCTATCGGACGACGTGCCGGCCGAAGAGACCCGGCTCACCGGCGCCATCGAGGGGCTGCGGACCCAGATCGACGCCATGCTGGAAGGTCACGAGGGCATCCTTGGCGCTTCCTATGACGTGCTCGAAACCTACCGGATGCTGGCTCATAGCCGCAGCTGGAACCTCTCCCTGCACGACGCGGTGCATTCAGGCCTGACCGCCGAGGCGGCGGTGGAACGGGTGCGTTCTGAACACCGGGCCGGCATCGGTCAGGCGCGCGACCCCTATCTGCGCGAACGATTGCACGATCTCGAGGACCTCAACGATCGGCTGTTGCGGCATCTGAGCGGCGAGGGCGAGGTCGCGCGGGTGCTGCCGGATAACGCCATTCTAGTGGCGCGCAACCTCGGCCCCGCCGAACTGCTCGAATACGACCGATCGAAGCTGAAGGGTCTGCTGCTGGAGGAAGGCTCCTCTACCAGCCACGCGGCCATCGTGGCCAGGGCCATGGATATCCCCTGCGTCGGGCGACTGGTGGGGCTCAGGGACCGGGTCAACGAGGGCGATCCGGTGATCGTCGACGCCGAGACCGGCGAGGCCTATCTGCGGCCGCGTCCGGATGTGGTCAGCGCCGTGACTGCGCGAATCGGTGTGCGCGCGGAGCGCCGGGCCGAGTTCGCCCGGTTGCGCGATACGCCGGCCTTCACCCAGGACGGCGACAAGATCACCCTGTTGATGAACGCCGGCCTGGCGGTGGACCTCGAAACCCTTCCGGAGACAGGCGCCGAGGGGATCGGCCTGTTCCGCACCGAATTCCAGTTCATGGTGGCGGAAGACCTGCCGCGGTTAAGCGCCCAGACCGACCTCTACGCCAAGGTCATGGACGCGGCCGGCGGCCTGCCGGTGATTTTCCGCACCCTCGATCTCGGCGGCGATAAGGTGCTGCCTTATCTGCAGGCCGAGCGTGAGGACAATCCGGCGCTGGGCTGGCGCGCCGTCCGCATGGGGCTCGATCGCCCGGCGCTGCTTCGCATGCAGCTGCGGGCGCTGATCGCGGCGATGGCCGGCCGTCCGCTCAGCGTGATGTTCCCCCTAGTCGCCAGTGTCGACGAATTTCGCGCCGCCCGCGCGCTGGTCGACCGCGAGGTGTCCTGGGCGGCCCGCCGGGGCCGCCCAGCCCCCAGTCGTCTCGAGGTCGGGGCGATGATTGAGGCGCCGTCGCTGATCTGGCATCTGGACGCGCTGCTGCCACTGACCGATTTCGTGTCGGTCGGGACCAACGATCTGATGCAGTATCTGTTCGCGGCCGACCGCGGAAACCCTCGCGTGTCCGAGCGCTACGATCCCCTGTCGCCGCCGGCGCTGCGGGCCCTGAAAACCATCCGCGACGCCTGCGCTGACAGCGGCACCCCGGTTTCGGTGTGCGGGGAAATCGCCGGCCGGCCCCTTGAGGCGTTCGCGCTGATCGGGCTGGGATTCGATCGGCTGTCGATGCCGCCGGCCGGTGTCGGGCCGGTGAAGCGCATGGTGCTGTCCTGTGATCGTGGCGCGGCGGCCCGTGGAATCAAGACTCTGCTGACCAGCTCGGCGGGATCGGTCCGCGGAGAAATCGAAGCCCTGGCGCGAAAGATCGCGGTCTCGGTCTAGGCCGTTGAAATCATGAATTTACTCTGCTAACGATGAATCGTGCCGCTAGGTAATCTTAAGGCTTGGTTCGCGCGGCGAGGATAGTGGTTGGCTATGCCATTGGACACTGGCGGCATCGCGGACGACAACGATCCCAACCAGGTCGTGGATGTTCCTGTAGTGGGCGCGCCGCCCGGTGATAATCTGGTCGGGGATCATCTCGCGGCGCTTCGTCCGGTCAAAATCGTCCTTGCCCAGAGCGGCCACGTCGGCGAGGCTCTGAAGGCCGCCCGCCTGTCGCTCGGCCTGGCGCCGGAAGACCTCTCTCAGGTGACCCGGGTCAGAGCCGCCTATATCGATGCGCTCGAAGCCTTCAGGTTCGATAGCCTGCCGGCCCGGCCGTTTGTGGTCGGCTATGTCCGCGCCTACGCCCAGGCCCTGGGGCTGGAGGCCGAGGCGGTCGTGGCCCGGTTCCATGCCGAGGCGCCCAAGGTGGACGGCAAGCTGCGCGCGCCAGGCGGCGTTCGCCAGGACGCTTTCGCCAGTATTCGCTGGCTGATGGTCGTCGGGGCGGTGGTGGCCGCGGCGGTTCTGGTCTGGAACCTCACCCGCCGCGCCGAGATCCGCGCCGCCTCGCCTGTCGCCTCCAAGTTCGGTCCGGCCGTATCGCCGAGGCGGTCGGCGGGACCCACCCAGATCGGCGCGCCCCTGGCCACGCCCCCCGAGGCCTCCAACCCGCCCGTCTATCAAACCCCCGGACTCGGCTCGGTGGATCCGGCGGGGTCCGCTGCTCCTGGCGTCGCTTCCGCGGGCTCGAAAGCGGGGTCGGCTCTTACCGATGGCCCCGTGGGCGCGGCCGGCGCGCGGTTCGTTCCGGCTGGCGCGGTCTACGGGGCCGGCCCATCGGCCGCGGGGATCATCCTCCAGGCCCGTAAATCCACCTCCCTGGTCGTGCGCGGCCCGGCCGGCGCCATCTATTTCGCGCGTGTGCTGGCTCCCGGCGAGGCCTGGCGGGCGCCACCCATCGACGGTCTGGTCGCCGATGTCGCCGACCCCTCGGTGATCGAAGTATTCGTCGCCGGCGTGTCTCGCGGCCATCTGGCCCAGACCCAGACTTCACTCGCCCACCTGGGTGATCCCTAGTTTTTCGGGCTTCCGGGCTTGGGTCCGGGCGCTTTCGCCCCTATTCTGATGGTGTCATGACCACACAAGACCATACCCACGTTCGGCCCTGGCGGGCCATCGACCGTCGCAAGTCGCGTCAGATTCACGTCGGATCGGTGCCGGTCGGGGGCGATGCGCCGATCACCGTGCAGTCGATGACCAACACCATCACCGGTGACGCCAAGGCTACCCTTGAGCAGATCCGCCAACTGGAAGAGGCGGGGGCCGACATCGTGCGGGTGTCCTGCCCCGACGAGGACGCCACCACCGCCTTCAAGACCATCGCCCGGGAATCCAACGTCCCCTTGGTTGCTGACATCCACTTTCACTACAAGCGTGGCATCGAAGCCGCCAAGGCTGGAGCGGCCTGCCTGCGAATCAATCCGGGCAATATCGGCTCGGCCTCGCGCGTGCGGGATTTGATCCAGGCCGCGCGGGATTATGGTTGTTCGATGCGCATCGGCGTCAACGCCGGTTCGCTGGAGCGCGAATTGCTCGAACGCTATGGGGAGCCCTGCCCGCAGGCGATGGTCGATAGCGCGCTTAGTCACGCGCGGATTCTCCAGGACCACGACTTTCATGAGTTCAAGATCAGCGTGAAGGCCTCCGACGTGTTCATGACCGTCGCCGCCTATCAGATGCTCTCTGAAGCCATCGATTGCCCTCTGCACCTGGGTATCACTGAAGCCGGCGCCCTGCGCTCGGGCACGGTCAAATCATCGATCGGCATGGGCAGCCTGCTTTGGGCGGGCATAGGCGATACCATCCGGGTGTCGCTGGCCGCCGATCCGGTCGAAGAGATCAAGGTCGGCTTCGACATTCTCAAGTCGCTCGGCCTGCGTCACCGGGGGGTCAATATCATCGCCTGCCCGTCCTGCGCCCGGCAGGGCTTCAATGTAATCGAAACGGTCAACAAGCTGGAAGACCGCCTGAAGCATATTTCCGCGCCCATGAGCCTCTCGATCATCGGCTGCGTGGTCAATGGTCCGGGCGAGGCGCTGATGACCGACGTGGGCTTCACCGGGGGAGGGAAGGGCGCCGGCATGGTCTATGTGGCCGGCAAGCCCGACCACAAACAGGACAACGACGGCATGGTCGATCATATCGTCGCTCTCGTGGAGGCGCGCGCCGCCGAGATCGAAGCCGCCGAAGTGAAAAAGGTCCGGAGTCTCGAGCCGGCGGAATAGCCGCCAGGTTCCAGCACCAGCCATGAAGACCCTCGTCTCGGCCTGGACCGGCTCGAAGCGCCGTCTGCAGTCGGCCGGTGTCGACAGCCCGGTGATCGACGCTCGCCTGCTCGTTCAAGCGGCCGCCGGCGCGACCCGCGTCGATATCATCTCCGACCCGCATCGTCCGCTGACCGAGGATCAGAGCGCGGAACTGGAGGGGTTCCTCGCGCGCCGCGAGAGGCGCGAGCCGATCAGCCACATCCTGGGCGTCAAAGGCTTCTGGAAGATCATGCTGCGGGTGACACCCGACGTGCTGACACCCCGACCGGAAACCGAGACGATTCTGGATGTGGTGCTGCCAGATTTGGCCGAGTTTCAGCGTTTCCGGGTCCTGGACCTCGGCGTGGGTTCAGGCGCCATCCTGCTGGCGATCCTCAGCGAACGACCGAACGCCGTCGGCCTGGGCGTGGATGTATCCGAGGAGGCTCTGGCGGTGGCGCGCGAGAACGCCTCAAACCTGGGCCTGGCCGGGCGCACGGCCCTGTTGCGTGGAGATTGGACCGCGGGCCTCGAGGACGAAGGCTTCGATGTGGTCGTCTCCAATCCTCCCTATATCGCCAGCGACGCGATCGACGCTCTGGCGCCCGAGGTGAAGGACCATGAGCCCAGGCTCGCCCTTGACGGTGGTCGTGACGGCCTGGACGCCTACAGGCGCCTCGCCGAAGAGATTCCCCGGGTGCTGCGCGCGGGGGGACGTTTCGCTGTCGAGATCGGTTTCGATCAGGGTCTCGCCGTGCGCGATCTGTTTACTCGAGACGGTCTTGAGGATGTCCGCGTCGTGCGTGATCTGTCGGATCGCGACAGAGTGGTGACGGGCGTCAAGAAAACCTTTGGACAAAAGGCTGGCTGAAGGCTAAATCGCATTGTCTCCTTTGAAATCGCCGGATAACGGGATTGAAGCGCTGGTCTGAAGAGACCGACGCTGAATTTCCCCAGGGTCGCGAGGCGGAGACGGAACCAAAGGTTTTGAAGCTGCTTTTGCGGATTGCGGGTGCATCCGGGAAGTCGCCAAACCAGACGGGCGCCAAGCCGGCTTGGCGTTCGGTATTCATGGCCCTAAAAGCGCGGTCAACAGGTCAAAAGCATGAGAGATTTCAAGGGTATGAAGCGCCAGCGCAGCCGCAACCGCAATGGCGGCGGCGGTAGTGGCGGCGGCGGTGGTGGGGGGGGTAAGCCTCAGCACAATTCCAACCGGGCGTTTGATTCCAACGGCCCCGAGGGCGTCAAGGTTCGAGGCGCCGCCCAGGGAGTCTATGAAAAATACCAGCAACTGGCCCGCGACGCCCAGACCGCCGGCGACCGCGTGCTGGCGGAGAACTATCTCCAGCATGCCGAGCACTACTTTCGCCTGATGCGCGCCATGCAGCCGCTGCGTCCCCTTTCGGAGATCATCGGCCGCGACCAATTCGTGTCCGGCTACGATATCGATTTCGAGGACGAGAGCGGCGGAAGTGACAACGGTGAGAGTGAAGCGGAAGCCGAGTCAAACGACGGATCCGAAAACGGCGCCGATCGCCAACCGCGCTTCGACAACCGTCGCGAGGACTATCGCCCCAACGATTCGCGCGTTCGTGATGATCAGCCCCGCGGTGACCGCGTTCAGAACGACCGCGTCCAGAACGATCGCCCCCAAAACGATCGCAACCAGGGCGAGCGGTTCGCGAACGACCGGAATGTCGCCGAACGCGTTCAGACAGACCGGTCGAGCGATGAGCGGCCCGTGCGTCAGGCTCGGGAAGACCGTCCGCGTTTCAACCGCGACGACCGTCCCGCGCGCGTCGACCGCCAGGATAAGGCTGATCGTGATCCGCTCGGCGTGATCGAGCCCGAATCCACACCCCTGACAGCGGTCGCCGCTCAACCCAGCGAAGGCCCGATGTTAAGGGCGGACGATGGCGAGATCAGCCACGCCCCAGCCTTCCTGCAGGTGCGTGCGGCGGAACCGCGCGCCGAGGGGGCCGAGGAGCCGCGTCGTCCCCGTCGACGTCGGACGCCGGCCACGTTCAGCGCCGCGCCGGAGGTCCCTGGGGCCGAAGACCCTGAACGCTCCTGAGGTCTGTCGCGCCCCAAGAACCATTAGGTCTGCGATGGCCTTGTGTGTCTTTCGGGCAACACTACATGCATGGTAGTCGCTTAATCCGAGGACACCATGAATATCGAACTTTATTCCGACCGCGCCAAACAGGCTATTCAGTCGGCTCAGTCGCTCGCAATGGCTCGGCGCCATCAGCAGCTGGCCCCAGAGCATCTCTTGAAGGTGCTGCTTGAAGAAAAGGACGGCCTGGCCCGCGCCTTGATCGAGGCCGCCGGTGGGCGGCCGGACGCGGCAGACCAGGCTGTCGAGGCGCTCCTGGCCAAGGCTCCGAAAGTCGAGGGCGGGGACGGTCAACTGTTCATGAAGCCCGACACCGCGCGTGTCTTCGCCGCCGCCGAGGCGGACGCCAAGGCGGCGTCCGACGCTTTCGTGACCACCGAACGACTGTTGATCGGCATCGCCAAGGAGGGCGGCGAGGCGGCCAAGATTCTAGGCGGCGCGGGCGCCAAGGTTTCGCGGCTTGAGGATGCCGCCAAGACCCTCCGTAAGGGCCGCACCGCCGACAGCGCCTCGGCCGAGGAAGGCTATGACGCGCTCAAGCGCTACGCCCGCGACCTGACCGAACAGGCCAGGGACGGCAAGCTCGATCCGGTGATCGGACGAGATGAAGAGATCCGTCGAACCATCCAGGTGCTGGCTCGCCGCACCAAGAACAACCCGGTGCTGATCGGTGAACCCGGCGTGGGCAAGACGGCCATCGTCGAAGGGCTGGCCCAGCGCATCGTCAATGGCGACGTGCCCGAGAGCTTGAAGGAGAAGAAGCTCTTCGCCCTGGACATGGGTTCCCTGATCGCCGGGGCGAAATACCGGGGCGAGTTCGAGGAACGCCTGAAAGCCGTGCTTGGTGAGGTCACGGCCGCGGAAGGCTCGATCATCCTGTTCATCGACGAGATGCACACCCTGGTCGGCGCGGGCAAATCGGATGGGGCGATGGACGCTTCGAATCTGCTGAAGCCCGCCCTGGCGCGCGGCGAACTGCACTGTGTCGGCGCCACCACCTTGGATGAATACCGCAAGCACGTCGAAAAGGACGCCGCTCTGGCTCGGCGGTTTCAGCCGGTCTTCGTCGGCGAGCCGACGGTCGAGGACACCATCTCGATCCTCCGAGGCCTGAAGGAGAAATACGAAACTCACCATGGCGTGCGTATTTCCGACGCGGCCATCGTCGCCGCCGCGACCCTGTCGAACCGCTATATCGCCGACCGCTTCTTGCCGGACAAAGCCATCGATTTGGTGGATGAGGCCGCCAGTCGGGTTCGCATGGCGGTGGACTCAAAGCCCGAGGAACTGGACGAGATCGATCGCCGGACGATCCAGCTGAAGATCGAGCGCGAGGCGCTGACTAGGGAGACCGACACGGCCTCCAAACAGCGGCTGGAGAAGCTTGAGGAGGAGCTGGCGGATCTTGAAGTCCGCTCGTCGGACATGACCATACGCTGGCGCTCGGAGAAGGAGAAGGTCGGCCACGCCGCGCAGGCTCGCGAAGCTCTGGAACGCCTGCGCGCCGAACTTACCGCCGCACAACGCCGGGGGGATCTCCAGCGTGCTTCGGAGATCGCCTATGGCGAAATCCCGGGCCTGGAGAAGCGTCTGGCGGACGATGACGCCGCTGCCGACCAGGACGCCCTGACCCCTGAAGTGGTGGACGCCGAGCAGATTGCTGGGGTGGTCTCGCGCTGGACGGGTGTGCCGGTGGAGAAGATGCTCGAAGGCGAGCGTGACAAGCTGTTGCGGATGGAGGACTCTCTTCGTGGTCGCGTAGTCGGGCAGGAAGAGGCCTTGGAGGCCGTTTCGGACGCCGTCCGCCGATCCAGGGCGGGCCTGCAGGACCCGGGTAAGCCGATCGGATCGTTTTTGTTCCTTGGGCCGACGGGTGTCGGTAAGACCGAACTGACCAAGGCCCTGGCCGAATTCCTGTTTGACGACGAGGCGGCCATCACCCGCCTCGACATGAGCGAATATATGGAAAAACACTCGGTGAGCCGGATGATCGGCGCGCCTCCCGGCTATGTGGGCTACGACGAAGGCGGCGCCCTGACCGAGGCGGTTCGCCGGCGTCCCTATCAGGTGGTGCTGTTCGACGAGGTGGAGAAAGCCCACCCGGACGTCTTCAATATTCTCCTGCAGGTTCTGGATGACGGCCGCCTGACCGATGGCCAGGGGCGTACCGTGGACTTCCGCAACACCATGATCATCATGACCTCAAACCTTGGTTCCGAGTTCCTGGCCGGCCAGGGCGAGGGAGAAGAGACCGAGGCGGTGCGGCCGATGGTCATGGAGGTGGTGCGTCGCCACTTCCGGCCCGAATTCCTCAACCGGATCGACGAGATCATTCTCTTCAAGCGTCTCGGACGCGATCAGATGGACACCATCGTGCGCATTCAGCTTCGTCGCGTCGAGAAGTTGCTGGAAACCCGCCGAATGACGATCGATCTCGACGCCGCCGCTCTGCACTGGCTCGGGGAGCGAGGTTATGACCCGGTCTATGGCGCCAGGCCGCTCAAGCGCGTCATTCAAAAGGAGCTGGTCGATCCGATCGCCAAGAAACTGCTGGGCGGCGATCTTACTGATGGCTCGCCAATTCAGGTCAGCGCCGGCGGGCACGGGCTTGAGATCAATCGGGCGGCGGTTCACTGATCCGTCAGACGGTCGGCTGATCGCGCCCAGGTCAGCCGTCTCGCGCGGTCCGCAGGAATTCGTCCCGACTGCGGGGGTCATCCCGGATGATCCCCAAAAGGCGACTTGTAGACAGGCTGGAACCTGGAGTGTTGACGCCGCGCAGGGTCATGCAACTGTGCTCGGCCTTGATCACCACGCCGACACCATGGGGATTGAGAACCTCCTGGATCGCTTCGGCGATATCCGCGGTCAGTTTCTCCTGGATCTGAAGTCGCTTGGCGAAGCCCTGCACCACGCGGGCCAGCTTGGATATGCCAACTACTCGGTTGCGCGGCAGATAGCCCACATGAGCCCATCCGACGACCGGCAGCATATGGTGTTCGCAGACGCTCACGACCCGGATGTCGGTAAGCACGATCATGTCGTCGTAGCCACCGACCTCCTCGAAGGTCCGCTCAAGGAAGCGTCTGGGATCTTCGTCGTAACCGCTGAACAGTTCCTTATAGGAGCGGGCGACGCGCGCCGGCGTGTCCAGCAAGCCCTCGCGGTCCGGATTGTCTCCCGCCCAGGCTATCAAAGTCCTGACAGCCGCCTCTGCCTCCTCCTGGGTAGGGCGACCGATGGCGCGCGCGGTTAGATGGGGGCTCAGGCGTCCGCCTAGCGCTTTTACGTTGGACATCATCACTCCTGTCCCGACCCGACGCTTGCTCGCCGCTGTTTGAATATACTATCTCGGATGGCATATAGAACTAAACCGCCATGCCGCAAGGCGCCTTGGATTTAATTACGGGTGTTGCGGCGCCACGTGGATGTCGGGAGTCGTCAGGTGGCTGGACTGGCCGCGCCCGTTGAACCGGTCACCTTGCCATAGGCGCGGATGAACGCCGCGCTCACGGCCTCGCTCGTCGCGTTCAATGACATTGGGCGCTCCCGGTCGCCGCTCAATTGGTGCTGGTGGAGAGAAGCGAGCAGCAGTGGCGATATGAGCATCAAGGCGGCGGCTCGAACATCGGTATCGATCATATCGCCGCGCACTATATGCGCCCGCAGGCGATCCTCCAGCACAATGATGGTGGGATCGAGAATGTGCCGGAGCGTCGAGCGGCTGACCCCGACGTCGAGCAATCCTTCCCCGAGAGCCACGGCGAACAGATCGCCCAGACGAACCTCGCGACCAGCCGCAAGGGCGCGGATGAGCGCTGCCGAATAGTCCTGTATCGATTCAGCGAATGGCTTTTCCGCGTTCCGCTGTGCGGCGAGCCCTTCTTGTCCGAGTTTCAGACACTCCTCGAAAATTGCATCCACGACCTGAGGACGCGCGCCGAAGTAGTGGCGAAGTGTAGGAACACTCACTCCGGCCGCGGAGGCCAGTTCTCGAAGGCTTGGACGGGGGGAATCACGCCGCATCATATGACGGCTCATCCCGCGGAGGAGTTCGCTCCGCCGGATGCCATAGTCGGCGTCGCGTGTGCCCTTTGGTCTTGGCAAGATGGGTTCCTCTTCGAACCTTCACTACAGCCCGACGGCCGGCGCCGCAATGCGACCCGGCCGGTTCCCCCAATTAGGGTAAAGACATATTGACCGGGCCGCCATGAGTTTCGACCCGCCTCGTCACAGCAACCGGCTCGCCAGCCCCTTCTATCGATTTGCCCACGGTGATGACGAACCAGAAACCGTTGGGCAAACCGTTGAAGCTGAAATGACTGGCCGAGTCGCAGGTCGTGCGGCGAACAAATCGCGCATAGTCACCGGCGCCCGCCGAAGGGGTCCGCGCCCTAACGATCGATACTGGGGCGGCCGCGACGCTCGCCGAGCCATAGAGGACGATCATACGGCGTCGGCTCCATGGGGTTTCCGGTGTCAGAACTACGTCGCTGCCCTGGCAGCTGAAGCGAGCCGCGCCTTGGTGGTATGTCAACGCGCCGGAAATCGAGCCGTCGCCTTTGGCGGTTGACCAGGCAAAGTCCCGCGCCTCAAAAGTGGTTCCGGCGGCCGAAGGCGGTTCAAAGCCGGACGCCGCGATTCCCCCGGGGCCGGCGGGTCCTCCGGCGCAGGACGCCAGCACCAAAGCCGATAAAACCACGGGAACGAAGCGTTGCATGGCAGGTAACCTAGGACGTCGGAGGCCAGCGGGCAACGTTCGTGTGCTTGCGTGTGGTTAGCTCTTGATGTGTCCGGAGTTCGTAGCTCGTGAAGTGACCGGTCCTATGTCGCCTGGGAACAGGAGAGGCGGATGGACCGGGCACGGATCAACGAGGGCGTACGACGGATGCGATTTGAGGATTTACTGGGCCGTCACGAGCGAG
>JBBRPO010000036.1:0-48273 GCA_038227865.1 Caulobacterales bacterium
CAAACCCGCCGCTTCAACCCCAACGGAGATCAAACCTCAGACCAGACAGCGATGAAAAAGGCGCAGGGAAGACCCGCGCCCGAAGCTCAACCGACCCCAACAGCACCCCGGCCATCGTCACCGTGAATAAGACGGGCTAGAATGCGGCCGAACCCCTGGGTGTCCCAAGTCCGGTCGGGCCGTCATAGCCCACACCGGCGGTGCAGAAGTAGGCTGTCGCGCACGTCCCGTTGGTTCCCGCGGTCAGATCATTGAGCCCGTTAGGGACCCCATAGGGCGTGGATCCATAAGTCACCGCACCGCCATTGCCGCCATAGATCCCGCCGATCACTGGAGCGGCGACGCTCGTGCCGCCGACCACCAGCCAGGCCGACCCGCCGGTCACCGGACCGTAGACCGCCACGCCAGTGGCGGGACTGGCCACCGCCGACACGTCGGCCACCGTGCGTTTCGCGCAACCGGTGTCCGTTTGCCAGACGGGTTTGGCGAACACCGCGCTGCAACCACTTCCGGCACCCTTCCAGGCGGTCTCGGTCCACCCGCGTGTCGTGGCGGAGCGCTTCAACACCGTTCCGCCCACGGCCGTGACGGTCCGCGCCGACGCCGGGAATTGGACACCGTAACCCGCGTCTCCCGAACTTGCCACCACCGCGATTCCAGGCTGATCATAGGCGGCGGCATAGGCCGCCGCGCCCAATTCACTCCCCCCGTAGCTGTTGGAGATTACCCGGGCTCCAAGCGAAGCCGCCATGCCGACGGCCGCCGCCAAGTCGGCGTAGCTGCTGCTATTGGCCTCGACGAGCATGATCGAGCACCCAGGGCACATCGCACTGACCATGTCCAGATCGAGCGCGGTCTCCTTGGGCCAACCGCCTGATGGCTTGGGATAGGGACCTTTGCGGCCGGTTTCATTGTATTTGCTGAAACAACCATTGGCGGTGGTGCATGGCGGCAGGCCGAAGACGGAGCGGTAGACCGCGAGATCACTCTCAGCGTTCACGTAGCCGTAAGCGTCGACAATGGCCACTATCGTGCGGGGGCTGCCGGTTGCCGTAACGCCATAGGCCGCGCGCAGGTCGGCGGGGCCAAAGCCATTCGGGAGCCCTGTCGCGGTCGCCGCGGACTGTATCACCTGGCCGGCTCGATCGGTGGTTATTCGGGCGTGACAATGGGCCTGTCCGTTGCCGACCGGCGTCGGACAAGCGGCCACATGGTAGGTCGGTAGGGGGCCGAGTTCCGAAAGTTCGACCGCCGGGGTCGCCCAGGAGGCCGATGCAGCCGCCAGGACTACGATTGCGGAGAATGACGAAAGGAACAACGTCATGCTCGTTCGATCTTCGCCCACGCAACTGGCTAAGGTATGCGATATACCACCCTGACGGGGCGATTGCCAAAATTTATACTGCATATTCACGAGGTTCGCAATTTATATAATTGTAATATCGTGGAATTAGAACGATAGCATTGACATTACAAGCCTCTTGCGCTTGTTGAAATGTGAACAATAGTCAATACAACCCGAAAAAGGCTGGTAAACGCCACATCTAATCTACGTAATTCTACTATCTTTTGGTTAAATATTGTTAAATATCAGCGCCGCCGCGGGACGCTGCGAACTAAGGGCGCGACCGGTGTCTCAGGCGACGATCAACCGCTGACCTGACGGGTCCGCCCCATCACCTTGTGCCGGAAAACATGATGAGCGGCGTGATGCGGTCCGCTCGTGGGAGCGGTCTTCTGATGTGCGGGCCTCGGAGACGAATGCGCCGGGTTTGCATGGCGAGGGATGTAGTCGACGGCAACCTGCGCGGCATCGTCAAATGCCGATCCGAGCACAAATCGGATTGCGCTCGATATTGCCAAGTGCCGCCACCCGCTAGGTGTTTGGTCCCGGGCTTTGATGGTGCAGTCTTTTCCCTCGAACGTGAGGAGGCGCTATGGGCGGATTCTCGTAGGCGCCCCATGACTGAGACAGTCCGTCAAGCGATCCAGCGCGCCAGAGACGGGGGCAGCTGCGCATCGACCAGAAAGAGCATCGATTACTCAGACGCGAGTCGCTGATCGGTCGCCTTGGCGGCGTAGGCGATCGCCGCCTGGATATCCTCGCGCTCCAGATAGGGGTAGTCGGCGAGGATCTGATCGGCGCTCATGCCGCCCGCAAGCATGCTGAGCACATCACTGACGCGGATGCGCATTCCGTGGATCGTCGGGAGCGGGGGAAATCGATGCGTGTCCCGATAGACAAGATGGTTATGTGGTACGTCTCGTCGACGGCCTGGCGCCGGGAGACCGCGGCCTGATGCAGAGGAACAGAGGATCGTGATGAAGCTCTATTCGGGGGATCTAAGTCCTTTTTCCGCCCGAGTGCGGATGCAGATCTACGCCAAGGGGATCACCGACATCACCCTGGAAAGGCCCGCCGATTTCGGCATGCCGAAGTTCCGCGAAGACCATCCGATTGGCCGCATCCCGGTGCTGGATATCGACGGTGACATGATGCCGGAATCCGAGGTGATCGCGGAATATCTGGAGGCGATCTATCCGGAGCCCTCGATGCTGGGGAAAACACCGCGCGAGACGGCTCACATCCGCACGATCGCCCGCATCGGCGATATCTACATCATGAACAACATGTTCATGCTCTCGCCCCAGAGCCGCGCCGCGACCCGCAACCAGGGGATCGTCGATCTGTTGGGCGGCCAGGTGGTCCGCAACCTCAAGGCGCTGGACAAGATGATCGGCCGCGACGGTTTCGCCTGCTGCGGGCGCCTGACCATGGCCGATTGCGCCCTGACGCCGGCGCTGTTTCTGGTCGAGAACGTGCTGCCGGCGGTGGGCATTGAAAACACGATCGCCGCCAACGCGAATGTCGCGGCCTACTGGGCGGCGATCCAGACCAACGAGCATGCCGCGAAGACTTTGGCCGAGCTGCACCGCGGTCTCGAAGAGCGTCGCGAAATGATCCGTAACGGCTCGTTCGATAAGCTCATGGCCGCGGCCGCGGCGGCGCATACCGCCGCGGCCTGACCGATTATCTGACCGATGTCGGCGTGGCGTCTCAGGCCACGTCGACCAGCACCAGTTCCGAGTCTTCCAGGGCGGTCACGCGCACCACCGCTTCGTCCCGGATCGCCGCGCCGTCCCTGGTGTCCAGATGGACGCCGTTGACTTCCACCGAACCGGTCGAGGGCACCAGATAGCCGTGACGGCTGTCGCCCAGCGGATATTCGGCGGTCTCGCCGGCCTTCAGCGTCGCGCCCAGGACGCGGGCGTCGGCGCGGATCGGCAGGGCGTCGGCGTCACCCGCCAGGCCGCTGGCCAGGGCGACGAACTTTCCCGAGCGGTCGCCCTTTGGGAAAGGCTTGGCGCCCCAGGCCGGGCCTTCGCCGCCGCGGTTGGGAAAAATCCAGATCTGGAACAGGCGGGTGGTTTCGCTTTCCAGGTTGTATTCCGAGTGCCGGATGCCCGTCCCCGCACTCATCACCTGGACGTCGCCCGCCTCGGTGCGGCCGGTGTTGCCCAGGCTGTCCTGGTGGGTGATGGCGCCTTCGCGGACATAGGTGATGATCTCCATATCGGCGTGGGGATGGGTCGGAAAGCCGGTCTTGGGCGCGATGGTGTCGTCGTTCCAGACGCGCAGGTCGCCCCATTGGTCGCGTTTCGGGTCGCGGTAGCCGGCGAAAGAGAAGTGGTGCTTGGCGTCGAGCCAGCCGTGGTCGGCGCCGCCGAGGGTGTTGAAGGGTCTGCGTTCGATCAGCGTCTGTCTCCCTTTGGATGGACGCCCAGGCGTCCGGTTCGAAAGCCAAGATGGCGACGGACCATCGTTTCTGAAATAGAATGAAGGGAAACAGACCGTTTCGGAAATCGCGCCCATGAAACTTCCCGACTTCGAGGCCTGGGCGGTGTTCGCCAAAGTGGCCGAGCGGGGCTCGTTCGTCGGCGCCGCCACCGAGCTGGGCCTTTCCAAGGCCACCGTCTCCAAGGCGGTCGCGCGACTTGAAGCCAGATTGGGCGCCGGCCTGTTCCACCGCACCTCGCGGCGCCTGTCCCTGACCGACAGCGGCCGCGCGGCGCTGGAACGCGCCACGCGCCTGGTCGCCGAGGGCGAAGCGCTGGAAGCCGAGGCGGCGGCGCAGTCGTCGGGACCTCGCGGCATTGTGCGCCTGGCCGCGCCGATGTCGTTCGGCATCGCCTATCTGGGCGACGCCCTGCCCGAGTTCATCAGCCTCTATCCGGAGATCACCGTCGAGCTCAATCTGTCGGACTCGATCGACGATATCGTCGACGAAGGGTTCGACCTGGCGCTACGGATTTCGGCGCTGGAAGATTCCAGCCTGTTGGCCCGTCGGCTGTGCGGGGTGCGCGTGCTGCTGGTGGGGTCACCGGCCTATTTCGATCGGCGGGGCCGGCCCGGCCATCCGAAGGACCTCTCGGAACATTCGGCGCTGGTCTACACCAACGGACGATCGCGAGATGTCTGGCGTTTCGAACACGCGACCCAGGGCCAGTATGCGGTCAGTGTCTCGGGGCCGCTGCGGGTCAACAACGCCGACATCCTGCGGCCGGCCCTGCTGGCAGCGTTGGGCGTTGCGATGCAGCCCGATTTCATGATCTGGCGTGACCTGGCCGAGGGACGCTTGGAGGTCGTGATGACCGACTGGTCCGCTCCTCCCATCGCTCTGCACCTAGTTACACCCCCCAGCCCGATCCGCCCGGCCAGGGTGGAGGCGTTGATCGGGTTTCTAGGCAAACGCCTAGCGAAGGCGCCTTGGGCGGCGGCGAGTCGGTCTTAGCCGCGCCTTGGCGTCGATCACGCGCCAGACGGTCATGGGGCCATGCCGTTGAGTTCCAGACCTACCACGCCGAGCAGCAACACAACCACCGCGAGCCCGGAGAAGACCAGCATCAGCGCCATCCTGGCCAGAGTGCCCAGAACGCTGGAGCCGTAGACGCCGCGCATGTGGAAAAACAGATGCGTCGGCGCGAGCACGACCAGGGCGACGGCAAAGCCACGCAACGGACCAACCAGACCGAGAAGCGTGACGACGGTAAACAGCAACGCCATGAACGACAGGGAATGCATCGAGAAGATCGCATGGTCGTAGAGGAATGTCCGAGGCCGGGAGATGAACAGGACACCGAGTAGGAGCGTCGAGATCGGCAGAAAGATGATGGCGATCCTGTGCAGCCAGCCCGCCACCGCCACGCCGAATTCATGCTGGTGGGTCACGGCGGAACGCAGGCGGGGATTGAACCAGGCGGTGAACGCCCGGGACGCCTGGGTGTCGCCGGGCGTCAGCGTCGGCACGCTCTCGGTTGGCGAATCCTTGCGAAACCATTCGCCGGCCGGCTGGGCAATTTCCCTGAGGTCGCCCGCGATGAACAATAGAAAGATGACGACCAGGAACAGCCGCAAGGGCGGCGTTTGCGACGTCCGCCGGCCGGCGAGATACTCGCGGGTCAATGACGCCGGCCTCAACACAAGGGGCGGCAGGGTATGGAGAAGCCGCCCGTCGGCATGGAAAAGACCTTCAACCGTTTCACTCAGAAGTGAACCGAGCGACCGCTCGAAGTCCTCCGCCGATTGTCCGCAGCCGTGACAATACAGGCCAACCAGCAACACGCCGCAGTTGGCGCAACACGGCGCCGACGGATCGGTGGTCACGCCCCCGATGGACATCAGGCGTCGACGGTTTCTTCCTGAGCCACGAAACCCTTCCAGTTGTTCATGTAATCGATGAAGTTGGGGCTCAGGCGCTCCTTGGCCAGCCATGCGCGGGTCACGGGCAGGGAGACGGCTTCGAACGACGGGTCGGCCGCGACCATTTTGGGGAAGTCGTGATGCAGCACGGCGCCCCGGCCAATGATCGGGAAGTCGGCTCCGTGGTCAAGCGCCCGGCGGCAAGCCACGCCGCTCAACAGCTTGCCGGCCACGCCCAGGCGGGTCTCGCCGCGCGGCAGTTCGGTGAACCAGTCGATTATGGGCTTCGACGCGAACTCCGCCTCTACCGGAGCCTTGAAACTGTCCCACAACGACATGTCGAGATAGTCGAGCTGACCACCGGCCAGAACTTGGCGGACGATCTCGCGCTGCTCGGCGAATTTCAGGCCGAAGCGCTCGGGTGACAGGCGCAGGCCGAGTTGGAACTGCGGGCCGGTGCGGGCGCGGACGCCGTCGATGATCTCGAACACGATGCGGGCGCGGTTTTCGAGCGAGCCGCCATAGCGGTCGTCGCGGCGGTTGGTCTCGGCGCTCAAGAACGCACATAGAATATAGCCGTGCGCGCCGTGCAGTTCGACGCCGTCGAAACCGGCCTTTTCCGAGCGGACGGCGGCGGCGATGAAGTCCTCGACCAGGGTATCGACCTCGCCCGTCGTCAGGGCGCGCGAGCCGGTCTCGGCGTCTTCCGACGGGCCATGAGGGGCCTCGCCAACCAGCGCGGCCGGCGAGCGGATGCCGGCGTGGTGCAGTTGGACCGAGGAGACGGCGCCCTCGGCGCGGATCTTGTCGGCCAGCCGGGTCAGGCCGGGCAGATGGGCGTCGGAGAACACCCCGAGCTGGCCCGGGAACCCCTGTCCCACCGCCTGAACGTGGGCCGCGCAGGTCATCACCAGCCCAAAGCCGCCGGTGGCCCGATAAGTCAGCCATCTTTCTTCTTCCTCGGACAGCCGACCGTCCGGGTGGCTCTGGCTGTTGGTCAGCGGCGCCAGCATGAACCGGTTCGTCCACGCGGGGCCGCGTGTCAGGGTCATCGGGGCGAAGAGATCGATCATGGGCGGGCTTTCGGAAGAGAGGAAAATATCATGCTAACTGAACGCCATTCACTTAGCTGGGCGAGCGGGAAGCGCAAGACAGGTTGAAGCATCCGGCGCCGAAGCTTTCTATCTACCCTTGTAGAAACTCGATGATCGCGGGGTTGGCGGTTTGGTCCTGGAGCATGAACATGTGGCCGCCTTCGAAGAAGCGAAGCCGGGCGCCGGGTATCCGGGCCGCAAGCCTGTCTTGAGTCTCGGGAAGGGCGATACCGTCATGGCGCCCAGCGGCGATCATCACCGGACAGGCGATCTGGGGCAGCCGATCCCAGGTGTCGTGCAGGGCGCGGGCCTCAAGCTGGCGGCGGGCGCCCATGGCGTGGCCCGGCTCGGCGGCGAAGGGATCGGCGGCGGTCAAGGCGACCCACTGATCGTAGGCGGCGGGATTGGCGGCGGCCCAGGCCGCGTCGCTGCGGGTGTCGCTGATCGGGATCAGGTGTCTGGCGCGCTCAAGGCGATCCATGTGGCCGATCTCGTGAAACGCGAACGAAGCCCCGCCCGCGCCACCCGGAGAGGTGCAGGCCAGGACGAGGCGACGAACCCTGGCCGGATGGCGAAGCGCCAGTTCCTGGGCGACCATGCCGCCGAAAGAGACCCCGAGCACGACGGCGCTCTCCCAGCCCATTTGGTCCATCAGCCGCCCGGCGTCGTCGGCATAGCCGGCCATCGAATAGGGCGCGTCGGGCTTGGATGTCTGGCCAAGGCCGCGCTGGTCATAGGCCAGGACATCGAAGGCCTCCGGATAGGGACCATAGAACACGTTGGGCTTGTTGCGCAGATCACCGCCGGTGCCGGAGATGAACAGCAGCGGCTGGCCCTCGCCCTGGCGTTCCCAATATATCTCGATGTCGCCGATGGTTGTGCGCGGCACGCGTCTTGCCTCCCCTTGCCGACTATCCTCGATTGAGGGTTAAACGCCTCGCCCCGGATCGACAATCACCGACCGCAACATCCTCCTCCGATAGCTCGCCAGGGGCGATCGGACCACAAGCATCGGATGCGGTTCATCAGTTGACGGGTCGTAGGCTGGTTAACATCGAGTGTGGTAAAGTTCACAGACTTACGGGATTGAATAACAACTCATTCGATGATCATATGCACATCGAAAAGGAGATTGAGACGACATAGGCGGTCATCACTTACTTGATCAAATTCTGGCGTCTGTGTTGTTCTTTTGGGTCGATCAAATCGCCCAGTTCCGCACCAAACAAGGTGGCTTCAGCATAGTGTATTGACACCTGCTTGAGCATTTTTCCGTCTGGCGGCCACCGCGAGGTCCCGTCGGACGGAGACGGCTACGCGAGGCTTCACAGCCCGGGCGAACGCCGGGATAGGCCCGGAAACACCACGCGATGCGGGGAGTTTTCCGGGCGTATCCGAACCGAAACACACCTTGACGCTACCGTCCTGGCGCTCGAACACCGCGCCATGGAACAAAGGCTCAATGCCAGCGCTTGACCTGAGTCAAATCACCTCTACGGAACCCGCATGATCCGCGCGCTCATCAGCCTTGTCTTTCTGCTCACCCTGACCGGAGCGCCCGCCATGGCTACCGAGGAACCAGCCTTCACGGTCACGCTGAAGGCGGGTGATATCGAGATCCGCGACTATCCGGCCCTGATCGCCGCGGAGGTGACGGTCGGTGGCGACCGCAACGAGGCGGGCGGCGCGGGGTTCCGGCTGCTGGCCGGCTACATCTTTGGCGGCAATATCAAGAAGCAGAGCATCGCCATGACCGCGCCCGTGGTTCAGGCCAAGGTCGGAAGCGAAAGGATCGCGATGACCGCGCCGGTCACGCAGAGCGGCGGCCCGGGGCGCTGGGTCGTCCAGTTCATCATGCCCAGGGGCTATAGCCTCGCCACCCTGCCGACGCCCATGAACGCGCGGGTTCACCTGAAGACTCTGCCCCCGTCACGCCTGGCCGTGGCGCGGTTCTCGGGCCTGGCCGGCGAAGGGGACGTCAGAAAACAGACCGCCACCCTCGAGGCCTTCATCGCCGAACATCACCTGCGCAAGGCGGGCGAACCCGCCCTCGCCCGCTACGACCCACCCTGGACACCATGGTTCATGCGGCGGAATGAGGTTTGGATACCGATAGCGCCTTAGGGAGTGCCTTATCCCTCGAAGCGAAACGCCTCGCCATCGGTCTTCACGTGACCCGCCGTCGGCGCGGCGTAGTGGGTGCCGATGACCAGGATCGGTTTGTCGGCCCATTGCGCGAACATCGCCCGGCGCATCTTGGCGGCGGCGATGGGGTCGCTGTCGAAGGGCGGGGACCAGTCGGGGTGGGCCATCTGGCAGGGGTGGTGGGTCATGTCGCCGGTGATCACGGCGGTCTGGCCCTCGGACTCGATCATCACGCTGACGTGGCCCGGGGTGTGGCCGGGGGTGGGGGTGAGGCGGATCTCGGCAGAGATGCGGTGGTCCATTTCCACCAGTTCGGCCAGGCCCGCGTCGAGGATGGGCTGGACGGAATCGGCCAGGATGTTCTGGTTTTCCTGGTCGGGCTCGCCCTGCCAGTGGGCCAGCTCGGTCTTGCCCATCAGATAGCGGGCCTTGGGGAAGGTCGGCACCCATTTGCCGTCTTCTAGCATAGTGTTCCAGCCGACGTGGTCGACATGCAGGTGGGTGCAGACCACGGTGTCGACGCTGTCGCGAGTCCATCCGGCGTCGGCCATGTGGCCGAGGAAATTGGTCGACAGCGGCTTCTTGCCGGTCAGGCTGGGGCGGATCTTGTCGTTGCCGACGCAGGTGTCGACCACCAATCGCACGCCCGGCGCCTCGACCAGCAGGGCGTGGATGGAGAGCCGCATGCGGTCCTCCTCATCGACGAAATCGGGATAGAGCCAGGGCATGGCGCGCAGGGCTTCCGGCGTCGCGTCGGCCAGGAACGGGTGTTCGGCGTTGTAGACCACCGGCATTTCCAGTTCGACGACACGGGTGATCTTCACCGCGCCCACGGTCCAGCTCAGCATCTTGTTTCCTCCCTCGGGGTTGTTGGGGGTCAGACTAGGGGTTGGGGCGTTGGACCGCCAGGGGGTGTCGCCAAGCTGGAGGGGCGCAGTCGAACCTCAAGGCTTGGTGGCGTAGCTGACGGCCATGCCGGCGCGGACGTCCTGTTGCACGCCATATTGCGGGAACGGATAGCGGAAGCCGGTCTTGGCCAGGGCTTTCATGCCGGCGATGGCGGTGATCAGATATTCCGGCGGCGTGGCCATCAGCATCTCGTCGTCCAGCACCCCGCCGTAACGCCGCTCGGCGAAACAGGGGATCGACAGGCTGGGCAGGCGCAGGGTCAAGGCGCGCCCCCAGGAGTCTGCGCAGGCGCTCTCACCCACCACGCTGAAGTCAAAGCGCTTGTAGCCGGACCACTGCAGGCCGTTGATGAAATAGATCATCGCGCCCGGGGTGGCGTAGAACAGCGCGATGTCGGGCGTTCCCAAACGTCCGGCCGCCAGCGGCCCCACGGCCAGAGCCTCGTAGCGGCCGTCGGGCACGCAGTGCATGGCCTCCTGGTGGGCGCGGGCGTCCTCCCGGGTCTTGAACCAGACGCCGGTCATGTGTCGGCCCGAGGTCCAGTCCTCGGTCTTGGCGCCGCCCAGGCCAACCACCGCGCGGCATTGGGCGCCGACCAGATCGTCGGCGGTGATCCCCACCGTCCAGCCAAGGCGCGAGGCCTGGCCCACCACCTGATCGAGGGTGTGGATCGAGCCCGGACGGCGAATGCGCGGGATCGCCTCCATGTCGTCGCGCCGTTCGTAGAGCTTCATCGCGAAGGGGATCGAACGCAGCTTGAGCAGCGACTCCAGCTCGTCGACCACCGAGGCCCAGTCGGTCTGGTCGGCGCGGGTTTCGTTCATGGCGTGTCTTCCCAATTTTGTCGTTTCGACGAGCGGAGACCGGGGCGGGGGTTTCGTCAAGGGCGGCCACGGCGGCATTTTTCATACCGGCGGGCTGAATCCGGGAACCACCCTCGCTCAGGACAGTTGAGGGTTGATGGCGATTTGCCGTCTGGAGGCTGGATTTATGCGAGGCTTGGGGGTCTGGATTGCGGCGCTGTGGTTTTCAGCGATTTCCGGGGTAGTCCCCGAGATGGCCCAGGCCGCGCCAGCCGCTCGCCACGGGGCCTGCTGCCTGGCGACCGCCGGCACGGCGGTCAAGGTCGAACTGGTCGATCAGGTCAGCACCAAGGTTCAGAAGTCCGGCGACACCTTCGCATTTCGCCTGGCGGCGCCGCTGGTAGTGAACGGCAGGATGGTGCTGCGCGCCGGCACGCCGGGCATGGGTGAGGTGGTTCAATCCACCCGGCCCGGGCTGGGGGGGAAATCGGCCAAGCTAGTGCTGGCGGCCCGCTATCTGACCACCAATCGAGGCCGCCTGCCGCTGCGCGGGCTTCAGCTGGCCGCCTCCGGCCGCAACAATGCCACCGAAGCGCGACTGGTCGGCCTGACCGGCATCGCCTTCGCGCCGATGGGCTTCGTCGCCCTGGCCGTCAGGGGCGGAGACGTGGTGTTTCCTCCCGGCGTGGTCGCCAACGCCCGGCTGGCCACCAACGTCAGCCTGCCGTCGCTGGGGCCGCCACCGCGCAATATCGCCGCCGCCGTCACCGCGCCTTCGGATGACCTAAGGTCGGCCGCCGAGGGCGCGATCGAGATCCCGCCGCCGCCGGCCGGCCAGGGCCAGGTGGTGTTCTTCCGCAAGAGTTCGATCCTCAGCACCGCCCAGTGGTTCAAGGTGCGCGAGGGCGGCAAGGCGCTGGGCAAGCTCAGCAACGGCGTCTATTTCATCCAGGTCACCCCGCCCGGCGCCCACGTCTACACCGCCACCTTCGAGCCCGAACTCAAGGACCACCTCAAGCTGGAGGTCGGTGTCGGCGAGACCTATTTCGTCGAGGGCACGGTCTCTCGCGCCCTGGTGGTCGGAGCGGCCGACCTGTCGCCCTCGGACCGGATGACCTTCGAGAAGGCCTCGAAACACTTGAAGTTGGCCGCCGCGCCGACGGACGACACGGCCGACACACCGGACAAAGCGGAGAACAAGGCGGTCGCCGAACCCAGCAACACCCCGCGGCCGACCCCGGCGCCCAATTGACTGCCTCCGCCGCTCAGGCCACCGCCGCGCGCTGGACGCCTCCGGCGCCAAGGGTTAGGTGACTGGCCTCGCCCTCGGACCAGACAGAAGACCCGCATGCGCCGAAACCTGATCCTCGCCTTCGCGGCCGCCGTCGCGCTGACGGCCACCGGCGCGATGGCGGCCCCGCCCGCCGACCTGCCGGCGGCGATCTATACCGACCCGGCGCCCGACGCGGCCCATCCGGCCCGGATGGCGGTGCTGCACATCCCCAGCCATGGGCTGACCATCAACGGGATCGCCTATCTGGCCGCCGGGCCCGGACCGCATCCGACGGTGGTGATCAGCCACGGGCTGCCCGGCAATGAGAAGAACCTGGACCTGGCCCAGGCCGTGCGCCGGGCCGGCTGGAACGCCGTGACCTTCAACTATCGCGGTTCCTGGGGTAGCCCGGGAACCTTCAAGTTCGGCCAGAACCTCGAGGACGCCGACGCGGTGTTGGCCTTCGTGGAGGACCCGGCCAACGCCACGACCCTGGGAATCGACGTCAAGCGCCTGGTCCTGATCGGCCACAGCATGGGCGGCTGGGTGACGGTGACCACCGCCGCGCATCACCCCGAATTGATCGGCGTGGCGACCTACTCGGCCGCTGACATGTCGCAGGTGGCGGGGGCGCCGATAGCGGTCCGCGTGCATTTGATGGCCGATAATATGGAGGCCCTGGCGGGCGTGACGGCGGAGAGCATGGCCGCCGAAGTGGTCGATGGAGCTGGACCCCACCCGTTCGCCAAGGCCGTCGATGGTCTCAAGGCCCTGCCCTACCTCGCCCTGACCTCGGACGACGGGCTGGCCGGCGACACCGACGGGCTGACAGCCGCGATCCGGGCGGTTGGTGGAACCAAGGTCAGCACCGTCCACGTGGCCACCGATCATGGCTGGTCCGATCATCGGATCGCGCTGGAAGCAATGATCATCACCTGGTTGGGCCGGCTGAAATAGAGTCGGCAACGAAGGCGCCGGCAGGGCCGGGGAATTCCACCGGGCTTTCGTAGCCGTCGGACGAGCGGGACGAAACGCCGAAGGTGAAGTCGTCGATGTTGACGCCCTTGAGGGTGAGGCTCGCCGCAGTCGTGGCGCGGGTCTGGGCGGAGTTCCACTGAGGATCGGTGGTTTCGCGCCACCAGACCCGGTAGTCGGCGGCCCCCGGCGTCGGGGTCCAGCTTACGGTGGTGTCGGCGCTGACCGCGCCCTCCAGCTTCAGTCCGGTCGGCGGCGGCGGGGCCGAGGCCAGGGCCGCCAGGGTGACGGCGTTCAGCCGGGCAACCTTGGCCAGGTAGTCGAAATCGACGCCCTCCAGCACGTCGCCATAGGCGACGCCGCCCTCGACGCGAACGTCCTGGTGCTGGCGGGTGTAGTTCTCGTCGGCCTCGGTGACCCGCACCGCCGGATAGCCGGCCTCCTGCATCGGCAACTGGTCGCCGCCCCGGCCGAAGCGGTCGGACCGCAGGATCATCCGTACACGGAATGTATCAACATAGTCCTGGGCCAGGCCGCGCATGAAGCGGGCCAGATTTCGGGAGGCCGAGTCCATCTCGCCACCCGACCGACGGCGGACCGCGGCCTCGGCAGGGGTCTCGACCACCCTGACGCCCTCGGAGAACACCCTGACCTCGTTGTCGACCACCAGGCCGTCCAGACCATGGGTGTTGCCGACGATGTCGTTGTTGAGCACCGCCTCCACCCGCCAGCCCTGGGCCTTGGCGTAGTCGGCCAGGACCTTGCCGCCATAAAGGCCCTGCTCCTCGCCCGACAGCACCGCATAGACGACGGTCGCGGAGAAGCGATGGCCCGACAGCACCCTGGCCGTCTCCAGCACCGCCGCGGTCCCCGAGCCGTCGTCATTGGCGCCGGGCGCGTCGCGGGTGGCGTTAAGCGGGTCGCCGTTACGGCTGTCGATATGGCCGCTGATGATCACCACCCGGCCGGGGTCGGTGGTCCCGCGCTGGATGGCGATCACGTCCTGGATCGCCGTGGGGGTGGCGATACGGTCACCGGTGACGGTCTGTTCGGGGGTGACGATCTCCAGGCAACCGCCACAGTCGGCGCCCAGCGATTCGAACCGGGATTTCGCCCAGCGCCGGGCGGCGCCTATGCCGCGCTGCGGCGAAACGGCGTCGGACATCGAGTGCCGGGTGCCGTAGGACACCAGCCGGGTGATGGTGGCGCGCATGGCCTCCGGATCCACCGCCTTGGCGATAGCCGCGAGATCGGGATGATCGGGGCCGGCGGCGACGGCCGGGCCAATCGGCGACAAGGCGACGGACAACGATCCGATCACGGCCGGTATCAGGACCCATGCACGCATTTGGCAACTCCGTTAAACTGACTTGGTAAACTGGCCTTGAAATAGGCCGATGGATGAGGGCGAGTCACGCCGAGGCTGGCCAGACGCGGCCGATGATCTTTGGAAGACTGGTAGATGACGCGCGCGGGGCAAGGGAAACTGGTTCTGATCACCGGGGCGTCGGCCGGGATCGGGGCGGCGTTCGCCCGCGCCTATGCGGCCAGGGGGTTCGACCTGGCCCTGGTCGCCCGGCGGGTCGACCGGCTGGAGGCGTTGGCCGACGAACTTTCCGCGCGCCACGGGATAGAGGCTTTCGCCATCGGCGCCGACCTGGCGGCGTTCGAGGCGCAGGCGCCGGTCCTGGCCGCCGTCGCGGCGCGCGGCCGGGTGGTGGACGCGCTGGTCAACAACGCCGGGTTCGGCATCACCCAGAGCTTCGCGGGCGTGCCCTGGACGCGGCAGCGAGACTTCCTGATGACTTTGGCGGTGACGCCCTGCGCCCTGGCGCACGCGGTGATCCCGGGGATGGTCGAGCGCGGCGAGGGGGCGATCATCAATATCGCCTCGGTGGCCGGCTATGCGCCCGGCGTGGCCGGCAACACGCTCTATCCGGCCGTGAAGAGCCTGATGATCAAGTTCAGCCAGTCGCTCGATGCCGAATATCGCGCCAAGGGCCTTAAGGTGACGGCGGTTTGCCCCGGCACGACCTTGAGCGAGTTCGCCCGGACGGCGGGCATCGTGGGGCGGGAAAACCAGAAGCCGGGCTTCGGGGTGATGACCGCCGAGGCGGTGGTCGCCGCGGCGCTGCGGGCCAACGATCTGGGGCGGGCGGTGGTGATTCCGGGCTGGCACAACCGTGTGGCCATGACCCTGATGCGGGCCTTGCCCGAACCGCTCGTCCGCTCGATCATCAACACAGCCGCCGCCCGGTATCGGCCCAAGGAATAGCGCATGTCCCAACACTATGACGTCGTCATCATCGGCTCTGGCGCGGGCGGCGCGACCCTGGCCCAGCGGCTGGCCACGACCGGCAAGTCGATCCTGATCCTGGAACGTGGCGAGCACCTGCCGCGCGAGGCCGACAACTGGAGCCCCAAGGCGGTGTTCATCGACAACAAATACCGCGCCAAGGAGGTCTGGTACGACCAGCACAACAAGCCGTTCCACCCCAACACTCACTACTGGGCCGGCGGCAACACCAGCTTCTACGGCGCCGCGCTGATGCGGCTGCGGGAACGGGATTTCGAGGAGGTCCAGCACAAGGGCGGCATCTCCCGTGCGTGGCCGATCAGCTACGCCGACCTGAAGCCCTATTACGCCGAGGCCGAGGCGCTGTGGAAGGTGCACGGTCAGCGCGGCCAGGACCCGGCCGAGGCGCCCGGCGACCCGCCCTATGCCTATCCACCGATAAAGCACGACCCGGGGATCGAACGGCTTAAGGATCACCTGGAAGGCCAGGGCTGGAAGCCCTTCACCCTGCCGCTCGGCGTCGATTTCGAGGCGGGCAAGCCACTGACCACGCCCTGTATCAAGTGTAAGACCTGCGGCGGCTATCCGTGCCTGTTGAAGGCCAAGTCCGACGCCCGCACCCGGGCGCTAGAGCCGACGCTGTTCGACTATCCGAATGTCACCCTGATGACCGGCAAGAAGGCCATCCGGCTGGAAACCAACGCCGGCGGGCGCACGGTGACGGCGGTGGTGACCACCAGCGCCGAAGGCGAGGAGAGCTGGAGCGGCGACATTGTGGTGGCGGCGGCCGGGGCGGTGAACACCGCCGCGCTGTTCCTGGCCTCGGCCAACGCCGCCCATCCGGAGGGCCTGGCCAACGGCTCCGATCAGGTCGGGCGAAACTATGCGTTCCACACCCTGACGGCGGTGGTCTCTCTGACCCTGGCGCCGCTTGACGCGCCGTTCCCCAAGACCCTGGCGGTCAACGACTTCTATTGGCGGGACCCGCGCGGCGGCTTCGAGTTCCCGATGGGCCATATCCAGCTGCTGGAATATATGTCTGGTCAGACCCTGGAAGGGCAGGTCTCCAACTATCTGCCACCATTCCTGGCCCCCGGTTTCGCTTTCAACGCGGCGGCGGAACGAATGCTGAGCTTCCTGGTGATCTCCGAGGACCTGGCCGATCCGAACAACAGGGTGCGGCTGGGACAAGGGGGCCGGATCACCATCGACTACACCCACAACGACATGGAGGGTCACGAGCGGCTGGTTTCGGCCCTGACCGGGGCGCTGGACGGCTTCGTCAGCCACCAGCACCCGATCAGCCAGCACCGGATGGAGTTCTCCTCCCTGCTGCCGCTCTATGGCACCGCCCACCAGGCCGGCACGGTGCGGATGGGCGCCGATCCAAAGTCGTCGGTGCTCGATCCGTGGTGCAAGGCCCACGACCTGGACAACCTGTATGTGACCGACTCGGGGTGTTTCGTGACCTCGGCGGCGGTCAACCCGACCCTCACCATCGTCGCCAATGCGATGCGGGTGGGGGACCATCTGAAGGAACGCCTCATCGACCGGTGAACAGCGCCTTGGCCAGCCGCGCGTTGCAAAGACGACCTTGTCAAAATGGTGCGGAGAAGGTGATCGACTTGTCATGACAATGTCGGGCGCTTGCGGTAAGGTGTTTCGAAAGGATGGTGAGCCATGACAAGCGTGACGGCCCGAACGGAAAAACTGGATCTTCGCCTTACACCGGCGGCGAAACAGGTGTTGCAGACAGCCGCGGCCGCGAACGCCCGCTCGGTTAGCGAATTCGTTCTCGAAAGCGCGCTCGCTCGCGCCGAGGAGACGCTGCCCGATCGGCGGCGCTTCGGGCTTGACGCCGAACAATGGGCGGCGTTCCAGGCGGCGCTCGATGCGCCACCGCGACCGCTGCCGCGCCTCGCCAAGCTTCTGCGTCAGCCGAGCGTCTTCGATCGACCGGAATGAGTCTCGATCTCCGGATCGAGAAGCTGCGGCGCGATCACGCCGTCGATGGCTTTGATTGCGGGAAGTCGGCCCTGAACCGCTTTCTTGAGCATCATGCTTTGCAAAGTCAGCAAGCTGGAGCCACGACAACCTTCTTAGCCGTTCAAGGCGACGAAGTGGTCGGATTCTACAGCCTCGCTGTCGGCCAAGTCGAATATGCCGACGCGCCCGAGCGGCTTGTCAAAGGCTTGGCCCGACATCCCGTGCCGATCATGCTTCTGGCGCGCATGGCTGTCGCCGTCAGCTTTCAGCGCATGAAGCTCGGTGCGGGCCTCCTGAAGGACGCCATGACGCGGACACTACAAGCGTCGGAGATCGCCGGCATTCGCGCCTTCGTCGTTCACGCCAAGGATGACGAGGCGCGCGCGTTCTATGAACGATTCGATTTCATCGCCTCGCCGACCGATCCCTATCACTTGGCGCTCCTGCTGAAGGATGTCCGGGCTCTGCTTGGATTGAAGAGGGGTGTTTGACCTTCAACATCCGGCGGATCGCAGGGCCAAATCCGTCAGCGCCGCAGGGTGTGTCATTCTTGGTGAACCCGCATACCATAGTCGCTTCGGCTTCGAGGCCTCCTAGAAACAGGAGAGAGGGCCCCGGTCCAGCGCGGCTGAACCAAATCAAGCCCTTGGCGTTGAATGCGGTAGCCTGCCGGCGTGGCCCCACCCCGGAGCTGGAAACAGGTGGCCTGAAATGGGTTTGCAGACTCCCATCGTCCAACGCGCGTTCGAACTAGCGTCTTCGGGTTTGTACGCGAACGTCTCAGAGGTCCAGAGGGCGCTAAAGACCGAGGGCTACACCAACATCATGGGACACACCGAGCCGCGCACGGTCCGCCGGCAACTCGCAAAGCTATGTACTGGGTCTCGGAAGCTGTAAATCCGCGACGCGGCAAGCCGTCAGCGGAACGGGTGGCGCGCGAGGTTGGCCGGGAGGGTGCGGACCGCGAACCCGTTCGCCGCGATCCGCTGACAGCCAGTTGGCGTCCCGTCCAGTCGTCTCACTGGTTAGAGTCCCGCGGCTGCCTTTTGCCCAATAAACAAATGTTACGTTGTCGGACCCAGCCCGCCACCAATTGACGCAGGCGTCTGTCTCCGCCGCGACGCCCGGGCCCATTTTGGCAGGAAGCTGGGTCAGATGACCATTTTGTCTAAGCCAAAATAAAAGTCCCGCGCCTTGGAACCAAACGCCACTGGCTGAATTTACTTCCCAGACTTGGCATTTCGCCCCCCCCCAATGTCAGGTCAGGGTCGAGGCTGGACACCTCGACCCGCCCCTGGGCGACCCTTACTCATTTGCTCCAAGTAGCCGGCCAGAGCCCATTTCACGCGCCGGGTAAGGGCGTGAGGATCGGGCGGGAGGCCTTGGGCGGCGGTGTCGATGATGCCCCGGGCGATGGCGAGCAGATCGCCGAATGTCACGGCGAGGTGTTCGCGAGCCAGCGGGGCTAAGTGTCGCTCCAGAAAGGTTTCGATCTGGGCGCCGATCGCCGCGATGGTCGCGCGGCTCTCCTGCGAGATCGGCAGGCGGTCTTCCTCGACATCGAGAAGGCGCGCGAGACGGGGGCGATCCAGTTGGTGATCGACCGCGACCCGCGCCAAGGCGACCCGAACCTGGCTCGACCTGCCGCCGCGCGAGCGTTTTGCCTTCCTTGCCTCGGACGTCGAGCCAATCCTGAGCAAACACCCGGCGGTGACAATGCGGTTCTTCGATACCGAGTTCTACAACAGTGAGGTGAGCGATGTGGTCGTCTGGGAGACAAGCGATCTGCGCGCCTATGAATCCACGGTCGAGGACCTGCGGGACACCCTGTCCTGGGATCACTATTTCACGATCGTCTCCATCCTGCCCGGGGTAGAGAACGCCTATCGGGCTCGGGCGCCAGTCGAGGGCGCGTGAGGACGCGGACATCTGTGTCTTCAGCAGGGGCCCCAAAAGAGTGTGTCAAAAGTGGCAGGCCAGGGCCGCCCGTTCCAAGGCGTGGATGATGCGAAGGGAGCGCTCGAGCCCACAACCCCGCCTCATTGTGACCGCCAGTCCTCGCCGAGGACCGCGTACAGATAGGTGTCTCGCCATTCGCCCTTGATCTGGCGATCGCGGCGGAAGCAGCCTTCGCGGCGCATACCGATCTTCTCCATCACGCCGTAGGAGGCCGCATTGCGCACATCGCAGGTTGCGAACACCCGGTGCATGTCCAGCGAGCCCGGCATCGACCAAGGCGCGCGCGGCCTCGGTGAGAAGGCCCTGCCGCCACAGGTCGCGGCGCAGGCAATAACCGAGCTCCACCGTCTAATGCGGCCCGTCGCGCCAGTGCAGAGCGACGGAGCCTATCACCCGACCCGCGGCGAGGTGGTCGATCGCCAGGACGAATTCCGTGCGCGGCGACGCCGCCTGCTGGGCGATCGCCTTGGCCACGGCCTCGCGCGTGTCGTCCGGTGTGTTGGGTCCCCAGTCCATCAAGCGGGCCACTTCCGGGTCCGATCCGTAAGCGTGGACGTCGTCGAAATCGGTCTCGCGGAAGTCGCGCAACAACAGCCACTTCGTGCGGATCGGAAACCAGGGTTCGGTCATGAGAGTCTCCTCGGGGGCTGATCGCCGCCGGCGGAGATGAAGACCCCGGCCGTGGCGGCGGGGTCGGTGATGGTCGGGCGTCTAAGCGAGCGCGCGCGAATCCTCACGACCCCAGGAGGGACCGTTCGAATTGAGATGGGCTGAGATGGCGCGGCTGTTCATCGACCAGACGAATACAACAAAACTCGGGCCGGCGACAGGTGACAACAACGGCTTGGAGACCCAAGGATCGGGTGGTATCGCGATCGAAAGATGGCGACGGGCGCCGAGGGGTGGACGCGATGATCACGCTCTATGGCGGTCCGACGCCCAATGCACGCAAGATCGCCATCGCGTTGGGCGAGATGGACCTGGAATGGTCTCTCGAAACCATCGACATTCTCGCCGGCGATCAACTTACGCCCCAGTTCCTGGCGCTAAACCCGAACAAGAAGACACCGGTCATCGTCGATCACGACGGGCCGGGCGGTTCGGACTTGGTGTTGTGGGAAACCGGCGCGATCCTGCTTTACCTGGCCGAGAAGACGGGCCGGTTTATTCCATCCGATCCCGCCGGGCGCGCGATCTGCTGGCAATGGCTGATGTTCCAGGTCTCGGGCGTCGGCCCGATGTTCGGCCAGGCGGCGCACTTCATCTATTACGCCAAGGACAAGCACCCCTATTCGATCGAACGCTATTCACGTGAGACGAGCCGGCTGATGCGGGTGCTCGACCAGCGGCTGGCGGAAGCGACCTGGGTGGCGGGCGATGACTACACGATCGCGGACATGGCCATGCTGCCCTACGTCGGGCGGCAGTCGGGCGAGCGCGCGCGGAAGTTTCCGCACGTCGCGCAATGGGCCGAAGCGATGATATCACGTCCCGCGGTGAGCGCCGGCATGGCGGTCGGCATCGCGCGGCCGGAGACCATCGAAGGCGGCATGCAAGGCTTCAACGACGAGCACCGATCGATCCTCTGGGGCGACAAGCAGCATGCGCAATGGTCGCGTCCGGGGTCGTGAGCGAAGGCTGGCAATTCACATGCGCAAGACTGGCAAGACCAAAGCCCTCTACGCGGGATCGTTCGACCCGATAACACGCGGACATCTCGACGTTATCGGCAAGGCTCTGATGACCTTTGACGCCGTTCACGTCGCGATCGGAACCAACGTCAAGAAACAGCGCGCCTTCGGCGTGGAGGAAAGCCAGCGGCTGATCAGACGGTCGATAATCGAGCACTGGCCCGAAGCGATCGGCCCCGCCGACGCGGCGGCGACCGGCGAAGTGCTGTTCGACGGCGCGCTGGAGGTCGGTGAGTACGCCAATCAGAGCCTGATGGCCTACGCCCGCAAGATCGGCGCGACGCACATCGCGCGGGGACTACGCGAGGCCAGCGACTTCAACGACGAGTTCAATCTGCACGGCGTGGCCGGGCGCATCGATCCCTCGATACCAATGGTGCATTTCATCTGCGAGGCCCAGTTCCTGCACGTCTCGTCGAGTACGGCCAAAGAGCTGGACGCCGTAGGCGAGAGCATCGGATGGTTGGTCATGCCCAGCGTCGAGGCGGCGTTCGCCGCCCGTCGCGGATGAGCCGCGGCGACACGCATGCCTCGACCGATGAAGCCGTGGAGGCATGATGGGCTCAGATACAGCCTCCCCCATTCAGTTCAGATTCGAGGCGAGGGTGATCTACTGGAGGGGTCCGTCGCCGTTCTTTTTCGCGCCGATACCCCCACGCCATGCCGAAGGGCTAAGGCAGGTATCGAAACTCGTGACCTATGGATGGGGGATGATTCCCTTCGAAGCGACGATCGGCGACGTGGGCTTCCAAACCTCGCTATTCCCGAAGGACCAAACCGACCTTTTGCCGCTGAAGGCAGCCGTGAGACGGAAAGGCGATATAATCGCAGGCGACTTGATCTCCGTCGATATGATGGTTCAACCCGTTCAGCGATAGCGCTTGGCGGGGGCCCTGGTACCGGACCTCAGAGATACGCCCATACCGCCAACCCCAGCCCCACCACCGTCAACCCCAGCGCCGTGGCCCATGGCCAGCGCTGCCGCAGAATGATCGCCAGGGTGGCGATGGCGATGGCCATGTGCAGCAGGGTCGAGGCCAGGGTCAGCCGGCCGTGGCGTTTTTCGTGGACCTCGGCTTCCTCGCTTTTCTTGTCGCGAGCTTCCTCGAAGCCCTTGGCCTTGGCCTGGATGCCCTTTTGGTCATCGGCGTTCTGGGCGGCGATCTTGGCGTAGGTGGCGGCCTTGGGGCCGGCCTGGTCGGCGGCGATGGTGTAAAGATTCTTCTTGAGGCTCTTGGCCTCATATTCGTTCCAGGCGTCGGTGGCCTGGTTCTGCAGCAGCACCGCCTCGTTCTTGGCGACGATGGTCTTGTCGCCCTCGGTGGTCTCGAGGCTGGCGCCGATCGCGGCGATCACCGCCATCACCGCGATGGTCATCGTGACCTGGGAGATCAGCGGGCTGTTCTCGTGGGCGGCGTGCTCGGCATGTTCGGCGTGCTCGCGCGCCTCGATCTCCTCGAACGGGGAATCGCTCACGCGTTCTGGTCCCGGCCAGAGTTGAGCGCGGCGTGGGCCGCCGCCAAGCGGGCGATCGGCACCCGATAGGCCGAACAGCTGACGTAATCCAGACCGATGGATTCGCAGAAGGCGATGCTGGCCGGATCGCCGCCGTGCTCGCCGCAGATGCCCAGCTTGACGTCGGGCCGGGCGGCCCGGCCGCGCTCGGCGCCGATCTTGATCAGGGCGCCCACGCCATCGATATCGATCGATACGAACGGATCCTTCTCGAAAATGCCCTTGTCGATATAGGCGTTGAGGAACCGGCCGGAATCGTCGCGGCTGATGCCGAAAGTGGTCTGGGTAAGGTCGTTGGTGCCGAAGGAGAAGAATTCCGCGCCCTTGGCCAGATCGCCAGCACAGAGGGCGGCGCGCGGCAGCTCGATCATGGCGCCGACGCTGTAGGCGATGGTCACGCCGCGTTCGGCCATCACCTGTTTCGCCACCCGGTCGGTGAGGGCGCGCAGAAAGTTCATCTCCTCGGCCTTGGCCACCAGCGGGTGCATGATTTCGGGATGCGGTGTCGCCTTGCCGGATGCCGCCACCTCGCAGGCCGCCTCGATAATTGCCCGGACCTGCATCTCGTAGATTTCCGGATAGGAGACACCCAGGCGGCAGCCACGGTGGCCCAGCATCGGGTTGCTCTCGCGCAGGTCCTCGGCTCGCCTCAGCAGCTTGGCCGCGTCGAGCCCGGTGGATTTGGCCACCGCCGCGACGTCTTCCTCGGTGTGCGGCAGGAATTCGTGCAGCGGCGGATCGAGCAGGCGGAAGGTGACCGGATAGCCGTCCATGATGTTCAGCAGCTCGACGAAATCACCACGCTGCATCGGCAGGATTCGGGCCAGGGGCGCGCGCCGGCCGGCCTCGTCGTCGGCCAGGATCATCTCGCGCATGGCGGCCAGGCGCACGTCATCGAAGAACATATGCTCGGTGCGCACCAGGCCGATGCCCTCGGCCCCGAATTGCCGGGCGGTGCGGGCGTCGAGGGGCGTTTCGGCGTTGGCGCGGATCTTCAGGCGACGCACGGAGTCGGCCCAGCTCATCAGCACGCCGAAATCACCAGACAGCTCGGGCTCGATCATGGCGATGGCCCCAGCCAGGACCTCGCCGCGCGAGCCGTCGATGGTGATGATATCCCCGGCGCGCCAGACTTTGCCGCGGGCGCGCATCTCGCCCTTTTCGGCGTCGATGCTCAATTCCCCGGCCCCCGACACGCAGGGACGGCCCATGCCCCGAGCCACCACGGCGGCGTGGCTGGTCATGCCGCCCCGAGCGGTGACGACGCCGCGCGCCGCGTCCATGCCGCGAATGTCCTCGGGCGAGGTTTCATCGCGCACCAGGATCACATCCTCGGACGCCCCCTCGCGCTCGGCGGCCTCGGCGGTGAAGACGATCTTGCCCGTGGCCGCGCCCGGAGAGGCCGGCAGCCCCGTGGCGATCACCTGGCGGGCCGCCGCCGGGTCGATCGTCGGATGCAGCAGCTGATCGAGCGAGGCCGGGTCGACGCGCAGGATCGCCTCCTCGCGGGTGATCAGGTCGGCCTGAGCCATGTCGACGGCGATCTTCAGCGCCGCCTTGGCGGTGCGCTTACCGTTGCGCGTCTGGAGCATGTAGAGGCGCCCGCGCTCGACGGTGAATTCAATATCCTGCATGTCGCGATAGTGGCGTTCAAGCCGCCCGACCACGTCACGAAACTGGGCGAACACCTGGGGCATCGCCTCTTCCATGGACAGGGCCTTTTCGCCCATCTCCTCGCGCGCGGCGCGGGTCAGGGGTTGGGGCGTGCGGATGCCGGCCACTACGTCCTCGCCCTGGGCGTTGATCAGGAACTCACCGTAGAGGCGATCCTCTCCCGTTGACGGATTGCGGGTGAAGGCGACGCCGGTGGCGCTGGTGTCGCCCATGTTGCCGAACACCATCGACTGGATGTTGACCGCCGTGCCCCAGGCCTCGGGAATATCGTGCAGGCGCCGATAGAACTGGGCGCGGTCGTTCATCCAGCTGTCGAACACCGCGCCGACGGCGCCCCACAGCTGCTCCTGGGGGTCCTGGGGGAACGGCTTGCCCAGCTCGCGCTGGACCTCGGCCTTGTAGGCGTCGACCACGCCCCGCCAGTCGTCGGCGCTCAGATCGGTGTCGACGCTGACGCCGAGCGCGTCCTTGCGGTCATCAAGGATCTCCTCGAACATGTGATGGTCGAGGCCCAGCACGACGTTCGAATACATCTGGATGAAACGGCGATAGCTGTCGAACGCGAAGCGGCGGTCACCGGCCAGGGCCGCCAGGCCTTCCACGGTGGTGTCGTTGAGGCCGAGGTTGAGAACGGTGTCCATCATGCCGGGCATCGAGGCGCGCGCGCCCGATCGTACCGACACGAGCAGCGGATTGGCGGCGTCGCCGAACCCCTTGCCCACCAGGGTCTCGACCTTGGCCAAGGCGGCGCCTACCTGGTCCCTCAAGCCGGCCGGATAGGCCCGTCCCCGACCGTAGAAATGATTGCAGGCTTCGGTGGTGATGGTGAAACCGGGGGGAACCGGCAGGCCAAGCGACGACATTTCCGCCAGATTGGCCCCCTTGCCGCCCAGCAGGTTCTTCATCTGGGCGCCGCCGTCGGCGGACCCGCCGCCGAAGGCGTAGACCCACTGGGTTTTGGCCAGAGCGGCGTCGGTCGGAAGGATTTGCGTCGCTGTATTCATGGTGATCATTCCTGACCGGGGGATTTTCCCATTAAGCCCCCAACCCCCGCGCCGTCATCCCGAAACCAGTGCGAAGTCGGCGACCTTGCCCATTTCGGAGCGAACCCAGGCCAGAAGTCTTAGGCGATTGGCGCGAACCTCGGGATCGTCGGCGTTGACGAGGACCTTCTCGAAGAAGGCGTCGACGGTAGCGCGCAGACCGGCGAGAGCGATCATCGCGCCGGCGAAGTCCTCTGCTGCCAGAGCCGTGTCGATCGACGGTCGCGCGCTGGCGAGGGCCTCGAACAGAGCCGATTCCTCAGGCGGGGCCGCGGTTCGCGAGGATTCGCCTACCGGCAGCGCACCCTTTTTGGCTTCGGCGGCCAGGATGTTGGAGGCGCGCTTGTAGCCGGCCAGAAGGTTGGCGCCGTCCTCGGTGGCCAGAAAAGCGGTCAGCGCGTCGATCCGGGCCACCACGCGAACCAGATCGTCATCGCCCAGGGCGAACACCGCGTCGACCAGTTCGTGGCGCTTGCCTTTGTCTCGCAACAGCACTTTCAGCCGGTTGACGAAGAAGGCGGAGAGCTCCGTCATTACGCCAGAAGCGCTGGCGAAGGCGGTCTGGCCGATCAGATCATCGATCGAGAGACGAAGACCGTTTTCCATAATGATCCGGATCACGCCCAGCGCGGCGCGGCGCAGGGCGAAGGGATCGCCTGAGCCCGTTGGAGCCTGGCCGATGGAGAAGAACCCGGCGAGGCTATCGAACTTGTCGGCCAGGGCGAGCGCGATCGACACCGGGGCGGCGGGAACGAAATCGCCAGGACCCTGGGGTTTGTAGTGATCGCGCACCGCCTCGAACACCGCGACGGGCTCCGTCTGGGCGGCGGCGTAGTAGCCGCCCATCACACCTTGAAGCTCGGGAAACTCGCCGACCATGCCCGTGCCGAGATCGGCCTTGGCCAGACGCGCGGCACGCGCCGCCAAGTCCGGGTGAGCGCCAACCGATGGGGCGATCACCCGCGCCAGGGCCTCGATCCGCTCCACCCGCTGATACATTGAGCCGAGTTCAGCGTGGAAGGTCACGCCCTTGAGTTTTTCCAGGCGCGCTTCGAGGGGGAGCTTGCTGTCCTCTTCCCAAAAGAACCGGGCGTCGTCGAGCCGCGCCGACAGCACCCGGGCGTTGCCCGCGGCGATCAGTGCGCCGCCGTCGGCCGTCTGAATGTTGGCGACGCAGAGGAAATGCGGCGCGAGACCGCCCCCGGCATTGCGAACGGCAAAGTAACGCTGGTGCGTGCGCATCGAGGTGCGGATCACCTCGGGCGGCAGTTCGAGGAACCGGGGGTCCATGTCGCCCAGGATCGGCGTCGGCCACTCCACCATGCCGGCTACCTCGTCCAGCAGGCCGGCGTCCTCGACCAGTTCCAGCCCACGGCCCGCGCACAGGGCGTTGGCGCCGTCCAGGATCAGGCGTTTGCGCTCGGCGACATCCAAAATCACGAAGTTGGCGGCCAGGGCCTGGCTATATTGATCGAAATCGCGCGCCTTGAACGGCCGCCGAGAACCCATGAACCGATGGCCCTCGCTCAGATCACCGACCGGCACGCCCGGCACGATGACCGGGATGATCAGGCGATCGAAGACGCACAGAATGCTTTGTAGGGGCCGCACCCAGCGCAGGGCGCCGCTGCCCCAGGTCATGGATTTGGGCCATGGAAACCGCGCCACGATCGATTCCGTGAGCGCCGCGAGGATTTCCGCCACCGGCTCTCCGGCCCGGTGGGTTACCGCCCAATAGACGCCATCACGCTGCGTCAGCGCTTCGCGCGCGACACCGGCGGAGCGCAGAAACCCGGCCAGCGCCGCTTCGGGCGCACCGATCCTGGGACCCTTGCGCTCATCCACCCGATCGGCCTGGACCGTCGCCAGACCATCGACGACCAGGGTCAGTCGACGGGACCCGGCGAAGGTTTTCAGGGTTTCAAACGCCAGGTCGGCCCGCGCCAGGCCCTCGCGCGCCAGACGTTCGAGATCGCGCGCTGCGCCGTCCTGCATGCGCGCGGGGATTTCCTCGCTGAACAGTTCGAGCAGAAACTGGGGCATGGCGCTTAACCGGCCGCCTCTTCCAGCACCACCCAGGCCCGAGCGCAGGCTTTACACAGATCGCGGATACGGCCGATGTAACTCTGCCGTTCGGCCACGGCGATCGCGCCCCGGGCATCCATCAAATTGAACAGGTGCGAGGCCTTCAGCACATGGTCATAGGCCGGCAAAACCAGAGCCTGGCCCTGGCGACCGGTCTGGCCGAGGATCGCGGGAACCGCCCGCTCCATGTCCTCGAACTGACGTTTCAGCACCGCAACGTCGGCGATCTCAAGCTCGAAAGTGGAGAACTGCCGCTCATTCTCCAGAAAGACGTCGCCGTAGGTCTTGAAGTCCGGACTCTGGGGATGGTTGAAGGCCAGGTCGTAGACATTGTCGACACCCTGCACATACAGCGCGAGGCGTTCCAGACCGTAGGTCAGTTCACCCGATACCGGAGAAACGTCCAGGCCGCCGACCTGCTGGAAATAGGTGTACTGGCTGACCTCCATGCCGTCGCACCAGACCTCCCAGCCCAGGCCCCAGGCCCCGACCGTGGGGTTCTCCCAGTCGTCCTCGACGAAGCGGATGTCGTGCAGGGTCGGGTCGATCCCCACCGCTGCGAGGGATGCGAGGTAGAGCGCCTGCATGTCCGGCGGGTTGGGTTTGAGGATCACCTGATACTGGTGGAAATGGCGCAGGCGATTGGGGTTTTCGCCATAGCGGCCGTCCGAGGGGCGGCGGGACGGCTGCACATAGGCGGCCCGCCAGGGCTTGGGACCGAGCGCGCGCAGCACCGTTCCCGGATGCAGTGTGCCGGCGCCGACCTCGACGTCATAGGGCTGAAGGATCACGCACCCCTGGGCGCTCCAGAACCGATGGAGCGCAAGAATGATATCCTGAAACGACAGGGGGCTGAAGGCGGTCATATCAAGGTCTGAACGGGTTTCCGCCAACACGAAAAAAGGCCGGCGATCCTTACGGCGCGCTGGCCTGTTCATCAAGCTTGGAGGCGGTGTCAGGCCGGCGGCAAGGTGATGTCACCGGGAATCAGGACCTTATCGACCACATGGATGATACCGTTGGCGGCCTTCACGTCGGCCTGGATGACCGAGGCGTCGTTGACCTTGACCACGGCGCCGCTGCCGTCGATCTGAAGCGGGCTGGTTTCCACCGACGGAACTGGTCCCTTGGCGCCCTTTATCTTGGCGCCGTCGAGGGTGAGGTTGACCAGATGATAGATCAGCACCTTCTGCAGGATCGGGGCGTTGTCGGCCAGCAGCAGCTTGGCCAGCTGGGTCGGCGGCAGGGCCTCGAACGCCTCGTCGGTCGGCGCGAACAGGGTCAGGCCCGGCGTGGCCGATAGCACCGCCGTGAGCTGGGCCTGATCGAGGGCCTTGGCGAGGATAGTGAAGTGCGTCGAGCCCTTCAGTGTCGCGACGATATTGCCGTTCGCAACCAGGCCTGGCGAAGCCGCCAGCGGCGGAGCCGCTGGGGCAGTGGCGGGCATGAGCTTCTCGGCCGGCGCCATCGGCGTCGCGGGAGCGGATTGGGCCCATGCCGCGACCGGAGCCAGGAAAGCGGTAGCCAGGGCGGCGGAGACGATTGATCGTGACAGCAAGCGTTTGATCCTTGAGCGAGCGGAAAGCGGGTTGAGGGAAGCCCCTTAAGACAAACAAGGGGGCCAGGGCGAGGTCAATTCCGAGATGCCAGCATTTTACGTCTGGCTTGTCCGACCGGTTTACGCGCCAGCGGCAAATAGGTTGCTCGCATCACGAGCACGTGACGGGCAAGTCACGAACCCGACGCGCCCAAATTTTGAGCGTCCAATGCGATTTCTGCCGCAATCCCGGGCGCGGGGCGGCATTCTCCCGAAGCCTCGCCACGATATGGCCTTCCAGCAAATCCGCGCCGCTAAAGTTCACGGGTGGATGGGGGCGAAGGGACGCCTCCCGTCATTTCACAGGTCTTTCTGAAACACCAAAACGAAGAAACGCGCCGAAATTTCATGTTCGGTCCAGCGGGAGCAGCCGATGAAACTCATCATAGCGATCGTCAAGCCTTTCAAGCTCGACGAGGTCCGAGAGGCCCTTGTGGCGGCGGGCGTGGAAGGTCTGACGATATCCGAGGTCAAGGGATACGGCCGACAAAAAGGGCAGACCGAAATCTATCGGGGGGCCGAATACCAGGTGAATTTCGTGCCCAAGGTGAAGCTTGAGGCCGTTGTGGCCGACGAAACCCTTCAGGGCGCTCTGGAAGCGATCAAGGGCGCCGCCGCCACGGGCAAGATCGGCGACGGCAAGATATTCGTCCTCGATGTTCAGGACGCGGTGCGCATCCGCACGGGCGAAACCGGGGCCGCGGCTCTCTAATGACAATCCACGCGACAAGGGGATAGAGAAGATGAAATCTGTTGGACTTCAACGACTTGCCGGGTTCGCCCTGGCGGTCATGATCGCGGGGGCGCCGTTGGGCGCGCTTGCTCAGACCGCGGCCACCAATACGGCGGCCCCGGCCGCCGCGGCCTCGAACACCGCGGTGGCTCCGGCCGCCGCGACACCCGCGCCCGCGGCGGCGCCCGCTCCGAAGATCGACACCGGCGACACCGCCTGGATGCTGACCTCTTCGGTCCTGGTTCTGATGATGACCATTCCCGGCCTCGCCCTGTTCTACGCGGGCATGGTGCGCAAGAAGAACATTCTCGCCACTCTGGCGCAGAGTTTCGCGGCCACGGCCCTGATCACCGTACTATGGATGGTAATAGGGTACTCGATCGCCTTCACGGATGGCGGCGCCAACAACGCCTATATAGGTGGCTTCAAATATTTCTTGTTGGCGCCAATGGGATTGAACGCGGTCAGCGCACTGGCCCCGACAATACCTGAATCTGTGTATATGATGTTCCAGATGACCTTCGCGATCATCACCCCAGCGCTGATCGCGGGTGCGCTGGCGGACCGAATGAAATTCTCCGCCTTTCTGTTGTTCATGGGAGCCTGGTTGCTGCTGGTCTATTGTCCGGTGGCGCACTGGGTGTGGGGCGGCGGATGGCTCGGCGCGGCGGGCGCTCTCGACTATGCGGGCGGCACCGTCGTGCACCTGAACGCGGGCACCGCCGGCCTCGTCGCCGCGCTGATGCTAGGCAAGCGCAAGGGCCTAGGCACCGACAATATGGCGCCGCACAATCTGGCCTACAGCGTCATCGGGGCCTCGCTGCTGTGGGTGGGTTGGTTCGGCTTCAACGCCGGCTCGGCGGTAACCTCCAACGTCAACGCCGGCATGGCGATGGCGGCGACACAGATCGCCACCGCCGGCGCCGCTTTGGCCTGGATGTTCGCCGAGTGGATCATCTCCAAGAAGCCTTCGGTCCTGGGCATGATCTCAGGCGCCGTGGCCGGTCTGGTGGCTATCACCCCGGCCTCGGGCTTCGTCGACCCTAAGGGCGCTCTGATCATCGGCCTGATCGCCGGCGTGGTCTGCTACATCAGCGCAGTCCATGTGAAGAAGATCTTCGGCTATGACGACGCCCTCGATTGCTGGGGTGTGCACGGTGTGGGTGGCGCGCTTGGCGCCCTCCTGACCGGCGCGCTCGCCATGAAGGAGATCAACTCGGTGGCGGCCAAGGGCGGCTGGCTGACAGCCGGCAACTTCGGCCAGATGATCCTGCAGTTTGAGGACGTCGGGGCGACCTTCATCTTCAGCGGCGTGATGACTTTCCTGATCCTGGCGGTGCTGAAATACACCATCGGCATCCGGGTCAGCGAAGATGTTGAAATCGAAGGTCTCGACATCAACTTGCACGGGGAAGTCGTGCACGGCTAGTCAATCGTCGATCACATTGATCTCCAACTCAAGAGAGCGGGGGTCCCTTGTGGATCCCCGCTTTTTTTGTGCGCTTGGTCTATCGGGCGTGAAGGTTGGAGGCCGAGCCGCACGGCTCATCCGCCGAATCGGCAGGCCCGGACCCACCATCCAGGTCGGTCGGCCGCCAACCGGGCCGCGAGACGTTCCGCGCCAGTCCGGTCGGCGCAGAGAGCGTAGCAGGTGGCGCCAGAGCCCGACATCCGAGTGAACAGGGCTTCAGGAGATCGCGCCACGGCGCCGAGTACCTCGCCGATCAGAGGCTGCAGGGTCACGGCTGGACGTTCGAGATCGTTCCGGGTTTCTCGTAGAAAATCCACCATCTCGGCCACCGAAGCGAAGGCGGGCGGCAGCGCCCGCTCGTCCGCCCCCGGACCGGCCGGCAAGGTGTCGAAGGCGCGATAGACCGCGCCCGTCGATGATGAGGCGCGGGGATTGACCAGCACGGCGTCCAAGGGGGGCATTGTCGGCGCGGGTTCGACATCGTCGCCCCGGCCACGGCCGATGACACTTTTTGAGCCGACGCAGGCGGTGACATCCGCGCCGAGCGTTCGCGCGATCAAGACGAGGCGGTCGGGATCGACAGCGTTTCCGTGTGCGGCCAGATGTCCGCCGATCAACACCAGGGACGCGGCGGCGTCGGCGGAACCGCCGCCGAGTCCGGCCGCGATCGGCAGGCGCTTATCCAGAACCAGTTCGAAAGGAGCAACCGATCCCGGAGCGGCGGCGATCAGCTGATCGCGCGCACGGATCACCAGATTGTCGGCGGCCGACCCCAATGTCTCCGCGAACGGCCCGGTCAGCCCGAAGGCCATGGCCGGAGCGGGCCTCAGCCGAACGACGTCCCCCACATTGGCGAACACCATTAGGCTGCACACCGGATGATAGCCATCAGGCGCCACCGGGCCAACATGGAGAAACAGGTTCACCTTCGCTGGGGCGAAACGCTCAACCCACACCGGGCGCTCCCCGCTATTTGCTGGCGACGACGGGGGCGACGGGGGGGGCGTCGAGACCTGAAGCCAGCTTGGTCTCGGCCTCGGCCCGCAGCTTGGCCGGCGGATCGAGGGTCAGTACCCGGCGCCACTGAAAGCCCGCCTCGATCTTTCGGCCCACACGCCAGTAGGCGTCGCCCAGATGGTTGTTGACGTCCGGATCACCCGGCTCGAGCACCACCGCCGACTCCAGGCTGGCCACGGCCGTGGCGTAGGCTCCCATCCGATAGTAGCCCCAGCCGAGGGAATCGATCATGGCTCCCGACTGGGGCTCCAACGTCACCGCCTTCTGGACCATGGCCATGGCCTCGGGCAGTCGGACGCTTCGATCGATCCAGGAATAACCAAGGAAATTCAGCAGCTCGGGCTCATCCGGCCGCAGCTTCAGCGCGAGTTGCAGATCGCGTTCGGCCTCGGTCCAGCGGCCGCTTTCCTCCAGATCGACGGCACGCATATAGAGCAGTCGCCAGTTCGCGGACTCGGGCTTGGGTCCGATCAGCCCGTCCAGAACCTTGGCGGATTCGTCGAAGCGCTCGTCGGCGCGCAGCAGGTCCGCCAGCGTCACCATCGCGTCCTGGTCATCGGGCTTCTGGGTCAGGGTTTCCCGGGCCAGGGTCAAGGCGGTGTCCTGGTCCTTGGCGCTCTGGTAGCTCCAGGCCAATTTCGTGCGGGCGCCGACATATTGGCTCGAGCCGGCCCTGACCTTCAGATAGGCGACGCGGGCCCCGGCGGCGTCGCTATTGGTCGAAAGAATATCGCCCACCAGCATCCAGGCTTCATCGCGGGTCGGGTCGAGACGCAGGGCCAGCCGCAGATAGGCCAGGGCGATTTCCTCCTGCTTGTCTATAAGGAGGGCGGTAGCCGGAGCGATCAGGGCCTCGGCCGCCGACGTTTTCAACGCCTGCATGGCTGGAGCGGGGCCATGCGCCTGGACACGGGCGCGGGCGGCCTGAAGCTCCACATCACCCTTCTTGGCGGCGATGGCGCTGTTGTAGATTGCGGCCGCGTCACCCGATCGGCCGCGCCGTTCGAGCATTTCGCCCAGGTTCAGGCTGGCGATGCCGCCAGGATCGCCCTTGGCGATCAGAGCGCGGAACGCCGTCTCGGCTTCGTCATAGCGGCGGGCGCGTTCGAACAGCTTTCCCTGGTCCAGATTGGCGAAAAACTGCGCGATCGGCTCGGCCTTGATGACCGGCAGCACGATAGACCCCTCCATGTCGCCGGCGGCGGCGGCGGCGAACGGCGTCAGCAGGGCGGCGGCCGGTTCATCGGGGGCGCCGGAGTCCGGGCCGGTCAATACGGTCCTCGCCAGTTTGGGGGCGCCCGACGCCATGGCCTCGACCCCGCGCACCAAGGCGCCCAGATGCCGGATGGATTTGTCGGCGTCCGGGCCAGAGGGTGCGTTCGAAGCCGCCTTGGCGATATCGCCGGCCAACAGGGCGGCGGTGAAGGTGCGGATGGTCAACAGGCCCTGATCGGGTCCCGGGTCGAGACCGGCGGCCTTGCCGAAGTAGGCCGCCGCGGAGGCGCTCTCGCCCTGATTGACCGCCGCCTGGCCGGCCAAAAACTGACCATAGGCGGAGGCGGAGCCTACGGGATCGATCTCCTCGGAGAGCAAAAGCCCCGCCTTGGCTCCGCCGGCGCGCGGCGTGGCGCAGCCCGCCAACAGAAGGGATCCGACACCGCTCAGCAGGATAAGGTATGCACGCATGAGCGCAGTCTTGGCGCGCAAATGGGCCTATCGCAAGGCGCTAGGGTACAAGGATCACATGTTGGGATAGTTTGGTCCGCCGCCGCCTTCGGGTGTTGTCCAGGTGATGTTCTGGGACGGATCCTTAATGTCGCAGGTCTTGCAGTGAACGCAGTTCTGGGCGTTGATCTGGAACTTCGGATTGGCCCCGGCTTCGTCGTACAACACCTCATAGACGCCCGCAGGGCAATAGAGTCGGGCGGGTTCGCCATACTGGGGCAGGTTGACCTGAATCGGTATCGTCGGGTCCCTCAACTTCAGGTGCGCGGGCTGATCCTCCTCGTGATTGGTCGCCGACAGGAAGACGCTGGAGAGCTTGTCGAAGCTCAGAACGCCATCGGGCTTGGGATAGGCAATCGGCTGATAGTCCTTGGCGAGCCCAGTCGAGGCGGCGTCGGTCTTGCCGTGCCCAAGCGTGCCCCAGGGCGACCAGCCGCCGGTGATCACATTCAACCACATGTCCAGGCCGCCCAGGCCAACGCCGACCAGCGTACCGAAACGCGACCATAGCGGTTTGACGTTGCGGACCAGTTTCAGCTCCCTGGCGACCCAGGATTGTTTATAGGCGGCTTCGTATTCGACCAGTTCATCGCCGGTCCGGCCGGCGGTGATGGCGTCGAATGCCTTTTCGGCGGCGATCATGCCGGTCTTCATGGCATTGTGACTGCCCTTGATGCGCGGCACGTTCACGAAGCCGGCCGAACAGCCGATCAGCACACCGCCCGGGAAAGTCAGTTTCGGCACCGACTGGAAGCCACCCTCGGTAATGGCGCGGGCGCCGTAGGCGACGCGCGTGCCGCCCTCGAGAATAGCGCTGATGGACGGGTGATGCTTGAAGCGCTGAAATTCGTCGAACGGCGAGAGCCACGGGTTCTTATAGTTGAGGTGCAGCACCAGGCCGATCGACACATAGCGGTCGCCGAAGTGGTAGAGGAACGTGCCGCCGCCGGTGTCGTTGGTCAGCGGCCAGCCGAAGGTGTGCTGCACAACGCCCGGCTCAAAATTCTCGGCCTTGACCTGCCACAGTTCCTTGACGCCGATCCCGTATTTTTGCGGTTGCTTGCCGTCGTTCAGGTTGAATCTGGCCTGAAGCTGCTTGGCGAGCGAACCCCGCACGCCCTCGGCGATAAAGGTGTATTTGGCCCGTAGTTCGAGCCCCGGCTGATAGTCGCCCTTCTCTTCCCCGTCCTTGGCGACGCCGAACACCCCGGCCACCACGCCGGCTACGGCGCCGTCTTCGGTCCACACCAGTTCCGAGGCGGCCATGCCTGGATAGACCTCGACGCCCAGCGCCTCGGCCTGTTCGGCCAGCCAGCGGCAGACATTGCCCAGTGAGGCGGCATAGTTGCCGTGGTTGTTCATGAACGGCGGCATCAGGGGGGCGAGAAAGCTGAAATCGAACGCGCCCATCGGGCCGAGCCAGAGGAACTTGTCCTTGGTCACCGGTGTTTCCAGCGGCGCGCCCTTGGCCTTCCAGTCGGGGATCAGTTCATTCAGGGCCTTGGGGTCGATCACCGCGCCGGACAGAATGTGGGCGCCCACTTCCGAGCCCTTCTCGAGCACGGCGACGGAAATCTCCGATCCGGCGGCTTCCGCCAGCTGTTTGAGGCGGATGGCGGCGGACAGTCCGGCCGGACCGGCCCCGACAATGACCACGTCGTAGTCCATCGCCTCGCGTTCGACGCCTTCGCTCACGGCCAAGATTCCCTGCTCACTTCTCTTTAAGGTGCGCCTTAATCGAAGGCCATGGACGGACGGTCAAGGATAAACCACCGGCGCGCGGCGCCTCCCGCCAGGCTCATGGCCGGTATAGAGCTATTCCCATGAGTGTGGATCGGCGCGCCATCGAAAGCCTTCTGTCGTTCTGGGCGCTGTCCGGCGTCGAGACCCTCTATGGCGAAACGCCTGTCGACCGAACCGCGCAGGCCCCCGCCCGCCCGGCCACGCCACGCACAACGGCGACGGCCGCGCCGATCAGACAGACGGCCCCAGTGTCCCCGGTCATGGCGGCGAGCGCCCCCGCCCAGCCCGATTTCGTCCCCGTGGCGCGCACCGCGGCGGCGGAAGCGGGCGATCTGGCCGCCCTGAAAGACGCCATCGCCGCCTTCGAAGGTTGTCCCCTCAAAGCCGGGGCGCGTCAGGCGGTGTTCGCGCGCGGGCCGGCGGACTCTCCGCTGATGATCATCGGCGAAGCCCCCGGCGCCGACGAGGACGCCCAGGGCGCGCCGTTCGTAGGCCGGGCGGGACAATTGCTGGACCGGATGCTAGCCGCCGCGGGCCTGAGCGGGCGGGCTTTCATCACCAATACGGTATTCTGGCGCCCACCCGGCAACCGCACCCCGACGCTGGCCGAGCAGGCGGTCTGCGCGCCGTTTCTGGAGCGGGCTATCGAACTGGTGAATCCCAAGGCTCTGCTATTGGTCGGCGGCGCCTCGGCCAAGGCGATGCTGAAAACCACCGAAGGCATATTGGCTCTGCGCGGCCGCTGGTTCGATTGGCGATCGTCGAATGGCGCGCTGACCATCCCCGCCCTGCCAACCCTTCACCCCGCCTTCCTGCTGCGCCAACCCGCCGCCAAGCGCAAAAGCTGGGAGGACATGCTGGTGCTGACCGAAAGGCTGGAACGGTTGGAGTGATCGGCCGGAAGAACCCGTTGCGATAGTTTGTTCTTGTTTTGTTCCAACGCGCGACCTACCCTCTCGCCATGTCCGTTCCGACGAAAACCGCGCGTGGCCGAGGAGCCGGGTCGAACGCGTCGGGACGTTTTGAGTCGCGCCAGACCGAGACCTTCGACGACGGCTGGAACGAGGGTGACGAGACGCCGACGCCGCTGCGCACCACGGTGACGGCCGAAAGGGCGCGGGTGATCATCAGCCGCAACGACAGCCCGGACGTGGGTTTCGATCGATCCATCAACCCCTATCGAGGTTGCGAGCACGGCTGCATCTACTGCTACGCGCGGCCCGCGCACGCCCATATGGGGCTCTCGCCAGGCCTGGATTTCGAGAGCAAGCTGTTCTTCAAGCCCGAGGGCGCGCGGCTGCTGGAGCGCGAACTGGCCAAGCCGTCCTACAAGCCTGGGGTGATTCATGTCGGCGGCAACACCGATCCCTATCAGCCCCAGGAGCGGCTGCTGAGGGTCACCCGCCAGATCCTAGAAGTTATGGAAGAATTTCGACAGCCGTTCTCGATCATCACCAAATCAGCCCTTATCGCGCGTGATATCGACATCCTCGGGCCGATGGGCAAGGCCGGGCTGGTCCGGGCCGCCGTGTCGATCACCACCATCGACCGGTCCCTGGCCCGGGCAATGGAGCCCCGGGCGGCGACGCCGGAGCGGCGGCTGGAGGCGGTGCGGCGGCTGAGCGAGGCGGGCGTGCCGACCATAGTGATGTTCGCCCCGGTGATCCCCGGCCTGAACGATCACGAACTCGAAGCGGTTCTGGAGCGATCGGCGGCGGCGGGGGCGATCAGCGCCGGCTATGTGGCGCTGCGCCTGCCCCGGGAAATCAAGGACCTGTTCGCCGAATGGCTGGCCGCCAAACGCCCCGACCGCGCCGAGCGGGTGATGAGCTTGGTGCGCCAGATGCGGGGCGGCAAGGACTATGACGCCGAATGGGGCAAGCGAATGAAGGGCGAAGGGCCGATCGCCGAGATCATCGGCCAACGGTTCAAGTTCGCCCGCCGGCGATACGGCCTGGACCGGGTACTCCCACCGCTCGACATCGGCCAGTTCCGCGTGCCGCCGAAGGCGGGGGATCAACTTGATATGTTTGGCTAGCGGTCAAGCCGGCGCTAATCCGCCATCCAGGAAAAGGAATGTAACCGAGACACAAATTACGTCAACATACATTGACAAAAAACCAAGCGGGTCCGATGCTTCCTCCAGCTGGACGGCTTAACGTCCGCGAGAGGAGCGAGACTTGGATGAAAGTGACGCAGCCTCCACCATGACCAGGGGCCGGTGTGACTTCCGTCTTGGCGAGAGAGTCGCGGCCTGCGCAGCTCATGCCGAGCCTATCAAGACCGAGACCGGTTTGCCGATTATCCTTCTCGGCTCCAGCCTGGGTATCGCCGCGATCTCGACAGCTGGGGGGCATGGAAATGCGGTTTGAAGGCAAGACGGCGCTGATCACCGGCGCGGCCAGGGGCCAGGGCGCCGAACACGCACGCCGGCTTGTCGCGGAGGGCGCGCGTGTCGTGCTTACCGACGTGCTGAGGGAGGACGGAGAGGCCTTGGCGGCCAAGCTCGGATCCCCCGCCCTCTTTCTCCATTCCGATGTTGGCGAAGAGGCGGCGTGGATCGAAGCGGTGGCGGCGACGACAGCGTTCGGCGGCGGCCTCGACTACCTCGTCAACAACGCTGGCGTGGCTCGCTTCAGCGCTATCGGCGAGACGGATGTGGCCGCCTTCCAGATGCACCAGAGGATCAACGAATTGGGCGTATTCCTGGGCATGAAGCACGCCGCGCCACTGATGACGAAACGAGGCGGGGGTTCGATTGTCAACGTATCCTCCCTGGGCGGCTTGCGCGCCGGCGGCGGCGACATAGCCTATGTCAGCAGCAAGTGGGCGGTGCGCGGAATGACCAAAGCCGCCGCGAAGGAGTATGGCCCTCTCGGCATCCGGGTGAACTCCATACACCCGGGGCTGGTACTGACGCCAATGCTGGGCGAAGTCTCTCCGGAAACAATCGCGGCGCGGTCCGCCCGGGTCCCGCTCGGTCGCGCGGGGACGCCGGCCGACATTTCCGGCCTCGTGCTTTTCCTTCTGTCCGACGACGCCGGCTACATCACCGGCGCCGAGATCGTCATCGACGGTGGCCTCGGACTTTAGGACCCACAGCCTCCGCTCATGTTCAAGAGACCGGCCATGTTCATCCCGGCCTCGACAACGATATTAAATTCGTCAACTTAGGTTGATATAACTTGTCAACTTACGTTGACGTGTGCTTTCTGGAGGCCAGTGATAAGCGCCCGCTCTGAAGGTGCGGGAAACCGGGAAGAAACACGATGCTGGAGCCATCCGGCGGGGGAGGGAACGATGCGGACATTTTCGAAGCGGCTTTGCGCGACCAGTCTGATGGTGGCGGCAGCCATGCTCGCTGCGTCGCGGGCGTGTATCGCGGAGACCGCCGACGCTGAAGGTGGAGCGCGTGTAAGCGCCCTGGAACTCATCGTCACGGCTCAGAAACGCGCCGAAAACATCAACAGCGTCGGCATGTCGATCAACGCGCTGAGCGGTGATGAACTGTTGCAGCGGGGGATACAGGACCCGACGCAGCTCTCGAAAGCGGTGCCTGGCTTCGAATACAACACCAACGCGTTCGGCAACCCCATCTACACCATCCGCGGCGTGGGGTTTCAGGACTCGACCCTGGGCGCAAGCCCGACGGCGACCATCTACGCAGACGAAGTTCCGATCCCGTTCTCGGCCGAAACGATCGGAGCGGCGCTCGACGTTCAGCGCTTGGAGGTCTTGAAAGGGCCGCAAGGCACCCTCTACGGCGAGAACGCTACCGGGGGCGCACTCAATTTCATCGCCGCCAAACCGACCAGCACTTTCGAGGCCGGCTTGGACGCGAGCTTCGGGCGGTTCAACACCGCGGATGTTGGCGGTTTCATAAGCGGTCCGTTGACCGACACCCTCAACGCCCGGTTAGCCGGCCGGGCGGTGGAGGGCGGCAATTGGCAAAGGAGTTACACGAGCTCGGCGACGCTCGGCCAGCAGAACCTGCTGGAGGGGCGTCTCCTTCTGGACTGGCGCCCGATCGAAAAACTCAAGATCAACGTCAACCTAAATATCTGGCAGGACCGCTCCGACTCGCCGGCGCCACAGCTGATCGGAATCGTGGGCCTCGGCAACGCGGCGCTCAACCCTGGCTTGGTCGCGTATCCCAACGCTCCCCAGAACGACCAGGCGGCGGACTGGGACCCCGGCCGGCGGTATAGCCGCGACAACATCTTCTACATGGGAGCTTTGCGGATCGACTACGACCTCGGCCGGGACGTGACCTTCACCTCCATATCCTCCTATCAACGTTACACACGTGACCAGCCGATAGACGCCGACGGCACGACCCTCCAGGATCTCTATCTGCTCAGCCGCGGCTCCATCGACACAGTATACGAAGAAGCCCGACTGGCGGGGAGTTTCAGCGCACACGGTCATTGGATCGCCGGTCTGAACTATCAATCGGATACGATCTATGATTCCTTCTTCGAACAATTCGGCCAGTCAACCAGCAGTTCGATCTTCGGCCTGCCCTTGAGCCAGACCAGTAACTTTACTGACCAAAGAGTGAAAACCTATGCCGCCTATAGCAACGTAGACTACAATGTGACGTCCACACTGAACCTGCAGGCGGGTATACGCTACACGCGGTCCGACCGCGACTTCACGGGGTGCAGCCGCGACACCAACGGGCAAGCCGCCGCTATCTTCGACTTCCTGCAGCAGATCCTGAAGGGTGGGAGTTTTACACCCATCCCGGTCGGAGGCTGCATCAATCTCGATCCGAACCTGAACCCCTCCCTCGCCTCCGGTCGTCTCAACCAGGACAACGTCTCCTGGCGCGTCGGCGCCAATTGGCAGGCGACGCCAGGAACGCTGATCTACGCCAACGTCAGCAAGGGTTTCAAGGCTGGTAGTTTTCCCACCCTGTCGGCCAGTTCCACCTCACAATTTGTACCCGTAGTACAGGAGAGCCTGCTCGCCTATGAGGGTGGCTTCAAATCGAGCCTGTTTGATCACACCCTACAACTGAACGGCGCGTTCTTCTACTATGACTATGAGAACAAGCAGATTCTCGGCCGGATATCGGACCCGATTTTTGGCCCGCTACTGACCCTGGTCAATGTACCAAGGTCCCATGTGTTGGGCGGGGAACTGCAGGTGGTCTGGAGGCCGGTCGCGGGACTGACTATCGCGCCGGATATTACACTAATCGACTCTAAAGTCGATGGAAACTTCACCAACTTCGACCAGTTCGGCGTGACCCGAAATTTCACCGGGGAGTCGTTCCCCTACACACCGACGGTCCAGACCAGCGTCGATGCCGAGTACAGGTGGCGCATGAACAATGGTTACTTCGCCTTCGTTGGCGGCGACCTGAACTACCAAAGCCGCACCAACGGCGCGCTTGGCGACAGTGCGATTCTTACGGTGAAGCCTTACACCTTGATCGATCTCAGGCTCGGTCTCGAGTCCGCCTCCGGCCGCTGGAGGGTGACGATCTGGGGTCGCAATGTCGCAGACGAATACTATTACCCGACGGTCATCCGGGACAACGATACGGTCAACCGCTACGCGGGAATGCCGGCAACCTACGGGATCACCCTGAACTATCGAATGAATTGAACGGCGGCGCGGTTGTCCGGGTGAGATAGGTTTCAGCCGCCGGTTTTCACACCAGCCTGGTCGAAGATGATCGGCGGACCCCAGTCGGCGCGCAGGACCTTGGCCGCGCGTTCCAGTCTATCTCGGCCCAGGCGCCGGCCGAGTTCCTCCCATAGGAGGTTCATGGCGACGATACCGTCCTCGTTCATCTTCCGCGCCAAGTCGGTGACGATCACGATCTTTATACGGCCATCGGAGGGGTCGTCCATCAGTGTGATAATTCCCTTTTCCTTCATCTGCCGGATTTGCCTATGGATGGCCTGTCGGCTGACGCCGAGTTGACGGGCAATGTCCGAAGGGCGGTTGAAACCCAAGGTGATGTTGGCGATCACCATTCCGTCGGCTCTCGAGAATTCAGGATTGCCGCGGGTGCGCAGATAACTGCGGATGCCAAGTTCGATCCAGTAGAAATCCTTGAGCAGCGCCAGCGCCACGCCTCCGTTTTCCACCTCGCCGGGTCGCGGGGTCGTGGGGGCGGGACTGTCGGCGCCGTTGTCGCTTTGGGTGTTCACGATGCTCGCTCTGCTTTTGTCGGCGCGGGCTATCGCGGACACAGCGGAGTGGCCCCGGATCGCCGAACCGGTCAAGGCCCCGAGAGCCACGACATCGGGAGAAAACGTGGGAGACTCATTTCTCGCTAGGGCCACGATGACCCGTTTCTACTCGATATTCATCAACATAGGTTGACAACTTTGAGGGTTCACCAGAAGGTGACCATGCACTTTAAGCGGCGGTGACGGGAGAGCGTATTTTGACCATCGAGCAAGCGGAAGGGCTCCGCTTCGGAAGTTTTATCGCGCCCTTTCATCCGCTCCGGGAAGACCCGACCCTGGCCATGGAGCGCGACTTGCGTCTCGTGCAACATCTCGACGAGCTGGGCTACGACGAGGTGTGGATCGGTGAACATCATTCCGCCGGCTATGAAATCATCTCCTCGCCGGAACTGTTCATCGCCGGGGCGGCGCCTCAGACCCGCCAAATTCGCTTCGGCACCGGTGTCAACTCGCTGAGTTATCATCATCCATTGATCCTCGCCGACCGTATTGCCCAACTCGATCATCAAACGCGGGGACGTCTGATGTTTGGCGCCGGGCCGGGGCAGCTGCCGACAGACGCCCACATGCTGGGGATCGATCCAGCGAACCAACGCCGGATGATGAACGAATCCCTCGAATGCATGATCGATCTATTCGAGGGCAAGACTGTCAGCCGCGAGACCGACTGGTTCAAGCTCAAGGATGCCCGGCTACAGCTGCTGCCCTACCAGCGACCCCGAATGGAAATGTCGGTGGCATGCGCCGTTACGCCGACCGGGCCAGTCACGGCGGGACGGCTGGGACTGGGCATGCTGTCGCTAGCCGCCTCCTCCTCTATCGGGTTCAACGCCCTAGGCCAACACTGGGACGCCTATGCGGAGGCGGCTGGCAAGCATGGCAGAACGGTTCGCCGCAATTCCTGGCGCGTGGTGGTCAACATGCACCTCGCCGAAACCCGTGAACAGGCGCTCGCAGACCTCGAATGGGGCGCGATGGATCTGGTCGGTTATGTGCGCGGCGTGACCGGGTCTTTCACCGATGGGATGCTTGGCAAGATCCACACGCCCGCTGACGCCGTCAAGCGGCTTACGACCGAAGGGATGGGCATTTTCGGGATTCTACAGGCAGGCACCGCCGACGACATGATCGCCTACATCGAGACGCTGCGGCGGCAGACCGGCGGGTTCGGCTGCGTCATGTTCTTCGCCCACAACTGCGCCAACTTCGAAGCTGTTAAGAAGAGCTACGAGCTGTTCGCCCGCTTCGTCATCCCCCACTTCCGCCGAAGCAACCAGAACCGCGAAGTCTCTCTGGCCTGGGCCCACGACAACAGCCAGAACACCTGGGGCGCAACCGTAGGCGCCATGCAGAGCGCCATCGCGAACCGGGGGGAGCACAAGGCGACAGCATGAACCGGAGCAAAAGCGATGCCTAGGCTACGCCAAGCCGCCAAGGGGGAGCTGAAGGATTCCTTGGCGCTATCGATCTATCAACGCTTGTTCGGAGATCGCGATCCCGTTGAAAAACCGGGAACCGCCACCGGCACTCCGGGGAGCTGGTGGACAGTGCTGGCGCGGACGCCGCACGTCCTGGAGCATTTCGTCCTCGGCTCGCGCCTTTTCGGCGGGAATAGAATTACTCTGTCGCCTCTGCTGAGGGAATTGGGCCAGACTCGGGCCGGATGGCTGAACGGCTCTCGGTTCGTCTATTCACAACACTGCAAGACGAGCCGCGCCGCCGGGATGAGCGAGGCACAAGTCGAAGCTATCAAGGCGTGGCAGGTCGCCGATTGCTTCGACGAGCGAGAGAGGACGGTGCTTGCCTATGTGGACCATCTCGTCTGCCAGCGGGGCAGAGCGCCCGACGCGGTGTTCGAGAAGTTGAAATTATTTCTCTCCGACGAGGAGATCATCGAACTCACCTACATAACGTGTTGTTATGATGGTTATTCAGTCCTTTCTCGCGCGCTGCGCCTTGAGTTCGACGACCATGACGATCCAGTTGTCGAGATACCCGCGCCCGATAGCTAAAAGGTTGGGGATTTCCCCCCGCCGCCAAAGCTCATCATGAGCCACCGCGGAATTGTATTCGAAGTCAAAAAAGGAGATAACACTATTTCCAGCTATATCATCTTCATTCGAGATAAGATGCATGATCCCGAGATGTTCAAGGTCTATTCTCGGAAAGCGGGCGCTGCGCGAGGAGAGCATCCGCTCAAAGCTCACGTCTACTACGGCGACTTAGAGACCTTGGAGGGCCTTCCGGCGGATGGGGTGGTCGTCGTCGAGTTTCCCGACAAGGCGGCGGCGCATGCCTGGTACGACAGTCCAGCCTACCAGGATGCGAAGGCGTATCGTTTGAAGGCCGCGGATTACCGCGTCATCATGGTCGAAGGCCTCTAAAACAACATCCGGATTTACGGCTTCCCAAGCCATCCAACGGGCTTGTCGATATCCAGTCCGGCGGCTTCGTAGCCGTGGCGAAAATCGACGACGTGTCGATACATCCATGTGCGCGCTTCGTCGGGATTTCGCGCCTTCAACGCCTTCAGCAACGCCTGGTGGGCCTCAAGCAAGCGTTTCCCGGCAGGCGGCCGCTGCATCACGGGCATGAACGCCGGGTAGAGGAGCTGCCCGATTGGCGCGCGGCAGAGTTGAAGCACGCGGTTGCGAGACGCGCGCGCGATGATGGCCAGGAACTCCATGTCCAGAATGACCAGCGCGTTCGGGTCACCGAGCAAGCCGCGACTGGCTTCCAGATTTTCCTCGAGTTCCGTCAGCTCACTGTCCGTCGCGCGCGACGCTGCTGCTTCCGCTGCGGCCGGTTCAAGAAACAGCAGGGTTTCCCAGAGTTCTCGAAAGGTCGCTTCCTGCAAGACGATCGCCGCCGTCATGCGCGATGCCACATGGGAACCCTCCGGCGCATTGACAAGCAGCTGTTTGCTTCCGGGCGGACGTTGCAACAGGCCTTCCTGCTCCAGCCCCCGGATGGCCTCACGCATGGTCGAACGATGCACGCCGAAGGCTTTCGCCAGAGCAATTTCGCCTGGAAGAGCCGAGCCCACCGGCCACTGCCCACTGAGGATTTTGCCTTCGATGGCGGTTGCCACGACCTGAAAGGCCCGCTCTGTCCGCACTGGCGCGACATTGAGTGCAACCGTCTTGATCATGATTTCGCTTCGCTAGCCGCGGATCAGGCGCTGGGCCGTCGCGGTTTCGTTTTCGGCGTAGCCATGAAATCCATCCATGACCGACATTCCCAGATCTGGGGGCAAGCCTTCACCCATGCGGATGAGCTGAAGGCAGAACCAGCCCTGCTTGCCCCAGGCCTCGACCTGCCTGTGGAGCGCCGCGTCGGCGTCCGAACCAAGCGCCTCCGGCGCGAGGCTTAGCCTGTGCTCCCAGGCGGGACCCTGCTCGACCTCCCCCGCCAGCAGTCGGCGCGGGAAGTCCGGCTCGGTGCACATCGGGCGACCGAGGCCAATCAGGTCTGTGGCGTCGGAAGCGAGCGCCTCCATCATGCCAACCCGCGTGCGGAAGCCGCCCGTAACCATGACCGGCATTCGCACTCGAGGCTTAATTTCGGCCGCGTATTGAAGGAAATAGGCTTCTCTGCGCCGGGTGCTGTCGGCGGCCTTTGGGGCGACCACATCGTGGCCCGCGCCGACCATGACCATCTGCTCGTAATTGCCGCCCGAGATCTCCAGGAGATCGACGCCCGCCTCGTCGAGCCAACAGGCGACCTGAATGGCTTCGTCCGTGCGAAAGCCGCCCTCCTGGAAATCGGCGGAGTTCATTTTGACCCCGATGGGAAAGCCGGACCCGACCGCTGCTCGGGTGGCGGCCACAATCTCCAGTAGCAATCGTGCCCGGTTTCGCAAGACGCCGCCCCAGCGATCGGTCCTGCGGTTGGCGATCGGCGATAAAAATTGTGAGAGCAGATAGCCATGAGCCGCGTGGATCTGCACACCCGTGAAGCCAGTCTCCGCGGCGACGGTCGCGACATGGGCGAAGCGGCGGATGATATCGGCGATTTCATCTTCCGTGGCGCCGCGCGGCTGGCCGAATGCCTCCCCCGCCAGACCGAGCGGAACGGCGGACGGCGCCAAGGGTGTCTCGTTTAGCGCTTTAGGTGTCTGCCGGCCTGGATGATTGATCTGCATCCACAGGTGATTGCCGGCGGTTCGCCCGGCGGCCGCATAGGCGCACAGTTGCTCCAGACCGCCATTTTGGTCGATGGCGACATTTCCTGGTCGTTCAAGGTGGGTGCGATCGACCTGGACGTTGCCGGTGATGATCAAACCGGCGCCGCCCTCGCTCCAAGACCGATAGAGGCGCTCCAACCGCTGAGTAGCTCGGTTCATTTCGTCCGCGAGCCCCTCGGTCAAGGCGACCTTGCACAGGCGATTGGACAGGCGCGCGCCGCACGGCAGATCAAGCGGCGTTTCGAGCGTGGTATTGGACATGGCGTTTCCTCGTGGCCCCTCTTAACTAGTTCTGTTTGTCTTCAGACGGTCGCGCCCGTTCACGCAGCTCCCGACGAATAATTTTTCCCGTGTTGGTCATCGGCAGCGCGGCGACGAACTCAATCTCACGCGGGTATTCATGCTTGGCGAGCCGGTCTCGCACCGAGGCCTTCAAATGTTCTTTAAGTAAGTCGTCTCCCTCGAATCCGGCCTTGAGAACAACGAAGGCCTTGATGATCTGGGTCCTCATTTTGTCCGGCACGCCAACGACAGCGACTGTCGCCACTCCCGGGTGGCGCAAGATCGCGTCCTCGATCTCGGCGGGTCCAATGCGGTAGCCGGAACTGGTGATCACATCATCGCTCCGTCCGCGGAACCAAAAGAAACCGTCATCATCGACGGTGGCCAGATCGCCCGTTATCAGCCAGTCACCGGCATATTTCTCCGCGGTCGCCTTTTCATTCCGCCAGTATTCCAGAAGCATCACCGGATCCGGCCTCTTGAACGCGAGATTTCCCAACTCCCCGGGTTCCAGTCGCCGCCCGTCGTCATCGACGATCGCGGCCACGTGCCCTGGAATCGCGCTGCCCAGGGCGCCAATCCGGGTGTGCGAAAGACTGGCGCAGTTCCCAAGCACCATATTGCATTCCGTTTGTCCGAAGCCCTCGTTGATCCGAACACCGAAGACGGCGTTCATCTCGTCGAGAAGTTCCTTCCCCACGGCCTCGGCCCCACTGACGATCGACCTTAGTCGGACATCGTATCGGGCGCACGGATCGGGAACCTGGCGGAGCAGTTTCAGGACGGTCGGGGTCAGCAGCACATTGCGGACCCGATGCTTTCCCATCATCGATAGGGCGAGCTCGGGATCGAAACCGGCGGAGGCGAACGTCAAGGTCGGCGCGCCATGGAACCAAGCGGGCATCAGTATATCCATCAACCCCGCTAGCCAGGACCAGTCCGCTGGCGACCAAAGCAAATCCGCTTCCTGGGGGAAGAAATCGAACAGCATTTCCACGCCCGGCATATGGCCGATCATCGATCGGTGACCTTGCAGCGCGCCCTTGGGCCATCCAGTCGTGCCGGAAGTGTAATTTATGAAGGCGGGGGTGTCGGGCGTGAGCGCGAGGGTTTCAAAGGCGTCCGATGCGCGCTCCAGCGTCGGCGCCAGGGAAACCGCGTCCACACTGGACGGAGCGTCAATGACAAAGACGGTCTCGAGGGTCGGGCTCGCGAGCCGCGCCAGGGCGACCTTTTCGATGTTCGCGACGTTGGTGATCAGAACCTTGGCGCCACTGTCGTTCAACCGCCATTCAATTGCATCGGCGCCGAAGAGAATTGAAGTCGGCACCGAGATCAGACCCGCTTTCCAGCAGGCGACATGGGCGAAGGCCGTGACGGGATCCTGCGGCAACAGCAGCATGACGCGATCGCCACGACGACATCCGTGGGCGAGCAGCGTATTCGCCAGTTGATTGGCGCTGCGCTGAATGTCTTGGAAGGTATAGTTGCGAACCTGCCCGTCCGCCTGATGATGGATGAGCGCGAGCTTCTCGGCGTCAGCCGCATGGCGATCGCAAACATCCCAAGCGATGTTGTAGCGCTCTGGCAGGGTCCATTGGAATGAATCGTATAGGTCGTTGTAGTCCCGAGACGTTCTCTTAAGCATCACAGTTCGACCTCCACCTCCGCGGCGAGCGTCAGCGTAGGCGATGATAGCTATTGTCGTATTGTCCGACAATGTTTGATTTTCGAAATACGCCTCAAAGCGCCTTTTCGTACAGCACCGCCGTGGTGAGGAAGGCGGCGCCGAGGGCGGGCGATCAGCTTGACATGTTTGGCTGGAAATACACATTATCATGTGTATGCACAGGTTGCACCTTTCAATGCTGGTGATCCATGAAGACCGAACGTGTGACCCTGCTGACCTCCCCCGATTTCAAGGCCTTTCTCGGAGCTGAGGCGCGGCGCGAAGGCGTCAGCGTGGCGGAACTGGTCCGCCGACGTTGCGAGTCCCGATTGACCGAGGAAGAGGCTATTTCAGGGCTCCGAACTCGGGTTAACGCGCTTTCGGGATTGATCGAAGGCTGATTCTCTTGGGCGCCCTGATTCGGAGGCGCCTGATATGTCCATCGCCCTGTTGGAAGGCTTCGAGAAGTCGCGCCTGAAGTCCTTGCTGGAC
>JBBRPO010000037.1:0-47433 GCA_038227865.1 Caulobacterales bacterium
CGCTCTAATGGCGATAAATCTTTCCCCCGAAGGGCACATTCGGTATTAGCTCAAGTTTCCCTGAGTTGTTCCGAACCAAAAGGCACGTTCCCACGTGTTACTCACCCGTCCGCCACTAACCCCGAAGGGTCCGTTCGACTTGCATGTATTAGGCCTGCCGCCAGCGTTCGCTCTGAGCCAGGATCAAACTCTCAGGTTGAGTTGACGTATGACTTTCGTTTCCAGTCGGCTGGGAAGCCGACCGGGCGTAGTCTGCATAATCTATTGACGAGTTCCCAAAACCATCGAACCCAGGCTCGCGCCCAGGACCAATGGCCATGGTATGTCTTCAAGAGACCGCATTCTGGTCAGCGTCTTTTTGATGGTGTGGTTAGCACCATCGCCAGGACACCGCCGCCTGCGTTTCTCTTTCCAAATCAACGATGTCAAAGACCAGATCGGCTTTCGCCGAACCCGCCGATACGCTCGGCGGCGGCGAGGAGGAGCGTCTCTAAATGCCCACCCTGTTAGTGTCAACCGCCTTGCGAACTAATCCAGAAGCCTCTGGTTTAGGGCACAAAGATCACCTAAGGGCCGCCGGGGGCTTGCCCCATAAGTCCATTGGTGAGTCGTTTGAGGGAGCGGAAGATAGGTCGGCGACTTCAGGAAAGCAAGAGTTTTATTGGCTCTTGAGGTCTTTCCGAAGGCCGGTGTTGACTTCCGAACCGCGAGGGGCGGCGTATAGCCGGGCCTTGCCCGTCATGCAAGCGTCACAGGCCATTCAGAGACGACAAAAGCGCCGCGCGGGAGGCGTTGGGGGGCCGTGTACGGCGTCAAGCGGCGTGGATATAGGCGCGCAGGCCCTCAGCCTCGGCCTCGGTCTCGGCGATCTTTGTCTTCACCAGGTCGCCGATCGAGACGATGCCCACCAGTCGGCCGTCGTCACATACCGGCAGGTGACGGAACCGCCGGTCGGTCATCCGCTCCAGCAGGGCGTCCACGGTCTCGCTGGGGTGGGCGTAGCTTACCTCGCGCGTCATGCATTCCGAGACCGGCCGCGCGAGCCCCGCCCCGCCTTGCTCGGCGACCACGCGGACGATGTCCCGTTCAGCGACCAGACCGATCACCTCACGGTCGCCTTCGACCACCACCATCGCACCGACGCGGCGGGCGAACAGCATCGCCGCCACGGCCCCGACGGTCTCGGTGGGTGTCGCGGTGAACACCAGATCACCCTTGGCCTTCAACACATCGGAAATGAGCATATTTCCTCCATTTTCTTAGTTGGAGGCATGCTGCGCCCATGTCGGGCGGAAAATCAAAGCGCGATCGCGTGATCGCTCTTGACTCCGGCCACGCGGCCGAACAGGCCAATCAGGACCAGGCCGCAGAAATAGCCGAATATATGCGCTTCCCAGGCTACTGGCGCGCCGGCGGCGCCCGGGGTCAGGCCCGTGGCTCCCAACAGCACATTGACGGCGATCCAGCTGAGCGTCATCGCCGAGACGGTCCGCCCGAACATCGAGCCGGGCCGCTCGCGCCCCTCCATGAGCCGCGCGGCCGCGCCCATCAGGCCGGAGGCAGACCCCGAGGCGCCCAACAGAACCCACCCTCCGCGCTGCCCCCAGAGGCCGGCCGTGAGGTCGGCATAGCCACCGTAGACAGCGGCGGCGACCGCGCCGCAAACCAGAAAAAAGCAGAAAAAAGCCGCGGCGCCACGCCAACCGCCGCCAAGATAGCGCGCGACGGGAGCCCCGAATGCCAGGACGAACGCCGCATTCATCAGCACATGCGTCCAACTGCCGTGAACGAACTGATAGGTGACAAGGCCCGCGAACCGGTCCGACACCAGATCCGTCGACGTCATGGCGAAGGTTTCCGGATCGCCGCCGCTGAGCATGCGCAGGCCATGAGCGCCGATCAGCAGGATGATCAACGCCGCCACCGTCCATGGCGCATTGATCGCCGGTTCGCGCTTCGGGGTTTCGCCGAGGGTTTCGACCGGAGTGACCATTGGGCAGAGTAGATGAGGGCCACGACGCAGGTATGCAACCGTCAAGCCACGGCCGCGTCCCGATCGCCGAACACGCCGACCTCGCGCGGCGGCGGCGCGGAACGGCCCAGAATCATGTCGGCCGCCTTTTCGGCGATCATGATGGTCGGGGCGTTGGTGTTGCCGCCCACCAGCGTCGGCATCACCGAGGCGTCGATCACCCTCAGCCCCGCCAGCCCGATCACCCTAAGCTGGTCATCGACCACGCTCATGGCGTCATCGGGCAGCCCCATGCGGCAGGTTCCGACCGGGTGATAAATAGTCTCGGCCGAGCGGCGGATCCAGGCATCGACGTCGGCGTCGGTGGCTACCGCCTCGCCGGGTTCGACCTCGCCGGCGCGAATAGCCGTCAGCGCCTTCTGGTCGGCCACTTCGCGGGCGATCATCACGCCCTGGCGCAGGGCGCGCCGGTCCTCCTCGGTGGCCAGATAGCCGGCGAAGATGGCCGGATCGGCGAATGGATCGGCCGAGTGCAACCCCACCCTGCCCCGGCTCTCGGGCCGCAGCTGGCAGACGTGGATCGAGAAACCGTCCTTGGCCACCGACTGCTTGCCGTGATCCTTCATGATCGCCATCACGCAATGCAGTTGCAGATCGGGCCGGTCGAGTTCGGGCCTCGATTTGAGAAAGGCGCCGGCCTCAAGGAAATTCTGCCGCCCGAACCCCTGGCCGAACAGCATGTAGGAAAGGCCAGTGGTGATTCGGTTGATGCCCTTGCTGTGCGAATAGGCGGTTTTCACTGTCGGGGTTTCCCACGACAGTGTCACGTCCAAGTGGTCCTGCATATTGGCGCCGACGCCGGGCAGGGCATGGGCCGGGGCGACGCCCGCCGCCCTCAGGGCGTCGGGATCGCCGACACCCGACAGCTGAAGAATCTGAGGCGACTGAACGGTCCCGGCGCTGAGCAGCACCTCGGCCTCGGCGAACACCTGGCGGGTCTGGCCGCCCTGGACGAATTCGACCCCGACCGCCCTGCCCTTTTCGATCAGAATCCGGGTGGTGCGGGCGCCAATCTCGGCGGTCAGGTTCGGACGGGCCATGGCGGGGTGGAGATAGGCGGTCGCCGCGCTCCAGCGCCGGCCGTCCTTGATGGTCAGCTGGTAGGGGCCGAAGCCCTCCTGCTGATATCCGTTGAAATCCGGCGTGAGCTTGTGGCCGGCCTGGCCGCCGGCGGCGATGAATCTCGAATAGATCGGGCTGCGGGATGAGGCCTTGGACACATACAGCGGCCCATCGCCGCCATGATAGGCGTCGCCGCCGCCCTCCAGGGTCTCGGAACGCATGAAATACGGCAGGACATCCGCATAGCCCCAGCCGCGCAGGCCCATCTGGCGCCACTGGTCATAGTCGCGGGCGTGTCCTCGGATATAGATCATGCCGTTGATCGATGATGAGCCGCCCCAGCCGCGCCCCCGGGGCCACCACAGCTTGCGGCCGTCCAGATAAGGTTCGGGCTCGGTCCAGAATCCCCAATTGTAGTCGCCCTTGGCGGTGAGCAGCGAGCCGACGCCGGCCGGCATCCTGACCAGCAGGGAATTGTCCTTGCCACCGGCCTCCAGCACCAGAACCCTGATTTTAGGGTCCTCGGACAGCCGGCTCGCCAGCACGCATCCCGCCGACCCGGCGCCGATGATGATGTAGTCGTAGCGTTCGAGCGCCATGCCGTTTGTCCCCAGTCCTTAGGTTTGTTTTCCGCCCGGCATCCGCCGCCGGATCATCCGCCACGCCTCGGCGCTTTCATCCAGGCGTAGGATGTGGGCCGCGACGAAATAGACCGGGACGCTGACGCCGATCGCCGTGGCCAGGCCAGCAGCCCTCCACAGTCCATTGGACGTAGCCGCCTCGGCAAGATGGTTGATTGCCCAGGCGGCCGCGCCGCAAAGCCCGGCGGCGACGACGCATCTGGCCAAAAAGGCGCTCCATTGCCGGAGCCCCCCCAGATCGACGCGCCCGGACAGCGCCGCCATCAGCTGCAGGAAATTGACCAGCGCCACCGCCGAGGTGATCAGGGCCAGACCGGCATGGCCGAGGCCCAGGACCCTGGCGTTGAGCAGATTGAGCGCCAGATTGATCGCTATGCCGATCAGGCTGACCCGCAGCGGGATCTTGGGCAGGCCGAGCGCATAGAAACAAGGGGTCAGCACCCGGATCGCCGCATAGGCGGCCAGGCCGACGGAATAGGCCTGTAGGGCCAGGGCCGTCTGGGCGGTGTCATGGACGCTGAAACGCCCATGCTGATAGATCACAGCGATGATCGGCCGGGCGAGAAACCCCAGGCCTGCGGAGGCCGGCAGGGCCAGGAACCATGCCAGCCGCAGTGAATCGCGGGCGGTGCGGCCGAAGGCGGGCATGTCCCCCCGCGCGAAGGCCCTGGTCACCGCCGGCAGGGTCGCCGTGGCCAGCGAGACCCCAAACACCCCCAGCGGCAACTGCATCAGCCGAAACGCGCAATACAGCCAGGAACGGCCGCCATTGATCTCCGAGGCGAAATTGCCGTTGACCAGCACGTTCACTTGCACGGCCGCCCCCGCCACCACGCTGGGCCACATCAGGCTCCACAGCTGGGCCAGGCGCGGATCGGCCAGATTGAACCGCCAGCGAAACCTGAACCCCAGTCTGAACAGCGACGGCAGCTGCATCAGCAACTGCGCCAACCCGCCCAGCAGCACCCCGGCGCTGACCCCGAACAGGGCCCGCTCAGTGAACACCGGGTGCAGCCAGTTGGCGCGCGCCGACGGTTCGAACAGATAGGCGAGGCCGACGCCGGCAACGATCGAGACGATATTGAACACCGTGGAAGCCGAAGCCGGCACGCCGAACACAAAGCGGGCGTTGAGCATGCCCATCACCGCGGCGGCCAGGGAAACGAACAGGATGAAGGGAAACAGCACCCGGGTCAGCCGGACCGTCAGCTCAAACTTACCGGGTATCGCGTGGTAGCCGTGGTTGGTCAGTTCGACCAGCATTGGCGACGCCGCGATCGCCACCAGGCAAAGCACGCCCAGGATAGCGATCATCGTCGATAGGATCAGATTGGCCAGTTCCCAGGCCGGACCCTCGCCATCCTGGTCCCACGACCTGGTGAACATCGTCGTGAAGGCGATGGAAAGGGCGCCCTCGGCGAACAGATCGCGCAGCAGGTTGGGGATCTGGAACGAGGCCAGATAGACGTCCAGCAGCTTGCCGGCCCCGAACATGGCCGCGAAAATCTGCTCGCGTACCAGGCCGAACAGCCGCGAGGCGATCACCGCCAACCCGACGATCCCGGCGGAACGGCGGGTGCTGGGTTCGGCGGCGGCTGCTGTCATGGACGCCTTCTGTAAGCGCTCGGAAGCCTGGGCGAAACCGCTGTCAGCGGCCCTTCCACTGGGGCGGGCGCTTTTGCGAGAACGCCAGTGGCCCCTCGACGAAGTCCTCCGACTTGAACAGGGCCGCTACCTCTTCATAGCGGTTCTGTCCGCGGATGGCCGCTTCGAGAGTCGGCTCGTCGAGGCCTTTCAGAACCGCAGCCTTGGAGGCGCGGATCGACATCGGACTGCATTCGCCGATCAGGCCGGCCCAGCGCCGCGCCGTCGGCAACAGCTCTTCCTTGGTGGTGACCTCATTGACGAAGCCCAGCTCCTGCCCCTCGCGAGCCGAAACCCGGCGCGCCGTCAGGATCATGCCCATGGCGCGCTTCAGGCCGATGGCGCGCGGCAGGCGGTGCAGACCGCCGGCAAGAGCCGCCAAGCCCACGCGGGGCTCGGGAAGCGCGAAAATCGCGCCTTCGGCGGCGATGATCAGGTCGCAGGCCAGGGCGATCTCAAAGCCTCCGCCCATGGCCACGCCATTGACCGCGGCGATCAGCGGCTTGGCCAGGTCGAAGCGTGAGGTCAGCCCGGCGAAGCCCGAGGGCGGAGAGCCCATCTTGCCGCCGGTGGCCTGCCACTTGAGGTCGTTGCCGGCCGAGAAGGCCCGGTCGCCGGCGCCGGTGATGATCCCCACCCACTGGTCCGGATCGGCCGCGAAGGCGTTCAGCGCCTCGTCCATCTCGAAATGAGAGGGCGAGTGGAGCGCGTTCATCACCTCGGGCCGGTTGAGAGTGATGGTGGTGATCGGGCCGTCGCGTTCGACGGCGATGAATTCATAAGCCATGGGGCTTCCTCCGGGTTCAGGTTGTTGGGTGATCGGCGATGAGCGGCCTGAGACCGGCCTTGAAGCGTTTCCAGTTCTCGACGTAGTGCAGGGCGCCGGCGGCCAGCCCCGCAGCCTGCTGGTCGCTCAAGGTCCGCACCACCTTGCCGGGCGAACCCATAACCATCGAGTTGTCCGGGATTTCCTTGCCTTCGGTGATCAGGCTGTTCGCGCCAATGATGCAATTTTTGCCAATTTTCGCGCCATTCAGCACGATCGAGCCGATGCCGATCAGGCTGCCGTCGCCGATCGTACAGCCATGCAACATCACCATGTGGCCGACGGTGACGTTAGCGCCAATGGTCAGCGGTTGACCAAAATCAGTGTGAAGCACCGAATTGTCCTGGACGTTCGAATTTTCACCAACGACGATGGTGTCATTGTCGCCGCGCAACACCGCTCCGAACCAGACACTGGCGTTCTTCTTCAGGATGACATTGCCGATCACACTCGCCGTCGGTGCTATCCAGTATTCACCTTCCGGAGGCAGGGTGGGAGCCGCGCCGCCCAATCCAAAGACACTCATCAGTCTACCCCCTAATCTTGAAAACCGACTCTTGATTAACTGGTTCGAAACGTCGTTAGCATCAACTCAGTTAGGTGATTCGCCGTGGGTCGGCTCGCGGCGTCCTCGTGCACGGAGAACCGGGTGTCGCGTTTTGTGGCCGGACGGTCAACACCGCCTCTCCATAGGCCTGTAAGCGGCGACGCGCGGGGCGGTTCCGGTTCAGTCTTTCCAGGTGTTCTTCCCAAAGGGCGCGCCGTTTCGGTGTCGCCCTTTTTCTTTGGCGCTAACGGAGCATGACCATGACCAAGCGACCCTTGAAGAGACTGGTGCGCGAAGGCGCGTTCGACGAACGACAGTTCGACGACGACTCCAAGATCAGACGGCTGCCGACGGCGCGCGGCTGGACTCCCCTGCCCCAGAACGACGATCGCGAGCAGGGCTATCTGAAGACCATCAAGGCCAAGTCTCCGGGCCAGGAACGCCTGATCGCCGCCATCGACGCCAAGAACCTCGTCCTCGCTCTGGGTCCGGCCGGCAGCGGCAAGACCTACCTGGCCATCGCCAAGGCCGTAGAGGCCCTTGAAGCGGGCAAGGTGGGGCGCATCGTGCTCTCCCGGCCGGCGGTCGAGGCGGGCGAATCCCTGGGCTACCTGCCGGGCGAGCTGGAGGACAAGCTGGCCCCCTATCTGCGGCCGCTCTACGACGCGCTTTCCGACCGCCTGTCGATGAAACGCGTGCGGGCTCTGATCACCGAAGGCGCGATAGAGATCGCGCCGGTCGGTTTCATGCGCGGGCGGACCTTGAACAACGCCTTCGTGGTCATCGACGAGGCCCAGAACTGCACCTATGTGCAGCTCAAGATGCTGCTGACCCGGTTGGGCTGGAATTCCACCATGATCGTCACCGGCGATCCCAACCAGTCGGACCTGTTGCCTGAACTCTCCGGTCTAGCCTCGGTGGCGGACAAGCTGGAAACCCTGTCCAACATCGCCGTGGTGCGTCTGGCCGATCAGGATATCGTGCGCCACCCCCTGGTGGCGGACATGCTCAGCGTTCTCTAGACTACCGCTTTGGCTCTCCCCTTTGGGGGGAGCCAGGCACTCTTCCGGGGCTTGACGCATGACGCGGCGCGGCGTGGCTTTGATATCGGTCTTCCTGGTCACCATGACCGGCTGTGTGACCCATACGCATCGCGAAGCGGCGGCGCTGCGCATGTCCCGGCCGTCCGACCACGCGGCCGCTCGTATTGCCGGCGACCGGGGCGCCGGCAAAGCCGCCTATCCCTCGGTCACGGGAGACATTTTGAAGGGGACATCGCCGGCTGAACTGGCGGCCGCCCGGGCCGCCGCCAGCCAGGCCTTGACGCAAGCCCTGGCCCAGCCGTGAATTGGCCTCTCGTCAGGCGAGGCAGGGATTGATCGATGCCCCATTCCCACGACCATGATCACGGCCATGAGCACCATCATGACCATGGCCCAGCGTCGTTCGGCCGCGCCTTCGCGGTAGGGATATTCCTGAACACGGCCTATGTGCTCGCCGAGGCTCTGTACGGCCTTTCAGCCAACTCACTGGCCCTGTTGGCCGACGCGGGGCACAACTTTGGCGACGTTCTCAGCCTCACCGTGGCCTGGCTGGCGTCCTGGCTGGCTCGGCGGGCGCCTACCGAGCGCTATACCTACGGCCTGAGAGGATCGTCGATCCTCGCGGCGCTGGGCAACGCCGTGGTGCTGCTGGTGGTCACCGGTGGCATCGCCTGGGCGGCGGTGCTCAGGCTGATGCACCCGGCGCCGGCCGGCGGCCTGGTGATGATGGCCGTCGCGGCGGGCGGCGTTGTGGTCAATGGCTTCACGGCCATGATGTTCGCCTCCGGACGCAAAGGTGACCTCAATATCAGAAGCGCCTTTGCTCACATGGCGTCGGACGCCCTTGTCGCTTTGGGCGTGGTGGTGTCGGGAGGCGCGATTCTCCTCACAGGATGGAGTTGGCTCGATCCGTTGGTCAGTCTGGTGATTGGCGGAGTGATTATCCTGGGCACCTGGTCACTGATGCGGGAATCACTCGACCTTGCCATCCAGGCCGTCCCCGCCACCATCGATCGGGCTGAAGTTCTGGGCTACCTTAAGGGGCTTCCCGGGGTGAGCGAGGTTCATGATCTCCACATCTGGGGCATGAGCACAACGGAAACGGCGCTTACGGCCCATTTGGTGCGTCCAGGCGCCGAGCTGGATGATTCACTTCTTCATCGCGCCTGTTCCGAGCTTCGAGCCCGCTTCGCGATCCACCACACCACGTTGCAGGTCGAGACCGGCCAGACAGAGCAGCCATGCGCGCTGGCGCCGCTAGAAGTCGTCTGAAGCGAGCCGCGGCCCCGATCTTAAGGGGGCTAACGACCCGGAATGGTACCACCTCTCGGGCTCGAACCGAGGACCTCTAGATCCACAATCTAGCGCTCTAACCAACTGAGCTAAGGCGGCCAATTCACGGGTCGCTTCGTTTAGTCGTGATGGGGCTGGCGATCAAGCGGGCGCCCAATCCTTTGACGGGTCAGCGTCGACCCGCCCACTGCAAAAAAGAGCTCTGGAACCAAAGGCTCCAGAGCTCTTTCTAACGCTACATCTCGTGGGCCGGACTTATTCCTTAGCGTTCACCCACTTCATCACGATCGACCACTTGCCGCCTGCGACAGGTGCGCCATCCAGGGTTTTCGGCCGTAGCTTAAATATCTTCGCCACCTTGAGGGTCGCCTCGCCAAAACCCTGGTCGGGTGGATCCTCATTGCTGATCTGGCAATCGGTCAGTTTGCCTTGCTCGGTCACCGTACAGCTCAGTGTCGCCTTGCCGTTGACATTGAGACGCTGAGCGCGCTCCGGGAAGTACCGCTGCATGTCTTCGTTCGTCGGCTTGGAGAAAAAGCCCGGGTTAGAGACGATGCTGGCGCGCGGCGGCGGCGGAGCCGGAGAGGCCACGACCGGAGGCGCGGGCGTGGGCTTGGGCCGTTCGATCGGCGCGATGTTCAGCGGCGGCGGAGCGGGCACATTGAGCGGAACCGCGACCGGCGGCCGGGGCTGAACCGGCGGCGGTGGCATGTTCTTCGGCGGCGGCGGCGGTGGTGGGGGCGGCGGAGGCGGCGGAGGCGGCTTGATCAGCTGGGCGTCGGTCTTTTCGTCGGTGAAGTTCTGATACTCCGCCTTGAATTTCCACTGCCACAGATAGTAGCCGATAATGCCGTGGATGCCGACCGCCAGAGCGACGGCATAGACCAAGCCGCGCTGGTTGCGGGGCCTTGGAACATCGAACGGATTATGGCTCGGGTGAGCGATATCGATTTCTGGGCTGGTCGGGGGCGTATCAGTCATTGTTTAAGCCCCGACTTGTCCTCACCCACCAGGGCCACGCTGTAGAAGCCGTTGTCCTGGAGTTTGTTCATCACGCCCATGAAGTTCTCATAGAGAACGTCCTCGTCGCCACGGATGAAAATCCGCTCGTTGGAAGGGTTGGCCCCACCGATCGCCGCCGTCAAATCGGCGCCGAGGGTGTCCAGATCAGATGCTGTATCGCCGACAAACACCCGCCCGTCCTTTTTGATCGACAGATAGATGATCTTGGGCGGCTTACGGGCGGCCTTGGCCGCCGCCGGCGGAAGCGCCACCTTGATCGTCACACTGGCCAGAGGCGCGGCCACCATGAAGATGATCAAAAGCACCAGCATGACGTCCACGAAGGGCGTCACATTGATCGAGGCGTTCTGCGCGACGTCGTAGCGGCCGCCGCTTCCTCCAGAGAGTTTCGCGGCCATACGCCCTAGGCTCCCTTGTCGAGCTGCCGGGAGATGGCGTTGATCAGTTCGGCGACAAAGCCTTCCGAGCGGGAGCCGTAGCCGGTGATCTGGGTCTGGAACAGGTTATAGAAGATAACCGCCGGGATGGCGGCGAACAGGCCGATACCCGTGGCGAGAAGCGCCTGGGCGATACCGGGAGCAACGACGGCCAGGTTGGTGGTGTTGGTATTGGCGATGCCGATGAACGAGTTCATGATCCCGTAAACCGTGCCGAACAGGCCGATAAACGGCGCGTTCGCGCCGACCGAGGCCAGGAACTGCATGCCGCCCGAAAGTCGGCGGGCAAGGGAGGACTGAACGGCGCCGATCGCCTGCGTGGCGCGGGTGATCGTCGAGTCGCGGTGTTCACCGGTGACCGACAGTCCGGCCTGACGGGAAAGTTCGACTTCCGAGGCGGCGGCGGCGGCCATATCGGCCAGCGGGTTGCCGGCGAATTCCTCGGACTCGGCGACGCGGCCCATCTCCAGGATCGACTTGGCGCCGCGGAAGCTTTCCAGGAAATTGTCGGACGACTTCCGGAGCGCGGAGAATTCGGTCAGCTTCAGGACCAGAAGGCCCCAGGTGCCCAGCGAGCAGGCCAGCAGGCCGATCATCACGATCTTCACGACCAAGTCGGCCTGAAGGAACATGACGATCGGCGTCAGGTGACCATTCGCGTCGCCGCCGACCTTGGCGGCTTCACCAGCGGCCTCGCCAGACGGAGCGGCGTCGGCGGGGGCCGCCGCCGGGGTAGCCGCGGGCGCGGCCGCGGCCGGAGCGGGAGCCGCCGTCTGGGCGTGCGCCGGTACGCTCGTCAGCAGCGCCAAAGCGCCGACCAGAGCAATGATGGGTGAGGTTCGTTTCATTTCGAGCATCTGGCGACGGTTCCTGCTTGATCGTGCACATGTTTATGTGGGCTAGGCCGCGCATGGGCGCGCGTCACCCTTCGCGTTACCGCCTTGTTAGACTTGCGGTGTGGCCCCTTTGGCAACCCATTTTTTTTGCGTCAAGGGGCGCGATGTGGCCGCCACCCCGTCGAAACCGAAAGAGAACCCCGTTTACATTGCGTCGCAGCAATTTTTTCCTCATGGAGGGTGGTGGTTTTGCCGGCGTGAGGCAGAAAATTCTTCGCAACGCACCATTTGTCGATGAAATCGGGTACCGGAACGGTCCGGTGGCGCGCCGTTTCTCTTGGCGGGCGCCGATGAGAAATCGGTCAATCCGTGACCGACGCCGATCAGACGCCTGCTTGATAGGCAGATGACAACATTTGACGTTTCAGGCGGTGGTGGTGCCTGGGGGCGGATTCGAACCACCGACACGCGGATTTTCAGTCCGCTGCTCTACCAACTGAGCTACCCAGGCCAGGAATTTGGGAGCGCCGTCTATAGGGCGCCCCCGAGTACGTTGTCCAGAAGCGCCTTGTCCAGAAGCGCTATGCTTAGGGCTCGAAGTCTTCCCCGGGCGTCCGAGGGCTTCCCGGCTCGTCGCCGTCCTCGTCTTCTCGCGCCGCCGGGATCGCATAGCGCCCCACCAGCCAGCGCTGCAGATCGACGTCGGCGCACCGCCGCGAACAGAACGGACGATAGTCGACCGCGACGGGCTTCGAACAGATCGGGCACTTCGCCGGCATCCTCAGAGCCTCGTCACCTCGGTTTGGCCCCGTCCGCGGCCGGCTTCGCCTCGAAGGCTGATCCGCGCGCCCAGCTTGGCGGTCAGAACGCTCAACGCCGGCGCGGCGGCTTCGGCCACGGCGATCGACACCACACCCTCGAACCTTCCGCCGCCGTCGGCCACCGCCTCGCGCTCCAGCGCCCGGACCGCGGCCAGCGCCTCGGTCAGGACGCTCATGGCGCCGCCCGGGTCGCTCAGAATGTCGATCACCGGCCGCGCCCGGCGTGGGACTGTCAGCTCGAGGGTTCCAAAACGGCTGACCGCGCCGAGGGCGACGCCGGGGTTATCGGGACCGAAGGCGGCGCGCGCCGCCGACAGCAGCGCCGGGGCGTCATGTCCCCGTCCAACCAGATCGATCACCACCAGACCGCCAAGTCCCTTGAGCCTCAGGACCCGCGCCGCAACCCCCAGGGCCGCGAAGTTGCCCGCCCTCGCCGCCCGCTTCGCGTCGGCTCCGGGCCTGGAGCCCAGATCCACGTCCACGGCGGTCAGCGCCCGCGTCGGCTCGATCGCCACCGAACCCCCGCCCGGGAGCGGAAAAACCGTCGAAAACACATCATCCTGGGCGCCGTCGGCCACCGATCGCGCCACCGATCCGGTGCGAACGTCCGCGCCGGGCGCGAAGCCGACCAGCTGCTCCTCCAGTGACGGTCCCGCCTCCAACAGCCTCGGGCCGCCCTCCGCCGGGCCGATCAGCCGAACCGAAGCGCCCTTGTCCCGCCGCGCCTCGGTCCGGATCTCGACCTCAAGGGCCTGACCTTCGGTCAGCGGTCCCAGTTCCTTGGTGATATTAAGAATAGCGTCAGGCCCCGCGCCCAGATCGAGAAAGGCCAGGGCGTTGGCGCGATCCAGCGCGCGGATCCGCGCCACCAGGCGCGCGCCCAGGGCCTGGACCTCCAGGTCACCGTCTCGGGCGATCAACAGTCTCTCGGGGCGACCGTCCAGGGTCACCACGCCGCGCGTCTCGCCGGCTCCGACATCAAGGTAGAGGCGGCGTTCGGTCATGAGGGGTGATACCCCAGACCGGCCAGCAAGCCCATGGTTTCATAGAGCGGCAGGCCGACGACGCCGGTGTAGGATCCGATCAGGCTGATCACGCAGGCCCCCGCCCGGCCCTGTATGCGATAGCCGCCCGCCGCGCCGCGCCATTCGCCGCAGGACAGCAGCATGCGTAGGTCCGCCTCACCCAGGCGCTTGAACTTCAGCCGGGTCTCCGACAGCCGTGAAGCCGCGCGCCCGTCCGGGCTCACGACCGCGACGGCTGTGAAGACGCGGTGCCCCCGGCCCGACAACAGGCCCAGCATTCGCGACGCCTCGGCTTCGGACTCCGGTTTGCCGAGCAGTCTGCGGCCGACCGCCACGACGGTGTCCGCCGCCAGGACGAAGGCTCCCGGATTTCGCTCCGCGCCGACGCGCGCCTTTTCAATGGCAAGCCGCTGGGCGGCTAGACGCGGCGTCTCGGCCTTCAAGGGTGTCTCATCGATTTCGCACGGGTCCACCCCGCCGGGAATCACTCCGGCCTGGGCCAGCAGATCAAGGCGGCGAGGGCTGGCGCTGGCCAGGACGAGCGGTGGGCGTGGGGGCGACGGGTTCACACCCGCATCATAAGACGCGGAGCAGGGTTTTGGGTCCCGTTTTTCGGAATCGTCGCCAACCGGCTTGAATGTCGGCGCGCGGGCTTTAGGGTGAGGTTAGATTTGAACACCTGTTTGAGAGGCGGGCAGCCTCTTTCGGAGCCCCTGAATGAGCAAACGTTTCGAAGGCACGGCGGACTATGTCGCCACCGACGACCTGAAGATCGCCGTGAACGCGGCGATCGCCCTGGAACGCCCCCTGTTGATCAAGGGTGAACCCGGCACCGGAAAGACCGTTCTGGCCTATGAGATCGCCAAGGCCCTCGAAGCGCCGTTGATCACCTGGCACATCAAATCCACCACCAAGGCCCAGCAGGGCTTGTACGAATATGAAGCCGTGACCCGGCTGCGCGACAGCCAACTCGGCGATGAGCGCGTCAAGGATGTCTCCAACTATATCAAGCGCGGCAAGCTGTGGGAGGCGTTCGACGCCCCCGAACGCCCCGTGCTGCTGATCGACGAAATCGACAAGGCCGACATCGAATTCCCCAACGACCTGTTGCAGGAACTCGATCGGATGGAATTTTACGTCTACGAGACCAACGAGACCATCAAGGCCAAGATTCGCCCGGTGGTGCTGATCACCTCCAACAACGAAAAAGAACTCCCCGACGCTTTCCTGCGCCGGTGCTTCTTCCACTACATCCGCTTTCCTGAAGAAGAAACCATGCGCGCGATCATCGACGTGCACTATCCGGGGATCAAGCAGAAGCTGGTCGCAGAGGCGCTGCGTATTTTTTATGACATGCGCAAGGTGCCGGGCCTGAAGAAGAAGCCGTCCACGTCCGAACTACTCGACTGGCTCAAGCTGTTGATGGTGGAAGACATCGACGACAAGGTCCTGCGCGAACGCGACCCGACCAAGCTGATCCCACCCCTGCATGGCGCCCTGCTCAAAAACGAACAGGACATCGCCCTCTTCGAACGCTTGGCGTTCCTCGCCCGCCGCGAGGGTTCTGGAGCCCGTCCCGGCCAGCAATAGACCTCGAAGGCCCCGGGGCCTTACGGTTAATTCACTGGACCCGGCGTCGCCCCCTGTCCACCATGATCCTGGACGGAACGTGGTGGTCACGGAGGCGAGGGTTATGGAAAAATCGAGAAGCTCTTACAGGCTGACGAAGTCTTACGGACTAATGAGCGCCGCGCTGGGGTTCGGCGCTCTTGGGCTTAGCGCTCTGGCGCTGGTCGCCTGCAATCCGCCTCATCCCAAACCCAAGCCGCCGCCGAAGACGATTTCCGTCCTCGACTGCCCCGACAGCCAGGGCGATCTCAACCGCAAAAGCGCCGCGGCGGACGGCAGGTCCTGTCTCTATGCCACCGACGCCGGCGACCAGGTCACGCTCCAGCTGATCAGCCTGGATGGCAAGGACCCTCGTGAGGTTCTGGGTCCCATCGAGATCGGTCTCAAGGCCGAAGTGCCGACGGCCATGACAGGGGCGCCGACCCCGCCGTCACCATCTGGCGCTCCCTCCCCGCCCACGCCGCCTGGCGGCGCCGACAAACAGCGCGTCGACATCGACCTGCCGGGGATTCACATCCACGGCACCGAAAGCGGCCATACCGATGTAGACACCGCCGGAGTGCATGTGGACGCGCGCGACGGCGCCGGTCATTCCGGTGATCGCGCCACTGTTCAGATCGGAGGCGGCGCGCTAGGCGGGGTGACAGTCAACGCCAACGATGGCGGCGCCCAGATTCGTGTCGCCGAGAAGGGCGCGGGAGTGCGGTCCACCTATATCCTCGCCAGCGACACGCCTGGTCCTCATGGCTACAAGGCCGCGGGCTATGAAGCGCGGGGACCGTCGGGCGGCCCGATCGTCGTGGCGACGATCCTCGCCAAGTCCGACGACCACGACGACATCCATCACGACGTGCGCGACCTCCTGACCCGCAATGTCGGGAAGTGACGGCGGACGATTTAGGAAGACGTCTCCGCCATGGATGACGCCGCGGCCGACTCGGCGGCGCGGCGGGCCGCGCCTTTGGCGCGCTGCCGGCGCGCAAACCACCAGGTCCAGAGCCCCAGGGACCCCATCGTCCCGTAGCCCAGCACCGGAGCCGCGATCAGATAGTCGTGGATCGAGAGGGTGAAGACCAGCGCGATGCCAGCCGCGGCGTCGGCAAGCAGCCCCGCGCCCCAGACCACGGTCATCATCGCCATCGTGCGCCGGAAATGAACATTGTCGCGCATGGCTTCGAACTCGGCGAGTTCCGACGAGCCGCGTCGCTGCAGGCCGGCCCGCGCCAGATAGTAGATCAACGGCCGGCCGATCGCCGCCGATCCGAGGAACACCAGCCCGATGGTCACCGTGACCAGCTTTTCCCGCAGCTGAAGAAACCGCGCGCCGCCGCCGCCGATGAAGGCCAGCAGCGACAAGGCGATACCGGCCAGAACCAGCATCGACACCGCGTCGACCCGGCGCTTGCGGGCGAACTCGATAACGCTCCAGAGGATCGGCGGCGCCGAAGAGGCAATCAAGGCCTTCACGTCGCCGAGATGCGGCTTGGCATAGTCATAGATCAGCAGCGGCCCGAGAAAATTGACCACGACTTCCAGGGCCGCGTTCGGGCCGTGCTGCCGGATCAAGCTCCATACCCTTGCCACGATCGCCATCTTGCCGGCCTATTTCGCGGGCGGACCCTCGCGGTGCTCCTGGACCACATACGGAGCCGGATAGCCCGCCGCGCCGAACGTGGCCGCGATCAGTTTGTTGGTGTCGAAATACACCTGCCAATAGTGATCCGTGTGGCAATAGGGACGAACCGCCAGCACCGTTCCGAGGGTGTTGAAGTCTAGTATTTCAACGTCGGGCGCGGGCTCGGCGACCACATTGGGGATCGCGGCCAGCGCCGGTTTCAGCCTGGCGATGGCGTCCAGCGGATCGACGCCGAACGCCAGCTGGGCGGTGCGCTCGACCCGCCGATAGGCGTGGGCGCTGAAATTCTTGATGGTGTCGCCCGACACCTTGGCGTTGCCGACGATGGTGGTGACGTTGTCCGGAGTCAGCAGCGTGGTGTTGAACAGCCCGATCTCGGCCACCGTACCCTCGACACCTCCGGCCACCACATAGTCGCCGACCTTGTAGGGACGAAAGATGATCAGGAAGGCGCCGGCGGCGAAGTTGGCCAGCAGCCCCGACCAGGCCGCGCCCACGGCCAGGCCCAGGCCCGCCAGTAAAGCGGCGAAACTCGTGGTCTCCACCCCGAAGTAGCCGAGTAGGGCCACCACCAGGATGATGTTGAGGGCCACGCCGAGAATATTGGCGATGTAGCGCTGCAGGGTAGCGTCGAAATTGCGCGCGGTGAGCACGCGGGAGAGCAGGGAAATTGCCAATCCGATCAGCCATCGGCCGATCACATAAAGCACGATCGCGCCGACGATCTTGAATGCCACAGCCGTGATCAACGGCGCCGCGGTATTCCACCAGCTATTCACATCCATGACCCGAATCCCTCCCCAGGTTTCGCCTCGTTAATAGCCGACAAGCCCTGGAATCGCAAAAGCCCAGGCTAGGACTCGATTTAGCGGGTAAGTCATCGAGCGCCCTCGCCTATCCGGCCATGACCGGCGTCGATCCACGCCGATAGCGCCTCAGGCCAAGGCTGAACACACCGGACGCCAACACCCCATAGACCAGAACCGCGCCCACCTCGATGACCAAGGTCTCCAGACCCGGCCGCCGCAGCAGGCTCACCGGCATCAGCACGATGAAACCCGCCGGCAGCAGGCTATAGGCGATCAGCTTGCTGGCGCCCGAATAGATCGAGCCCGGATAGGTCGAGATCAGGATCACGAAGTCCGTCAGGTCGCGCGCGAGGCTGCGCGCGCCGCCCAGCCAGAAGGCCAGGCTGGCGAAGGTGACGGCGATCGACAGATAGATGATCAGGCCGCAGGTCCAGCCGATCGCCAGCCAGGGCAGGTCTCGCGGTCCAATCCCCGCGAACGCGATCAGTATGACGAGGCCCGTCAGCAGGTCGCCCCAGGCGCTGGGGAGGCTGTCGCGCGACAGCAGCCGCGCCAGGACCGAGCGGGGCTGGGTCAACAGGGCGTCGATCTCGCCGCTGAGGATGACGGCGGCCATGTCGCGATAGCCGCCAAACGCCACCCCCGCCACGCCGACGATCGTCATCATGATGCCGATCAGCAGCGCCATGTCCGACGCCCGCCAGCCGCCGACGCTATGGAAGCCCGCGAAGAACAGGAACCACAGGGTCAGCATGAAGCCGTTGTTGATCACCATGCCCGACACCTGCAGAATCAGGTTCGCGCGGTCGGCCATGGCGCCGGCCATCGCCAAAGCGGCGGCGCGGACATAGACGCGCGGCAATGAAATCCCGGCCATCACAGGTCTCCCCTCAGCACGCGGCGTAGGCCCGCGCGCCAGATCAGCCAGATCACGCCGGAAAGCAGCACGATCCACGCCACCTGGGAGACCAGGACGCCGGCCACGGTGGCCGTCGACGGGGCGATGGTCAGGGCGGCCGGCCAATAAAGGTGCGCCGCGAACGGACTCAGCAGGCCCAGGCGCGCCAGCCACGGCGGATACAGCGTCACCGGCGCGAACAGCCCACCCAGCAGGAACAGCAGCTTCTGCAGCACCAGAAACACCGGCAGCGTCCGCCGCGCCCAGAACGCGCTCAAGCCGGCGATAGTGAACAGCAGCACCCCCACCGCTCCGCCCAAGGGCCCGACGACCGCGAGCAGGCCCAGAACCGCCAACGGAGGCCACGCCCGGCCTGAGACGGCCAGCATCGCCAGCGCCGCCGCGCCATTGATCGCCATCCTGACCAGCATCGCGCCGAGGGTCTCGGCCACCCGCTGGACCAGATAGGCCTTTGGTCGCAATAGGTGCGCCTCCAGGGCGCCCGAACGGATATCGTCCTCCAGCCGCAAATGGATGGCGGGCACCGAAAGCCCGATCCACTCGGTGACGCCGATATACAGCGTCAGCCCGCCGGCCGGCAGAACCGCGACCAGGGTTCCGGCCAGGCGTTCGGACATCACCTTGTCCCACAGGGCGGTCAGCACGATCAGCAACAGTACATAGAACGCCGCCCGGCCCAGCAGCACAGGCCACGCGGCGACCGCGCCGGCGGCCCCGAGCCTCACACCCGCCAGCGCGGCGATGGCGTCACGCGACAGCGTAGATTTCACGGACCACCTCCTCCATCGGCGGATCCTCGATGGTGATGTCGTCGATCCCGCCGCCCTCCAGAGCCACGGCGATTACCTGTTCGACGCGGACCCGGCGGGTGTCGATCTCGAACACGGCCAGATGCGGCGCGCTCGCCCGCCGCGTCACACCGGGCAGGTCGATCAGGATGTCGCGTGATGGCGCGTGGAGGGTCACCAGCTTGTGGGCCAGGAACTGGCGGCGCAACTGATCGGTCGGCTGGTCGACCACGATCCGCCCCTGGTTGATCACGATCACCCGATCGCAGACCAGCTCGATGTCGCGGGTGTCATGCGAGGTCAGGACCACGGTCTGGCCAGTCTCGCGGGCGTTGCCGGTGATGAAGTCGCGGATCGCCGCTTTGGCGGTGATATCCAGCCCGATGGTCGGCTCGTCCAGAAACAGCAGCGACGGCCCATGCAGCAGGCTGGCGGTGATCTCGCAGCGCATCCTCTGGCCCAAAGACAGCCGGCCCACCGGCTGCTCCAGTATCGGCCCCAGGTCGAAACGCGCGATCAGGTCTTCGCGCCGCCGATCGAATTCAGGGCCGGCCTGGTCATAGATATGGCCCAGCAGGGCGAACGACTCCCGCGCCGGCAACTCCGCCCACAGCTGCGAGCGCTGGCCGAATACCACCCCGATCCGATAGGCCAGCGCCTTGCGCTCGCGCCAGGGCGTCAGGCCGAACACCCGCGCCTGGCCGCTGGTCGGCTCCAGTATGCCGGACAGCATCTTCAGGGTGGTGGATTTACCCGCACCGTTGGGGCCGATGATCGCCACGCGCTCGCCGCGCTCAATCTGGAACGAGACACCATCAACCGCCTGGACCCAAGCCTTGGTCGGCCCCCTAGTGTGGCGAAACGCCTTTCGCAGGTTCTGGACGGTGACGACGGGGGGCATTGGATTTTCCGGAGAATGGGCTGTGAGGAACGGGCGCGGCGGGAAAACGAAGTCGCATGGAAGCGGAGGCGGCTCCCACAAAGAGCCCCCCGATTTCCACGCACATCGATCCGTAGCGTCGATTCATCGATCCCAAGTCCGGTTTCGCCACGTTTGCGCCACGTTTTAGCCGCCGTCAACCGACCGGCTGCCATGCGAGCGTCTCGTCACCCCGGCTCGTGACAGACGGCCTCGATGTTGTGCCCGTCGGGGTCAAGCACGAAGGCCCCGTAGTAGTCGGGGTGGTAATGGGCTCGAACGCCGGGCGCACCGTTGTCGAGACCACCGGCCGCGAGCGCTTCCCGATAGAATGCATCGACCGCCGGCCGGTTGGTGGCGAGTAGGGCGACATGCAGCTTGCCCCGCGTCGCGTCCTCCTGGGCGATCCAGAACCAGGGTCGCTGATCACCATAGCCGCGAACCTGGACGCCGCCGGTATGTTCCAGCGGAACCTCGAACAGCATGATGACACCAAGTGGAGCAAAGGCGCGATCATAGAAAGCGGCCGATCGCTGCATATCCGATACTCCGAAAGTAATGTGGTCGATCATGCAAAAGCCCCTCTCCGCCCGAGCCTCGATGCCACGAGTGCCAGCATGGCGTGTTGCGCATCAAGCCGCGCCCCCGATTTTCCGTCAACCCACCGATGTTCAGACGCCTCGAGAGACTTGGAATGACCTGACCGGGCGAGAACCGATCGTGATCGACCACCTGCTCTTGCGGCTCATGAAGAATGTATATACAAAATAATCGTGAATGTCGAATTCGACGACGCGAAAGATGTCGCAAACCTTGCCAAGGATGGCCTCTCGCTGGCCGAAGCCGCAGAATTCGATTTCGCCGCGGCATTGGTCGTTGTTGATGGTCGCTTCGACTATGGGGAGACGAGCTACAGGGCCTATGCCGCCACTCAAGGCCGAGGCCGCTGTCTGGTCTTCGCCATCGTTGGCGAGACGATCATCCGCGCCATCAACCTTCGACGCACCAGACCCAAGGAGATGAGACGCTATGGTCTCTAGAGCCCCAGCACCCGACCATCCGGACTTTGATGATAACCCCGAATGGACCGAGGCTGATTTCGCCAATGCCAGGCCCGCTGCTGAGGTTCTTCCCCCGGCGCTGCACGGCGCGCTCACTCGGGGTCGTGGGCCGGCCAAGCGACCTCGAAAACAACCGGTGTCCGTTCGTCTGTCACCCAGGGTTCTTGACCACTACCGATCACAGGGGGCCGGCTGGCAGACCCGTCTTAATGCTGATCTGGAGGCCTTGATCGTCGCCCGAGCGCCTGAGCCGCGCGGGAGCTGACGCTTTCTGGACCGCCCCCAATGAGCAATCTGATCGAACAGCGCGTCGAAGCGGCCCGCCGTTGGCGATTTCCGATGGTCAGCCATGCGGACACGAGCTTCGCCCTCGACATGGGCTACCGCCGCCTAGACGCGGGACACGGCGGTTACTGGCCAGGTGTGTCAGCCTTCCGAAAGGAAAGCGGCCGGATCGTGCGCCTGTCCGACGCCGAACTCGGCCCGATGGACGACTTCTGCGTCTACTATCACCTGATGGAGATGATCCCGGGCGGAGACGCAGGGTTCACGCCGAAGTTTAGGTACGGCTGACCCCGCGAGTCCGAAGCCACGCCTTCCCGACGCCCGCTTAGGGGCAACCATGGTTGTAGGCGTCCAGCCCGATAACCGAAGCTGGCGGCGGCCGGCGAGCGACTAGAGCTTTACGGCGTGACCAAATTTTCCTAGATGTGCTGTCATTGCTGCAGATGACAGCACTCAGAGAAATTGCCATGGCGACCCTGACGGTTCGGAATCTCGACGCGGAGGTGGTCCGCCGCCTGCGTATTCGCGCCGCTGAAAATGGGCGTTCGGCAGAGGCGGAGCATCGGGCGCTGCTGGCGGCGAGCCTTTTGGAAACAGGGCCGCCATCCCGCCAAAAGGCCATCGACCGCCTGGCCGATTTCCGCCACCGCACTTCAGGCCGCGGATCGCCCTCAAGCGCAGACATGCTGGCGGAATCTCGTGTCGGCAGATTGCAGGCCTTGATGGAGCCCCATACGGCGGGCGGCGAGGCGCCCTGAATTGGCGCTAGTCATCGATGCTTCGGTGGCCCTGAAATGGGTGCTCCAAGAGCCGGATACGCCTTTGGCGGAAGCGTTGCTGCAAGTGGAGCCAGACCTGTTGGTCCCGGACTTCTGGCTCGGGGAGGCGACCAATGTTCTCTGGGTCCAGGTTCGCCGCGGCAGATTCACGCCGGTCGAGGCCATGGAAGCCCTGGCGTTGCTCCAGGCGATCGTCAGCCCGACCCCAACGTGGGATATGGGCCTGCATCAGGCGGCGCTCGATATCGGCGTCGCCATCAATCATTCCACCTATGACACGCTCTATCTCGCCTTCGCCGTTGCCATGGGCGCCCGAGGCGTCGTGGTGGGGGACGCGGCCTTTGTGCGGGATGTTCGAGGCCATCCGGATCCGGCGCTGGCCGCCATGCCGATTGCGCTCGACGAATGGGCAAGATCGCGAGGCGTCACGTGACAAGCGAGCCCGCCTCTCCGCCGGGCCAAAGGACCTGCATCGACCTGGCGGCGGACAAGTCAGTGATGAATAGGATAAGAATCTGCTTTCAAGATCCGTTCGAAGTGCGAGAACGCGTTTGAGAACGCAACGTTTTCGCCAACGTCAAACAGCCGCTTCGCGATGCAAGACTAGGAGTGTCATCGGGACGCCGGCCTCGACAAAAGACCCGATCACGCGAAAACCCGCCGCCTGGGACGCGGCCAAGGCGGCCGTGTTGGTGACTTCGTGCGCGATATAGGCCTCGGACATATCCACGAAGTGATGAAAGACGAAGTCGCGAACGTAGGCCGCTAGCATCGCCCGGCCCAATCCGCGCCCAATGAAGGTCGGATCGCCGATATGCAGATCGATGCTGGCGCCCCCGTGGCTGCCGATCATCGCCGCCCACTCCGGCCAATCAGTGTTTCGGTAGGACTGGAGATAGCCGAACGGCGTCCCATCGTACAGCGCGATGTGGCAGCGGGCGGGAACCTCGCCGCTGATGCGCGGGGCCATTTTCGCAGCCACCTCGTCCAGGGTAATCGGCGCCTTCTGATAGAAAGCGCGCACGTGCGGTTCGGCCAGCCATCGCCAGAGCATCGGGACGTCCGGCTCGGCGACGGGCCTGAAGGTGATCGGCGGCGAAGCGGTTTCGGTCACGGGCGCTCGAAATTCACACCGGCGAATATCCAGTCTCTGATACAAACGCCGCGTCACGGAAAGTCAAAACCCAACGGTCTTCACCCATCAGCCCATGCGCCTTCCGGAATCACTGACCGACGGTGTTGTAGTGCTCGACGCTCACGTCTTGGCGGACGCCCGGGCCCATTGGGAGGGCGAGGACGATGAGCTGCGTTTGCGCTTCGAATCTCCAGGCCGTCCCACTCTTGACCAGACGCGCGCCTCGATAGGCCGATGGATCGAGGCGCGGGCGACTGGCGGCCCGATGATCGCCTATGCGCTTCGAGACCCATCGGGCGTTTTGATGGGTGGGTGCGAGATCCGCCCGTTGTCCGCCGGGCGCGCCAACTTGTCATATTGGGTCTTCCCAGCCTTCCGGAAACAAGGTCACGCGACGCGTGCCCTAAGGCTGCTGAGCGAGGCGGCCGTAGCAATCGAAGGCTGTCGGTGGCTTGAGGCTCACATCGACTCGGACAATCGAGCCTCTCGCGTCGTGGCGGAAAGGGCGGGCTTCGTTGAATCGGGCGTCGTGATGTATGAGTCCTGGGCGAGCGCGCCCTCCTCACGCATCCTCTATATCCGACTGATCGCGCCTGACCCTTCCGCTGAAGGACAGCCATGAGCAATCTGATCGAACAGCGCGTCGAAGCGGCCCGCCGGGGCGAAAATCCGTTCGTGATCGCCCGGATGCCGTCCGGCTGGCTGGTGATCGGCGATGTCCAGCCCCTGCCCGGCTATTGCCTGCTGCTGGCCGATCCGGTTGTCGCCAGCCCCAACGCGTTGAGCGAGGCGGAGCGCGCCCGGTACGCCCAGGACGTGTTCCGGATCGGCGACGCCCTGCTCGCTGTCACCGGGGCCCATCGCATAAACTACATGACGCTCGCCAACCTGGAGCCGTCGCTTCATACTCACATCATCCCCCGCTTCCATGAAGAATCGGACGAGAAACGCCGCGCCCCGCCCTTCCAGGCCTATGACTGGGCGGCGTCTCGACCGTTTGACGCCGCGATCGACAAGCCGTTGATGGACAAAATCAGGGATTGGCTTCAAGCGCCGATCCGTGCGTGAGCTCAAAAGAGGTTATCCATCCGGACCAGACTAGGAATCTGGTCAGGACCCTTCGGCGAATTCGGCGTCGACAACTAGTAGGATCGACGCACCGAGCATCGGCGATAGGCCAAACGCGCGAGGATCGATTTTCGCAGGGCCTCGACCCCGACGCGCGGATAGCCAAACCCCTTGACCGCGCCCATTGGTTCGACATCGGAAGTGACCGGGACGGTCTTGCCCATCAGCGTGAACCGGCCATCGGCCTTGCCGTGGGTCGGGTCGATCTCTCAGTCTCGGAATAGGTCCGGAAGATTCCGCGCGCCACGGACAACGCGGACGATCTCCACCCCGCCGGGCGTTTCCAGGTAGAGAACAAGGTAGGTACCAATTGCGGAATACCGCAGCCTTTGAGCGAGGTCGGGCCTCGCGGCGCCCATGCCTGGAAACTCCGCCAGGCGCTCGCAAACGTCGTCGATCCGGTCGAGCAGCTGATCGGCCGCCGTGAAATTGTCCTGGGCAATGTAAGTCCAGATTTTGATCAGGTCCTCTTCGGCGCGGGCTGTTCGGATATATCGAGCCACGCTTGCCTCAACCGCCGATTTTGGGGGTGTTTTCCATCAAGCGCCGGCGCGCCTCAGCCTTGATGGCCGCCATGTCTTGAAACCGGCCTGGTCCGCTGGCGATGCCATCGGCCCAGAGCTGTCGCAGCATCTCGCGCTCATGCTGAAGTAGGCTACGCCGCTGCTTCCACTCGCGGAGCGCTTCCCGAATGACCTCGCTGCCGGTGGCGTATTCGCCGCTTTCGACGGCCTGGCTGACCAAAGCCGCCATTTCGGACGTTAAGGCTATGCTGATCTTTGAAACCTGAGACATGGAACACCTCTTTTCGTGCCCCGTAGTAGCAAAAATTCCTACTAAGGGCAACCGAAAGCCCTTTGTCCGACGCGCCGCGGGCGTGGCGAACCGGCGCCCCGCGCTGGTAAGACGCGGGTAAGAAAAGACGCCCTTCGTCCCTCCTGTTTCGCCCCCAGGCATCGCGGCAAGGTCATTTTTTGCAGATTGACAACTTTTACGACAAGTCGCATATTGCAACTATTGGTCCAAGCATTCTCTTCCCGCCCCAAGAGACCCGCCCCATGCCCACTCTCGAAAGCCCCGCCTACGAAGCCTTTGCCCAGGCCCGAGCCAAGGGCGCGCTGTTGATCGACGCCTATGATAGCGCCGTGTTCGTGCGTCACCGGGGCCATCCCAGATGCCTCGCGCTGAAGGATGAAGTGGTCGAGTGGATCGCAGACCTTCGCGTTCTGAAAACAAATATGGAAGACCTCAACCCCATGGGCCTGCTCGCCATCCTCGACGCTTCCCGCCCTTCCAGGCCTACGACGGGGCGGCGTCTCGCCCGTTCGATGTCGCGATGGACAAGCCGTTGATGGACAAATCAGGGATTGGCTTCAAGCGCCGATCCGTGCGTGAGCTCTAAGGAGGCTACCCATCTGGGCCGGACCGGGAATCTGGTCAGGACCCTTCGGCGAATTCGGCGTCGACAACCAGTAGGATCGAGGCGCCGAGCATCGGCGACAGGCCAAACGCGCGAGGATCGATTTTCGCGGTGGCCGCGACCCCGATGCGCGGATGGCCGAACCCCTTGCCCGCGCCCATAAGCTCGACATCGAAGGTGAGCGGCACGGTCTTGCCCAACAGCGTGAACTGGCCGTCGACTTTGCAATGGGTTGGATCGATCTCTCGAAAGTTCGTCGAGACGAAAGTCGCCTGTGGGAACGCCGACGAGTTCAGGTAGGCATTGCCGGCAAGTTCGGCCGCAAAGCCGGGCACGGGAGTCGAGATCGAGGCGGTGTCCACCGAAATTTTCAATGTGGTTTTTTCCGGCGCGGCGGGGTCCCACGTCAACGCGCCCGCGACCTTGTCGAATCTGAAGACGCTCAGAGCGTAGCCGATGTGCGAGACCTTGGCGATCACGGCGGTATGTGCCGGATCGACCCCGTAGTGACCGGCCGCGGCCTGTTTATAGTCGCGCTCACCGGCATAGACGCCGGGCGGCAGTTGCGCCCCGGCCGAGCCGGCCTGATCGATGAAAAGCGCCAGGGCCAATGTGGCCAGGGTTTTCTTGTACATGGTATTCGTTCTCGTTGGTGACCTGGGAAACGTAGTCAGAAATAGTCCCACGAAAATTCCGAACGCGCACCGATTTACGCAACGGCCGACTTTTAGGATTGACGCTCCGCGAGTTAAGTCGCGCCGGGATCCAACGGAGATGACAATGCAATTCGCCACAGCCCAACAGGAGATGGTCACCGCTCACGTGCGCGGGGCGCCAGGTGTTTTTGTCTCCGGTCTTGTCTGGCTGATCGCGGGTTGGCTGTGGGCGAGCTACGGTGTTGTGAGTGGCTTCTACGGGCTGTGCGTCGGCGGCATGCTGATCTTCCCCGGCTCGCTGCTCATTTCGCGAGTGCTGTTGCGAGCGCCCAAGGCGTCGCCTGGCAATCCGCTTGAAAGGTTAGGGCTGGAAAGCACCTTCATCCTCTTCGCCGGCATACTGCTCGCCTATTGTTTCCTCCGGGTAGCGCCCGACTTGGCCTTCCCGGCGATGGCCGTTGCCATAGGCGTCCGCTATTTCGTTTTCCGCACCATCTACGGCAATCCAGTCTACTGGATTCTCGGCGGCTGCATTGCCACTGCCGGGGGCCTAGTCGCCTTGGCGCACCTGACTCTTCCCGTCAATTTGGCGCTGGTTGTCGGCGCGATCGAGGTCAGTTTTTCGGCAGCCATCTATATGCTTCCCCATTTCATGGGGTCTCGAAATCCATCCGGACACGACTGAGGGTCCGCTATGGGGTCGAACATCGCCTCCCGCCGTGCAACCAAGTTTCGCCTCGGAGGCGCCCCGAGCGCTACCACGGCCTCCTCGCCAGCGCCGCGAACCCGCCCCTGGCGCCCTCTTCATCCGGGCCGAGCGCCGCGCTTTGGTGTCAAGACTTCTGCTCGATCTTCCGACGGCGATGGTCGAGCAGCCACTCGGCGTTTTCCGCCAGGGCTTCGCGGCCCAGGTCGCGCACCACGGCCTGGAACGTCACATCGTCGGCGCCGGCCGCCACCTGTCTGGCTCGCCTGAAGATCCGGCCCATCAGGCCATAGCTGTGGGCCTGGGCCTCATAGGCGCGCAATTCCACCCACAGGCTGAAGAACGCGGCCAGGGCCGGGGCGGTGGCGGCCATCACCAGCAGCCATTCCCGCGCCTCGATCACCGCGCCCAAATCGACGCCCATCACCTGGCCATGCGGTCCGACGATCAGTTTCGCCGCCTCGATCACGGCCAGGGAGGCGGAGACCGCCAGGCCGGTAGCCAGGAACCGCCGCGCCCAGCGCTCTCCTCGTTCGGCGGCCTCGGCGTGTTTGGCGGCCTTGCCCTGGCCCGCTCCGGGATTGCCGAAAAAATGTATCTGATCCTCGATCCAGCCTCGCGTGACCAACTCGCGGCAAGGCTTGCCAAGCGCCAGGGCCGCGGCCATCGACCACAGCGCCGGGCCGCGCAGGGCGAACTGGATCCAGCCCAGCTCTCCGCCCTGTTTGCGCAGGTAGTTGTCGGACGCGGCTTCCGGCGTCGCCGCCGCCGCCCAGAACAGTTGCACCCGCATGGCTTCGGCCAGGGCGCGATAATCCTGGAAGCGGTTCTGCAACTCGTGACGGCGGACCCGGAAATGGTAGTAGGCCGCGCCGCCGGCGAACACCGACAGATAGAGGCCCAGAACCACCGGCGAGTGGACCAGATGGACGTAGGTCTCGAACAGCAGCACCGCGGCGGGAACCATCACCGCATAGCCGAACACGATCCCCAGGTGGGGCGGCCGCCGCGCGTCGCGCACCACCGCCCAGCCCCTCTTGATCATCGCGGCGGGGGAACGCTCGGGCGTCAGTTCGCCGTGCAGCCGGCGTTGAAACGTTTGGCAGGCAGTGTCCGCCGCCGCCTGCCACTGGCGCAATCGGTGGAGATGCGCACCGGGCGACCCAGCGGGGTCCGCCACATCCCTGACGGTGAAATAGCCGATCTGCTTGTCGAACATCCGGGCGTCGAACCCGCGAAATCGAGCGATCTGGCCATTGAGGTTCAGCAGTTGATCGAAATCGTGTCGGGCCGCCTCGCTCAGCCCGGCGAACACATCGCCCGGCGCCACCGGCTTCGGCGCGGCGCCCGAATCCTCGCCGGCGCCTTCCAGCAGGAAACAATCGCCGGTCTTCACATCCGCATAACCCGGGACCAGCACCGCGCCGGCCGCCCGCGCCCTTGGGGCAACGATGTGCAACAGGGGTCCTCGCGGGCTGACGTCCAGACGCGAGACGCCGTTGGGAAACAGCAGGCTGTCGCTGAAACCGGCCAGGGCCTCCTCTCCCTCACGCCGCATCCGCGCCACCGCCGCCACGCCGCCCCGGCGGACATTGGGCGCTTCCTCCGGCGCCAGTCCGTCCCACAGCGCCAGCAACAGATGGCTTCGGCGCGACAGCAGCACGCCCAGCTGTTCATAACGGATGTCGTGATGATCGGAGGCGGACGGCGTGCACAAGTCGGGCAGTTCCAACCGCAGCGCCGCGCGCGCCCAGTGGTGGTCCAGTTTGGCCTTGTTCGCCGTTCTTTCGCGATATGTGGCGAATGGCAGCGGCGAGACGCCGATCAGCTTGACTGGCGCGCCGGTCCCGTCCTGGTCGAGGCTCTCCGCCACATCGGCCACCAGCTGATCGGCGCCGTCTGTCAGGGACGACATCAGATGCAGCGCCTCGCCGAACCGCGCCCTCAACCCGATCAGCACGGCGCGCACCGAGGCGCGCAGGTCCGCCTCGGCGTCCGGGACAAGGTCGCGATGACCCGCCACGCCCACGACGATCGGGAAGGGTGGCGCGCGCCCGTTCGTCTCAGCCTCCATGTCCGCGCTCCCCCGCCTGAGGGCGAAGACTCTCGGAAATATGCCTTTGGATGTAAAAGCGGATTGAGGCGGTGCACACAAGTCAGATGAACACGATCCTTGGACCCCCATGAGCCAGCGCGGCCAGATCGTCATCCTCAACGGGGCGCCGCGCTCGGGAAAGTCGAGCATCGCGGCGGTGATTCAGGATACCTTCGACGGGGTCTGGATGAACCTCGGCGTGGATGTCCATGTCAGGCACGTCACGCCGCCGCGCTATCGCCCGGGGATCGGCCTGCGTCCGGGAACCGATCGGCCCGAGGTCGCGGCGCTGGTTCCGACTCTCTATGCCGCACTCTATGACTCCATCGCCGCCCATGCCGGCCTGGGGCTCAATGTGGTGGCCGATGTCGGGCATCACCAAGACGCTCCGGGTCCCGGCGTTGTGCTGGCCGATTGCGCGCGCCGGCTCGCCGGTCTGCCCGTGCTGTTCGTCGGTGTTCGCTGTCCACTCGAGGCCATCATGCAACGGCGGAACGCGGGCCAACCGGGCCGGGAGGGAGACTATCTCACGGGCTCACCAGCCGACCCGATCCCGGATTCGGTTCGGCGTTGGCAGGTCGAGGTTCACACCCCCGGCGTCTACGACCTGGAGGTCGACACTTCGAGGCTCACGCCGACGCAATGCGCGGCTTTGGTCCTGGAACGGTTGAGGTTGGAGGGTTCCGGCCAAACCGCCTTTGAACACCTCGCTCAACCATAGTTATGGCTGGACCCAAATCCCGCTCAAACCGCCACCACCTCGGTCACCTTATAGGTCAGCGGCCGACCGTTGTGGTCGGTGATGGTCACATAGTCACCCAACCCAAAGCTGTGGTCGCCCAGGCGGTAGACGGGCTCATTGTCGTCGGTGGCGCGCTCGTCGTAGTCGAAGAACCAGTTCTGGCCGCGACGCGTCAGATGACCGTCGGCGGGGTCCTCGTCAGAGGCGAAGCGTCGCACGGCGCACTGGGCCTTCACCGTCTGCCAAGCCTCTGTATCCAGATGTCCGGTCGACGTCAGCGGCGCGGTGAGGGTGTAGCCACGATGATCGTCCCCACCAGCAAACTCCGTGCCCGGGTTGCGCGCCAGACGCATGACGATGCGCGAAAGTGACATGGAAGCTCCAATTCCGACCCTGTCAGTGTGACAGGAACAAGGACAAACCCTCGGAATTCAAAAAGGTTCGCGTGGCGCCGCCAAATACATATTCCTGCAGCCGGGGGTGGCCGAAGGCGCCGGCCACCAGGATATCCGCCGACACCGCCTTGGCGGCCTTGACCAGGGCCGGCGCCGGATCGCCCGGGTCGCAAAGGGTTTCGACCACCGCGTTGACCCCGCGAGCCTCGAGGAAGCCCTTGAGCAGGCTCGGATCGAAACGCCGGGGCGAGGCCTTCGGCGCCGACAGGATGACCACCCGGGAAGCTTTTCTCAGAAGAGGAATCGCCGTGCGCATCGCCCGGCTGGCTTCCTTGCCGCCGTCCCAGGCCAGGGCGACGGCGCCGCCGATCTTGAGCCCCTGGTGAGCCACCAGGGTCGGGCGCTGCTCGTCGGCCATGATCTGCTGGAAGGCCTCGGACAGAGGCCCCTTGCCCCGCGCGGTGGCCGCGTCGAACACCACCAGATCCGACAGCCGGCTCTCCATGGCCAGGGCCGCCCAGACCGGCGACGAGAGGGCGACGAAGGTCTTTTTCGCATAGCCGCAGGCATCGGCCGCGGCACGGGCCGACTTTTCGCCGGCCGCCGCCGCCTCCCGCAGGCTCTGAACCGCGGTCGCCTGCACGCCGCCCATGAAACCATCGCCCATCCATGGGATCAGATCGGCCACGTCGGCAGGGGCGTGGACGCAGGCCAGTTCGGCGTCGAAAGCCGCCGCCAGCTCGGCCGAGGCCGCCAGCACCCGCTTGTCGCTCTCGCCGCCCGACAGGGGCGCCATGATCCTTGCCCAGTCCATGATCGTCGTCCTCCCGGCGTGTCTCGGTGTATCATTCGGTCCCCGGCGACCTACAATGTCAACCGCGGGCCTTTACGGAGCCCTTCCGATAGGTTTTCAACGCGCGAGCGATACGAATCGACCGGAGTCTGCGTTTGAATTTTTCGGAAAAGCTTCAAGCGGCCTGGGAATCCTCGGGCGCCCAGCTTTGCGTCGGGCTCGATCCGATCATCGAACGCATGCCGACGGCCATCGCCAAGGGTCCCCGGCCGGTGCTGGCCTTCAACAAGCACGTGATCGATATCGTCGGAGATCTAGTCTGCGCCTTCAAACCCCAGCATGCCCACCACGCCGCCGTCGGCGCCGAGGAAGACCTGGCCGAAACCATCGCCTACATCCACAAGCGCTGGCCAAAGGTGGTGGTGATCCTGGACGCCAAGCGTGGCGACATCGGCTCTACGGCCGAAATGTATGCGCGCGAGGCCTTCGATCGCTATGACGCCGACGCGGTGACGGTGAACCCCTACCTCGGCGACGAAGGCGTGCTGCCGTTCCTGGACCGGCCGGACCGCGCGGGTGTGGTGCTGTGCCGAACCAGCAACCCAGGCTCAGCGCTAGTACAGAGCGTCGGCACGGACGGCGATCCGATCTATCTGATGGTCGCCAGACGGGCCGAGCAGGTCTGGAACAAGCTCGGTAACGTCATGCTGGTGGTCGGGGGCACTTACACCGAGGACCTGGCCAGGGTGCGGACCGCCGCGCCCACTCTTCCCTTCCTGGTCCCCGGCATCGGCGAACAGGGCGGCTCGGCCCGCGATGCCTTGCGGGTGGGCCGGCGCGCGGACGGACTTGGCTTGGCGGTCTCCGCCTCGAGGTCGGTTCTCTACGCGGGATCGGAAAACCAGATTCGCGCGGCGGCCGAGGCGGTTTTCCACGACCTGGCCGACTGAACGTCCGACAAGACGCTGGAACGGATAGGCGCGGGCCGGGCGAGCCTGTAAGATTCCTCCAACGGAAATTTCGGGCGCGGGAAGGTTTGGCTTGGCCAGAACGGCGGAGGGTCGAGAGGCGGCGACGCCCCGCGCCTGGCAGCGGATGCTGTCGGGCCGGCGGCTTGATCTGCTTGACCCGTCGCCGATGGATATCGAGATTGAGGACATCGCTCACGGCCTGGCGCGGGTGGCGCGCTGGAACGGCCAGACCACGGGCGATCATCCCTTTTCGGTGGCCCAGCACTCGGTCGTCGTAGAGGAGATCCTGGCCCACATTCAGCCTGGCGTCGAGGCTCGCTGGCGGCTGGCGGCCCTGCTGCACGATGCCCCGGAGTATGTGATCGGCGACATGATCTCGCCGTTCAAGGTGGCGCTGGGCCTGGACTACCGCGGCTTCGAGGATCGACTGGAAAGCGCCATCCATATCCGTTTCGGCCTGCCGGCGCGGATGCCCAAGCCGATCAAGGGCCTGATCAAGCAGGCCGATCGCGCCTGCGCCTATTTCGAGGCCACCCAACTGGCCGGCTTTGGCCATGCCGAGGCCCTGAAACTGTTCGGCCGCCCGCCCCCCGGCTATGCCCTGGTGATCGAACCCTTGAGCGCGCGCGCCGCCCAGGATCGCTATCTCCAGCGCTGCCAGATCCTGACCGACGCAGCGGGCTATGGCGGAACCGACGCCGCCTTCGACTCCGAATGAGCGCGACCCGATGAGCGTTCCCATCGTCATCGGCCTATCGGCGGTCATCGTGGCCCTGCGCGACGGCGAGGCCTGTGTGCTGACGGTGCGGCCCCGCGACACGCGCACCGACCAGACCTCGACCCTGGAGGGCCTGCCGTTCGGCCCTTTCGATCCACAGGGCCAGCGCACCTTTGACCTGGCCCTGAGGGACTATGTGACCCGCCAGACCCGGTTCGAACTGGGCTATGTCGAACAACTTTACACCTTCGGCGACAAGGGTCGCGACGCTCCCCTGGCCGACGTCGGCGCCGGCGCGGCGCGGGTGATTTCGGTCGGCTACCTGGCCCTGGCCCCCACGGCGCTGGACACCCATGCCCCGGACACCAACTGGTCGCCCTGGTCCAGGTTCTTTCCCTGGGAGGATTGGCGGGCGGGCCGGCCGGAGTTGATCGACAGCCAGATCCGCCCGGCCCTGGAGGGCTGGGCGGAACGCTCGAACTCGCGGCGCGACCGGGTCCGCCTGCTGTTCGCCCTGGACGGCGCGCCGTGGAACGAGGAACGGGTGCTGGAGCGCTATGAGCTTTTCTATGAGGCGGGTCTGGCGCCGGAAGCCGCCCGCGACCGCCACCGCGCCCTGGGCGGCGCCCCGGCTGAACCCCGCGCCTTCACCCCGGCCCTTGGCGAGCCGATGATCTCCGACCACCGGCGCATCCTGGCCACTGGCCTCGGCCGGCTGCGGGGCAAGCTGAAATACCGGCCGGTGATCTTCGAACTGATGGGCGAGGCCTTCACTCTGTCGGCGCTGCAGCGCACGGTGGAGGCGGTGTCAGGCGTGGCCCTGCACAAACAGAACTTCCGCCGGGTGGTGGAACGCACCTCTCTGGTCGAGGGTCTGGGGCGGATGGACGAGGAGACCGGCGGCCGTCCCGCCGAACTGTTCCGGTTCAGGCGGGAAATCCTCAACGCGCGGCCCGCGCCGGGATTGTCGCTGTCGCTGCTGCGGGAATAGGCGTCCGGCACGTTGAGAGGTGACCGCGGCCCGGTCGCGGTACATAGTCCGGAAAAACGAGGAAACCGGATGACCTACGCGCCCGCCACCCGCGCCTTCTATGACGCCGACAGCCACATCATGGAACTTCCCGATTTCCTGAAACGCTACGCCGACCCGGCGCTTCGCGACGAGATTCCCGACGTCAGCTATTCGGCCTCCATCGTCACCGACGAAGAAGTGGCGGTGATCATGGACCAGGGCGGCCGGCACAGCCCCGAGCACGTCGCCGCCCAGATCGCGCTTGGCGACCGGCTAATTGAATCGTCCAAGGAGATCCAGGCCCTCGGCGCCTTCAATTCAACCGATCGCTCGAAGGCCTTGGATTTGCTGGGATTCCGCAAACAGTTGGTGTTCGCCACCCATAGCGTGGCGATGCCGTTTTCGCCCAGTTCGAAACTCGAGCCGCGCATTCGCTATGGCGCCGCCCGAGCGCACAACCGCCATATGGCCGAGTTCTGCGGCGCCGATGACCGGCTGATGGGCGTGGCGATCGTTCCCCTCGACGATCCCTATCTCGCCATGCTCGAACTCGACTTCGTCCTTGAGAGCGGCCTGTCGGCGGCGTGGATTCCGCACCGGCCTTGCGGCGACCGCTCGCCCGGCCATGTGGACCTGGACCCGTTCTGGGCGCGGCTCGCGGAGAGCGGCATGCCGTTCCTGCTGCACGTCGGCGGCGCGCCCCTGCAATTGGCCAAGGCCTGGATGAACAACGGCCGGCCGCCGACCAAGGACTGGCTGGGTGGCGGCGAGAACCTGCGGACCAAGGATATCGCGCTGCTGCATGAAGGCCCGGAAGCCTTCCTGACCATGATGGTCCTAGATGGGGTTCTGGAGCGACACCCCAACCTGCGTGGCGCCAGCGTCGAACTGGGCGCGGGCTGGGTTCCCGAACTGTTGAGACGCCTGGACTGGGTGGTCAAGCATTGGAGCCGCAACGACGCCAATCTGCAGGGCCTGCGGCGCACGCCGTCGGAACAGATCACCCAGCAGCTGGCTTTCACGCCGTTCGTCTTCGAGGCCGTGGGCGACCTGATCGACCAGTCCAACCCCGAACTCTATCTGTTTTCCAGCGACTATCCGCACACTGAGGGCGGCCGCAATCCGATCGGTCGTTTCGAGACAGCCCTGGGCGCTCGGAGCGAGACTATCCGCGACAAATTCTACAGTGAGAACTTCCTCCGCGTCTTTCCGGACGCGCGGGTCGACGCCACGGCGGTGACGCTTGGCGCGGTCACCGCCTGAGACCATCACCGTTATTTGCGCGTCCAGCTACCGCCGAGCGGCTTGTAGTAGCTGCCCGGCGCGATCCGGGTGATCAGCTGGCGGGCGGTAGCCTCGCCGGCGGCCTGTTGGGTTACGCCGGTCTTGGTGGCGATGTCCCTATAGGCGCCGGCGCGTCCGGCGTTGATTTCCGCCACGGCCGCCTGGACCTCGGCGGGAGCCGAACCGGAAACCAGTCCGAGGAAGCCATCGCCCTGTTCCCCCACGGTACCGGCGGACTTGGCGGCGACAATAGTGTCCTTGGCGGCCGAGGACTGGGCGTGGACGCCGCCCGCGGTCAGGGCGGCGCCTAGGGAAAGGGCGAGAAGAAAACGGCGCATCATCGGACGGGCCTCAAGTTCAGTTGAAAAGGTTGGGGTTTTGTTGGATCGCGCTCTGGACTTCCTTGTCCAGCTTGATCCGGATGTCGGCATCCAGCTTGGCGTAGATGCTGATCGGCTCGACCTTCACATTGATGGTCGGCGTGCAGGCCCCCGCGCCGAGCAGCATGGCGACGGCGCCGACGGCGAAGACTGTCTTAGCTCGGGTCATGGATGCTCCGTTCGCCTTTCGGTTGTCGCCGGCGCCTTCGTCCCTTGAGCCGGGCTCGCGGGAAGAGCTTCTCGAATCGGCGCCAAGGCGTCGTTCCATGCCCGCTGTAGCGCACTGACAAGTTCGCCGAAGTTCAGCGACGTGTCGAGGGTCAGATCAATTTTCGTGCCGGACGGCAGGGGTACCGGCTTGGCCAGGGCCTTGCCCTGGAGGACGTCCAGCAGGCCGAATACGGCCCGCGTTCGCGTCGGCGGATCATGTCGGCCCTTGATATGAAACAGGATTCCCAGGCGATCGTGGGCCTGGCTGTCGAGGGTCGCATCCATATTATCGAAAGCCAGATTTTCCATCGCCTGATAGGCGAAGTCCTGGGCGAAACTGCTGGCCGGGACCGCCGTGGCGGGCGAATTTGGCGAGACCTCGAAAGCGGCGCGCGAGATCGAGAGCCTTCCAGCGCCGGCATTCAGGGTTCCGCTTTGGATCGTCAGTCCGCCAGGCCCAACAGTGAACGGTATTCGCCCATCGACCTTGGCCTTAACCTTGACCTTGTCGGACAGGTTGGTGGCGTCGAGGATGGTTCCGATGTCGACCTGATGGAGAACCACGGCGCTGCTGAACCCGCCGTCGGCGGCGAACGGTATGTTGGCGGGCTCGACGCCGAGCGTTCCCCCGGCAAAGGCGGCCGTCATCCGCTCGGCATGGAACGCCTTGTCATCGAGGTTGAAGACGACCGTCAGGTTGGTCAACGGCGTCACGGTCTGGATCGCCGCGACGGTAATCATCTGGCCGGGGCCGGTGGTCGGCGGCGTCAGGCTGTTGAAGCGGACCTGGGCGTTGAGGTTCTCAACCCGGCCGAGCGGACTGGCGAAGGCCAAGGCGTTGGCGGTCAGTTCGCCGGCGCTGGAGATGTCCCCCTTGCCCGTCCAGTTCAGCCAACCCGTGAACCCCAGGTGACCCGAGGTGTCGCGGGCCGACGCGGCCAAGGGCGTCAGATCGGTCGGCTGCCCTTGGCCCGGCGCGAAATCCAGGCCGTCGATATCGATGTCCACCCGGCCAGATCCGTCCCTCTGAGCTTGATTCAGCTTGATTTTTCCAAGGTGACGCCCCTTGGAGCCTGCAAGGGTCAGATCGCCTCGCCAGACGTCACGATCCAGGGCGACAGCGCCGGAAACGCCAAGCGGCGCGAAGCGGTTGGGATTGGATTGATCGAGCAGGCTCGCGCGGGTCAGGCTGATATGGGCCGTCCGGGGACCCTTGGAGGATCCCTTGGCGTCGAACGCGATGTCGGTATCGCGAAAGCCGACAGCGGGTCCCTTGGCGTCGCCCCTCAGAGCCTCGATCCGACCCCGGGCGGTCCAGACGGCGGTGGTGGCGTCGACCAGCGGACCGGCCCCCGGGCAAAGGCGCAGGGAGACAGCGTCCACGGCCTGGTCGCCGGAACCCAGGCGGCGCGTGCTGAACAGGCCGCAGTCGTCCAGATCCAGACGGACATGGCCGGAAGCAGCGCGAAGGTGACCCTGGAGGTTCATGGCCGCGTCCTCTATCGGACCCGAAGTGAACTGGGCTTGAACGGCCACATGGCCCTGGGCGGCGGCCGGCGTCGCTTGTCCGCTGTCGGCGGCCAGGGAAACTGTCGGCAGGCCGCCGCCTTCCAAGGCCAGATTGGCCGAACCTGTCACGAGCCAAGCCGGTCCGGGTGTTAAAGCGCCTTGTCCCGAAAGCGTCAGCCGGGCGCCGGACGCGGTGTCGATGCGCGCCGGCGTCGCCAGCACCAGGCGTCCTCTTCCGCCAGCGGCATCAAGGTGCAGATTCGCCGCCAAGATCTTGAAATTCCTTAGAGCGGCTGCCAGAGGCCCGGCGTATGGGCGTTCGCCCGATACAAGGGGCACGGCCGCCACGATTCGTGAGACCGCGGCCGGGGCGACGCTGCCACGTCCTACGACCTGCCCGACGAGGCTGGCGCCGCCATCCAGGTTCGCGCCGTTTGGCATGAGCAGCCAACCCTTGGCGATCGTGGCTCGGACCGAGAGATCGGAGGCGGCCACGCCGTCCATCACCAGGCGACCCATGGAAAGCCGAGCTTCGCCGGTGGCGCGAGCGGAGATCGTCTTGGCGTCATGCGACAGGGCGATGGTGGGCAAGTTAACTGTGGTCACCACGTCGCGGACTACCAGCGCCGAGCCCGTCGCGGTGGCCAGCACGCCATCGACCCCAGCGGCGCCGGTGAAGTTCTGGCGCTCGGCATCGGCGTTGAGCGCACCTGAGAGATGAGCTCCGAGGTTTCCGTGGTTAGAGGTTACGGACCCCGCCACCGCCTTGGCGCCGGTCGCCGTCAGATCCAGACGCATGGGGCCGCTCCACAGGCCGGAAGCGTCTGGCGCGGGTAGATCGAGGATCAGTTCCAGGGCCGCCACCTCCAGCCGCCGTTCGCCTAGGCCGGCGGTGGTGGGACCCAGGGCAAGGTGGCCGGTGACGCGCCGCCCGTCACTATTCAGCTGAATCGGGCCACCGGCGCTGATCATGACGCCGCCCTCCGACAATTGACGAAACCTTTCGATACGGCCCGTCAGCGACCCGGAGCGCCCGGAAGTGAACATTCCGCGCCCATCGAGGCGCAAAACGCCGCCAGGCGCCAGCAATACGACCCGTCCGTCGTCGATCGTCAGATCCGGCAAAGGCTGGCGCGACGGAGGTTGAGCCTGAACCCACCGCACGACGCCGTTCAAGGTTCCAAAATCGGGCGCGCCGTTCACCAGCCGCAGTTTGAGACGCGGCCGGATCACCCGCACGGTGCGCGGCGTAAGGCCTAGGTCCTGGCCGTTCCACGGCCCAGTCACGACGTAGGCGATCTCCACCCGGTCGATCGAGAGGTCCGGATCGTGGGGGTCTCCGACGATCAGCCCGGCTGTCATGCCGTGGTCGGTCAGGGCCGCGATGGTGATCGTGCCGCGGGCGCCCCTGGCCCGCAGCCAGTCTCTGATCAAGGACGCCGCGAGCGGCCGGGGTGCAATCTCCAGGACGGCGACAGCGACCGCGATCACGGTCAACGACGCGCCGGCGGCGTACAGGAGCCAACGGGAACGCCGCTTGGAACCGGCCCGGCCTGGACCAGGGTTTTCAGACTTGGGAGAGTCCATCCCGTCTCCCGTCAGTGGAGCTGATCAACCTCGATCCTAAGGGGCCGGGGCGGAATTGGCCACACTTGCAAAAACTCCATGGCCAATGCCAGGGTCTCGCGAAACAACCTTCGAGGACACGCCACGATGAGCGACGCGATCACTCCCTTCACCCTGGCGATTCCCCAGGCCGACCTGGATGACCTGAACCGGCGTCTGGACCAGACCCGCTGGCCGGACAAGGAGACGGTCGATGACTGGACGCAGGGCTCGCCGCTGACCAAGGTCCAGGCGCTGTGCGCGCATTGGCGGAGCGGCTACGACTGGCGGCGGGCCGAGGCGCGGCTGAACGCCTTGGGACAGTACAAGACCGAAATTGACGGCCTGGGCATCCACTTCCTGCACGTGCGCTCCAAGCACCCGGAGGCCATGCCTTTGCTGGTCACCCACGGCTGGCCGGGCTCGGTGATGGAGTTCATGAAGGTGATCGGCCCGCTGACCGATCCGACCGCCCACGGCGGCAAGGCCGAGGATGCCTTCCACGTGATCGCGCCGTCCCTGCCCGGCTATGGTTTTTCCGACAAGCCAAAGACCAACGGCTGGGGCGTGCCCAAGATCGCCGGCGCCTGGATCCAGCTGATGGCGCGGCTGGGCTATGACAAATGGGTGGCGCAGGGCGGCGACTGGGGTTCGGCGGTGACCACGGCGATCGGGGTGATCCGTCCACCGGGTTGCCTGGCGATCCATGTCAACATGCCGCTGGTGTTCCCTGGGCCGGATGCGATGGCCGACCTGACCGAGGCCGAGAAGGGCTATCTGGCGGGCCTGCAATACTATCAGGACAAGGACAGCGGCTATTCCAAACAACAGGCCACCCGGCCGCAGTCCGTGGGCTATGGCCTGGTCGACTCGCCCGCGGGTCAGGCCGCCTGGATCTACGAAAAGCTGTGGGCCTGGACCGACAATCAGGGCGCGCCGGAAGACGCCCTGAGCCAGGACGAGATGCTGGACAACATTATGCTCTATTGGCTGCCCGGAACCGGCGCCTCATCGGCGCGGCTATACTGGGAGAGCTTCGGGAGCTTCGGCTCGACCAAGCTGGACCTGCCGGTCGGGGTCAGCATCTATCCGAAGGAAATCTTCCGCGCCTCGCGCCGCTGGGGCGAGAAGGTGATGAGCAACATCATCCACTGGGGCGAGATGGAAAAGGGCGGCCACTTCGCGGCCTGGGAGCAACCGGAGTTGTATGTGAGCGAAATCCGGACCTGTTTCGCGAAGGTGCGATAGGGCCAAGTCAAAAAGGTCCATCAGTCGTCGGCGCGGGCGTTGTCCAGATGGGCCTCGCGCAGATCGAGTTCGCGCTCGATGCGGCGGCGGGCCTCGTCCTTGAGTTCCCCCCGGTCGTGGAGGTCATTGATGAAGCGGCGCTCGGCGTCGACCAGCATGGCTTCGATCTCGTCGCCGACCCGGGCGAAGGCGTCGGCCGGCCCTCGGTCGCCCGTCAGATGTTCGATGCGCTCCAGGCGGGCGAGATTGCGGGCGCGCAGGGCGGAACCCACGCCGTCGGGCAGCCCGCCCTCCACCTCCGCCCTGTCGAGCCGGTCCATGGCGGCCTGGATCGCCAGGCGGCGGGCGCCGAGTTCCTCGGCCCGGGCCTCGGCCCGTTCCTGCCGCCCGGCGCTGGCCAAACCCAGCCAATGGATGACGGCCGGCAGCGCCAGGCCCTGGCCGACCAGGGTGACCAGGATCACCGAGAAGGTGATGAAGATGGTCAGGTCGCGATAGGGAAACGGCGCGCCGTTGGCCATGGCCACCGGTATGGCCAGGGCGGCGGCCAGGGAGACGATGCCCCGGATGCCGGTAAATCCCAGCACAAAGGCCCACTGCCATGGGGGCGCGGGGTCCCGCCGGGCCAGGGCGGGACTCAGCCGTCGCGGAACATAAATGGACGGAAAAACCCATACAAAACGGGAAATGATCACAGCGGCGCTGATCAGGGCGGCGGCCGCCACAAGGTCGCGACGGGGAAAGCCGCCGATGCCGGCGATCAACCCGCGCGCCTGAAGGCCGGTGATCAGGAACACCATGCCCTCGATCAGATAGGTGAGGAAACCCCAGAAGAAGATGCCCTGGAGCCGGGTGGCGGCGCTGATCAGGCGCGGGCCGTTCCAGCTGAAATAGAGGCCGGTGGCGACCGTGGCCAGCACGCCCGATCCACCCAGATGCTCGGGCGGCAGGAAGGCGGCGAAGGGCGTCAGGATCGACAGCAGAATCTCGATGCTGGGGTCCTTGACCCAGCGACGCAGGCGCAGCATCACCCACCCCACGCCGACGCCCCATAGGATTTCGCCCACCACGATGGCGGCGAAGGTTTCCACCGCATGGCCCATCGAGAAGGCGCCCACGCTGACCGCCACGATGGCGAAGCGGTAGAGGATCAGCGCCGTGGCGTCATTGGCCAGCCCTTCACCCTCCAGCACCACGATCAGGCGCCGGGGCAACCCGATCCGGCGGGCGATCGAGAGGGGCGCCACGGCGTCGGGCGGCGAGACGATCGCCCCGATGAGGAAGCCGGCTGGCCAGGGCAGTCCCAGCAGCCAGTGGCTGGCGGCCGCCACGGCCAGGGTGGTGAACAGCACGGCGCCCACCGCCAGCAGCGAGATCGGCCGGAGGTTGAAACGGAACTCCCGCCAGCTCATCGCCACCGCCGAGCTGTAGATGATCGGCGGCAGCACCAGCAGCAGCACGAATTCCGGAGCCAGGGTGACGTTCGGCAGGCCCGGGACCAGGGCCAGGACGACACCGGCCACCACCAGCAGGATGGCCGGCGGGATCTTCAGCCGCGCCGCCAGCACCGCCACGGCGGCAATGACGACGAGCAGGAACAGCAAAATCTGGATCGTCGAGGCCATCAGACGCAGTCGCCAGCAAACCCCGGGCGGGTCAAGCGCGCTGCAAATTCGATCCCGCGCCCACGCACCGATATGATCGACGTCCGTCGATCCTCAACCAATCTCGACCATCACCTCACCTCGCGCCAAAGCATCAACAGCCTGGCCAAACCGTTCCTGAAAAAGGGCCAACAGGGCCTGGTTCGGAATGTTGCCGGTGGTCACGAGGAGCAATGGTGGCGGCGGCGCAAGCGTGAGAAAATCGGAATCCTTGGTCACGATAACAGCGCCGCTCGCCACGGCATATTTCACGATTGCGGTGTCCTGCTCCGTCGGCGTCAGGACCAGCGCGACATGTTCGGCCTTTTGGCCTTGCGAGGCGATCCAGCGCGCCAGAGACGGGGGCAGCTGCGCATCGACCAGGAAGAGCATCGATTACTCGGCCGCGAACGCGAGTCGCTGATCAGTCGCCTTGGCGGCGTAGGCGATCGCCGCCTGGATATCCTCGCGCTCCAGATAGGGGTAGTCGGCGAGAATCTGATCAGCGCTCATGCCGCCCGCGAGCATGCTGAGCACATCACTGACGCGGATGCGCATTCCCCGGATCGTCGGTTTGCCGAAGCAAACTTTGGGATCGACCGTCACCCGTGGGAAAATTTCAGCGCTCATCCCACTAGACTAGCGACTGTTGGCGGCACGCGCCATTGCCATCGACGCGGCGCCCGCACCGGCCTATGAATTTGGGGCACGGGAAGATTTCACGCGCAGATGGGTGTGTCCGAAGGCGGTGTCATACTTCAGTCCATAGCCCAACATCCGGTCGAAACCGATGTGTGCGACCCAGATCAGGGACAGAGACAGCAGCAGCGGCTGCGAAATGAAGAGGCCGCAGGCGGCCAGCGCAGCGGGGGGAAGGTAGCTGTGGCCCAGGTTGTAGGCGACAGCGCCGATCCGCCGCCCGGCCAGGGATCCCAGCATCGAAATATCGGGCGCCAGGAACAACAGGGCGAACATCACCCAGCCGTCGCCGACCCGCGCGTAGGCGGCCGAAGCCACCGCCAGGGCCGCGGCGCCTTCCAGCCGCAGGATAATCCGTGGAGCGCCTCCGACCGCGCCCGCGACCAGGTTGGACACACGCGGAGGGGCGAGGCGTTCTGTATCTATGGAAGCCGTTAGCGTGGACATGGCGTAAACCCGGTTTGGCTCCGATCCGACCTTGGATCGCAGCCATCCTGGCGAAAACCCCGATCATCCACTATTGGATATAACCCTGGAGTCGATATTCAGAAAAGCATGGCCGCCTCAGGCAACGTCGACCAGCACCAGTTCCGAATCTTGCAGAGCGGTCACGCGCAGCACCGCTTCGTCTCAGATCGCCGCGCCGTCCCTGGTGTCCAGATGGACGCCGTTGACTTCCACCGAGCCGATCGAAGGCGCCAGATAGCCGTGACGGCTGTCGCCCAGCGGATATTCGGCGGAATCTTCAGCCGCGCCGCCAGCACCGCCACGGCGGCGGCGACAACCAGCAGGAACAGCAGGATCTGGATCGTCGCGGCCATCAGAAGCAGTCGCCAGCAAACCCCGGGCGGGTCAAGCGATCCTGGGCCGATCCTGGTAGGCGCTGGCGGAGTAGGATTTAGCATCAGACCGCGTCGGGGGCTTTTCCCGCAAAGGTTTCGATCCTATGGTTGCGCGCTGGAGGCATGGTGGCCGTCAAGTTGGATCCGTTGATTTCAGAGTTCGAGACTGATGAGCAAGCGATCAGCTATGATCGTTGGTTCCGAGCCAAGGTCACCGAGGCCCTGAACATCTCCAGGCCCCGCGTCCCTCATGACGAGGCCGTGGCGCGCGTCGCCGCCGGGCTCACCGAAAGGCGAGCCCAGCAATCCACCCGTCCGCGACCGTAGATCACCGTTAACTACGGTGGACGGGTGTTTTGGTGGCGCCGTCGCCGCGCGACGCCTGTCCAGGCCACTTTTGGCCACTTCTTGGCCGCATCTTGGCAACTTCCTGGCCGCCTCCTGGCCCGCTGGTGGCCGCCTTTTCGCAACAGCCGCGATCAGGCCTTCTTTGCTAAGCTATTGCTTTTTTAAAAAGTTTAACTATGCCTTCGGTGTCGGAAACCGGCTTCGAGCGAAGCCCATTCTTCGCCAGTATTAAGTCCGCTATCCGCGCACTAAAATTACATACTGCAATATTTTTTCACTCAGTGTCAAGGGCTTTCGACAGCAGTCGTAGCGGGGCGGAAGCGATTTCTGTAGGTCTTGGTCGACTAGCTCGGCCATTCGGCTTCGCCCTCACGGATCCGGGCATACGACTTTCCCGCACCCGGCTCTTCCCTGGAAGTAACCCGCGTCATGCCGCACGTGGAGTCCAAGGGTGAGTGATCCGAGGCGTCGGGAGCGCGAAGCCGGCGGTCAGCTGCTCGAAGCCTGTCCAACCCATGTCACGGCTTTTCTGAATTCGCTGCCTGAGGCGGGTCAGCCAGATAGGAAGGACTTGGCGGAGGAAGCCGTTCAGAGCCGGCCAGTTGTGTGGCATGCCGAAGTAGCCGTAACGACCGCGCAGAATGCTGGGGAGCCAGCGATGCTGCTCAGTCAGCGGCGTGTGCATTCGTCACCACGCTTCCTGGCGCACCGCCTTCAGCTTTGGCGTCAGGCGTTTGCTTTGCGTCTTGTGCTTCACGATGAACCCGCCGTCCCTGGTAAGCCCGCAATAGTGGGTGAAGCCAAGGAAGGCGGAGGTCTCCGGACGCCGCTCGCCGCGCTTTTTCTGGCTGTCGACCGCGAAGCGGGGCGGATCTATCTCAGGCTAGGCGTGCGGCGGCGGTCCCGCGCCGGACCGCAGCCCCGACCAAACCGAAGCCCATCAGCATCATGGCCCAGGCCGCCGGTTCGGGAACAGTGTTTGAGCCGGTCGGGACACCGCTGAACCCATGGCTGCCGTAGTCGGTACGGCCCGAACCCAGGTCGCCCTCGCCGCCGCAATTGTTGGAGACCCGGTTGCCGTCCATGGTCACGGCACCGTTAATAGCCAGCGCCGAGCCGCAGAGGATCGCCGCCCCCGTGTTCAGGGTGATGCTCTGGTCGGCGAGGATATTCCCGGCGAACAGGGTCCCGGTTCCGAGGGTCGCGGAAGTGCCGACCTCCCAGAAAATGCCGCTACGCGGACCGCCATTGAGGACCGTGATGCTGGAGGCGCTTCCACTGATGAAGGCTGAGCCGATCTGGAAGACAAAGGCCTCGTCGCTATCACTGGCGAAGTCGAGAGTCAGATTGCCGTTAAGCAGGGCGCTCGAAGAGAACTTATAAACGCCAGGGGTCAGCACGCCCACCGAACCGAGGTCCTGACCGGTCAGGTCATGGGTGAATGCCACGGCGGACAGCCCCACATAGGCCCCGGCCGCATCGGAATGCGCCTGTTGCGCCACCACGTCGGCCAGATGTGCCGAGCCCGTGAGCGTGATCGACCCAAGTCCGGTGATCGCCGAGCCAGGATAGACGCCCAGATCGCCGACGAGGCTGGTGGAACCGGTGTTGGTCACCGTCGATCCCCCCAGCACGGCGAAGTTACCTGCCGAGCCGAGAATGCCTGTGGCGGTTGCGGTCGCCGGCGTCAATAACGCGGCCGCCAAGGAGGCGCAGATCGCCGCACGAAATGTTTGAGTAAGTAAATCGCGAACCAACGTCATAGCCGTAAGTCTCCCAATGTAAAGCACATTACGCAAACCGAGCGGTCCAAAATGGAAAGTTGTTAATTCAAAATGAATCGTTATAAAAACGTGAGTCTAGCATTACCCAGACTGCTGAGATCAGACTGGGGGAGAGCTGCAGTCGATGAGGGTAATGCTTACGCCTCGCATTTCAAGACGTCAATCCAAATTGTTATACGCGAGTTGACAATTCCCCTGAAAACCCGGTGGCCTCGCCTGCGAGGGGGCGCATCGCCACTCGGAACATCGCTTTGCCGTCGTGTTGGAGGCGGTACGCATGTTCGTCGTCCGTGAGCCAATGAAGTAGCCGATGGCCACCACGGCGCGTTCGGCCCGGCGCTCCAAGACCAGGGAGCCGGGCCGCAATGGATTGGCCTCCGGGTGCGGACGATCCGGGCGGCGGCCTTACGGAGCTGGGTCTAGCCTGACTTATTCACGGTGGTGGTGAAAATTGGCTGACGGACGTAGCGTAACCGGCTGATTTAGAATAGGTTTTGGTTGCTTACACCAACCTATTTCCAGCTCACGGAGGCGCCACGCCCGCCATGGACGACGATACCGGTCTTCTGTTCGATCTGCCAAGCGTGGGGCGCAAGAAAGTCAGCGCGGCCTTCGATGGCGGGCGCATCACCTCCGATGGCGGCGTGGCGCTGCTGGCCCTGGCCGACCGGCGGATCGGCATCGTCGATCGCATAGCCGGTCTGATCGCCGACCCGCGCGATCCGGCCCTTGTGACCCATTCGGTGGCTTCGATCCTTCGCGCGCGAGTGCTGGCCATCGCCTGCGGTTACGAAGACGCCAACGACCTGGACCGCCTGCGCGGCGATCCGGCTTTCAAGCTGGCCTGCGGACGTCTGCCCGACAGCGGCGGCGACTTGTGCTCGCAACCCACCGTCTCGCGCTGGGAGAACGCCCCGGACCTGAAGACCATCATCCGCCTGACCTACGCCATGGTCGACGCCTGGTGCGCCAGCTATGCCCATGAGCCTGAGGTGGTCACGCTCGACATCGACGACACCCTGGACGTGGTTCACGGCGCTCAGCAGCTCTCCCTGTTCCACGCCCATCACGATGAACGCTGCTTCCTGCCGATCCATATCTACGACACCGCCACCGGCCGCCCTGTCGCGGTGATCCTGCGCCCGGGCAAGACCCCCTCTGGCCGGGAGGCGGCGGGATACTTGCGGCGGCTCTACTGCCGAATCCGCGGCCATTGGCCCACAACCCGCCTGACGATCCGTGGCGACGGTCATTATGGCCGCCCCGAGATGATGGACTTCTGCGAGAAGCACGGCTTGGACTACCTGTTCGGCGTCACCGGCACGAAGACCCTGGCCGCCAAGGTCGAAGACATCGCCGATCCCATCCGCGTCGAGCGCGCCAGGACCGGTGCTCTGGCCGTGCGTGGCTTCGCCGAGACGCCCCACAAGGCAAAGTCCTGGAAGACGCAACGTCGCGTCGTCGCCCGCATCGAAGCCACACCGCTGGGGCTCGATATCCGCTATGTCGTCACCTCGCTTCAAACCCAAAGCCCCGAGCACATCTACGCCAGGCTCTACTGCGCCCGCGGCCAGGCCGAGAACCTCATCAAGCTGCACAAGGCCCAGCTGAAGAGCGATCGGACGTCCTGCCGCTCGCCTCTGGCCAATCAGATGCGCCTGATACTCCATACCGCCGCCTACTGGCTGATGCTCACCGTCCGCGACGCCGTGCCTAACGCCCACGCCTTGTCCAAGGCCGAGTTCGCCACTCTGCGCCTCAGGCTCCTGAAGATCGGAGCCCGCATCCGCGAAACCGCCCACCGTGTCCGCATCGCCTTCGCCGCCGCCTGCCCCGACACCCTTCTCTTCAGGGACCTCGCCATCGCCCTGCGACCGGCCCCCGCCTGACCCAGCGGGCTAAGCCCTCAAACGTCAAACCCGCCGCTTCAACCCCAACGGAGATCAAACCTCAGACCAGACAGCGATGAAAAAGGCGCAGGGAAGACCCGCGCCCGAAGCTCAACCGACCCCAACAGCACCCCGGCCATCGTCACCGTGAATAAGACGGGCTAGA
>JBBRPO010000038.1:0-47136 GCA_038227865.1 Caulobacterales bacterium
CGGTCGGTGATCTCCACAGCCCGAAAACACAGTCTCAATATCCTCGATACCCTGACCCAGCCCCCTGACGAAATCATCGCCCGACTCTAACGGCAGGCTACGCCGAACCCTCACCAGCGTGCGTGCTTGGGAGTTACGATTCGCGCTCGTCGAGCGAGTGTGCGCCGCAACAATTTTGAAACATCCTCGACACGCTTGACACACATTCGCAATCATGTTTCGGTTTGAAACTAAGACCGCGTCGATGCAGTAGTTCAATGACGTTGCGTGGGTTTTTCTGACAACGACCACCGAACAATCGGATGGTGGCGTCACGGGGAGAGAAACAATGAATAAGACCCAACTCCGCTGTGGAGTTTCTATCGCTGCTGTCTCCCTGGCAATATTTGCGACGCGTCCAACCATGGCGGCGGAGGCGGCCGCCGAAGCGTCGCCCCCCGTCAACGAAATCGTCGTGACAGGAACGCACATTGTCGGAACGGCGGAGAATACGGCGCTGCCGGTGACCGTACTGTCTGCTGACACGCTGCAAAAGCAAGGCGCGCCGAGCATTGTGGAGCTTATCAAGGATCTGCCCGAATCGTCAGGGGTGCTTGGCGAGTCTAATCAGTTCACGGCGGGAGCCGGCCGCGGGCAGGGGGCCTACGGTGAGTCGAATATCAATCTGCGCGGCCTCGGTTCGGAACGCACACTCGTCCTTTTCAATGGCCACCGTCTGCCGCTCGCCAACGCCTACGCGGTTGATACGGCCACGATACCGATCGCGGCTATTGGCCGAATCGAAGTGTTGAAAGATGGCGCGGCCGCCACCTATGGATCCGACGCCATCGGCGGGGTCGTCAATTTCATCACCAAGACCAATGTCAACGGCTTCGAGTTTGGCGGCGACTACCGGTTCATCGACGGTTCGCTCGGCGGTGACTATCGCGTCGATGGCACCTGGGGCCATGTCGCCGACCGCTGGAACGTGATGGTGTCGGTCGGCTTTCAGCACCGCTCGGAACTGCCGGTGACGAACAAGCCGTTTTCCAACCAGTCTTACGATGCCAATCCGGAGGGCGGCTGGACCGGAGGCGGCAATCCCGAAGGTTTCACGCCACTGGGTCTGAATGGGGCCGGCCAATATGCGCCGCTGGGCGGGTCGCGACTTGATCTCGGCTGCGCGGCCCTCGGTGGCCAACTGTCCGGGGCAAAACCGGCCAATGCTGCGCCCCTTTTGCCGTGGGCCACCTGCCGCGGACAGTTTTCAGTATGGGACAACCTTGAGGAGGAAACCAACAGCGTTCAGGTCTATACCGAAGCGAACTACAAACTTGGCGGTTCCCATAATCTGCATGTCGAAGGCGCTTATAGCTTCACCGATCTGCCGTTCTTCAAATCGTCGCCTTCATATGTGACGACGCGATTCGTGCCGACCACGGTGCTGCCGGCCAACTATGTGCCGGGTGTGTCGTCGTTCTTCGCGCCGGGCACCAGCCCGCTGGCCGCCATCAACTATTTCGTGCCCGCGTCGAATCCCGGCTTTGCCGCCTATATGGCCGCCAATCCAGGCCAGTTCCCGGCCGGCACCGCCGGCGCCAATATCGGCGTCGGGGGTTTCCGTCCTTATCTGGCGGGTGGCAATCCGTTGTACAACTACACGCACGGCGTGGGTGGCCGTTACTGGCATGAGCAGATAAACCTCTCAGCAACCCTGAAGGGCGATGTCACCAATGCCATCCACTATGAAGGTTCGTTGACCTGGGGCCAATACCGTTACTATGGTGAAGGCCGGGATTCACTGACAGACCGCCTCGAACTGGCCCTGCGGGGGCTGGGTGGACCGAATTGCGACTACAAGACCGGAACACCCGGCGTCGGCGGATGCTCGTATCTCAATCCTTTTTCCAACGCCATTCCCGGAGCGCCGCGCAGTGCGACCAGGGATCCGGGCGTGGCCACCAACCCCGGGTTTGTCCCATCACTGGCCAATACAGCCGAGCTGGCCGACTGGTTGATGCCGATCCAAAGTTCCTACACCAAGTCACAGGACTACGAGGGTGACTTCACGCTGAACGGCAAGCTGCCGTTGAATCTGTGGGGAGGACCGATCGGCTGGGCCGCGGGCGGTCAATGGCGTCACAACAGCTATGACACCACCTACAGCAAATGGGCTAGCGCCGTTCTGGCTCCCTGCTCCGATTCCGCGTTGCCGGGCGGCTCGAATGTCTGCGTCCCGGCCACCGGCGCCAATGTGTTCGGCCCGGTCTCCAACCCGGTCAGCCTGTCGCAGGACATCTTCGCCGGCTTCGCCGAGTTGAACCTGCCCGTCACCAATACGTTCAATATCGACGCCTCGGCCCGCTATGAAGATTATGGCTCACATGGCGGCAGCACCTTCAATCCACAGGTTCGCGCCAAGTGGCAGGCTGTCCCCTTCTTCGCCTTGCGCGGATCAATAGGAACGACATTTCGCGCGCCTCCGCAAGGCTCGCTGATCCCTGATCCGCAGACCGCGCTGAGCAACGTCAACGGCACCTTCATTCCGGTCAGCCTGATCGGCAATCCGTTGCTCAGGCCTGAAACCGCCCTGACCTACAGCGTTGGTGGCATCCTTGAGGTCGGGCATTTCCGCGCCACCGTCGACTACTGGGAATACGATTTCGACAAGGTGCTGACAAATGAACCTCAGACGCAGGTCGTCGGTTCGCTCAACTGCGCCAGCACCGATCCAGCCGTGCTGGCCTTCATCGCCAGCCATTTCACCTTCTCATCCCCCACTTGCGACCCGACCAAGATCGTCGCCGTGAATCTGCTGCGGATCAACGGGCCGACCATCAAGACCGATGGCATCGACTTCAACGCCAGCTATCACTTTGACAATGTTCTCAATGGCCGCCTCGTCGCGGGTGTCCTGGGTAGCTACACCAATGAATACAAGGTTTCCGCTTTTCCGGTTGGACCGCAGATCATTCCCGGGTTTGAAGCTTCAGGAAAACTGAATTTCGGCACGATCGCCTATCCGATACCGAAGCTAAAGGCACAAGCGTTTCTGAACTTTGACCTGAAGGGTATAAACATTCGATGGACCGCTCGCTATACAGACTCGTATAGAGATCAGAGGGCGGCTTTGTTCGGCAAGGTTAATGACGCGAACGGAAACAATGTTCTTCCGCCAAGTGGCGTTCTCAATCCGACTGCCAGCTATGTCACGCCGGGCAACCCGACGGGACTCAACCCTCGCGGCGAAATCATCGGTTCGCAAGTCATCCAAGACATTTCCATACAGGCGCCGCTGAAGTGGGGGACGACGCTGACAGTTACGGTAACCAACCTGTTCGACATCGATCCGCCGTTTGCTCGCACCGAAATCGGCTATGATGCATTCACCGGCGATCCGCTCGGCCGGACCGTCAAAGTAGGTCTGCGCAAGTCCTTCTGAATTAGCGCCGTTACGTGAAGCAGAACACCCAGCAAGGGGAGCCGAGGGGCTCCCCTTTTTTTCTTGCTACACATTCAGCAACAGAAATTCCCGTTCCCAGGGGCTGATCACCCGCATGAAGGTGGCGAACTCGGCGCGCTTTACCGCGGCGAAGGTGGTGAGGAAGGTGCGGCCGAAGACCTCGGCCAGTTCCTCGTTCTCTTCGAACAGGCGTACCGCCTCGAGCAGGCCCACGGGCAGGTCGAATTCTTCCGAGCCGGCCGAACCGGTCACCGGCTCGCTGGGCGTAAGGTGTCGCGTCAGGCCGAGGTAACCGCAGGCGAGCGACGCGGCCATGGCCAGATAGGGGTTGGCGTCGGACGATGGCACCCGGTTTTCCACCCGGCGGTTGGCGGGAGAAGAGGGCGGGATGCGGATCCCCGTGGTTCGGTTGTCGTAGCCCCATTGGACATTGACCGGCGCCGAGAGGCCTTTCACCAGCCGGCGATACGAATTCACATAAGGCGCCAGCATGCAGGTAACGGCCGGCACATAGCGCTGCTGGCCAGCCAGATAGTGAAAGAACTCCGCGGTCGGGCGACCTTCGGCGTCGGTGAAGATATTCTGTCCGGTCTTGGTTGAAACGATGGATTGGTGGATGTGCATGGCCGAGCCCGGCTCGTGGGCGATCGGCTTGGCCATGAAGGTGGCATAGATATCGTGGGCGAGAGCGGCCTCGCGGATCGTGCGCTTGAGCAGAAACACCTGGTCCGACAGCACCAGAGGGTCGCCGTGCCGCAGATTGATCTCCATTTGCGCCGCGCCTTCCTCGTGGATCAGGGTATCGACCTCGAGCTGCTGGGCTTCGGCATAGGCGTAGATGTCTTCGAAAATGGCGTCGAACTCATTGACCGCCGAAATCGAATACGAACGCCGGCCAGCTTCCGCCCGGCCAGAGCGGCCGATCGGCGGCTCCAGCGGATAGTCGGGATCGGTGTTGCGCTTGACCAGATAGAACTCGATCTCCGGCGCCACCACCGGCCTCCAGCCCTGTTCGTGGTATAGGGCGATCACGCGCTTCAGCACCTGGCGGGGAGCGATCTCCACGGCCCGGCCGTCGTGATAGACCGCGTCGTGGATCACCTGGGCGGTGGGGTCCCGCGCCCAGGGCACTAGGCACAGCGTGGAGAAGTCGGGGCGAAGCTCGATGTCGCCGTCCGACGGGTCGTAGCGAAATTCGGCGGTCTCGTCGGGATACTCACCCGAGATGGTCTGCATGAAGATCGACGAGGGCAGGGCCATGGCGGTGTCGTCGAAGAACTTGGCCGAGGGCATGATCTTACCCCGGGCCACGCCGGCGAGGTCCGGCACCAGGCATTCGATCTCGGTGACCCCGCGCGCGGCGGCCCATTTGCGGGCTTGGGCGACATTGGTGACCGCCGCGTAGCTGGCGGCCGTGGCTTCCTTGGGTGGGGTCTTGGATTTCTTGGCCATGATGGATTTCGCGGGCTGGGCAGGCGCCAGCCCAAGGGCATGGCATAGCGTGACGGCGTCCCGGGCGCCAGGGCGGGAAGGCAAATCATGTGATCACAGACTCTTGACGGGCGTCCGCCGGAGTAGGAGTCTGTCTTGCAGAGCTACAAAGTCGCAGGGGTTAGTACGCATGGCAAATCGGTCGGTCTGGTTGCGAGCCTGGCTGGTGACCGCGGCGATCACGCCGCTGATGATGGCGACCGCGGTGGTCGCGGAAACCACCGCGGCCGAGGCGCCGCCGGCGGACTCCGGCGAGATCGTGGTCACCGCCACCCGCAAGGAAGAGACGCTCAGCAAGGTTCCCGAGAGCGTCAGCGCCTTCACCGCCGCGAAGATGGATGTCCAGGGGATCAAGTCCTTCGCCGACCTGGCGAAATTCACGCCTGGCGTGACCTTCGACGACGCCAGCCACGACATCTCGATCCGGGGGATCAGTTCCAAGGCGGGGTCTGGCACCACGGGCATCTATATCGACGACACCCCGGTGCAGATTCGCAATCTGGGCCTCAACGCCAACAACACCCTGCCGGCGGTGTTCGACCTTAGCCGGGTCGAGGTGCTTCGTGGGCCACAGGGAACGCTTTTTGGGGCCGGATCAGAGGGTGGCACCGTTCGCTACATCACCAATCAGCCCAGTCTGACCACGTTTTCGGGTTTCGGGCACAGCGAACTGGCGTTCACCGAGGGTGGCGCGGCCAGCTATGAGGGCGGCGTCGCCGTTGGCGGTCCGCTGATCCAGGATAAGCTTGGGTTCCGCATCAGCGGCTGGGCGCGCCGCGACGGCGGTTGGATCGACAGGGTCAACTATCAGACCGGTATCGACACCGACACCAACGCCAACCGCGCAGACACCTACGCCCTGCGCGCGGCGGTCACCTGGGCGCCGACCAGCGCCCTGACCATCACGCCCGGCATCGACTATCAGAAGCGCGACCAGCACAACTACGACAACTACTGGGTCAGCATTTCGAGTCCCGGATCCTACAAGTCGGGCACGCCCGACCGGATGGCCGATTCCGACCGCTTCATCCTGCCGACCCTGAAGGCCGAATACGACCTTGGACCCGTGAAGATCATCTCCAACACTTCGTACTACGACCGCCTGGAGCATGTGAACGGCTATAGCGGAACGCTGTACAATCTCTCATATTTCCAGCAATTCCTGGCTCCGCCGGAATTGAACGGGCAGTATGGATATCCATCTGATCCACTGAATGGAGAAAATAGCGAAGGCGGCCCTGGCCAATGCACCAATAACTGCGGCAGCCATTTTCCGCTCTTGACACCGACAGGCCTAAATTTGCCCGGCTATCCTGGGAACTATGTCTCCCAGGACCTCATCACGAACAGCCAGAAGGTATTCACCCAGGAAGTCAGGCTGCAATCGAATCAACCGTCGTCACGCCTGCAATGGACCGCCGGCGTGTTCTATTCCCACAGCAGCCAGCGAAGCACCGAGGAGATCCGGGATCCCCAGCTCGGCATCCTCTCGAACTATCTGTGGGGAGAAACCACTCTTCAGGCGTGGGGCGAAGATCTGCTGGCCAATGGCGACGACTATATCAACGACACCAAGGCCCACGACCGGCAGGTCGCTCTGTTCGGCGACGCGACCTATGCGATCACCGATCGGCTAAAGTTAAACGTCGGTCTGCGGTTCGCCTGGACGCACTTCGATTTCACCAATCTCAACGACGGGCCGCAGGATCTGCTGGATAACGGCGGTATTCCGAACATCAACTCCGGGTCCAAGGACGAGACGCCGTTCACGCCCAAGGTCAGCCTGTCCTACCAGGTCAATTCCGATGACTTGATCTATGCGACGGCGTCGAAGGGCTACCGGATCGGCGGCGCCACACCGCCGCTACCGGACGCTTGCGGAACAGGTTTCCCGACCTCCTACAATTCCGATTCCCTTTGGAGTTATGAAGCCGGCGGCAAGGGCCGCTTCTTCGACCGTAAACTGCAGCTCTCGGCCAGCGGCTACTACATCCGCTGGAGCAATATCCAGCAGGCCTTCTACGTTCCCGCCTGTGGAATCCAGTTCACCACCAACGCGGGCAGCGCCGACGTAGAGGGCTTTGATCTCCAGTCGCAATGGCAGGTCACCAGGGCGCTCGACTTGGAATTGTCCGTTGGCTACACGGACGCGAAATTTTCCAATACGTTCCATTACCCGCAAATCCTGTCCGACACCCAGTTGATCGACGTGCTGGCTGCCAAGGGTGATACCCTTGATGTATCCCCATGGACAGTAACTCTGGCGGCACAATACAACTTCACCGTTCTCGGCCAGGACGCCTTCGTTCGCGCCGACTATGAGTTCGCCAGCAAGCGTACCTCACCGATACCCAACGAGGACCTCCACACCGCGTTCTACGATGCCGGTCTCGTGCCCGACCCGGCGACCCACGAGGTTTCGCTCCGCTCGGGCTTTTCGCTCGGAAAGTGGGATCTGGCCGTGTTCGCCAACAATCTGCTGAACGCCCACCCCAGGCTGGGATTGACCCATCAGGACTCGGGGACGGCGCTCTACGAAGCCACCACCCTGCGCCCCCGCACCATCGGCATGTCGCTCAACGTCAATTACTAGCGCCGGCCCGACTCCCGTTGGAACGGGCGGGGTTCAAACCCGCCGGCTTTGCGCCTAGAGACTTTCGCGAAACAGGAACCCTTTCCCATGCACGGCTCGCGACCCAATTCCCTCGACGCCTTCTGGATGCCCTTCACCAACAACCGGGGCTTCAAGGCGCATCCCCGGCTGCTCGCCCGGGCCAAGGGCATGTACTACTATACGCCGGACGGTCGCGAGCTGCTCGACGGCACCGCCGGACTGTGGTGCGTGAACGCCGGCCATACCCGCGAAAAGATCGTCGCCGCCATCGCCCATCAGGCGGCCGAACTCGATTTCGCCCCGACTTTCCAACTCGGCCATCCGCTGGTGTTCGAGTTCGCCAGCCGGGTCGCCTCGATCTTTCCCCAGGGACTGGAGCAGGTGTTCTTCTGCAACTCCGGATCGGAGGCGGTGGACACGGCGCTGAAGATCGCCCTGGCCTATCAAAAAGCCATCGGCCAGGGCTCGCGCACCCGGCTGATCGGCCGGGAACGCGGTTATCACGGCGTCGGTTTCGGCGGCATATCGGTGGGCGGCATCGGTCCGAACCGCCGCCAGTGGGGTCCGATGCTGCCCGGCGTCGACCATATGCGCCATACTCATGACCCGGCCTCGGGCGTCTATGTTCGCGGTCAGCGCGAGACCGGCGCCGACCTCGCCGACGACCTCGAGCGGATCGTCGCCCTACACGGCGCCGACACCATCGCCGCGGTGATCGTCGAACCGGTGGCCGGCTCGACCGGCGTGCTCATCCCGCCCAAGGGCTATCTGGAGCGGCTGCGCCAGATCGCGACAAAGCACGGCATCCTGCTGATCTTCGACGAGGTGATCACGGGCTTTGGACGTCTGGGGGCCGCCACCGCGTCGGAATATTTCGGCGTGCTGCCCGACATGATCTGCTGCGCCAAGGGCATAACCAACGCCGCCGTGCCGATGGGCGCGGTCGTCTGTAAACCAGAGATCCCCGACGCCATCGTGCAGTCGAGCCCGCCCGGAATCGAGCTGTTCCATGGCTACACCTACAGCGGCCACCCGCTGGCGGCGGCGGGCCTGGCTACTCTGGACATCTATGAGGAGGAGGGCCTGTTCGAGAACGCCAAGGCGATGAGCGGGCCGTTCGAGAACGCCATCCATGGCCTCAAGGGTCATCGTCACGTGATCGACATCCGCAACCTCGGTATGGTCGCCGCCGTCGAGCTGGAGCCGCGTCCCGGCGCGCCAGGCGCCCGGGCCGGCGAGGTGTTCCACCGCTGTTTCGACACCGGTCTGATGGTGCGCTACACCGGCGACATCATCGCCATGTCACCGCCGCTGATCCTCGACCAGAGCCATATCGACGAACTCGTCCAGAAACTGGCCGACGCCCTGGCGGCCGTGGATTAGGCCTGTCTTTCAAAGTTCACGATGTTGCGGCAATCTCCCCCGAAACGCTTTTGGAGGAACTCATGACCGTCACCGATATCGCCAACGATCTGGTCGCCCTGTGCAAGGCTGGCGACTTCCACACGCCGGGCGAGAAATATTGGGCCGACGATGTGGTCAGCATCGAGGCCGGCGGCCCTCCGGGCATGGACCCGGCCAGCCATGGCAAGGCCGCGGCCGTCGCCAAGGGCGAGTGGTGGACCAACGCCCATACGATCAACAGCACCGAGGTCGAGGGACCGTACGTGAACGGCGACCAGTTCACCGCCCGCTTCAAGATGGACATTACCGTAAAGGAAACCGGCGAGGGTCGGGTGATGGACGAGATCGCCCTCTACACCATCAAAGACGGCAAGATCGCGGAGGAACGCTTCTTCTACGGCATGTGATTTCGCCAGGCTGGAGCCCCCATCCTCGGCTTCGCCGGGACTTCCCCTAGGAGGGGAAGAGAGTCTTACGCATGCCTGCGGGTAGGCGGCGTAGCGAACTGGCGTTAGGGTCGGCGAAAGCCCGCCGCGAGGATGCGCCATGAAGTTCGAACGCCTGCCGCCGATCGTGACCACCCTGCTGCCCAGCAACCACCCGTATCTGAACGGAGCGTGGACGCCGCTGCACGAAGAGGTCGACGCCGACGATCTGGAGGTGATCGGCGGCGCGATCCCCACTGACATCGATGGTATCTATATCCGCAACACCGAGAACCAGATTCATCAGCCGCTGGGCCGGTTTCATCCGTTCGACGGCGACGGGATGCTGCACCAGATCGACTTTCACGGTGGCAAGGCCAGCTATCGCAACCGCTGGGTGCGCACCCGAGGGTTTCAGGCCGAGCAGGAAGCCGCCGGATCGCTGTGGGGCGGGCTGATGGACGGCGCCGGAACCTCTCTGCGTCCCGGGTTCGGGGCCCACGGCGGCCTGAAAGACACCGCCTCCACCGACGTGGTCGTGCACGGCGGCAAGATCCTCGCCACCTTTTACCAGTGCGGCGAAGCCTATCAGCTCGACCCCGAAACCCTGGACCAGCAGGGCGTCGCGTCCTGGGCTCCGCTGGACGGGGTCTCGGCGCACGCCAAGGTCGATGAGCGCACCGGTGAACTGATGTTCTTCAACTACTCGAAACACGCGCCGTTCATGCACTATGGCGTGGTCGACGCCTCGGGGAAGGTGACGACCTATATCCCCGTGCCGCTGGCCGGGCCGCGGCTGCCGCACGACATGGCGTTCAGCGAGCGGTTCTCGATCGTCAACGACCTGCCGGTGTTCTGGGACGCCGCGCTGTTGAAGCGCAACGTCCACGCGGTGCGCCTGCACGAGGGCCTGCCGTCGCGGTTCGGGGTGATCCCCCGCCATGGCGAGAGCGAGGACATCCGCTGGTTCGACGCCGCGCCCTGCTACATCCTGCATTTCCTCAACGCCTATGAGGACGGCGACGAGCTGGTGATGGACGGCTATTTCCAGGAGAACCCGACGCCAAGGCCGGTGAAGTCCGCGCCGGACGGCTATGGCCACCTGATGGCGTTCCTGGACGAATACAGCTTCCAGCCCAAACTGCATCGCTGGCGCTTCAACCTGAAGACCGGCGAGACCACCGAGGGCCACCTGGACGAGCGGGTGCTGGAATTCGGGGTGTTCAATCAGCGCTACGCCGGCCGGCGCTATCGTTACGCCTATTCCACCGTCGCCAAGCCTGGCTGGTTCTTGTTCACCGGTTTCGTCAAGCACGACCTCGAGACCGGCCAGTCGTGGAGCGCCAATCTGCCCGAGGGATGCTACGGCAGCGAGGCCCCGTTCGCGCCGCGTATCGGCGCCAAGGATGAAGACGACGGCTATCTGGTCAGTTTCGTCATCGACGAAAACACCGGCCGATCCGAATGCATCCTGATCGACGCCAAGAACTTCGAAGCCGGCCCGGTGGTCCGCATCGCCTTGCCGCACAAGCTATGCAGCGGCACCCACGCGGTCTGGGCCGACCGCGCGTTTATCCGTGACGGACGAGTGGGGAGTTAAGCGACCTCGATGGATTTCAGCGCCTCGGCCGCGAAGCTAGTAGCGCTTTTGTAGTCGGCCTTGCCGTTGGGCGCGCGCAGATTGACCTCGCCCGTGACGATCCGCTTGGGGGACTTGTAGGCCGCGAGGGTCTGGCGGACGTGGGCGATCAGGGCGCCTTCGTCCAGGGTCTTTCCCGGATAGAGGTGAACCACGCCGGTCACCGACTGGCCCCACTTCGGATCGGGCAGGCCGATCACCAGCGCGTCCTCGACATCGGGATGGGTCTTCAGCGCCTCCTCGACCTCTTCGGGAAACACCTTTTCGCCGGCGGTGTTGATACAGGCGTTGCCGCGGCCCAGCAGGGTCAGGCTGCCGTCGGCCTCGACCTCGCACCAGTCGCCGGGGATCGAATAGCGCACCCCGTTGATCATCCGGAAGGTGCGGGCAGTCTTCTCCGGGTCCTTGTAGTAGCCGACCGGATTGGGCGGCCCCACCGCCACCATGCCGCGCACGCCCGAGCCGGGCAGCACTGGTTGGTCGTTCTCGTCGAACACGCGGGCGCGGTCGCCGAGCATGAACTTGGCCGTCTGCACCTCGCCGGCGGCGGTCATCACCGACGTGCCGAGACCCAGCGCCTCGGACGAGGAGAACGCATCGGCGAGCGCGGCCTGAGGCATGTGGCGCAGCAAGGTGCGCTTGACCTCCAGGCTCCACATCACGCCCGAGGAGGTGACGCGCTGGACGCTGGACACATCCCAGCGGCGAGGGTCGCGCTCCAGCGCCTCGGCCAGCGGGCGGGCGAAGGGGTCGCCGACGATGGTCACGTTGGCCGGTTTCCAGCGGTCGATGGCGTCCAGCATCTCCTCGGCGCTGAAATGTAGCGAGGGTAGGGTGATCACCGCGCCGCCGCCCAGCAATCCGCCCATGGCGGTCAGCAGGCCGGTGCCATGCATCAGCGGCGGCCCGATCACGCTTGAGGGGCCAGGACCGGTGACGCGGGCCGCGGCGACCAGTTCGTCCAGGGTCTCGGGCACCGGGCCCAGCGCCCGCAACCCCGCCAGGGTGATCTGGCGCATGTCATTGTGCGCCCACATCACGCCCTTGGGCATGCCGGTGGTGCCGCCGGTGTAGATGAAGAACAGGTCGTCGGGGCTGCGCTCGATGCCGAGCGGGGAGGGGTCGCCCTCGCCGCACAGGGCTTCAAAGCTCTCGGCGAGATCGCAACCGGATCCGACCTCGATGAAGGTCTCGACCGAGGTCAGGCGCGGCCGGATCAGCTCGATATTGCGGCGGAATTCCTCGCCGTAAACCACGGTCTGGGCGTCGGAATTGTCGAAGATGTAGTGCACTTCGTCGGGTGTATAGCGATAGTTGACGTTGACGTGGACCAACCGGGCCTTGAGGCACGCCGCCAGGGTCTCGGTGTATTCTGGCCGGTTGTGCATATAGAACGCGACCTTGTCGCCGGGCTTGGCGCCGCGGGCGATGATCGCCCGGGCCAGCCGGTTCGACCTAGCCGTCGCCTCGCCCCAACGGATCACCCGGTCGCCATGGATCAGGGCCGGCGCGTCCGGCGGCATCACCGCCGAGACGCCATCCAATATATCCCCGAAATTCCAAGCGAACATGCGATGCGTTTCCTTCCAGGCCTTGTTTGGCGCGCTGATCTTGATGCCTGCTGGGCATGGTCCCTAGCCCACAGCATTGCGTCATTCCAGGCCTCAGGCGGTTTCACGCCTGCCCGGCTGTCCGCATTACCGCGAATTATGTTTTCCGGCGTCTGGGGACAGGGCACAGAGGCGCGCGATTGAAGCGTCGCGGGGCTGTCGTCTCGCCGCCGTGGAGCCCCGCCATTGTTCGCCCTGCTCACCGCCGCGTCCCTGCTTTCTCAAGGCCCCCAGTTGCCGCCCCTGCCGCCGATCCGGCGCGATCCTCAGATCACCTATCTGGACCGGTCCGGCGCTGTGCTGGGGGTGCGGGGCGGGAAGTTCGGGCCGCCGGTGGATGTCGCGCGGTTGCCGACCTATGTGCCGGCCGCTTTCGTGGCCATCGAGGATCGGCGGTTCTATTCGCATGACGGGTTCGACGCGATGGGCATCGCCCGGGCCATCGTCAGCGATCTGAGTAGCGGCCGGCCGGCGCAGGGCGCCTCGACCATCACCCAGCAACTGGCGCGCAACCTGTTCCTCAACGCCGACCAGACCATGGAGCGCAAGGCCCGCGAACTGGTCTATGCGGTCGAGCTGGAGCAGACCTACACCAAGAACCAGATCCTGGGCCTGTATCTGAGCCGGGTCTATTTCGGCTCCGGCGCCTATGGGATCGAGGCCGCCTCGCGCCGGTTCTACAACAAGCCCGCCGCCCGGCTGACAGTGCGCGAGGCGGCCAGCCTGGCGGCGGTGATGAAGTCGCCCACCAACTACAACCCCGCCGAACAGCCCGAACGATCGGCGGAGCGCACCCGCCTGGTGCTGGACGCCATGGTTGACACCGGCGCGATCACCGGAGAGCAGCGCGCCAATGCCCTGACCCAGCCGGCCAAGGTCAACCACGGCGGGGCCGGCGTGGCCGCGCAATATTTCGTCGACTGGCTGGACGGCCAGACCCGGCGCGTGGCGGGCGCTCAGGCGCAAAGCCGCGATCTGGTGGTCGAGACCACTTTGGACTCCGCCACCGAGACTCTCGCCCAGGAGGCCGTCACCGCGACCCTGGCCCGTTACAAGAGCCGGGGTGTCGCCCAGGCCGCGCTGGTCGCCCTGGACGGTGTCGGGCGGGTGCGGGCGATGATCGGCGGCGGCGACTACCAGCAGAGCGCCTTCGACCGGGCGGTCGACGCCCATCGCCAGGCCGGATCGTCGTGGAAGCCGTTCGTCTATCTGGCGGCGCTGGAAGCTGGCCGGACGCCGGATTCGCCGGTGGTGGATGAGCCGGTGACGATCGGCAATTGGACGCCCAGCGACTATGAGCCGGAATTCCTGGGGCCGATCACCCTGGAAACCGCGCTGGCCCATTCGATCAACACCGTCGCGGCGAGGCTGGCGGACGAGATCGGCCGGCCCATGGTGGCCGCGGCCGCGCATCGGGTGGGAATCGTCTCGCCGATCAACACCGATCCGGCCATGGCTCTGGGCACCACATTGGTGACGCCGATCGAAATGGCCCAGGCCTATGACACCTTCGCCAACGGCGGCAATCGGGTTTCGGCCTACGGCATCGAGCGTATCCGCGTGGCGGGCGGGCCCGTGGTCTATCAGCATCCCGCGCCCGCCTCGGCGGTGGTGGTGGCCAATCCGATGTTGAGCGATCTCAACCGGATGCTGCGCACCGTGATCGCCTCGGGAACCGGGGTCCACGCCGCCATTCCCGGATATGACCTGGCCGGCAAGACCGGCACCACCAGCGACTATAAAGACGCCTGGTTCTGCGGCTTCACGGGCGGACTGACCACCGTGGTCTGGATGGGCCGCGATGACGGCTCGCCGATGGTCAGGATCACCGGCGGCAGCGCCCCGACCGACCTGTGGCGCAGCTTCATGACCGGCGCGCTGAAGCGGATGCCCAATCAGCCGATACCCGCCGGTGTCGCCGTAACGCCGCCGCTGCTGGTCGCGCCCGACGATGGCATGGCGCCGCCCGTCAACGAGGCTCAGCCGGATCCGAATATCCCAACCTGATTGACTAAGGAGGTCGGACAGGTTCGATTGCGAATTAACGCGTCGAAAGGGAGACGGTGATGAGCGACGGTTCGATCGACATTGGGCATGAGGCCCGCTCGAAAATCTACGCCGAGCCGCTCGAAGCGCTGAACCCCGCCCGTCCCGATCTGTTCGCCGCCGACGCGATGTGGCCGATGTTCGAGCGCCTGCGGGCCGAGGCGCCGGTGCATTTCACGTCCGAGAGCGACTACGGCCCGTTCTGGTCGATCAGCAAATACAACGACATCATGGCCGTGGACACCAACCATCAGGTGTTCTCCTCGGCCGACGGCATCGCCCTGCCGACCCTGGAAGGCAAGACCGAAGCGCTCAAGCGGCCGCGGCGGGAGAGCTTCATTGGCATGGACCCGCCGCGCCACGACGAGCAGCGCAAGGCGGTCAGTCCGGTGGTGGCCCCGGCCAATCTGCAGCGCATGGGTCCGATCATCCGCGAGCGGGCCGGGGCGATATTGGACGCCCTGCCGATCGGCGAGCAATTTGACTGGGTCGATCTGGTCTCCAAGGAACTGACGGCCATGACCCTGGCCACGCTGTTCGATTTTCCCTTCGAGGAGCGTCGCCGCCTGACCCATTGGTCGGACATGATGACCAACGCCCCCGGCCACGGCCCGGTGACCAGTTGGGATCAAAAGCGCGCCGAGATCGACGAGTGTTTCGGGGTGTTCACCGAACTGTGGAACCAGCGGGTCAACACCGAGCCGAAGTTCGACCTGATCTCGATGCTAGCCCACAACGAGGCCACCAGGGACATGGACCGGCTGGAATACTACGGCAACGTCGGCCTGCTGATCATCGGCGGCAACGACACTACCCGCAACACCATCTCCGGCTCGATCTATGCGCTGAACAAGCATCCGGCGCAGTATGACAAGCTGCGCGCCGACCCGTCGCTGATCCCCTCGATGGTGTCGGAGACCATCCGCTGGCAGACACCGCTGGCCCATATGAGCCGCACCGCCACGCGCGATTATGAGTTCGGCGGCAAGACCATCCGCGAGGGCGACAAGGTGCTGATGTGGTATGTCTCGGGCAATCGCGACGACAGCGTGATCGACACCCCCAACGACTACATCATCGACCGGGCGCGGCCGCGCAATCATCTATCGTTCGGCTTCGGCGTCCATCGCTGTGTCGGCAACCGTCTGGCCGAGCTGCAGCTGATCATCATCTGGGAGGAAATTCTCAAGCGCTTCCCATCGGTGGAACTGGCCGGCGAGCCGTTGCGCACCCATTCGATCTTCGTGAAGGGCTACGAGACGCTGCCGGTGGTGATCCCGCGCCGGGCCTAGCCGCGTTGGCGTTACCGTGGTGAATTCGATAAACACGAGAATCGGCTAGCGCCGGCCAACTGGAGGAATCATGGTAGCGGATCACCTGACGACGCCGACGCGGCGGTTGGGCCGTGGTGCGCCGCTCTCGCGGTTCGCCGTCGTCGGGCGGGACAGCCATCCGCCAAAAATTTCCGCCGTGGTGTGCGCCTACAATGAGGCTGACCGGATTCGCGGGATTCTGGACGCGGTCCACAACCATCCGGCCCTAGCCGAGCTGATCGTCGTCAATGACGGGTCGACCGACGAGACCGACGCGCTGCTGGCCGACTATCCCGACATCCGGGTGATCTCATACAGCCCCAACCGAGGCAAAACCTATGCCCTGGCGCGGGGCGCCGCCGCCGCGAAGGGCGAATATCTGATGCTGCTGGACGCCGATCTGGAGGGCGTGACCGCAGCCGACATCCAGGCCCTCGCCGATCCCGTCGTCAACGGACGGACCGATGTCAGCATCAGTCTTCGCAGCAACAGCCTGTTCATCTATCGTCGGATCGGCCTCGACTTCGTCTCCGGTGAGCGGGTCATTCCCGCGAGCCTGTTGAAGGGCGCGGTGGAGACAATGGAGGCGCTTCCGCGCTGGGGCGGCGAATCGTTCATCAATGAGCTGATCGTCAGTCGCCGACTGGCCATCGCCGTCGTCGATTGGCCTGGTGTCGTGAACGTGCGTAAGCACCGAAAACTCGGCCGCTGGCGGGGTATGGCCGCCGAGTTTTCCATGGTGCGCGATGCGTTGCAGGTCCTGTCGGCCTGGGGTGTGCTTCGCCAGAATCTGGCTCTGCTGCGCCTGGTCCGGCGGCGCCGGGTGTGGGGCGGTCCCCAAACCTCAGGTAGAGGCGTCTTCGGCCATGGCTTTGGCAAGACCCCGTCTGACCACCCAATAGAAAACTAGCAGCAGCAGGGCGAGACCGAAAAAAACCAGCGTTACAAGATCGATCGACTTGTCCGAACGCAGCAGGCTCTGGCCGAGGAAGTAGCCGGCCGAGAGGAAAACCAGTACCTTGGGCAGAGTGCCGATCACATTCAGGCCCATGAACCGTGCGAAATTCACCCTGCTGACGCCCGCGAAATACAGGATCAGCGACCCCAGCGCCTGGGTCTTGCCGATCATCAGCAATTTCCAGTCGTTGTCGCGAAACCGCTGCTCGAGCGGCTGAAGCCGTTCGGGTGTCAGCGACAGCCAGGCGCCGATTCGATGCACCACCGGCGCGTGTCCAAACCGTCCCAGGCCATAGTAGACGGCGTCGCCCACCAGATCCGCCGCGACCAGCAGAACAAAGGCGACCGCGCCGTTGAGCTGGCCCGCCGCGACCATGGCTCCAGCCACGACGGTGATGGCCGGACCCTCCACGATGGCGATCGGCAACAGCACGGCGTACCCATATTGGCCCAGGAGCGAGAGAACGTGGCTCATCAGGCCATGGGGCAAGGGCATGTCTCCGTCTCTGCGGGGGCTTTGGCGTCGTCGCCACGCCCTTACCCGCGTTTAACCGACCTGCCCCGTTTGGGAGCATGAAAGCATAGCATCACGTCGCGCAAGGTGGCGAGTGATCGCGCCCGCCACGGTTTACAAAGCGATGGCTATCATCGATCAAAATAACGTTTGGTTCGCTGCCTCGGGGGAAATGGATGAGCTTCGCCGACTTCGCGCACTGGTTCGCGACATTCCTTGGCATAAACAAGGAATACCAGGGTCTGGGGCCCCTGTGGGGGGCGATTCTGGGGGCGGTGATCACCTCCGCGGTGGTCGGAGGGGTGGTCCACACCCGTACCACCCGGCATCAAGAAGCCAACGCCCTGTTCGAATTCGCCAAACGGTTCCACGATCTGCTGGACCGGGCTCATGTCCTGGCGCGCGACTATGCGCCCTCCGCCGGCGGTCCCTCGGCAACCGATCGATCGGAGGCCGGCGCCTACTATCGCAAGCTCTTCGACCTGATGCTCAATGAATATAACTTCTATCGGAAGGGGATCGTGTCACGCGGCTCGTTCTATGAGTGGATGACGTGGCGATGGGGCGCCTGGCACGGGATCGAGGGGGCGACGATCGTCGTGCGTGGCGTGCCCTACGAGGAGGCATGGCGCGACTGGTCCGGGCGCCCCCTGATGAAGGACAACCCGTTCGTGCTGTTCACCAACAAGATTCACGCCGCGCCTGACCTCAAGACCGTGGCCCGTCTGGTGGCTGGGATCGGCCCACCTTGGTGGCGGCTGTGAACCGCGGACCCTGCACGTTCGTCAGGCCGTGGCCCGGTAGGTGCGCAGTTTCGAGAACGCGGCCACCAGAGGTCCCAACAGCAGGCCGCTGACGGCGATGAACAGGGTAGGGCGCACGCCGATCGTTCCGCCCAGACTGCCGCCCAGCAGAGCCCCGATCACGCCCAAGCCTCCGGTCACGGCCTGAAAGGTCGCCGCCACCCGCCCCAGCATGGCCTGGGGCAACAGCACCTGGCGTAAGCTGGAGGCGAGGATTCCCGCCGTCACCCAGAGGGCGTCGCCAAGGATCTGGGCGCCGATCAGGAAGCCCATTCCGACGGTTTGGCTCGATGGAGCCAGCGGGATCAGGAACATCGATAGCGCTGCGGCCAGGGCGGAGGCCGCGATGGCCGGACCGACGCCGATCATGCTGGCCAGGCGCGGGGCGATGAAGGCTCCCGCCAGCGCGCCGACGCCGCCGCAGGCCACCGTCAGGCCCAGCAACGCCGTATTCAGTCCCACGACCCGCAAGGCGAACAGCACGTAGAGCGCCGAGAAGAAGGCGCCGAACAGGGCGTTGGACCCTTCCATGAACAACAGCGGCGCCACGCGCGGCTCGCCCAGCGCCCCGCGCATGCCATCGGCGATATCGCGGCCCCAGCGGCTCTTTTGCCCCGCTTCCGGTTTCGGTTCGCGCTTGCCGATTCCGCCAAGGAAAGCCGCCGACGCCAGATAGGTCAGGGCGTTGAGAGCAATGGCGTAGGGGCCGCCCAGCCATTGAAACAGCACTCCGGCCAGCGCGGGACCGGCCACCTCGGCGATCGAATCGGTGGCGCTCAAGCGGGCGTTGGCGGTCATGATCTCAGGCGGCTCGACGACGCTGGGCAGATAGGCGTGATCGGCGATCTCGAACAGAACGCTGGCCGCGCCGACCAGCGCCGCCGCTACATAGAGATGCGCCATCGACAGCCAATGCAGCCAGGCCGCCAGGGGTATTGTGACCAGCAGCGCGACACGGACCAGATCCATGGCGATCATCAGGCCGCGGCGGCGCGAGCGATCGACCATACCACCCGCCATCAGGCCGACGACCAGCGCCGGGCCGCGGGTCAGGGCCGCGAGGACCCCGATCTGGCCCGGTGAAGCGCCCAGCATCAGCACGGCCGCCATCGGCAGGCCCTCGCGGGTGATCCGCGCCCCGAAGGCGGAGACCGCCTGCGCCGACCACAGTTTCATGAAGTCCGCGTTGCCGCGAAGCCTATTGGAAGGGGGCATTGAGGCATCCGGCGTGACGCCGGCCCGAAGGCGCGCGTCAGTGGTCGTCGAGAGACGAAGAATTCGGGGTGCTATGGGTTCGCGTTACACAGCCGGCCCGATACGCGACTACCGCCGTCTTAACGCCCACGCCCCTGCCATGGAGTCAAGCTGATCGGCGGCGGGCGTGGCTGAAAAGGTTGGATCAACGTCCTTTGGTATCGGCTGCGCTTGTTGCAGTGTTTGTCTCTCGGAGACCGACATGCCCATGACCAGATTCGCCGCTTTGCTGCCGATCATCGCGCTGCTGCTGACGGCCGGCGCCGCTCCGGCGCCCGGCGCCGCCCACTTCACCGCCGACGGCGCCTTCATTCCACCGTCCGACTACCGCGAATGGGTCTATCTAAGCTCGGGTCTCGACATGAGCTATTCCGATGCGCCGCCGATGCCCGGCCAGTCGATGTTCGACAATGTGTTCGTTGATCCGGCCTCCTGGAGGGAGTTCAAGAAGACCGGCCACTGGCCCGAAGGCGCGGTGTTCATCCTCGAAAATCGCGGCGCCAACAGCCGCGGCTCGATCAACAAGCACGGCCAGTACCAGACCGAGGACCTGATGGGTCTCGAGGCTCACGTCCACGACTCGGCGCGATTCAAGGGCGGCTGGGGATTCTTCGCCTTGAATGGCTCCGCGCCGTCGAAGATGATTCCGTATGCGGCGGACTGCTATGCTTGCCATAAGGCCCATGGGGCCGTGGACACGACGTTCACTCAGTTTTACCCCACCGCCAAACCGATCGCGGTCAAGGCTGGGACCTATCGGGAGCCTTAGGCATGAGCAGACTCAGGGTAGCTGGGTTGGCAAAGTGCCCTTCGACGGCGCGTTGATCCGGCCTGGGGTTCGATCGCCATTGCGCAAAGGGTCAAATTTAGTTAGAATTCTAATAATAACAACAGAGAGGTGTCGTAGTGAGTGACTTCATCGTACGGTTTGAAGGCGTGAAACTCAGCCGTGAACAACAGCACCATGTGCAGGCCGCCATCGGCGCCGCCGTTGAAAGCGCCTTATCCCATGCCAGTTTCACGCCGAACCCCGACGACTCGGGTGGAGGTGGTGGCGGTAGCGTGGTTTTCATCCCCAGGCGCTGGAACGGCCGTTGGATCATCGCCGAGGCCGCCCTGGCGGAAAACCCTGGCCTGCTCAACGCGCCGCTGACCGTCAATGTCGGCGGACAAAACCGCGGCGGTTGATTGACGCGCCATGGCTGGCCGGACCGTACTTTGTCCTAGCGCCACCTGCGAAGAGGGTGCGCTTCTGCTTGGACGCGTCATTGATGGGGAGGTTGAGTTCGCCGGCAAGCCGGTCTGGATTGATCCCCAGATTGCGTCCGGACTACGCGCCCTTGGCGATCCGGAGCGGCTGTTTCGGTTCTCCTCCCCATGTGCGACATCCGGCTGCGGCCAGTGGGCGGGGGGCCGATGCGGGGTGATCGACACCGTGATGAACGCGCCGCAATCCGGGTCCATGCCCGGCGGGCTGCCGTCATGCCTGATCCGCGACGATTGCCGCTGGTTTCTGCAGCGCGGAGCTGACGCTTGCGGTCTGTGTCGTTTTGTCGTGACCAACAACGCCGACATTGACGCTCACCCAGGTGTTTGAAGGCCGTTTTGACGGTCGCGCGATCCCTGGCCGGTCGAAGCCTGGAACGCCCAGATCGGCCCTCGCCAATGCTGGCCATCGCCTTCGAGCCGAACCAGATCGGTGACATTCGGCGCGGCGCCGATCGCCCGTGGCCAGAAGACCTTGGCGGCGGTGTTTCGCTCCACCACCGCCACTTCCCAGCGTCCCGGATAGAGCGCCAGAATCTGACAAACGGCCCCGGCCGCCACGCCGCGCCGACGATATTTCCTCGCCACGAAGAACTCGCCCATGTTGCGCTCGACGCTCCCTCCGCGGTGGGAATGGGTGTTGATCAAGGCGAAACCGACCGGCTTTTCGCCAAGCCTGATCAACAGTGGATGGCGCCCCGACTCCGTCCAATATTCCGGGAGATAGGGTAGTACGCCAAAATCGCCCCGCTGATCGAAATCCATATCATCGGACCCAGCCGGCTCCATTTCCGAGAAGTCATATATGTAAAACCTCGACATCCCTTCGATCAGGGCGCGCTCCGCCGCGCTCGCCCGCTCCACGCGGATGGCGCTTCCTTCTGGAGGTTGGAGGTGGTCGATGGGCTCTGTCATGCATGAACTTTCATGTTCGCGACGCGCCGTGTTTGACAACATCCACGCATGGATCATAGTCCGCTCATTCCGGCTCCAGGGAGGACCGATATGGTGAACCATCGCGCGACAACGGTGGCGTGGCTTGGTCTGCTGATCGCCGCGGCGCCGGCGGGCTCCGCCTTGGCGTCTGGTGGCGGCGGAAGCGGTGGCGGCGGCTTTCCAAGCGCCTCGGCGCCACTCTATGATTCTGCCCGCGAATACAGCGATGGCATGGCCGCCTATCAGGCTGGAAAATTCAAGGACGCTGTCCGATCGTTCGGCCATGTAACCGAGGTCGCCGACGGCCAGCCGACCGGCTGGAAAATGCTGGGTCTGGCTAAAGTCGGGGCCGGTGACTCCAAGGGCGCGGCGCGCGCCTTCGAGCGTGCCCTGAAGATCGATCCGGCCCCGATCGATACCCGGCGCGACTATGTCGTGGCCCTCGCCAACGCCAAGATGACCGACAAGGCGATGACGGAACTGGGCAAGCTGAAAACCCGCGCCGACGCCTGCCACGACACCTGTCCCGAGGCCCAGACGTTGAAGGCGGCGATTGGCCAGGCCCAGGACGCCATCAAACCAGCCGACCCGGCCGCCCCGCCGAAACCTTCGGCCTCGATCGCACCCACGGCCGGCTTGTTGACCGCGGCGGCCGGCGATTCCGCCTATGTCGAGGCGGTGAGTCTGATCAATGAGCACCGATATCAGGACGCCCAGGTGGCATTGGATCGGGCGGAACTGGCGTTCGGACCTCACCCGGACGTTCTGACCTATCGCGGCTATGTCTGGCGCAAGCTCGGCCGCCTCGACCTGGCGGAACGCAATTACCGCGCGGCGCTGGCCATCGCGCCGAACCATCGGGGCGCCACGGAATACTATGGCGAGCTGAAGGTGATCGAGGGCGATCTGCCTGCCGCGCGCGCCTTGCTGGCCCGTATTGAGCGACAATGCGCCTTTGGTTGCGCGGAGGCGGAGGACCTGGGCCGTTGGATCGAGCACGGCGGCGATCCCGCTTCCTGATCGCCGCGGCCGGCTTCACCCTGGTTCTGGGGGCGGCGCGCGCCGAGATATTCGCTCCGCCGTTGCGCGCCGTCCGCTGGCTGGCGCCGGGAGCGGACGCGGCCCATATTCTCACGCGCCGGCCCGCTGAATGCCTGAAAGTTCCGGCTGACCCCGAAGCGGCCTATCTGGTCGAAGTCGGCCGGGCGGCGTTTCGCGCGCCATTGCTGCTGGGGGGCCAAGCGGCGCGCGCCGGGGTCGCCTGCGAGACCTGCCATCGCAACGGCCGCACAAACCCCGATTTCGATTTTCCAGGCGTCTCCGGCGCGCCAGGCACGGCCGACGTCACCTCCTTCGTGTTCAGCAGCCACCGGGGCGATCACACCTTCGACCCCAGGGCCATCCCTGATCTGGGCGGACCTAAGGCGTCCTTGAAAGTGTCTCAGGCGCCGGGCTCGCTAGCGCTTAAGACCTTCATTCGCGGCCTGATCACCGAGGAGTTCGACGGCGCGCCGCCGCCCGAAACGGTTCTGGATGCGTTGGCCGCCTATGTCCGCGCCATGAGTCCGGCCGCCTGCACTAGGTCCGGCCTGGAGCCTCAGACCGCCGGCGACGCTATCGCCGATGTTCGCCGCGCCACGGTGGCCGCGCAAGGCGCGCTGGCCCACCATGACCCCGAGACGGCCAGGGTCATGATCCATGCCGCCCGCGCGGGCCTTGGCAATCTCGCCGAGCGCTATGATGGTCCGGCATTGGAGGCTGAAAGGCGGCGCCTCCTGAACGCTGCCCTCGACCTGGCGCGGATCGCGGGGCCAGACGCATCGCCTCGGCTTGCCGCCTGGATTGCGAGATCGGCGGACTGGGAGACCCCGATCCTGAACCACGAAGCCGGCTCGCTCTATAATCAGCTCCGCCTGGCGGCGGCCCTGCGCCGCGGACGCGGGTAGAGCCCGGCGCCATCCGTCCAGGTCGCCGCGACATAGAGCGTCGCGGCGATCGTGGCCAAGTCGAGATCATAGAGGTAGCGATAGTCGCAGGCGATGGAGATCAACAAAAAGGCGCCTGTGAAGGCCAGGGCGGCGCCGAGCATGGCCGCCACCACGATGTCGCTGGCCATGCGGCGTCGCAGGAGACCCAACAGCAGCACCAGGGCGAGCGCGCCATAGGCGGCGTGCGAATAGACCGGTGTCGGCGCGAAGGCGAGCGCGTAGTCGGCCAGAACGTCGTCCATCTCGCTCTGGCGCGGGGCGATCCCAACGTCCGACATCTCTTCCGACGGTCCATCGACGCCGGTGTAGATCAGGACGCAGTCCTCCACCGAAGGGGTCAGCAAGACCCAGCTGAACGCATCGAGCCGAACTCGCAGGTAGAGCCACGGGTCGTGCAGGAACAGGTCATTCCATTGGGCGGCGATCAGGTCGGTGCTGTCGGGATGAACGCCGGCCTGTTCCATCAGCGGCTGCAAGCTGTCGATGCGGATCGGTGAAAAGGCGGCGACGCCATCATGTCTCAGCAGGCGTTCGAACCAGGGCGCGCGGCGGTGCAGAACCCGGAGTTGGACGCCAGGGTCGAGGACCAGGGCGTGGACCATGTCATAGGTCTGCAGATTGCCGAATTGACCGCGGACCGCGGCGGCTGGGGCGACCTTGGGCGGAGTCAGAGCGGCCGATCCGCCGACCATGATCGCGGCGCAGGCTCCCAGGAACCCCAGACCATGGGCCAGACCGCGCCACGCCTTTGGCCCGTCGGGTGACCTGGCCGAGATCCAGGCGATGGCGGCGGCGGCGAAAGGCAGAATGACCACCCCGTTCTGCCGCGCCATGGCGGCCAAGGTCACCAGCGCCAGGCCCGCCCCGATCAGGCCGTATCGCAACACCGGTCGACGCCAATGAGCCGCCGCCTGGGCCAGACAGGCGAAGCCGGCGGTCGCGGCGGCCGCGAACAGCACATCCTTCCACACGATGGCCGGATAAATCAGTAGCTGGGGAAATGTCACGACCGCCGCGCAAGGGATCACCACCAACCACGATACGCGCCGACCGAGCAGAATAAGCGAGACTAGGGCGCCCGCGATCAGCGCAGTGTCTAAAACGTCGAACACGGCCGACCCTGGAACCAGCGCGTCGGTTACCCCGAGCAGCCAGGACATCACCGGCGGGTGACCGCTCACTCCGTAGTCGCCGTCGCGGCCCTCGGCCAGTTGCACCACCGAATCGTAGGACATATGGCCTGGGAAGTTCAGCCACAGGGAAACGGCTGCGCCGAGCACGACCACCCCAATTACGGCCCAGCGGGCGAAGCCGCCCGCGGCCGCCTTTCGGCTCGATTCCCCCAACTCGATCATGATCGTTGATCGCCCCCGAGGGCCTGTCAGGCAAGGCCTTACGTCGCCGGCGCGCGATGGCGGGCCAGGGCCAGCTCCAATTCGCTCAACATCGCGTCTTGCAGCGACGGCGGCGCCAGAATCCGCACCTTGTCGCCCCAGGTAAACAGGTGCCAGGCCAGTTCCTTCATGCCGCTGGCCTGAAATCGCACCATCACCGACCCGTCGCCCAGAACCTCGGTGGTCTGAGTGGGATGGAACCGCCAGCCAAGGGCGTCCTCGGCCCCATCGGGCAATATGTGCAGCACCACCGCCTCGGTCTCGCCCTGATAGATGCCGAAGGAACGGTTGGCGTACTCCCGCAGATTGAACGTCGCGGGGGGCGAGGCGGCGATTTCCAGGATTTCAACCTCGCCGAGCCGATCCAACCGCCAGTTCCTCGGTTCGCTCTGGCCCAGTTCAGCGGCCACCAGATAGTTGGCGCGGCCGAACATCAGGCCGTGGGGAGTCACCTCGCGAGCCGCGCCCGGGGTGCGTCCGCCCCCATAGCTAAATCTCAAGGCCTTCATGGCCATCAGCGCGTGGCGGATGGTGGCGATCAGGGTTTCGTCCTCGAAGGGGCGGGGCCCGGCCTGAACGGCGACGGTCTCGGCGCGCACTAGCGCCTCGACATCCGGAGCCATGCGCCGAAGCACGCCGCCGCGCATGGCGGCGCGGACCTTGCGCTCAAGAGCCTCCAGGACGCGAGCGCGAGGCGCCGCCCCCGCTGTGTGCAGGCCGGTCGCGGCCTTGTTCAGTTCCAGTAGTTCCTCGGTGGTTGGGCTCTGAAAGAAACCGTCGAGGCCATGCGGAATGCGGAACCGTTTGGCCTGACCGTCGGCGATCTCCTCCATCTGGGGAAACAGCGCCCACAGAGCGTCGCGCATGCGTTCGACGGTTCGCCGGCCGACGCCCGCCTCTCGCGCCATCTCATCCAGGGTCATACCCTCGGCGCTGGAGGCCAGGCGGCGGGCCAGTTCTAGCAAGCTGTTGGCTTTCTCGTGGCGCATGGGGATTTTACGTCCGTTTCTGACGCATCATCAGGCGATAGCTCGACGCGTCAACCACAACTCGAAAGCCCGCACCATGTTTGGATCCGTCTTCGCCATTCTCTGGCTTGTCAGCGTGATGTTGCTATCAATCATCGTCCTGCGCTGCGCCTTGAGGGTTGCGCTATGGGTCTGGCTCTTGTTCCAAACGGGCGCGACTGGCCGCCATTTGTCTGCGGCCGTCTGAACCTATCGGTGATTGAGGCCGTGATGGTCGAGCTTTCCGCCGGCCTACGGTGCTGGTGCCGCCGGGCAGGATTGAACTGCCGACCTCAGCATTACCAATGATGCGCTCTACCACTGAGCTACGGCGGCGTTCCCATTCGGGAAGGGCGCGTGTTAGCGAAAGCCGGCGCGGTAGGGAAGCGAAATCGGGACTTGACGCGCGCGGGCGTGGGAATAGTGCAGGGCGATGACCCAATCCGATGATCGGTCGCCCGCCCCGCCCCAAGTAACGCCGAAGCCTGTCCAGAAGACCGCGTCCGGACAATCGCAGGCGCGCGAGGCCCGGCTGGCGGCGGCCTTGCGGACTAATTTGCGGAGGCGCAAAACAGCTGCGAAAAACCCCTCCGAATAGGCCGCTGGCGCTTGATCGCGCGGGTCGATAAGAGCCTAATTTCCACCACTCATGGCCCGCGTTCGAGCGGTCCGAATAAAGGGCCGCATGGATCAGATCGCCATCATCGGCGGCGTTCACCTGGAGGGAGAAATCCCGATCAGCGGCGCCAAGAATTCGGCGATCAAATTGATGGCGGCCAGCCTGCTGACCGACCAGCCCCTGCGCCTGACCAATATGCCGCGCCTGGCCGACACCCGCTTTCTGGGTAGTCTGCTGCGCCGACTGGGGACCGAACTCGTCGAAAGCGACGGACCCCATGGTCCGCAAAGCGTGCTGCACACACCTGAGATCGTCAGTTCATTCGCTCCCTATGACCTGGTCCGCCAGATGCGCGCTTCGTTCAACGTGCTGGGACCGCTGCTGGCCCGCACCGGTCATGCCAAAGTGAGTCTGCCGGGCGGCTGCGCCATCGGCGCGCGGCCGGTGGATCTGCATCTGAAGGCGCTGGAGGCGCTGGGCGCCCACATCGATCTCAACGAAGGCTACGTCTACGCCCAGGCCCCGCGCGGCCTTCGCGGCGCGACCATCGAGTTTCCGTTCGTGTCGGTGGGGGCCACCGAGCACGCCATGCTGGCAGCCGTGCTCGCCCGGGGCGAGACGGTGTTGATCGGCGTGGCGCGCGAGCCTGAGATCGTCGATCTGGCGGTCTGCCTCAACGCCATGGGCGCGAAGGTCGAAGGGGCGGGAACCTCGACGATCCGCATCACGGGGGTCGAGCGCCTGACCGGCGCCACCCATGCCGTCACCCCCGATCGGATCGAGACCGGCACCTACGCGCTGGCCGCGGCCATGGCCGGCGGAGAGGTTCGTCTGACCAACACCCGCGCCGATCTCATCGAGTCGCTCCTGATCAAGATGGAGGAGGCAGGGGTGCAGGTGGAGCGCCGAAATGACGGCCTGACCATACGCCGCAACGGCGCGCGCATGAATGCCGTCGAAGTCGAGACCGACCCCTATCCGGGCTTCGCCACCGACCTGCAGGCCCAGTTCATGGCCCTGATGACCGTCGCCAAGGGCGAGAGCGTGGTCCGCGAAACCATTTTCGAGAACCGCTTCATGCACGTCCCCGAACTGGCCCGGCTAGGCGCCGACATCACTGTTTCCGGGGGCGAGGCGCGGATTCGCGGCGTCGATCACCTGGAAGGCGCGCCGGTCATGGCCACCGATCTGCGGGCTTCCGTCGGCCTGGTGATCGCCGCCCTGGCCGCCCGGGGCGAGACCATCGTCAACCGCGTCTACCACCTCGATCGGGGTTTCGAGCGGCTGGAAGAAAAGCTGTCGGCCTGCGGGGCGAAGGTTCGGCGGCTGAAAGGATCGGGAGAGGGGGAGGCCTGAGCGATGGATCACGCCCAGGCCCTCAAACTGCTGGCCGAAGACGCCGATGACCTGGAAATCATCTCAGCCGCGTTGCAGGACGCGGTCGCGCATATCGGCGACATCTCCTGGGAGCCGAAGGCGCGGCGCCTGACCATCGCCGTCAACCGCTTTCGCTGGGAGGCCGCCGACGCGTGCCATGAGCGGGTCCGCGCCGGCATTCAGCTGGGCGGGGTCATGGCGGTGCGCGCCCGCAACCTGCGGCCGGAGGCCAAGGACGCCGTGGTTCAGCTGTTGGCCGTCACCTTCGATCCGGGCGAGGCCCCCGGCGGGGTGATCACCTTCGCCTTCGCCGACGGCGCCGATCTGGTGGCCGAGGTCGAATGTATCGACGCGGCCCTAGCCGACCTCTCCACGCCCTGGACGACCCCCAGGTCGCCGGAGCACGAGAGCTGAGACCCATGCGTCGTTTCGATTTTTTCGCTCCCGACTTCGCTTCGCGCTTCGCGGCCTTTCTGGCCGAGCCGCGAGGCGCGCCAGCCGATGTGGACGGAGCGGTGATCCGCGTGATCGAGGCGGTGCGCGCGGAGGGCGTGGCGGCGCTGATCCGTTTCTCCTATGATTTCGACAGGTTCGATCTGACACTTGAGACACTGTGTGTGTCCTCCGAGGAGATTGAAGCCGGCGCGGCGCTATGCCCCTCCGACGTTCGAGCCGCCATCGCCTTCGCCGCACGCCGCATCGGCGCCTATCACGAACGGCTGCGGCCCGCCGACGGCGCCTTCACCGACGAGCTGGGCGTTGAGCTCGGCTGGCGATGGACGGCGCTCGAAGCGGTGGGGATCTATGTTCCGGGCGGACGCGCCGCTTATCCGTCAACCGTGCTGATGAACGCCGTTCCCGCCCGTATCGCCGGGGTGAAACGCATCGCCATGGTCACCCCGCCGGGCGGGGTGAAGCCCGCCGTCCTGGCCGCCGCCGTCGAAGCCGGTGTCACCGAGATATGGCGGGTCGGCGGGGCCCAGGCCGTGGCCGCCCTCGCTTACGGAGCCGGTCCGATCCGCCCGGTGGACAAGATCGTCGGCCCCGGCAACGCTTATGTTACCGCCGCCAAACGCCGGGTCTATGGCGTGGTGGGGATCGACGCCCTGGCAGGTCCGTCCGAAGTGGTGGTGGTGGCGGACGGCGCCAACGACCCGGCCTGGATCGCCGCTGACCTGCTGGCGCAGGCTGAACATGACCCGGATGCTCAGTCGATCCTGATCACCGACGACGCGGCGTTCGCCGACGCCGTGGTCGAAGCGATCGCCGCCGCGCTGAAAACCCTGCCGACCGCAGTTGACGCGTCGGCCTCCTGGCGCGACCATGGCGCGGTGGTCATCGCGCCCCTGGATCAGTCACCGTCTTTAGTGAATCAGATCGCGCCGGAGCATGTGGAGTTCGCCACCGAGAGCCCCGAGCGCCTGGCCGACGGCGTGCTGCACGCCGGCGCGATCTTCCTGGGACGGCATACCCCGGAGGCGATCGGCGACTATGTGGGCGGCTCCAACCATGTTCTTCCCACCAGCCGCGCGGCCCGCTTCTCGTCCGGCCTTTCAACCACCGATTTCCTCAAGCGCACCTCGGTCCTGAAGTGCGACCCAATGGCCTTTCGCGCCCTGGCGCCGGCGGGTGTCGCGCTGGCCGACGCCGAAGGTCTTGCCGCGCATTCGGCCTCGATGAGCCTGCGTTTCAATCGCGACCATTGATCGCTTTCGGCGGAACCGGAGAACGGGCTAGAAAGGCGTGATGTCGCCCCCTCCCTCCAACAATCGCCTGCGGTCAGTGGAACTCGACGATGAGTCTCTCGCCGCCGCCTCGCGTGACCAGGAGCAGGAACGCCAGATCGCCATTTTCGATCTGATCGAAGAGAATGATTTCGCGCCGGAGGGCGCGGAGGGCGGCCCCTACGACCTTCGTATCGCCCTTATCGACAACCGTCTCGCCCTGGATGTCACGGGTTCGAACTATCAGCGCCGCTACCTGCTGTCGCTCTCACCTCTGCGCGGAGTGGTGCGCGACTATCGGATGGTCTGCGATAGCTATTACGACGCCATCCGCAACGCCACGCCGCAGAAGATCGAGGCCCTGGATATGGGCCGGCGTGGGCTCCACAACGAAGGTTCGAGCCTGTTGCAGCGCCGGCTCGCTGGCAAGATCGACATCGACCTGGACACCGCGCGCCGTCTGTTCACCCTGGTCTGCGCGCTGCAATGGCGGGGGTGACCGAGCCCAAGACAATTCATCGTGGGCTGCCCGGCGCCATTCTCTTCTGTTGCAACCTCAATCGCGTCCGCTCGCCGATGGCCGAGGGCCTGATGAAGCTTTGGTTCGGCCAGGCGGTCTATGTCGACAGCTGCGGTCTCCACACCGGAACCCGTCGCGATGATCTGCCGTTCGCCGCCGACCCGTTCGCCGTAGCGGCAATGGATGAGCTGGGTGGCGATCTCAGCCGGCACCGGCCCAAAAACTTCAACGATCTGGAAGACGACTCCTTCGACCTGGTGGTCTCGTTGTCGCCCGAGGCTCACCACCGAGCCGGCGAAATGGCCCGAGGCCGGGCGATCGACGTTGAATATTGGCCGACACTCGATCCGACCCTGGTTTCGGGCCAGCGCGATGTCATGCTTCAATCCTACCGTGATGTCCGCGACGGCCTGGAAAAGCGTATACGCGCCCGCTTCGGCGAAGTCCGCACCTTCGGCGGGTGACACAGATGCTCCGGGCGCGTCAGGGAGCGGGGTCGGCGTAGCCTTCGATCCTGACGAACCCATAGCCTTTGGCCAGCGCTTCGCTCTCGTCCCGGGCCCCGGCCGTCAGTCGTGATCGTCCAGTGGCCGGGTCGCGGAACAGCTTGAGGGCCAGGGCCTCCGGGCGCGGGTCCGGCCAGACGAAGCCCTGGCCTGCTTCGAACACGTAGCCTGCCGCCAGGGCGTCATGCTCGCTCTGGATCGAGGCCAGGGTTTCGCGAAGATCATCGGCCTCGCGCCAATAGAGCTTGAGCGGCAGGGCGCCGGGGGAGGGGAGAGTCAGCACCCGGGCCTGGCCGCGCAGCCTGAGGTAGCCGGCGCCCAAAGCCTCGGTGACGCTGCCGCCGGCCGCCAGGCTCAGGCGATCGCCAGTTACGGGATTTTCAAAGATATCGAGCGGTGTCTCCGCATCCGGCGGGATTGCAGCCGCCGCGACGGTGCTCGGCGCTGCCGGTGTGGCCTCGCAATCGTCATAGGCCCGGGTGTAACGGATCGTCCCGCCCTCGAAGGCCTGGCGGGATCCGTCGGGGATGTTTTCGGCTTCCCCGATCGGTAATCCCAGCCAGCCGCTGGTCCCGCCGAACTGGACAAAAAGGCGATAGGCGCAGCCCCAGACGGCATAGGCCTGCCCGGCGCGGGGGCCGGAGGCATGCAGGATGATTTCGCCGTTCAGGCCGAACACCGCCGCGCGCGCGGCCGATCCCCGGGGCGATGTTGATGTGGCCGTCTCCCTTTGCGTGGGGCAGCCCAGGCGGCCGGCCTCGGCCCCCACGTCCCGCCAGGCTCCGCGCACGGGTTCGCTCAGGTCGCCACCGCAGTCGGCGCCGGCGCTCTTCTGGACGGGATCGACTTTCGGGGAGGCGGCGGCCGGCGCGGGCTGCGCGATCGTAGGGCCTGAAGCGGCCAGGACGCAGGCCAGAATCGGCGCCGCCATGGCGGTCCGGGTCCAGGCTTTGTCGATCATCGGCATGGGCGCGCCTCGTGGGGGGCGCGTGTCGCGCCGGGGCTTCAGCTCGGATTCGAACGCCCTTTACCGCGATACGCCCGCCAGCCATCGACCTCAACGCCCAGGATGCGTATGACTGTCGATCACCGGGGCGCGCGCGAGACCTATCGCGGGCGTCCCTGTCGTTTGTCGTATTCGAGGAGCCGCATGGCGAAAGAAGAATTACTGGAACTGCCGGGCACGGTCAGCGAACTTCTGCCCAACGCCACCTTCAGGGTGACGCTAGAGAACGCTCACGAAATTATCGCGCACACCGCCGGCAAGATGCGCAAGAACCGCATTCGGGTTCTGGCCGGCGATAAAGTGCTGGTCGAAATGACGCCGTACGATCTCTCCAAGGGACGCATCACCTACCGTTTCAAATAGGTCCACGGCCGGAATGGAATTCCTGAGAAACCGTAAGGCCGTGATTCTCGCGGGCATGGGCTTGGCGCTGGTCGCCGGCTTAGGGATCGCCTTGTTTCTGATCGGTCGAGACCATGGCCCCGCCGAGGCTCCGCCCGCGTCCCAGGGCGGGCTGGTGGTTCAGACCGGGCGCGATGACGACGTCAAGCTGGATGCCCGCCGGCCGTTGCGCTGCTTTGTGAACGGCCAACTGGTCGGTGAACTTACCCTGAGCGACTGCGCCCACCGCAATGGCGTGGCCAGCGGCGCGCTGGACGTAGGCCTCGATCCCAGCGGCGCCCTGGCGGCGACGAGTGGGGTCTCCAATCAAATAACACCGTTGCCACCCGAATCCGCCGATCCCGGTCAGAGCGCGGATCAAACAGCCGACGCGCCGGCCATGGCCTCCGCCACACGGGTCGCCGGATGCTGGCGCTATGGCGAGGCCGAATGGACGCGGCTGCCGGACGACATGGCTTTGTCGGCGTGTGTGAAGACCCTCTATAGCGGGATATGCATTCAGACTGGCCCCCCGGCCTATGGCCGCTGGGGCGATCGCACGCTTCGTCTGGCGCAAGGCCGTGTCGAGTTTTCGTCCGACAATCGCAATTTTCATACCCTCGTCGACCGCAACCCCGGCTGCCCGCCCACACCTCCGGGTTAGTCATTTGCTCGGCGGGATGGCGGTGCTAGATTCCGCCTATGCGTGTGAATATGCTTTTTCTGGCCCTGGCGGCTCCGGTCTTTCTCTCGGCCTGCGCGCCCTCGCTCGAGGCGCCGATGAATCGGGGCATTTGCTGGCACTTGGTCAAGGATGACGCCGGCAAGCCCAGATTCAACCGCCTGGCGGACAACCAGTCGGATCTCGAACACTGCGCCGCCCAGCTGGAAATCATGCGTCTGCAATTTCGATCCCTGGGGGTCGGCCAGGATCAGGTCACCGGCGCATATCAGGGTCAGTTCCTGTTCCTGCAGCGGGAGGGCGTCTTCACCGCCCAGACCGTCGACGGCTATCGATACCCGTTCATGGTCCGCACCGGAGACGGTCGTCTGGCGGTGCCGGGGGCGATGCCCCGGCCCTGAGGCGGCGCGCCTATCTTGTGGGTAACTCGGATCAGCAGGAACAAACAAAGAACTTTTGCTTGATTCCCGCTGAAAGGCTGCTAGGTTTTTCCCTAGATTCCGGCGCGCATGGTCGCCGGGCGTGCTTGAGAGAAACAACATGGCGGGCAGCGTCAACAAGGTCATTCTGGTCGGCAACCTGGGCCGTGATCCAGAAATTCGATCGCTCGGTTCGGGCGACAGGGTCGCCAGCTTCAGTATCGCGACCTCGGAATCCTGGAGAGATAGAGCCTCTGGAGAAAAACGTGAAAAGACCGAGTGGCACCGGATTTCGATCTTCAACGACAATCTGGTCAAGATCGCCGAAAATTATCTGAAGAAGGGGTCGAAGGTCTATATCGAGGGCGCGCTCCAGACCCGCAAATACACCGACGCCGCCGGCCTGGAAAAGACCGCGACCGAGATCGTCCTGCAGAAGTTCCGCGGTGAACTGACCATGCTCGATGGTCGTGGCGATGGCGACGGCGCGCGGGAATCCGGCGGTGGCGGCGGCTACGCGCCTGCGTCGCGAGCCGCGCCGACGGGCCCCCGAGAATCCTTCAGCGCCGATATGGACGACGAAATCCCGTTCTGATCCTCTTTCAGCCGGAATATCGGCGTTCTCGGCCGCCGGGTGGCGTCCTGGCGGGACGGATGCTAAAGAACCTGGACGGTATTTGTCCGATTCTGAAGCGCTGAACCCCCCATTTGACCGAAGAAATCACGCCGCCCGGCGACCCGCAGCGGGGCCATGTGACCCCGATCTCGATCGAGGACGAGGTCAAGAAGTCGTACCTCGACTACGCTATGAGCGTGATCGTGAGCCGAGCGCTTCCCGACCTGCGTGACGGCCTCAAACCGGTCCAACGCCGCATCCTCTATTCGATGAACGAGCAGGGCCACACACCTGATCGCGGCTATGTAAAGTCGGCGCGCGTGGTTGGCGACGTGATGGGTAAATATCACCCCCACGGCGACCTTTCGATCTACGACACCCTGGTCAGGATGGCGCAGCCGTTCTCCATGAGCCTGCTGCTGATCGACGGTCAGGGCAATTTCGGTTCGGTGGACAATGATCCGCCGGCCGCCATGCGCTACACCGAAAGCCGGCTGACCAAGGCCGCCATGGCGATCATGGCCGACCTCGATAAGGACACGGTCGACTTCAAGGAAAACTACGACGGCAAGGAACAGGAACCCGCCGTCCTGCCCTCGCGAATCCCCAATCTGCTGGTCAATGGCGCGGGCGGCATCGCCGTGGGCATGGCCACCAATATCCCGCCGCACAACCTTGGCGAGATCATCGACGCCTGCCTGGCTCTGATCGACCGCCCCGACCTGCCGCTCGACGAACTGCTGGATATCGTGCCGGGCCCCGACTTCCCGACCGGCGGCGAGATCATCGGACGGACCGGCGCCCGCCAGGCCTTGATGACCGGACGCGGCTCGGTCGTGGTTCGCGGCGTGGCGACGATCGAGGAGATCCGCAAGGATCGCGAGGCGATCATCATCACCGCGATCCCGTTCCAGGTTAACAAGGCGGCCCTGGTCGCCCGGATTGCCGAGCTCGTGCACGAAAAGCGCGTCGAAGGCGTCAGCGACATGCGCGACGAGAGTGATCGCACCGGTATGCGCGTGGTGGTCGAGCTCAAGCGCGACGCCAGCGCCGAGGTGGTGCTCAACCAACTCTATCGCTTCACACCGCTGCAGAGCGCCTTCCCGGTCAACGCCCTGGCCCTCAATCGCGGCCGGCCCGAACAGCTTGGCCTGCGGGATATGCTGGCGGCTTTCATCACCTTCCGCGAGGAAGTGGTGGTCAGGCGGACCCGGCACGAGCTCTCGAAAGCCCGGGACCGGGCCCACGTTCTGGTTGGCCTGGCCATCGCCGTGGCCAATATCGACGAGGTGATCCACATCATCCGCACCTCGCGGGATCCGGCCGAGGCGCGCGAGCGCCTGGTGGCGCGGGACTGGCCGATCGGCGACATGATGCCATTGATCGAGCTGGTCGCCGATCCACGCACCGTGGTGGTCGATGGCGATCAGGTGCGGCTGACCGACGAACAGACCCGCGCCATTCTGGCCCTCACCCTGAGCCGTCTGACCGGCCTGGGCCGCGAGGATATCCTCAGCGAAGCCCGGGGACTGGCCGCCGACATCAAGGCCTATCTCGATCTGCTCGGTTCGCGCGACGCCATCATGGCGGTGGTGCGCGCCGAACTGGTCGAGGTCCGCGAGGCTTTCGCCGTCCCACGCCGCACGATCATCGTCGAAGGCGACGCCGACGTTGAAGATGAAGACCTGATCGCCCGCGAAGACATGGTGATCACCGTCACTCACGCGGGCTACGTCAAGCGCACGGCCCTGGCGACCTATCGGACCCAGCATCGCGGCGGCCGCGGCCGTTCGGGCATGTCGACCAAGGACGAGGACGCCGTCACCCGCGTGTTCTCGGCCTCGACCCATTCGCCGATGCTGTTCTTCGCCTCGAGCGGCAAAGCCTACAAGCTCAAGGTCTGGCGGCTTCCGCTTGGCACCCCGACCTCCCGGGGCAAGGCGTTCGTCAACCTGTTTCCCATCGAGCCGGGCGAGACCATGACCTCGATCCTCACCCTACCCGAGGACGAGACCCTGTGGGACTCCCTGGACGTGATGTTCGCCACCCGATCGGGCGGTGTCCGGCGCAACAAGCTGTCCGACTTCGTCCAGATCAACCGCAACGGCAAGATCGCCATGAAACTGGATGATGGCGATTCGATCATCGGGGTGGGCCTCTGCACGGCCGTGGACGACATCCTGCTGACCACGGCTTTGGGCCGTTGCATTCGGTTCGGCGCGGACGATGTCCGGGTGTTCGCCGGACGGGAATCGACTGGCGTCAGGGGCATCCGCCTGGCGAACGACGACAGCGTGATCTCTATGGCGGTGCTCACGGGCATCAACGCCACCCCTGCCGAGCGGGAGGCCTTCATGAAACACGCCTCGGCTCAGCGTCAGGCCGTGAGTGACGATGATGCCGAGTCGGGAGCGCCGGCCCCCGAAGCCGATGAGGACGAAGAAGAGGGGGGCGAGGGCGCGGTGACCCTGACACCGGAGCGGATCGCCGAACTTGCCGAAGCGGCGCAGATGGTGCTGACGATCTCCTCCGAAGGATTTGGCAAACGCACCCTGGCCTACGACTATCGCCGCTCCGGCCGAGGCGGGCGCGGGCTTCTGGCGCATGACCTGTCGCGCCGGGGAGGCCGGCTCGTGGCGTCATTCCCGGTTGACGATTCCGATGAAATACTGCTCGTCACCGATCAGGGCCAATTGATCCGGGTGCCGGTGGCGCAGGTCAGTATCGCCAGACGAAATACCCAGGGCGTGACGATTTTCCGTACCGCCGACAACGAACATGTGGTTTCGGTGGAACGGTTGGAAGGCGAAGCTGGATCGCCCGAAGGAGACGCCCCCGCGGCGGTTCCGGAAGAAACCAACGGGGGGAACAGTGAATGACGCGGGTTGGGATCTACCCAGGCACCTTCGATCCGATCCATAACGGCCATTTGGACCTGATCCGGCGGGCTTCGAAGCTCGTGGATCGCCTGGTGATCGGTGTGGCGATCAACAGTGGCAAGGGACCGATGTTCACCCTTGAGGAGCGCGTGGCGATACTCAAGGACGAGACCGCGGCGTTCCACAACGGAGCGGAAATCGTCGTTCATCCCTATGCGGGACTTACGCTGAGCGCCGCGCGTGAAGTTGGCGCCAACGTCATCCTGCGCGGCCTTCGGGCCGTGGCGGATTTCGAGTTCGAGTTTCAGATGACGGCAATGAATCAACAGCTCAACCGCGATATCGAGACGGTTTTCCTGATGGCGGACCCGCGGCACCAAGCGCTCGCCTCAAGGCTGATAAAAGAGATCGCCACCCTCGGTGGAGATGTTTCCCTGTTCGTGCCGGAGGGGGTCAAGCGGCGCCTGGTCGAGAAGGTGACATCCCGCTGATCCCGTCGCGCCAAGGCTTGCGGCCGGAACCACTCCAGGCTAGGCCCCGATCGATGAAGATGACGGTCTCGCTGCTTGTTGCACTTGCCCTGGCCGGAGCGGCTGGCGCCGCGACCGCGCCAGCCGTGGCGCTCCCCACCGAGTCGGATTGGCGCACTCCCGAACCCCAGAATGTCCTGGTGGTCGACACCAGCAAGGGACGGATTATCGTTGAACTGAACCCCGTCGCCGCGCCGATCGCCGTGGCCAGGATCAGTGAGCTGGCCAAGAAGCACTTCTATGACGGCAGGGCGTTTTTCCGGGTGATCGACGGTTTCATGGCTCAGACCGGTGATCCGCTGGACAACGGCACGGGTGGCTCGCCGCTCCCCAACCTGCCGGCGGAATTCACTTTTCGGCGTTCCGCCGACATGGTCTTCACACCCGTAACCAAGATTGGCGGTCTCGATGCCGGCTTCATTGGCAGCTTGCCGGTGATCAGCCAAGCCATGGATCTCGGAGCCTTGACCGCCGACGGCAAAGTCAGGGCCTATGTCACCTATTGCCCGGGGGTTGGCGGCATGGCCCGGGCCGATGCGCCCGACAGCGCCAACAGCCAGTTCTATCTGATGCGGGGCGTCAATGACGCTCTGGACCAGAAATATACCGTCTGGGGGCGGGTGATTTCCGGTATCGATGTGGTCCGTTCGATCAAGACCGGAGAGCCGCCGGAACCGCCGGCCGACACCATGACCACGGTTCGGCTGCTGTCCGATATTCCCGACGCCCAGCGTCCTCGGATCCGGGTGATCAACACCCAGAGCTCATGGTTCAGCGCCATGATCGCCCGCGTGAAAACCGAAAAAGTCGTGGATTTTTCGATCTGCGACGTCGACCTTCCTTCCCAAATCAAGTGAGCGCCATGTCCTCTGAACCCACCCTGATCATGACCCTGGAATCCGGTCCGGTCACCATACGTCTGCGTCCCGATCTGGCCCCGGGCCACGTCGAAAGAATCACCGAACTGGCGGCGGAGGGCTTCTACGACGGCGTCGTCTTCCATCGGGTGATCGCTAGGTTCATGGCCCAGGGCGGCGATCCCACCGGCACCGGCGGCGGCGGATCGAAGAAGCCTAACCTGAAGTCGGAATTCACCGCCGAGCCCCATCGCCGCGGCGTCTGTTCGATGGCTCGGACGTCCGCGCCCCACACCGCCAACAGCCAGTTCTTCATCTGCCTGGCCGACTCCAACTTCCTCGACAACCAGTACACCGTGTGGGGCGAGGTGATCGAAGGTATGGAACATGTGGACGCCCTGCCCAAGGGCGAACCCCCGCGTCAGCCAGGCAAGATCCTGTCAATGAAGGCCGGGGCCTAAATGCCCCTACCAGTCGTGGATCGTTCCGTCCTCCAGACGGTTCACCGGTAGGCTGCGTCGCTGGTAGGGGTATTGGGCTGCCAGCTCCTCGTCGATATCGACGCCGTGTCCGGGAGCCTCGCCCGGATGCAGGCGTCCGGCGTCCAACCGATAGGCGTGGGGAAACACCGCGTCCGTGGCCTCGCTGTGGCGCATATATTCCTGAACGCCGAAATTCGGCACCGACAGATCGAAATGCAGAGCCGCGCCCATGCAGACCGGCGACAGGTCGGTGGCCCCGTGACAGCCGGTCTTCACGCCATACAGGTCCGCCAGGGAGGCGATGCGGCGCAATCCGGTGATCCCGCCCGCGTGGACCACGGTCGAGCGGATATAGTCGATCAGTTGCTCCTGGATCAGGGTCCGGGCGTCATGGATCGAGTTGAACACCTCGCCCACCGCCAGCGGGGTGGTAGTGTGGCGGCGGATCAGCCGGAAAGCCTCCGGATTCTCCGCCGGGGTGGCGTCCTCCAGCCAGAACAGACGAAAGGGCTCGAGATCCTTGCCCAGCCGCGCCGCTTCGATCGGCGTGAGCCGGTGGTGGGCGTCGTGGAGCAGGTGGACATCCCACCCCAGATGCTGGCGCGCGGCGGCGAACAGGTCCGGCGCCGCCCTCAGATAGGGCGCTGTCGCCCAGACATGCTCGGTGGGATTGGCGCCGTCGGCCGGTTCGTAGAACAGCTTGTCGCCTGAAACCCCATAGGTCGATTTCAGGCCCGGCACGCCGGTCTGCAGGCGCACCGCCAGGTAGCCGCGGTCCAGATAGCCGCGGGCTTCCGTCAGAGTCTCGTCGATGGTTTCGCCGTTGGCGTGGCCATAGACCATCACCCCGTCCCGGCAGGCGCCGCCCAGCAGTTGATAGAGAGGCAGTCCCGCCTGTTTGGCCTTCAGATCCCAGAGCGCCGTATCCACCGCGGAGATCGCGCTGATGGTCACCGGCCCGCGCCGCCAATAGGCGCCCTTGTAGAGATACTGCCAGATATCCTCGATCCGCTGGGCGTCTCGCCCGATCAGGGTGGGGATCACATGGTCGGTCAGATAGCTCGCCACCGACAATTCGCGACCGTTGAGGGTCGCGTCGCCCAGGCCATACAGACCCTGGTCGGTCTCGATCTTGAGCGTGACGAAGTTGCGGCCGGGCGAGGTGACGATGACGCGCGCGCTGGTGATCTTCATGCCGGTTCCGGTCAGGGGGTTGGGATATGGGGGTGGGAGAGTTCGGGCGCGATCAGGGCGCCGGGCGTGGCGACGACGCGCGCCGCCAGCGCCTGGCCCTCCCGGGCGGCGATCGCCGGCGAAGCGCCGCGCAGCCTGGCGGCCAGGTAGGCGCCGTTGAAGCTGTCGCCGGCGCCGGAGGTGTCGACAACCTCCCGCGCCGCGGACGGCGCCGTCGTGAAGCCGCCCTCGGCCCAGACCACGACGCCATCCTCGCCTATGGTGACGGCCACCTCCGGACATCCAAGGTCGCGATAGAGCGCGATCTGAGCGCGCGGATCGGCCTCGTCCAATATCCATTCGCCATCGACGTCGCTGGCCAGAACCACGTCAGCCAGAGCGCAGGCGGCGGTGAGGGTCTCGCGCGCCGCCTTTTGGTTCGTCCAGAGCCTGGGACGGACGTTCGGATCAAAGGCGATCAGGCCCACCCGTCCCTTCAGGCTCGCCAGCAGGGCCAGAGCCTTGCCGCGATCCTCCGGCGTCAGGATCGCCAGGGATACGCCGGAAACGAAGATCAGGTCGGCGCCGACAAGGGCCTCCGGATTGCCGGACTCCTCAAGCTCGGTCATCCAGCGTCGCGCCGCCGATTCACCTCGCCAATAATGGAATGAACGGTCCCCGTGCTGGTCGAGTTCGATCAGATAGAGCCCGGGCAGGGCGCCCGGCGTTGTCATCACCAACCCTGTCGCGATGTCCTGGCCACGGAAGTCGGCGACCAGCCGGTCGCTCAACGGATCGTCCCCCACGACGGTGAGGAACGATACCTCGCCGTCCCGCGCCAGGCTGCGTTTCAGATAGACGGCCGTATTGTAGGCGTCCCCGGCCACGCCGCGCGCCAGGCTGCTCGGCCCCAGGGGGCGAAGCTCCACCAGCGCTTCGCCGATGCAGATGGCGTTGATCATGGCGTCGGCTCCAGGACCGCCGCGCGCACCGCCGGCTCGCGGCGAAACGGCTCGGCAAACAGCGCCGGATCGTCGAGCGCCGCTTCCACGGGGCGGTGCTCAAGAGCGAGCCAGGCCCGCACGATGGCGCCCAGACGCGTCGCCGGCCGGCCGGCGCGCGCGTTGGCGATGATCAGCGGATGGATACGCTCGCGCAGCTTCGATGCGCCGTCGCGGGCGATCTGATCCAGCCGATGGTCGATCGCCGGTTCGACGAAGCGGCGGCGGGTGGTCCGCCAATAGGCGGCGACATCCTGGCCGGGCAGCGCGGGGGCGATCTCTTCCGCCATCAGCGCATCCAGAAATCCGCTCAGTTCCGTATCGGCGATCGCTTCCCGGACAAAGCGCCAGCGCCTCGGGAGGCCAAGGCAGGCTAAGCCTGAGTGAGCGGCGTTCAGCACATGCAGCTTCAATGATTCATGGCCGGCTATGTCGGCCACGATCTCCACGCCAGCGCGTTCCCAGGCCGGACGGGGCGCGGCGAACCGGTCCTCGATGGCCCAACCGGCGAAAGGTTCGCGCTGGACGGCGGCCTCGTCGTCCAGACCCGTGGCCGCGGCCACTCGCGCCCTAAGCGCGACGTCGCTGGCCGGGGTGATGGCGTCGACCACCGTATTTGGAAATCCGACGTCCCCAAGGATCCACGCCGCCAGTTCAGGGTTCTGGCGCGCCGCCATCGTCCGCACGGATCGGCCAAGCCTGGCGCTGTTTTCCCGCAGGTTGTCGCAGGACAGGATGGAGATCGGTCCGGCCCCCGCCGCCCGCCGCCGGGCCAGGGCGGCGAGAACCCAACCCGGCGCCGAGACAGGGTTATCCGGGTTGGCCAGGTCATGGGTGATTTCCGGGCGCTGGAGGTCCAGTTCCCCGTCCGACCCCAGGGCGTAGGCCGGTTCAGTCACCGTCAGGGTCGCCACGCGGATCGCCGGGTCGGCCAGCACGCCCTGCGCGGCCACCGGATCGGCCGAGGCCGCCAGCACCCGCCGGAGCGACCCGACGATCCGGTAGGTCGGGTCGGCCGATCGCAGCTCCAGGGTGAAGAGACAATCCTGGGGACCCAGCGCGGCGGGGACGTCGCCGTGCCTGAGTGACACACCCACGATCCCCCAACCGCCACCCGCCGCTTCGATGGCGTCTTCAGTGAACACCGCCTGGTGCGCGCGGTGGAAGGCGCCGACGCCGACATGGGCGATACCGACAGGCAGATGGGCGGGATCATAGGCCGGCCGCCGAACGCCCACGGCCTGATCCAGGGTGGCCAGGCCGAGGCGGGTCAAAGCCGATAGGCCTCTTTCGCCAGGCTGACGGCAAGGTCCGTCGCCAGCTCCCGCGCCTCGTCCAGCTCCAGTCGCCCGCCGGCCACGAGTTCCGCGAGATAGGCGCAGTCCACCCGCCGGGCCAGGTCGTGCCTCGCCGGGATGGAAAAGAATGCCCGCGTGTCGTCATTGAACCCAACGGTATTATAGAATCCAGCGGTTCCCGTGGTTTGGCGGCGATATCTGATCATTCCGTCGACCGAGTCATGGAACCACCAGGGTGGACCAAGGCGAAGGGCCGGATAGTGGCCGGCCAGCGGCGCCAGTTCCCGGGCGTAGGCGCTCTCGTCCAGCGTAAACAGGATCAGGCGCAGGGCGGCGGAATTGCCGACGGCGTCCAACAGGGGTTTCAGGGCGTCGACGTAGGTCGTGGTCCGGGGAATGTCGGCGCCTTTGTCCCGGCCGAAGCGCGCGAACAACGCCTGGTTGTGGTTGCGCCAGGAGCCCGGATGCAGCTGCATGACCATGCCGTCGTCGATCGACATCCTGGCCATTTCCGTCAGCATCTGGCCCCTGAAGAGATCGGCTTCGGCGGCGGTCGCCGCGCCCGATCGAACCCGATCGAAAAGGGCCTCGGCGCCGGCCGTATCGAGATCGGCCGTACGGGCGTTGGGCGGACCGTGATCCGTAGCCGTGGCGCCCTGGCTTCTGAACATGGCGCGGCGGGTGGCCAGGGCGCGGAGATAGCCTCGCCAGGTCGCCGTGGTCTCGCCGGCGATATCGCCCAGGCGCTTCACATTGATCGCGAAGTCCCCTCGGTCGGGGTCTGTGACGTCGTCGGGCCGGAATGTGGGTATGACGCGGCCCGGCCAGCCGCTGGCGGCAATTGCTCGGTGTGAGTCCAGGGGGGCGAGGGCGCCGTCTGTCGTGGCCAGCACCTCAAGGCCGAACCGTTCGAAAAGGGCTCGCGGGCGAAACTCGGGGAGGGTCAGGGCCTCTCCGATCACATCGAAGTAGTGGTCCGACGTTTCGGGCTCCAGCCGGACGTTCAAGCCGAAGATCGTCGCGAATGTGTGGTCCAGCCACGCCCGCGAAGGCGTTCCCCGAAACAGTCGGTAGTGTTCCGCGAACACGCGCCAGACCTCGCGCGGAGCGACGGGGGCCGTTTCGCCGTCGAGGTGAGTGATCCCCAAAGCCTCGAGCGGAACTCCCTGGCTGTAGAGCATGCGCAACAGATAGTGGTCGGGCTGCACCAGCAGGCTGGGGGCGTCGGTAAAGGCGGCGTCGGTGGCGAACCAGGCCGGGTCGGTGTGCCCGTGCGGGCTGATGATCGGTAGGTGTTCGACCTCGGCGAACAGCGCTCGCGCCAGGCCCCGCGCACGGTCATCCAATGGAAAGAAACGGTCGGGATCGAGACGCAACGGCCTGGTCATGGGGTAGGACGTCGGGCTCCCTGCCGGTTCAGCTAGGTTTGCAATCGGCGTCGCCGGGCGTCAACAGTGGGGCTCCTTTCCACAAGGCGCGGAGATCGCCGGATGCGTCGCGCCACGCTCGATCAGCCCCCTCTGTTTCGCCTCGAAGGCCGGCACGGCCCGCGCCTGACCCTGTTCAGCGACACCGAGGCGGTCGCCCATGTTTTCGTGCTGGAAGACGACATCGTCCGGTTGCTGGTGCTGCCGGACGGGGCGCCGCGGCATCCGCGAACCTGGACCATCGCGCCCGGCGCCGATGACGTGGCGGATGAGGGTCGCGAGCGATTCGATGTGACGGGGTTCAGCTGTCCGAATTTCAAGCTGGATCAGAGCGAGCCGGGGCGTCTGGTGGTGCAAACAGCGCGCATTCGACTATCGATCCAGCTTCGCAATCTGGCCTGCCGTTGGGAGGTCATGACCGCCCGCGGCTGGGCGCCCGCAGCCAGCGACCGGCCGACCCAGGCCTATAATTTCAGTTGGTGGGAAGGCGGGCCGCGCCACTATCTGGCCCGATCCCCGGGGGAACAGTATTTCGGTCTGGGGGAGCGCTCGGGACCCATGGACCGAGCCGGCCGGCGGCTGCGCCTCGGCGCCGTTGACGCCATGGGCTACGACGCGCGCACCTCTGATCCGCTCTACAAACACATCCCATTCTATATCACCCGTCGGCCTGACAACGGGGTGGTGTTCGGGTTGTTCTATGACACCCTGTCGGATGGGGTGTTCGATTTCGGCCGCGAGCATAGCAACTACCACGGCCCCTATCGCTACTTCGCCGCCGACCATGGCGACATGGATATCTATGTCCTGGCCGGACCAGCCCTTCCGGACGTGGTCCGCCGCTTTACCTGGCTGACCGGCCGACCGGCGGCGACTCCGGACTGGGCTCTGGGCTATTCCGGTTCGGCGATGAGCTACACCGACGCGCCGGACGCCACCGCCCAACTGGACGGCTTTCTGGAGAAGCTGACCCTCCACGACATCCCGTGCTCGTCCTTTCACCTGTCCTCGGGCTACACCTCGATTGGCGCGCGGCGCTATGTGTTCCACTGGAACCGCGACAAGTTCCCCGATCCCGTGGCCCTGATCGCGCGCTTTACGGCGGCGGGGGTTCGACTGCTGGCCAACATCAAGCCGGTGCTGCTGGCCGATCATCCCGAATTCGTGACTGTCGCCGAGGCTGGATATCTGATCACCGATGCGGATGGGGCGCCGGTGCTGGAGCAATTCTGGGACGCCATGGGCGCCTATGTCGACTTCACCAATCCGGGCGCGGCGGCCTGGTGGCGGGATCGGGTGAAGACCCGTCTGCTCGAGTTGGGGATCGCCGCCACCTGGAACGACAACAACGAATACGAAATCACCAACCCGCGCGCCGTGGCTCGCGGTTTCGGCCGGCCGTTCGCGGCCATCGAGATGAAGCCGCTCCAGACCCTGTTGATGCTGCGCGCCTCCCGTCGGGCGCAGTTGGAGCACCAGCCGGAGACCTCACCCTTTTTGATTTCCCGGGCCGGATTCGCCGGCATGCAGCGCTATGCGCAGACCTGGTCGGGTGACAACTTCACCTCCTGGGACAGCCTGAAGTGGAACATCCGCACGGGGCTGGGCCTGGCTTTGTCGGGGGTTTCCAACACCGGCCACGACATCGGTGGGTTCGCCGGGCCTCGGCCCGATCCCGAGTTGTTTGTTCGCTGGGTGGGACTGGGCGTGTTTCTGCCCAGGTTTTCGATCCACTCCTGGAACGACGACGGCACGGTCAATGAGCCGTGGATGCATCCGGAGGTTCTGGACGACGTTCGCGCGCTGATGCGCCTTCGCATCAATCTGACGCCCTATCTGGCGTCGCTGCTGCGTCGCTACCGCGATGATTTCGAGCCCGTGACGCGGCCTGTGTTCCATGATTTTCCCGACGACGCGCAAGCCTGGGAGGATACCGACGATTTCATGCTGGGCGACACACTGTTGGTCTGTCCCGTGACCGAGCCTGGCGCCCTGGGTCGCGAAATATGCCTGCCCGCCGGCGCAAGGTGGCGCGACGCCTGGAGCGGCGAAGTGTTCGATGGCGGCCTCAAAATTCAACACTCCGCGCCGTATGCCCAGCCACCTTATTTCGTCCGTCTTGATCCGCTCGGTGGTTAGGCGCCTCAGGCGAATTCGTCGAGTTTGACCACGCGCTTTTCCAGGGCGCTCCGCTCGGCCGCGGCGCCGATGGCGACTGCCCGCAGGCCATCGTCGGCGGTCACCAGCACCGGTCCCCGACCCCAAACCGCGTCAATGAACGCGCTCAGCTGATAATAGGTCGAACCATGGTGGCTGCCCGCCGCCAGCGCCGTGGGGTCCACGGGAACGTGGGTGCGGGTGACGGTTTTGGGTTGGCCGAGGGGGACCCTGGGCGAGAACACCAGTTCGCCCGAGGGTATGGTTACTTCCAGCTTGGCCCGGTCGCCCACGGCGACCACGGATTCCTGTTGCTGCTCGCCCTCGGCGAACATGCACAGGTCCAGCATGGCGCGGACGCCGCCCTCGAAATCCACCACGGTGTAGCTGTTGTCGATGATGTCGGGTTTCTCGCCGCCATAGCGCTCCTCGCGGTGATTGACGTCCATCGCTCCCGAGCAGAACACACTGACCGCTTCGCGGCCGACGATCAGGCGCATCAAATCGAAGAAATGGCAGCACTTTTCAACCATGGTGCCGCCCGTGTTGCGGCTGAATCGGTTCCAGTCGCCGACCTTCACCAGAAACGGAAACCGGTGTTCACGGATCGACAGCATGGCCAGACGGCCGAGCTCGCCAGCTTGGACCCGGTCGATGAATTGAGCGACCGGCGGCATGAAGCGATATTCCATGCCGGTCCAAAATACGGCGGAACGGGCGGCGGCTGCCTCGACGGCCCAGCGGGCGTCGGGGACAGTGGTGCAGAGCGGTTTCTCGCACAGGATGGCGATGTCGGTCTCGAATAGCGGCGCGAGAATGGCTCGGTGAGTGAAGTTAGGAGATACGATCAGCACAGCATCGAGCTGACTTCCCGCCAGCATCGCCTCAACAGTCGGATAGGCTTTCGTCTCGGCCGCTGCGGGTCCCAGCGTAGCCATCGACGCTTCTATGGAAGCCGCGACCGGATCGGCCAGAGCGACGACCTGGGCTTCCGGAAACAGTTTGAGGTTGCGAATATGCTCGCGACCCATCATTCCCGCGCCGACAATGCCAAACCGAAGCCTGTCCGCCATGACTATTGACCCTTCGCTGATGCTTTCACTCCTGCCATGAGCCTACCAACCTGCGAAGTCTCCTGGTTCAGCGCCCTTTGCGATGACGACTATGAATTTCTGGGCGTGCCGGATCCGGCGTTGGCCTCGAGCTTCGAGCACTGCCGCGACATAGCCATGACCGCCGAAAAGGTATTTACCCACCCCCTTGCGGCGGGGTGTGATCGCTGATTCAAGATGGCATGGGCCGGATCGATCTTGAGCTTCTGAGCAAGGCTGAGCTGATCGAGATGGTGCTGCGCCTTCAGCGGCCTGCCAAGACCTCCC
>JBBRPO010000039.1:0-43489 GCA_038227865.1 Caulobacterales bacterium
TACTCAGTGCGCCAAGAAGCTGGCGTGTTCCAGCCGGTGGAAGTCCGGTCCGAGTAAGCCGTAGCGGGCGCTCGGTAACGAGTGTTGCGGGGCGGAAGGTGACGACCGTCGCGAAGCGTACACAGTGATCAAACGGGGTGGGCTATTGAGCCGCGATAGTTACAAGCCCGCGGAGGCCGAGACGGTTGAGTACGTCGAAGGCAATATGTGCGGCGCCGCTATGCGAGGCGCCGTCGCTCCGCCGTGGTCGAAGACCCCATCACGTTTGAAAGGAACGCGTTGGAACTTGGGATATCTCTTACTTGGCCGGGCGGTTTACACCGGGCTGGTCCGCGTCGGGAAGGCGAGGAGCTGACGCCGACGATGAACGAGTATGAGAAGTCAGACCCGGCCATAGTAGCTGTGAAGCGGGCGAACAAAGCTGGGCGACCGGCGGCGGAGTCGGTGGAGCGAAGGGCTGGGACCGAGGGGAACGCGGAACAGCAAAGCACGCGCCGGACACAAAACCGGGAACGCGTGTCACAGGCGCTGGGCCGCGTACGGAAAGCCGCGAGGCTGGATAAGAAGGTGAAGTTCACCGCGCTGCTGCACCATGTGGATGTCGACCTACTACGGCTGTCGTTCCTCGCGCTCAAGCGGGACGCGGCGGCCGGTGTGGATGGCGTGACCTGGGAGGACTACGCTGGCGATCTCGAGCCCCGGCTCATTGATCTGCATGGCCGAGTCCATCGCGGCGCGTATCGGGCGCAACCGTCACGGCGGGTCCACATCCCGAAGGCCGATGGCAAACAGCGTCCGCTGGCCATCGCCGCCCTGGAAGACAAGATCGTCCAGAGGGCGACGATGACGGTGCTGAACCAGATATACGAGGAAGACTTCCTCGGGTTCAGCTACGGGTTCCGACCCAAGCGCGGCCAGCACGATGCGCTGGACGCCCTGGTCGTCGGGATCACGACCCGAAAAGTGAACTGGATACTGGACGCCGATATCAAGAGCTTCTTCGACACGGTCAGCCAGCAATGGCTAGTCAAGTTCCTGGAGCATCGGATCGGCGACAAGCGCATTGTCCGCCTGATCCAGAAATGGCTGAAGGTGGGCATCCTGGAAGATGGGATCGTGACGCAAAGTGAGATGGGGACGGGACAGGGGTCGGTGATCTCGCCGCTGCTGGCCAATATCTATCTCCACTACGTCCTTGACCTGTGGACCGAGCAGTGGCGACGGCGCGAAACCAAAGGGGACATGATCATCGTGCGTTACGCCGATGATGTTGTCGCCGGCTTCGAGCACGAGTCGGAAGCGCGGGCTTTCCAAGAGGCATTGCGCGATAGGATGGGCGAGTTCTCGCTGACGCTGCATCCGGAAAAGACCCGACTGATCGCCTTCGGCCGCCATGCGGCGGACCGGCGGCGTAAGGCCGGGCTCGGTAAGCCGGAAACCTTCGACTTCCTGGGCTTCACCCACATCTGCGGCAAAACACGCCGGGGCGGCTTCCTCGTGAAGCGCAAGTCCCGCCGTGACCGCATGCGTACGAAGCTAAAGGAAATCAAGGACGAGTTGCGATGGCGTATGCACCAGCCGATCCCTGTCCAGGGAAAGTGGCTGGCGCAGGTGGTGGGCGGGTTCTTCGCCTACCATGCCGTCCCGACCAACAGCCCGGCGCTCGCCGCCTTCCGCCACCACGTTACGGACCTCTGGCGACGCACGCTTCGGCGGCGCAGCCAAAAGGACGCCGCGACATGGGGACGGATCGAACGGATCGCCAATGAATGGCTTCCTCGTCCCCGTATCACTCACCCCTGGCCAAGCCAGCGCTTCGCCGTCAGGCACCCAAGGTAGGAGCCGGATGCGGGAAAGCCGCACGTCCGGATCTGTGCGGGGGGCGTCCAGCAATGGACGTCCCTACCGCGATCGTACATCGGCAACTGTGATCTTGAACGCTCTCGCAAGCTCTTCCTCATCCCATGTCATGGTAAATCGGGATTGCATTCAATTTTCTCGACTATTGATGCGCCATAGATCTACCTACAGTTAAATGATATCGCGGGTAGAACTCGCGAACTACCGGCGGCGCAGGAGCACAATGCGGTTCGTATTGGTTCCTTTATCGTTGTTATCCACGCCCCAGCAGTTGGCGGTTTTGGTGAACGCCTGCTGATTGACCATGACGCCTAAACGTTCAAAGGGGAGACCTTCCGCGGCGCGCCACACGGCTTGTTCTAGCAGCACTTTGCCGCCGCGAACTTCGCCCACTTCGAAAGCCACATGTCCGTTTGACCGGACAACGCGGGCCAATTCTGTCAGCGTTGATCTAACCATCGCCTCCCAGGCGGCTTCGGTTCGATGCATCGCAATCTCGACCGCAGTCGCGTCGATTCCGGCGAACCAACAGCGCAGCCAGTTGTCCTGAGCATACTGGACTATGTCCAGAAATGGCGGAGAGGTAACCACGAGGGAAACCGATCCGTCAGGCACGTACAACACCCTTGAAGATGACCCAGTCCCCAAGATCGCCGATGGATGCGGAGATGGGACGCCGTCTCGGAGTAGCTGGCGTGTTTTCTTCAGTATAACGGCGGAAATGTCCCGAATCGGGGGGACTTGGTCGCGCTTCTCGTTGATCTTGATTTGGTTAGAGACGGACGTCGCCTGGTTTGGGGGTAGTGTGTAAACCGAGAAGAAACCTGGCGAATGACCTGTCAAGCGGTTGATGGCCACCATGCGCAGCCAGTCGGTTGCTGGATCGGGGGACGTGTTTTCCAGCGGCGCTTCTCTGATGAGCCACTCCCGTAGAGCGCACAGGCGCCGCAAAGTAAGAGGGTGATAAAAGGCGAGCAGATCGTCCTTGATTTCGTCCGCCGCGTCCCAGGTAACGTCGTTCAGCCGGCGGATGATCGCGGCCAGTGGCGGCGGCGCCATCCGTGGTCGCGTAAATAGTAACGAGAGGGGATTGATATCGTTGCCAATCGGACGTCGGCCCATGAGCGCTGCCTGAACTGGCGTAGTGCCTCGGCCCATGAAGGGATCGAGCACCCCCTCACCAGATACCGTCAACCGACTTATGAAAAATTCGGGTAGTTGGGGCTTGAAGCAGGCTCTGTAGCTAACTTCGTGGATGCTGTGGGCTTGGCGTTGCCCAGCCGTCCAAAACTCATTTATGAGGTATGGAATGCGTTCAACGCTCGCCTCCTGCGTAGCCGTTCCAAATGCGCTGAACTGCCTCACGGATTCCAAAAACTCATGCGATGACATTGCAGATTGACGCTCAACCGCCTTGGGTTTGGGAGCCGCTTTAGCGGCAAATAGCGGGAGCAGGTCGCTGTCATTGGGGACGGTGGCTGACCTGGGCATATAGGCTCCGAATCGGTGGCATACAGCGGTGGATATCGCGCGACTATGGACCAACAGCGGCGAAGGGAAAGAACGTTCACGACCTCCCGCTTGGGCGCTGTGAGTCTGGGGCTCACCACCACGCGCGATCCCAGGCGCCTGACCACACGATCCTAACGAGGGTCGCCTTTCATCCGACAAAGCCCACAGGCCCCATTCGCGAAATGATCAGGCCTCCGCGGCCATTCGCGCAAAAGCCGCAAGCGCCGCCCGAGCTATCGGTTCGCCCCGTTCCTGCACGAAGTGGCCCCCATCGGCGATACGCATCGGTTCAGGACAACCGCGGATGATCCGGCGCAAGGCCTCCATGGCGGGGGCGCCAAGCACCGGGTCGGCCTCGCCGATCGCCATGAAGCTTGGACCCGACCACTCGCTGCTCCAGAACGTTGCGGCCGCCTTGGACTCCGCCACGCCCTCCATGCCTGGATCGGTCATGACCAGGGCGGGAAAGGCGCGCACGCCGGCCTTGTAGCGAGCGTCGGGAAACGGCGCGTCATAGGCTGCGGCCTCCTCGGCCGTGATTTGCGGGTCGGAGCGCGCGAAGAGTTCGCCAACCGCCATGTCCGGCGTGTCGCGCGCATACCGACGCCAGGCGTCGAAACCCGGCCCCGCGGTGACTCCGGTCGCCAGGGTGGTGTTCATCACGATCAGCCGCGCCAGCCGGCCGCGGAACCCCGGATCGACGGGCAGCGTCAGGCCCAGCAGGCCGCCCCAGTCCTGCACCACCAAGGTGAGACGCTGGAGGTCGAGCCGCTCAACCAACCGAAGGAGGAATTGCCGGTGGAAATTGAATGAGTAGTCCTCAATCCTGGCAGGTTTGTCCGAGCGCCCGAAACCGAACATGTCGGGCGCCACCACCCGGCTCCCGCTCTCAAGGAAAACCGGGATCATCTTGCGATAGAGGTAACTCCAGCTCGGCTCGCCGTGGAGACAAAGGAAGATATGCGCCGAATCCTTCGGTCCAACATCAAGGTAGTGGGCTCGCATGCCCTCGTAGCCGGAAAGGTCATCCACATAGTTCGGCAAAAAGGGGTAGCCGGACAGCCCCTCGAACCGCTCGTCGGGCGTACGCAGAGTTTGGATGTCGTGCATGTTAAGATCCCGCAGAGGTCACCGCCCCGAGAATTTGATCTGACAGAGCCACGGAATGCAATCTCCCGGCGTCAGCCGCCTCGCGGCTTGTCGGCCGGGGGCCGAAAGCCTCTCGCAACTGTTTCGATACAGTCTGAGATCAACGTTGCACGTGTCATGATCGCAAGGTGGTCGACCGGCAGCTCCACGGTCCGCCAGCCAAGCTCCTCGGCGATGAGCCGTTCCTTCATGTAGCCCTCGCTCAACCTCAAATAGGCGCACCGGTCCGGCGGAAGCCACGAGATCGTCGCAGGTGCGATTTGCTCCAGGTAGGTGAGCGCGACGCGAGGGGCGTCACGAACAAGATCAGTGCGCATCCCGTCATCGGGCAGAAGCGCCCTCAGCGCCTTCGGTGACATCCAATTCGGCCAAGGCGCGGCCCAGCCCGAAGTAGCATCGGCGCGAATTCGTTCAACCAGCCCCGAGGGCGCGGTGTCGAACCAATTCCTACCCGGATGAGGGAGAAGAGCGTCCACGAAGATCGCGCCCACGATAAGCCTTGGGGCGGCTTCAACGACGGACGGCGCGAGCGAACCCGCGCCGCTGTGGACGACTAGAATAGAGGGCGAAAGCAGGAGGCTCGCCGCGGCCTCGCCAACGCGCCGATATGCGCCGGGCGCCGAACCGAGCATGTCCGCCAGGTCCAGGAGCTGGCCGGTGTGGCCACGCTCCGTCAGAATTTCGAGGACCAGCGCCCAGGACGCCGCTGAAAGGAAGGGGCTCGGGATCAACAGAAAGTTCATCGGAAAGCAGTCCAACACTTGGCCTTCGGTTCGCAATCGGTTGAGCGCCAAGGGCGGTCACTGACTGGCCAGGCTAGCAACCCACGCCTTGGTGGCCAGACAAGTTTCCATGGCCCGCTTGTAGGCTTCCCGTCCGGTGGCGCGGGCCACATAGGCTCGCTCCGCCTCGCCAAGAACGACGCCACAAGCTCTTTGGCCCAACTCCAGGGCGTAGGTCACCGAAATATCGGCGGCCGTAAACGTCTCGCCGGCGAGATAGGGGGAGCGCGCAAGCTGCCGCGTCACCAATCCCAGCCGGGTCTCGAACACGTTCAGCGCCTGGCCGGCGCTCCAATTGCGCCGCTCGGCCTCGGGCGCGAGATTGCGGGCGCCGTTCACGAAGTAAAGGGAGGCCGCGAGACCAGCTTCGCCGAGGTGAAGGAACTGTTGGTAAGGGGGGAAGGCGGGATCGCGCGGATCCGGCGCGAGCGGCGTCGGCCCATACCGGGCCATCAAATACTCCATGATCGCGATCGACTCGACCATCGTGACGTCGCCGTCCCGGATCGCCGGAATGAACCCCGCCGGGTTGATGGCCAGGAACTCCGCGTCTTCCTCGACGCCGGCAAGCAGGTCCACCGGCCTCAGCCGGTACGGCAACCCCATCTCCTCCAACAGCCAGACGACCCGAAATCCCCTACCTTCGCCGAAGACCGTAATCATCTTTCGCGCTTCCCTTCGTTGAGGTGGCCCAATTCAATCGCTCGGCGATAGCGCGAGCGTAAAGGTCTTACCGCGCGACATGGAGCTCCCGACCGGCGGGTCCGCGATAAATCTCGGCAGGCTAGCCGAGCGGCGGTTGGGAATGTTTGCTCGATTGCGCGGAGCCACTTGTAGCTCACAAAGGTCGTTTCGTCCGGCGGCGGTAGTGCGGCCATTAGATCCGGCCCTCGGGCTGTCTGATGCCGGTTTTCGTATATGTAAGGATATAGCTACTGATAGGGAGTCCGCCGTGGCGCGTTTGATTGCGATCAACCGTCCCGCCTGACTCAGGGCGTTTTGCGTCCAGGCACCAGAGCGGTAGTCTGACTGGATGACCGACAAGCCCACCCTGGACGAGATCGAGCGCCTCGATCGGCGGGCGTTCGCGGATTTCGAGGCTGTCGCGCTCTGGAGCCTCAGGCCCGTCGACCAACCCACCCCAGGCTCCGCCATGGCGATTACCGGAGCGCTCCGAACCCATGGTTCGATGGCGGGACGACGTCTCGCCGAGCGGATCGAGCAACTTTGTCGTGCCCCTCACTAACCTCCAGTCGCGACTGCTGCGGCTGCTCGCAGGTGGTCGCGCGCCGGACAGCTATATCGCCGGCGGCATAGGGCTAAACCGAGACGGACCTCGGTTCTCGGCCGATTCCGATTTTCGTTTCTACCCGGCTCAGCCTGACGAACTGTTGGGATATGTGTTGCATCCAGCCGACCTCGCCACGAACAAGGCGTCAGCCGCCGCAGGCCGCCGCGTGCCGCGCGATATCATCGATCTTGTCACTATCCACGAGCGCATCCTGCCGCTCGGCGCGGTGATCGCCGCCGCGGTTGGGCGTTTTCCGGGCATGACCCCAGAGGAAATGCTGGCCGAAATCCGCCGCCGCTCCACGTTCACCGCCGAGGAGTTCCAAGCCTTGGCGATGGCTGAGCCGCTGGACATCCGGCGCACGCATCGGCGCATCAAGGCGATGCTGGACGATGCGGAAGGCTTTATCGCGCGCCTTCCCAGCGATGCGGTGGGCGTTCTGTTCCTCGACGGCGATAAGGTGGTTCAACCGCATATCGCCAGGTTGGAGATTTATCCGCGTCGGGGAGGCTCGCGGCGCGGCCTTTGGCCGTCATCCCCGGAAATTGAAACGGCCATGGTCGAATATTACTCAAGCGCCGCCGAGCCGCCTAGGACGTCTTGAGCATGGGCGAGAATGGTCGCTGTTTGGCGCGGATCCGGGATCGGTCCTCGTGCGTGCTGATGTTGACCTGACCGCGCCGGTTCTGGACGTCGAACCGGACGCTCAGACCGGCGTGGAACTCGATCGGTGATCACCTAACTGCTGCTCGACAGCTGATGGGCGGGTGGCGGTACGATCTATCTGGGCGCGGTCGCGACGCGGGATCCATTCCGTCAGCATGATCCGCGGACGATCGAGCGCATTGTGCGCCGTGCCGTGCAGAATGGCCGGGTGCATAATGATCAGGTCGCCGGCCCCGCCGGTCATTTCTTCAAGCCGGACGGAGTGGGGGCCCAACCGCGCCTCGATATCGATAAGCGCGCGCAGGCCCGCGGTCGGGGCGCCGAGCAGGTCGGCGAACCAGGGGTGTTCGGCCTTTAGCCAATCGCGCACCTGCGCTGAGCGCACCGGGCCGCCGTGGGCGCGTTCGATGTCCGTCGCCAACCCGTGCGACCCCGCGACATACAACGTCCCGCCGCCCTGGGGTGGCGCGGGCTCAAGGAAGGTGAAGACTCTCAAGGTAGGCAGAGGGCTGAGCCGTTCGACGCCCCCAATGTCCAGGTGCCAAGGGGGACGCGGCAGGCTAGGCGCCGGGGTGGGGAAGGTGACCAGCGGTCCGCCCCAACGCGCCGGTTTGTCCCAGCCTCCGACGCCGAGCAGGGCGTCGGCGAGGTCAAACAGCTTGGACGAGCCGAGCGCATCAAAGGCGCCGGAGCGTTTCAGGGCGTGGAACCGGGCGGGAAAAGCCACCGTCCAGCTCTCGGGCCGGTCGCGGCGCATGCCATATTTGTTCTCAAGTTCCGCCCAGAGGCGGTCCGCCATCGAGTCGATGTCAGCTCTCGGATAGAACCCGCGCAGGCAAAGTACGCCTCGGCGTTCAAACTCATCAACCTGTTCGCGGGTAAGAACAAAAGTCTCGGGCACGAGCGTCTCCGGGAGTGAAGACGCCCCGCGGCGGATATCCCGCCGTGGCTATCAGACCAGGACGTTCAATCCACCACGGCGGTACCGCGGCGCACCGCGAGGCGCGGTGAGCGAGGTTCTATCGTGGCGGGGCGGGCGGAGGCTGTCAATCAGGCGCAAGGCGACGCGCCACCGCTGCTTAGCCTACCAGTTCTCGGCGTAGGGCCGCACCTCCGCGAGGAACGACCACGTGGACCTGGGTTGGTGGGCCAGATGCCAGACCTCATCGGCGATATCGATCGGGCGACAGAAGTAGTCGTCGGGTTTCTCTGGATTGCTCGCGCGTTGCCATTCCAGATCGATCGCCGCGTCGATCACCAGATAGGCGACGTGGACCCCGCGAGGCCCCATGGTGCGGGCGATCGACTCCGCTAGAATGCGCTGCGCCGCCTTGGTCGGGGCGAAGGCCGCGAACTTCGCTCGCCCCCGCAGCGCCGAGGTGTTGCCAGTGATGATCAGAGCGCCGCCACCCCCGGTCTCCATTCGCGGGGCCGCCCACCGGGCGAGGTGCATCAGAGCCATGACATTCACCTGGAAGTTCCGCTGCAAAACCTCAGGCTCGATGTCGAGGAAACTGCCGAAGGCTCCGCCGACCGCATTGTGAACCACTACCTTGGGCGCACCGGCGCGATTCTCGATGCTGTCCAGCGCCGACCGCAGCGAGGCCGCGTCGGCGACGTCGCAGGGTACGGCAAAGGCGTCGGGCAGCGCGTTCGCCAGCGCGATCAGCCGGTCGGCGTTTCGGGCGAGCATCGCGACCTGAAATCCGCCCTCATGGAAACGCCGCACGATGGAGGCGCCGGTTCCCGGCCCGACGCCCGTGACGATGGCAAGCGGCTTCATGGAGAAATCGGGATGGAGAAATCAAGAGTCGCCATGGTCGATGTTCCTTTTGCAAGCGCCCTATCGGCCCTGAAAGACGGCCGGGCGTCGCTCGACGAAGGAACGGATGCCTTCGGCGGCGTCGGCGGTGCCCATCACCCGCTGTCGGATCGCCGGGACCGCATCGATGGCCGCGCGTTCTCCGGCCTCGGTGAACCTGCGGCCGGCCTCCTTGGTGACCTGGATCCCGAGCGGGGCGTTGGCGGCGATGATCCGGGCGATCTCCATGGCGCGTTCGACCTGCGTCCCGGCCGGGACGACTTCCTGCACCAGCCCGATGCGATAGGCTTCCTCGGCCCCGAACTCGTCGCACAGCATCAAGTGATACATGGCATTCCCCCAGCCGGCTCGCGTGATGTAGCGGAAATGGGCGCCGCCCAGCGGGGCGATGCCGCGCTTGCCCTCCATCTGACAGAATCGGACGCCTTCGGCCGCCACGACGATATCGCCGGCCAGCGCCATCTCGATGCCGACCGTGAAGCAGATGCCCTGCACCGCGGTGACGAACGGCTTGCGGCACTGGTTGCGCATGCCGAACGGATCGATCTGGTCATCGGGAATCTGGGATGGGGTCGCGGTCGGCCCGAAGAACTTCGGCATGTCGAGACCCGCGGTGAAGTTGTCGCCCTCCGCGCAGAGCACCCCGACCCATAGCTCAGGATCCCGATCGAGCTCGGTCATGGCGGCGGAAAGCTGCGCCATCATCTCCGGCACGAAGGCGTTTTTCTTGGCCGGATTGTCGATCACGATCTTCAGGATGTGTCCGTGTCGCTCACTCCGAACCCGGCCTTCCACGACGGCGTTCTCGCTCATGATTTCTCCCCGCGCCGACGCCACCGGATCGGCAGTCTGGATTATATTCGTCATCCAGAAAAATGATGATTATAATGCTGTTTGTCAACTTAGGAGTCGCGCGGATGGGACACTCGCAAGCCGAGAAGGCGCGGAACCGCGACCGCATCCTGACCGAGGCGTCGCGGCAGGTGCGGCGCGACGGGCTGGAATCGGTGAGCGTCGGGACGCTGATGAAGACCGTGGGTCTCACCCACGGCGGCTTCTATGGGCACTTCGACAGCCGATCCGCGCTTCTCGCCGAAGCGCTCGAACGCGCGCTCCTGGAAGGTGAGGCCAATGCGAAGGCCCAGGGTTCGGGTGGGCCGCAAAGTCTGTCCAGCATCGCGCGCGGCTATCTCAGCCGCGCCCATCGTGACGCCCGCGAGAACGGGTGCGCCATGGCGGCGCTGGTTTCCGACGTCGCGCGGGCGGAAACCCCGTCGCGCGAGGTCATGACCGACCACATCGAAGCCTTCGTCGCGTCGGTGTCCGAGGCTCTCGGCGGGGATGACCAAGCCGCGATCGTCGCCGTCAGCGCCATGGTCGGCGCGCTTGCGCTCTCCCGGGTGATCGCGGACCCCGCACGCTCAGACGCATTTCTGAAGACCGTGCGCGATCATCTCAAGGCGCTCGATGCCGGGGAGTCTAAAAACCGCTGACGCCGGTCGATGTCGGATGGATCGCGTCTCGGTTGGACTGACCGCTCAAGCGTCCATCCGCCGTTCCACCAGGCGGCCCAGCCGGTCCATCGCCAGGACGATCGGGTAGAGCAGCAGCCACATCAACATCGCCCAGTCGGGTTTGCGGGTGGCGATGGCGGCGGTGATCAGGAAGCCGATAGGCGGTCCCAGGGACCGGATCGCGAACCGGGCCGTGCCGCCGCGCGTTTCCCCGGCTCGTAAAAGCTTTGGTCGGCGAGCGACAAGGATCAGGCCGATCAGCAACAGGCCCACCATCGCCACCGATAGGGCGTAGAGCACTACCGGGATCACAGCCGGCCCCTCGGCCACCAGACTGGTCGGAAATGGCAGGAACGCCACCGCCGCCAGGAATACGAGATTGGCCCGGCGCAGCGCCGCGTCCTGATCCTTGATGGTCTCGAACAGCCGGTGATGCGCAAGCCAATAGATGCCGATCACGAAGAAGCTGATCACGAACCCGATCAGCTTGGGGATCATGACCTTGAGCAGCACCGCCCCATGGGTCTCGGCTGGCGGCTTCAGGTCGAGCACCAGCAGGGTGATGGCGATGGCGAACACCGCGTCGCTGAAAAACACCAGCCGCTCGAACCCGAGGGGGCGGTGGTCGTGGGCCTGATGGACTGGTGGGCGCTTCAATCCCGGCAATCCGCTCAGATTTCCTGATTGTATTTGCCGATCGCCGGCCAGGCGGCCAGCCTTGGCTTGACCTCCTTGTGGAACAGATCGCGCATATCGTCGGCCGAGCGGGTGCTTTCCACCACCACCACCAGTTCGGGCTTGTTGGAGGAGGCGCGGACCAGCAGCCACGAGCCGTCCTCCAGGGCCAGGCGGACGCCGTTGACGGTGATAACCTCGACGATCTTGCGCCCCAGGACGGTCTCGCCGCGATCGGCGACGCCCTGATAGGCGGCGATCACTTCCTTGAGGACATCATATTTGATCTCGTCGGCGCATTGGGGGCTCATGGTCAGCGAGGTGTAGGCGATCGGCAGGGCGCGCTTCAGATCGCTGAGCTTCTGGCCGGGATTGCGGTCCAGCATGGCCAGGATCGCGGCGGCGGCGGTCAGCGCGCAGTCGTAGCCGCGGCCCAGCGGTTTGTTGAAGAAAAAGTGGCCTGACTTTTCGAAGCCGGCCAGGGCCCCCAGTTCAGCGGTCTTGCGCTTGATATAGCTATGGCCGGTCTTCCAATAGAGGGTGGTCGCGCCATTGGCGGCCAGGACCGGATCGGTGGCGTAGAGGCCGGTTGATTTGACATCGACCACGAATTTCGCGCCTGGGTGCAGCGGGGCCAGGTCGCGGGCCAGCATCAGACCCATCTTGTCGGCGAAGATCTCTTCGCCCTCGTCGTCCACCACCCCGCAGCGATCGCCGTCGCCGTCGAAGCCGAGGGCAAGGTCAGCGCCATACCGCTTCACCGAGGCGGCCATCGAGCGCAGCATCTCGGTGTCCTCGGGATTGGGGTTGTAGTTGGGGAAGGTCCAGTCCAGGTCGCACTCCACTGGTATCACCTCGGCGCCCATACGGCGCAGGGCCTCCGGAGCGAAGGCGCCGGCCGTGCCGTTGCCGCAGGCGCAGACTACTCGCAGTGGCCTGTCGAGCGAACAGCGCGCGGCGACGTCGGCGATGTAGCGCTCGGCGACGCCCTCGACATTGACCAGCGTGCCGCCGGGGCGGGTCTGGACCTCGCCCGACAGCACCAGTTGCTTCAGCCGCCCGATTTCGTCCGGCCCGAAGGTCAGGGGCGGGAAGACGCCCATCTTGACGCCGGTCCAGCCGTTTTCATTGTGGCTGGCGGTGACCATCGCCACGCACGGCGCTTCCAGGTCGAACTGCGCGAAATAGGCGGTGGGCGACAGGGCCAGGCCGATATCCAGCACCTCGCAGCCGGCCTGGATCAGGCCCAGGGTCAGGGCTTGTTTGACCGACACCGAATAGGAACGGAAATCGTGCCCCACCACGATCCGCCGCTGACCGCATTCCTGGACGTAGGCGCCCAAGCCCAGGCCCAGAGCCTGGATGCCCAGCAGATTGATCTCCGAACCCAGAATCCACCGGGCGTCATATTCGCGAAAGCCGGTGGCCTTGATGAACGGCGTGTTCTCGAAGGCGACCGTGCCTTGGACCAGATCGGCGCGGGGTTTGGACAGCATGTGATTTCTTTCCTTGGCGCGCGGCGGCGCTCAATAGGGCTGTTGTTTCGCGAGGTCCGGCAGGCTTGGCGGCGCGGCGATCTTCGCTGGTGGGTGGCCGAACGGCGCCGGTGACTGTGTTCCCAGGCCCTGGGGCCAGACCAGGGACAGGGCGACCATTCCGGCGATGATCAGTCCCAGAAGCGGAAAAAACAGCCGGTCGCGCATTGGCCGCCAGCTATAGCGGCGCGCGGCGCGGCGCGCCACCGCACTTGACGCATAGGGGCGGGACCCCTAGCCCCGCGAGCGCTTCTACAGAAGATCGAACCGGGATCGCGCATGGCCAGACTTGTATTGCTTCGCCACGGCCAGAGCCGATGGAACATCCAGAAGCGGTTCACCGGCTGGGTGGATGTCGACCTGACCGACAAGGGCGAGGCCGAGGCGCTGGCGGCGGGCCGGTTGATCAAGGCCGAGGGGTTGGCGATCGACCGGGTGTTCGCCTCGGTGCTGACCCGTGCGATCCGCACCGCCGACCTGGCGCTGTGGACGGCCGATCAGCTGTGGGTTCCGATGGTCAAGGACTGGCGGCTGAACGAGCGTCACTACGGCGCCCTGACCGGTCTTGAGCATGGCCCGACCCAGGCGAAATATGGCGACGAACAGGTGCGGACCTGGCGGCGTTCGTTCGACGTGCCGCCGCCGCCGCAGGCTCCGGGCGGCGAGTATGATTTCGCGGCTGACCGTCGCTATGCCGGGATCACGCCTCCAGCCAGCGAGAGCCTGAAGACCACGTTGGAGCGAGTACTGCCCTATTGGATGGCCGAGATCGAGCCTCGCCTGGCCGCCGGCGAGACCCTTTTGGTGGCGGCTCACGGCAATTCCCTGCGGTCGATCGTCAAGCATCTGTTCGCGGTGTCGGACGCGGATATTCCCGGGGTGGAAATCCCGACGGGCAATCCACTACTGATCGATCTCAACGCCGCGCTCAAACTGGTCGCCGCGCGCTATCTCAATGCCGATGCGGCCGCGCCGCTTCCCCAAATATCAGCAACATAGAAAAGCGGGCGGGACGACGCCGTCCCGCCCGCTCATAACTGTTCAGACAGAGAGGCCTAGGCCGCCTTGGTGTCTTCGATCAGAACCGAGGCGCCGGCTGGCGCGCCGATTTCGATGCGGCGGGGCTTCAGGGCTTCGGGCAGTTCGCGCTTCAGCGAGATCGCCAGCAGGCCATTGGCGAGCTGGGCGTCCTCGACCACGACATAGTCGGCCAGCTGGAACCGGCGGTCGAAGTTGCGCTCGGCCAGGCCGCGATGCAGGTAGCGCTTGGCCTCATCGTTAGCCACCTTGCGGCCCTGGACGGTCAGCAGGTTTTCCTTGACCTCGATATTGAGGTCCTCGGTCTTGAACCCCGCGACGGCGATCTCGATGCGATAGGCGTTCTCGCCAGTTCGCTCGATATTGTAGGGGGGGTAGCCGCTGGAGGCTTCGGTGCTGGCCGAATCCAACAGGTCGGCGAGGCGGTCGAAGCCCACGACGGAGCGATAGAGGGGGGTAAGATCAACGGTTCTCATGGTCGGCATCCTTCTAGGATTGAAGCAAGGTTGCATTTGGGGCGGGCCGTCACGAGCCGAATCTGGCCTCGCGGGTGACCCGGAAGGCCCGGAAATCCAGCGCCTTCCCCTCATAGATTGGAAGCGTGACTGGGGGTGTCAAGACCCTGGCGACGGACCTGGAAACAACCGGTCTGAACGATGTTCACTTGCCTCGGCGGCGGGCTCGGGTTACGGCCCCCAAAGCGCCAATACATGAGCGCCAACCTCTCGAGGAGACCCTGAATCCATGGCTACGCTCCAGGAACTGACCGATCGCATGAAGACCGCCGTGGGCGCCGACTCCGGCCTCGGCAAAACGCTGAAATTCAACCTGAAGTCCGACGGCGTGATCTTCATAGACGGTGGTTCGGTCACCAACGAAGACAAGCCCGCCGACCTGACCATCACCATTTCCAAGGACGACCTGGTCGCCATGGGCGAAGGCAAGCTCGACGCCATGGGCGCCGTGATGGGCGGTAAGATGCAACTTTCCGACATGGGCCTGGCCATGGGCCTTCAAGGCAAGATGACCACTCTGTTCTCGAAGATGGCTTAGGACGGCTTAGGGCGCGGCCTTGGGGTCGGCCTTGGCCGACTCCGCGCCGCTGATCGGGACGGCTCTGGCGCCCGTTCCCGAGGGCGCGGCGGCCGAGTGGTTCAAGGGAGCGAACGGCGCGCGCCTGCGGGGCGCGCTGTTTTTTCCGACGCGCTCGCCGCGCGGTTCGGTGATCGTCAGTCCCGGCCGCACCGAGGCGGTCGAGAAATATTTCGAGGTGGCCGAGAGGCTGACCGCGCGCGGGTTTGTCGTGCTGGTCCATGACTGGCGAGGTCAGGGTCTGGCGGACCGGCTGCTGCCTGACCGCCTGCTCGGTCACGCGACGGGGCATGCGGACTTCCTCAGCGACTACAGGGCGTTGATCGGTAATTTCGAGGACCGCCTTCCCCAACCCTGGATCGCGCTGGGCCATTCGATGGGCGGGTGCCTGACGCTTTTGGCCATGGCGCAGGGCCAGGTGGGTATCTCCGCCGCAATTCTGTCCGCGCCGATGCTGGGTCTTCGCACCGGCTCGGTTCCCCGTCCGGTGGCGCGTCTGCTGGCGTCGGTTTCTACGGCGCTTGGCCAGGGCGGACGGCCTACCCCTGGCCCGGCGCCCTCGGCCCCCACGCCATTCGAAGCCAACGTCCTCACCCACGATCGCACCCGCTACGAGCGCAACGAGGCCCAGATCACCGCGCACCCGGATCTCAAGCTGGGTGGACCGACCTGGGGCTGGCTGGAGTTCGCGTTTTCCGCCACTGGGATTTTGGCCAGGGGGGCCGGGGTTCCGACGCTGGCGACGCCGGTCACGGTGGTCGCCGCCGGGGATGACCTGCTGGTCGACAACGGCGCGCTTGAGGCTGTCACCGCGCGCCTACGGCGGGGCCGTTATGTCGAGATCCCCGGCGCCTACCACGAAATCCTTCAGGAAACCGACGACGTTCAGGCGGTGTTCTGGCACGAGTTCGACGCCCTTGCCGATCAGGTCGCGCCTGACTGATCGCCCAGGTCGACCTATCCTGCCAGTAACTCTACGCCGACAGGAGCGGCAGCACCTCGTTCAGAAGCGCTTGGTCGCCGACCAGAACGGCGGCGCCGCCAGACTGGCCCATCGGCTCGCCGCGCCAGTCGGTCACCAGGCCGCCGGCGCCCTGCAGAACGGGGATCGCCGCTTCGATGTCCCAGCTTTTCAGGCCGGCCTCGATCACCATGTCCACCGTCCCGGCGGCGACCATGGCGTAGGCGTAGGCGTCGCAACCGAAACGCACCAGCCGCGCCGCCGCGCGCACCCGGCCCCACGCCGCCAGTTCCGCCTCGTTGAAGGTGGCGAGAGGATCGGTAGTGACGACAATCGCGCCGTCCAGGGGGACACCCTTACGTGTGGCCAGTGGCCTGTTGTTTCCCCGGCTGAGCAACCGCGAGCCGCCGGCGTGGCCAATGAAGATTTCGCCGATGAATGGCTGACCGATGGAACCGAGCACCGGCCGGCCCTGGTGTCTGAGGCCGATCAGGGTGGTCCAGACCGGCAGGCCGGCGATGAAGGCGCGTGTGCCGTCGATCGGGTCCAGCACCCAGACGAACTCGGCGTCCGGCCGGTCTTCTCCATACTCTTCGCCGATCACGCCATGGTCCGGCCAGTGCTTTTCGATCAGGGTTCGGATCGCCGCCTCCGCGCCGCGATCGGCGGACGTCACCGGGTCGAAACCACTGGCGCCGCCCTTGTCCTCCAGCCCGTTCTCAACTCGGAACAGGGGCAGGATCACCTTTCCCGAGGCGCGGTTGAGCTCGACCAGAAAGGCGTCGAGGGCGTCGAGATTCGGCGGTTGGGTCATGACCGGGACCCATAGCCCATGGCCCGCCTGACCGCCAAGGCGCGGCCCGTTGCGCGCGCGTCGACGCTTGGCCTAGTAGAACCATGGCCAAGTCCCGCTCGCCGCTGATCCAGACCGTGGTTTGGCGCCTGGAGGCCCTGGGCTTCGACCTGTTCACGGTCCTGGCCCGGACCTTGCCGCTCGAGGCCTGGTCGAGCCTTGGCGGCGTCTTGTTCCAGTGGCTGGGGCCGCTGACCAGCGCCCACCGGACCGCCCGCCGCGGCCTGACCTTGGCCTATCCCGACAAGCCTGAATCCGAGATCGCCGAGATCCTTCGTGCCCAATGGAGCAACTTCGGGCGCTACATCGCCGAGTTCCCCGTCCTGGATCAACTGACGCCCGCCAGCGGCCGCGTGGATATGACCGACGCCTGGCGGCTGAAGGCGATCGCGGCCGCCGGGCGGCCGGTGGTGTTGATCTCAGGCCACCTGTCGAACATGGAGATCATGGCCGCCGCTATCGTCGAGGCCGGCATCGATTGCGAGGTCACCTATCGCGCCGCCAACAACCCCTATGTCGACGCCCGCATCAAGCGGAGCCGCTTCGCCTATGGCGTTCGCCTGTTCGCGCCCAAGGGGACCGAGGGCGCGCGGGACCTTCTGGAAGGCCTGAAGGCCGGCCGGTCGATCGCGATGATGAACGACCAGCGCTATGATGGCGGCGCGCCCGGAGTGTTCTTCGGTCGTCCGGTGATGACCAATCCCGCCGCCGTACGCCTGGCTCTTCGGTTCGGCACGGTCATCCAGCCTATGTCGATCCAGCGCATCGGCGGTGTCAGGTTTCGCGTCGTGGCCCATGAACCGATCGAGGTGGCCAACACCGGCGATCGTAGCGGCGACATCCAGGCGGGCGTGGCCGCCGTCAACGCCTTCATCGAGGCCAGGGTGCGTGAACGGCCGGGGGAATGGTGGTGGCTGCACAAGCGCTGGCCACGCGAGGACTATCTCTAAGGGTTGAGCTGTTTCCAGCGCGCCAGGGCCTCGGCGGGGCCTGCGTAGGCTTCCTGGAGAACCGGGTTCCAGTAGCGCAGGTCGTCGATGGGAATTTTGCGGCCCGACACCGCGCAGATCACGTGGCGGCCCGGCCTCAGCACGGTCATTTCACCGTCGCCGTAGCGCACCACGGCCAGATCGCCGGCCGCGCCCAGATGCTTGTCGTAAGCGTTCATCACCGCGCCTTTAGCGCGAAAACGCCGCTCAGAACAGGCTTCCCTGTTCGATCCCCGGCGCGCGGTTTTGGGGCGGGGCCTTGCGTGGCGGCGAAGGTGGCGGAGCGGCGGCGTCGATCACCGCCGCCCGGTCGCCATCGTGGAAGATCAGCTTGACCGCATCGCGGGCGTGGAGCGCGCCGGCCGACCGCACCAGATGTCCGCCCGCGTCCTCCACCCGTGCAAAGCCCCGACTCAAGGGACCATCGGGATTGAGCGACAGGCGCAGTTTCTCAAGGTTGGTCAGGCGGTCGCTGGCCTGGGCCAGGGCGCGCCGCGCCAGGGTTGGAAGGCGGCCGGCGAGTGCGTCGAGGGTCCGGGCCTTGACCTCGATGCTGCCGGTCAGGAGGCGGGGCCTCAGGGAGGCGGACTTGGCGGTAAGGTCCTGGCGATGGGCGGCGACATTGGCGGTGAGCGCGGCGCCCAGACGGCCCGAGGCCAGATCGAGGCGCTGGGTGGCGATCGCCAGCAGATCCTGCAGCCGCGGCAGGCGCCCGGCGGCGGCGGCCAGCCGCGCGGTTCCCAGATCGACCATCCGTGCGCCGGCCTGGATCATCCGCCGCTCATAGTCGGCAAGGGTGGCGGCGAGATCGGCGAACACCGGCGTGACGATCTCGGCCGCCGCCGTGGGCGTCGGCGCGCGCCGGTCGGAAACGAAGTCGATCAGCGTGGTGTCGGTCTCATGGCCGACCGCCGATACGATCGGGATCGGGCTGGCGGCGACGGCCCGGGCCAGGGCCTCGTCGTTGAACGGCCACAGATCCTCGACCGAGCCGCCACCACGGGCGACGATGATTAGATCGGGCCGAGGGATTGGGCCACCAGCGGGCAGGGCGCCGAAGCCTTCGACCGCCGCGCGCACCTGGGCGGCGGCCTGGTCGCCCTGGACCACCACGGGCCAGACGACCACGCGGCACGGCCATCGGGCGGCGATCCGGTGCAGGATGTCGCGGATCACCGCGCCGGTGGGGCTGGTGATGACGCCGATAACCGCCGGGAGGGTGGGTAGCGGCCGCTTGCGGGCGGCTTCGAACAGGCCCTCGGCGGCCAGCTTAGCCTTCAGCCGTTCAAGCTGGGCCAGCAGGGCGCCGATCCCCGCCGGCTCCATGGTCTCGATGATGATCTGATACTGAGAGCGGCCCGGATAGGTTGTGACCTTACCGGTGACGATCACCTCCAGGCCCGTCTGGGGCCTGACGCCCAGGCCGCGCACCGAGCCCTTCCAGATCACCCCGGAGATCGAGGCGCGTTCGTCCTTCAGGTCTAGATAGACATGGCCGTTGCCGTGGAAGGTGACCTTTGAAAGCTCGCCGCGCAGGCGCACGAAACCATAGGCGTCCTCGATTGTGCGCTTCAGCGCGAAGGCGAGATCGGAGACGCTGTAAGTCTGGGCGTTGGAATCCTCGGTCATGACCCGATTGTAGACCGAATCCGATCCGAGCGATCGAAATCGCCTGGATCGGTCCCGCCGAATTCAGGGTCTAGACGTAGCGACGCAGAGAACGGGCCAGCTCGGTGGATCCGGCCTTCTTCCTGGTCTGATGGGGCTGATAGGCGACCCGGGCGTGCTCGGCGCAATAGGGGCCGTCCTCGGAGGAGCGTAGGCCGCAGAAGGTGAACTCGTCGCTCGACGGATCGCCGATCGGCCATTTACACATCCGGGCGCCGAGTGTCAGCACCGTCGCGGAACCACGCTCGGGTGTCAGAGCGATCGCCTGGGTCTGGGGCTGCGCCTCGGGGGCCGGCGCGGGCTTGGGCGGTGCGGCCTGCACGACGATCGGTTCGGGGGCCGGTGTGGCGCGACGGGCGACCGGAACGACCGTGGCCGGCGCGCGCGCCGAGCGAGGGGCCTTGAACACCGTGCCGGCCGGCTGGGATGGCGCCGCGCGGCCTGACAGGCCGAGGCGATGCACCTTGCCGATCACCGCGTTGCGGGTCACACCGCCCAAGTGCTTGGCGATCTGGCTGGCGGAGAGCCCGTCGAGCCATAGCTTCTTCAGCGTTTCCACGCGCTCGTCAGTCCAGCCCATGCTGAAAAATCCTCCGCATCCGTTGAGGCCATCGCCGCCCGGTCGAAGGATCGGGCCGACCTAGATGTAGTGTCCAGTCAGGCGCTAAAAACGCTTTGACCACAACATATCGTAAGCCTGTGAGCCGAAGACACAATAGGCGCCATGTGATCCATCCACAGAGATCAACATCTTGTGGCGCGGACGGGCGCCTTGCGCCGCCGCCCCCCGGAGCGCAAATGAGAGGCATGAAAGACATGCCAGACATGGTGGCCTCGCCGCCCATGCCGCGCGAATATCACGGGGCCAACTGGGAGGGGCTGCGGACGCTCTATGTGCGCGAGGTCCGTCGATTCTGGAAGGTGGGCACCCAGACGCTGCTGGCGCCTGTGGTCACGGCCCTGCTCTATATGCTGGTGTTCGTGGTGGCCGTGAAGGGCGCGGCGCCGCCGATGGAGGGCGTGGCCTTCGCCACCTTCGTGGCGCCGGGCCTGATAATGATGCAGATCCTCGGCAACGCCTTCGCCAATTCATCCTCGAGCCTGCTGCAGGCCAAGATGAACGGACTGATCGGCGATTTCATCACGCCGCCGCTTTCGCCGATCGAGCAGGTGGCCGGTTTCACTTTCGGCGCCGCGACCAGGGGCATCGCCGTCGGCGCGGTGGCCGGGCTGGCGGTGCTGCCGTTCGCCAGTCTCAGTATCGCGCACCTTTGGGCGATCGTGTATTTTGGCGTCGGGGCGTCGCTGATCATGGGCATGCTCGGCCTGATGGCGGCTATCTGGTCGGTGAAGTTCGATCACATCGCCGCCGTCGGTAACTTCATCATCATGCCGATGACATTTCTTTCCGGCACCTTCTATGTCGTCGCCCGCCTGCCCGAGCCGTTTCGCAGCGCCTCTCATTTCAACCCGTTTTTCTATCTGATCTCCGGCTTTCGCTACGGCTTCATCGGCCACGCGGATGGATCGTTGGCGATCGGCGTGATTTCCACGGCGGTGTTGTGCGTCGCCCTGGCGGCGGTGTGTTTCTGGATGTTCGCGACCGGCTACAAGCTGAAGACCTGACGCCTTCACTGAACGATTGTTGACAAGCAGTGACGCGAGCGCGAGAACGCCGCGCTTCCCGCCCCCGCGCGATACACGCCCGGGGCGCTTTCTATTTTGGGAGGCGCGACCATGTCGCTTCAGTCCACGCCCACCGTTCCACACGATCACATCATGGCGGTCTACAACCGCGCGCCGCTGGCGTTCGAGCGCGGCGAAGGCGCCCGACTGTACACCGCCGAGGGCGAAGCCTATCTGGACTGCATGGCCGGGATCGCCACCACGGGCCTGGGCCATGCCAATCCCAAACTGGTCAAGGCCCTGACCGACCAGGCCCAGAAACTGTGGCATGTCTCCAACGTGTTCCGCATTCCGGGCCAGGAAGTCTTGGCCGCGCGTCTGACCGAGGAGACCTTCGCCGAGGTGGTGTTCTTCACCAATTCCGGCACCGAGGCGATCGAATGCGCGCTTAAGACGGCCCGCAAGTTCCATTGGGCCAACGGCCAGCCCGAGCGCATCGACATCGTCGGCTTCGAGGGCGCATTCCATGGCCGCAGCTATGCGGCTGTCTATGCGGCCGGCAATCCGTCCTATGTCGAGGGCTTCGGCCCCGCCCTGCCAGGCTACGTCAGCCTGCCGTTCGGGGACATGGAGGCGATCAAGGCCGCCATCGCCAAGCCGACCACGGCGGCGGTGATCCTCGAACCCGTGCAAGGCGAGGGCGGGGCCCGCGCGGTGCCGGAGGTATGCCTCACCGGCCTGCGCGAACTGTGCGACGCCCACGGCGTTCTACTCATCTATGACGAGATCCAGTGCGGCCTGGGCCGCACCGGCAAGCTGTTCGCCCACGAATGGGCGACGAACGCCGCGCCGGACATCATGTGTGTCGCCAAGGCGCTCGGCGATGGCTTTCCCGTGGGCGCTTGCCTGGCCACCGCCCACGCCGCGGCGGGCATGACCGTCGGCTCGCACGGCTCGACCTACGGCGGCAATCCGCTGGCTATGGCCGTGGGTCTGGCGGCGTTCGATGAGTTGAGCGCGCCCGAGACCCTGGAACATGTGCGCGAGATCGCCGGCTATTTCACCCAGCAGTTGCACGGCTTGAAGGAACGCTTCCCGGACGTGGTCGCCGATATTCGCGGCAAGGGTCTGCTGATCGGCATCAAGCTGATTCCCAACAACCGGACCTTCATGGCCTTGGCCCGGGACCAGCATCTGCTGGTCGCCGGCGGCGGCGACAACTGCGTGCGCCTGCTGCCGTCGCTTCTGCTTACCCACGCCGAAGCCCGCGAGGCGGTCGAAAAGCTGGAGCGCACCTGCGAGGCCGCGCGCGAGCAGGCGGCGGCGTGACCGAGCCTCGGCATTTCGTCGACCTCTGGGCGCTGGACGCCGCGACGCTCCGCGGCATTCTGGACGACGCCCATCGCCGCAAGGCGGCGCGGACGGGCTGGACCCAAGGCCGGGTGGATGACGACGCCCCGGCGGCGGGCCGCACCCTGGCGATGATCTTCGAGAAGAACTCCACCCGCACGCGGTTTTCGTTTGACGCCGCCATGCGCCAGCTCGGCGGCGCCAGCATCATCTCCACCGGCGCCGACATGCAGCTCGGCCGGGGCGAGACGGTGGAGGACACTGCCCGGGTTCTCTCGCGGATGGTCGACGCGGTGATGCTTCGCACCAATGAACACGACACGGTGGAGCGTTTCGCCGGCGCCGCCGACGTGCCGGTGATCAACGGCCTGACCGGCGCCAGCCATCCGTGCCAGATCATCGCCGACCTGATGACCCTCGAAGCCCATCGCGGGCCGGTGTCCGGCAAGACCATCGCCTGGGTGGGCGACGGCAACAATGTCTGCGCCAGCTATCTGCACGCCGCCGGCAAGCTTGGGTTCCGCCTGAAGATCGCCACCCCGGCACAATATAGTCCCTGCGGCGCCGACCTCGCCCGCGCCGTAGAAGCCGGCGGTCGGGTGGAGCTGAGCGACGACCCGCGCGAGGCGGTGCGCGGCGCCGACTGTGTAGTGGCCGACACCTGGGTCTCCATGGGTGATGTCGACTATAACGCGCGCATGATCGCCCTGTCGCCGTTCGCGGTTGACGATGACCTGATGGATCTCGCGGGACCGGAGGCGATGTTTCTCCACTGCCTGCCGGCCCACCGGGGCGAGGAGGTCACCGACGAGGTGCTCGACGGCCCCAGATCCCTGGTCTGGGACGCGGCCGAAAATCGCATTCACGCCCAGAAGTCGATCCTGGCCTGGTGCTTTGGGGCCATCTGAGGCCATTTCCACCAGGCTCTCGCCGGAACGTTTACCAGCGATCCTCCGTTACGGTTGCACATGGATTCCAAAACCAAGACTCAGGAACCTTCTCGGGGCGACCTTGCCGACCATCTGATCGATTCCATAGATGCTCTGTCGGAGTTTCACTTGGCGCACCATCGCGCCGCCAGCCTCACTCAGCGTGTCCTGGACCGGCTGACGGCCCTGGTCGGGACGCCCGCCGCCCTGATCGCCATGGTGCTGGGCATCGCTCTCTGGACCGGCCTGATCATGGCTTTCAACCCGAGCGGCGGCCACTTGCACGCCTTTTCGTGGCTGGAGCTGGCGGCCACCTGCGCGGCCCTGCTGGTGGCGGTGTTGATCCTGGTCACCCAGCGCCGAGAGGATGTTCTGGCCGAGCGTCGAAGCCAACTCACCTTGGAACTGGCCATACTGGCGGACAAGAAAGCCGCCAAGATCATCGCCCTGCTTGAAGAGATGCGGCGGGACACACCCCATCTGAGCAATCGCGTCGACGCCGAATCCGATGAAATGGCCACCCCGACCGACGTGCTGGGGGTGGTCGCCGCTATCGAACAGCGGGCGGGGGAAGTGTGACCCGACCGCCGCCATGCGTTGCGGCCATAGTGGAATTCCCGCGCCTTAGCCCTATATGCGCGCCGTGACCCAGACCCTTACCGACGACCTCGTCGCTCCCTTTCAGATCGAAGGCCAGCCCGTTCGCGGCCGCATTGTCCGCCTCGGCCCCGCGGTGGAGGAGGTGCTGACCCGGCACGCCTATCCGGAAGCCGTGGCCAATCTGCTGGGTGAAGCCTGCGCTCTAGCGGCCCTGGTGGGCGCCAGCCTGAAATTCGAGGGGCGGTTGATCGTTCAGGCCCAGGGGGATGGTCCGGTGGCCTATGTGGTGGCCGACTATGACACCAGCGGCGCCCTGCGCGGCTATTGCCGTTTCGACGCCGAGCGGGTCGCCGAGGCCGGCAAGGGCTTCATAAGGCCCGGCGCCGGCTCATTGCTGGGCCAGGGCGTGTTCATCATGACCGTGGACCAGGGTCCGGACATGGATCGCTACCAAGGCGTCACGCCGATCGAGGGCGAGACCCTGGCCTTGTGCGCCGAAACCTATTTCGCCCAGTCGGAACAGACGCCGACGCGCGTGCGCCTGGCGGTCGGCCAGGCTGACGACGGGTCCGGCCCCCGCTGGCGGGCCGGAGGGCTGCTGATCCAGAACATCGCCGAGGATCCGACGCGCGGATCCACCGAGGAAGCCTGGAATACCGCCCAGGCGTTTTTTGAAACCGTGGGCGAGGACGAACTGATCGACTCCACCTTGGCCAGCGAGACCCTGCTTTGGCGGCTGTTTCACGAAGACGGCGTGCGCCTGTTCCCGGCCAAGGCCCTGACCGGCTTTTGCCGCTGTTCCCAGGAAAAGATCGTCGGCATGTTGCGATCGTTCCCCCCCAAGGAGCGCGCCGAAATGGTCGAGCCCGACGGCCAGATTCACGTCACCTGCGAATATTGCTCGAGGGTCTACGTCCTGGCGCCCGAGGCGGTGGATTAGAGCGGGCGTTCTCTGGCGGATGTCGCCGCCTAGCCAGGGCATTTTCAGTAAATAATGTTAACTACTTATAAACAATGCCGAAATTTGGGACTACACATCTCCCAGTTCCGCAATTTTCGTATTTCATGAAAAATCTGGCCGAGAATATTCGTTAAAATTCACCTTTATGGCCAATAGATTGTCTCCAAACGATAGAGACGCGCCGCGCAATCGTAGTGAAATTGGAATATATGGTGGCGAGGTTGTGCATTGCATTCGGGGGCGTCGTTGCGAATCGCTAACATACTCATCGCTAACGGCTTGGCGACGGCGGAGGATATCGTGGCGGCTCGCGAGAGCCAGGGGGTTAACGGCGGCACGCTGCGCGATTGCCTGACGCGCCTGGGCAACGTGCGGGCCGCCGATCTCGATCGCGTGATGAACATGGCTCCCAATTCGCCGATCTCCCTTGAGGATACCGGGCTTTCAGCGGCCAGCCTGCTCAATCTTATGGTCAAGGTCATCCATCAGAGTTCCGAGACAACGCTCTCCAACCTCGGCGCCGTCATGAAACTGCCGCCCCGGGCTGTCCGGGCGCTGGTGGATCAGGCCACCGAGCGCCAGTTGCTGGAGGTTCTCGGGGCCGAACGCCAGGGCGGCGTGACCCAGATGCGCTATGCGCTTTCCCTGAAAGGCAAGGAATGGGCCCGCCAAGCCATGGAGCAGAATGAATACATAGGGCCCGCGCCGGTGCCGTTGGGAGTCTATTGCGAACAGATCGAGCGCCAGAGGATCGCCGCCGAGCGCGTGGACCGGGCGATGGTCGACCGGGCCTTCAGGGATCTGATCGTTTCTCCGGCGCTGGTGCGCGAAATCGGTCCGGCGGTAAACTCCGGGCGCTCCATCCTGCTCTACGGAGCGCCCGGCAACGGCAAGACCTCGATCGGCGAGCGCGTGGGCAGCCTGTTCCGGGAAGTGATCTACATCCCCTATTGCTTCGAGGTGGAGGGCCAGATCATCAAGGTGTTCGACCCGTCGGTTCACAAGGAAATCGAGAACCTTGATGATGAGTTGAGCGAAGCGCGGAGCCTGCGTCGGGAGGATATCGACACCCGCTGGGTCGCCTGCTGGCGGCCTTTGTTGATCACGGGCGGCGAGCTGAACCTTGAGATGCTCGACCTGAGTTTCAACAGCCTGGCGAAGTTCTATGAGGCCCCGCTACACATCAAGGCGCTGGGTGGCATATTCCTGATTGACGACTTTGGCCGTCAGCTGGTTTCGCCCTCGGCTCTGCTCAATCGATGGATCGTACCAATGGAAAGCCGCGTCGAGCACCTCAAGCTGCACACCGGCAAGACCTTCGAGCTGCCGTTCGATGAACTGGTGATCTTCTCGACCAATCTCTCACCGGGCGGCCTGATGGACCCCGCCTTCCTGCGCCGCATCCCCTACAAGATCGAGGTGGGTGGCCCGACCCCCGAGCAGTACCGCCTGATATTTCAGGCCGTCGCGCGAAAGCATGGTCTCGAAGCCGGCGATTGGGTGATCGACGAGATCATCAAGGAACTGCGTGTACGCAACGACTTTCCGCTCGCCAGTTTCCAGCCTAACTTCATTATCGACCAGGTGCTGGCCGCCGCGAAGTTCGATGGGGTGACGCCATGCTTCACGCCCGAGTATCTGGCGTTGGCGCTGGGCAATCTCCACACCAGCGACACCCCCGGCTACCGCCCCCCGGGTGGGGCGGATCCGACGCTCACCGGCCACGACGGGGACCACGATCTGGAACGTCCCACGGTCACCCATTAGGCGTGTAGTCCCAGATTCCGAGGGTGCATCATCAAGCGCATCGAATATCCGGAATATCCGGGGACACAATATTTAATTGACGTTTCGCAGCTTGGGGTCCAACACTGGCCGCATGGCGCGTCTGGCTCGAGTTGTGATGGAGGGAACCCCTCACCACGTCACCCAGCGTGGGAACCGTCGCCAGACGGTGTTCTTCTCCGATGATGACTATCGAGCCTACAAGGCCCTGCTGGCCGAGGGGTGCGCGGCGGCGGGCGTGGCGATCTGGGCCTATTGCCTGATGCCCAATCACGTCCACCTGATCCTGGTTCCCGGCGACGCTGACGGATTGCGGGCGGCGCTGTCGGATGCGCATCGGCGTTATTCCCGGGGTGTGAATCTCCGCGAGGGGTGGCGAGGCTATCTGTGGCAGGGGCGCTTTGCCTCCGCGCCGATGGACGATAGCCATCTGATGGCGGCGGCGCGCTATGTGGAGCTCAACCCGGTGCGGGCCAGGCTGGCGGCGCGGGCGCCGGATTGGCCATGGTCGAGCGCCAGGGCGCACCTGACGGGCCGGGACGATGGGGTGGTGAACGTGGCGCCGCTGCTGGAGCGCGAGCCCGACTGGGTGAACTTTCTGGCCGGAGGGCTGGATGCCCAGGCCCATGCGGCTATCCAGTCGGCGGAGCGAACCGGCCGGCCCCTGGGCGACGATGCGTTCACCGCCCGTCTGGAGCGGAGCCTTGGTCGCACACTCGTTCGCCAGAAACCAGGGCGCAAACCTAAACCCTCTGTGGAGCGTCAGGCGGTGTTGTTATGAGGGTTTGGCCCCGGACCGAATTGGATATAGTGTCCCCGGATATGTATATTTGAAATGATATTCGCATTAATAATAAATTTTACCCCGATTTTTGTTGGTTATGTGCTGCGTAAATCAATAATTTGCGGTAAAATTGAGTTTATGGGTGGCTTGCTTATGATAGATAGAGCGGTTTCGCCAATTAAATACTGGATATACATAATTTTTGCATTATTATTAAATCTTGTAGTTTTGGTTTTTGTTATATATTTTGATTTAGTTGTTATAAATTCGTGGATAGGTAGGTGACATTTGTTTTTGAAACAAAATTACAGCATATCCAGCATATTCAGGGATGTCGCGTAATTGAGGTGGGTCCATCCTCCTCGGGATACGAAGTCAGTGTATTGAAGCTGCTTCACAAAGGGATATCAGGAGACACAATATTCAAATAGCTGCATGGCGTACCTGTGGACCGCACCCCTTGGGTGAGACATGGCAAATTCGGACAATTCTCGATGGGGAGAACCGATGTCCACTACGGAACGACGAAGTTTCGGCCGGGAGTTCGATCCGAACGCCAGCAAACCGTACGCGGCTGACGTTTCCGGATACGGGAGCCAACTCGCTGTATGTGAGCTATGGCTACGACGTGCTGAACCGGGTGACATCGATCGGGGAGAACGGCGCGACCTCGGGCGCGGGTCTGCTGGCGAGCTATGGCTATGACGGGGCCAGCCGGTTGCAGAGCCTGATCCAGAGCCTGGCCGGATCGGCGGCGGTGGCCTACACCTTCGGCTACAACGCCGCGGGCCAGACCCTGACGCGATCGCTGACTAACGACGCCTACACCGCCCATCCGGCGGCCACGACGGCCAGCTATGTGGCCAACGGCCTGAACCAGTACGCCAGCGTCAGCGGAACCGCTTTCACCCATGACGCGCGGGGCGATCTGACGTCGGACGGAACCCGGGCCTTCACCTACAGCCTGGACAATCAGTTGCTGACCGGCTCAACGCCGACGGCGACCACCCTGGCCTATGATCCGCTGGGCCGATTGCAGACCCAGACCACGGGTGGGGCGACGACGTTCCTCTATGACGGGTCGGACCTGGTGGGGGAATACGACGGGGCGGGCAACATCCTCAGACGCTATGTGCCTGGTCCTGGAGTGGACGAGCCGGTGGTCTGGTATGAGGGCGCCGGAACCGCCACGCGGCGGTGGCTGGCGGCGGACCAGCAGGGCTCGATCATCGGCTGGTCGGACGGGTCGGGGGTGATGCGGGCGACGTTCAGCTACGGCCCCTACGGCGAGCCGTCGAGCTGGGCGGGAACACGGTTCGCCTACACCGACTTCTGGAGGGATTTTTCTCAATCCTCAACTGGCGCCACGGTTTTTGCAATTCGTATTAAATTATCTTGATTTTGACGCACAAAAGTGACACAATGAAATTGTTCTGCCGTTCTTTCTCATAGTCAAATCAGCGCAAGCCTCTCGGCGATGCTTCTTTGCGACATGTCGCCGGTTCGCGCCCCGTCTTGGAGCGTGGCCAATCGGTGCGCACCCATCCGCTCTTACTGATGGGCGCTCGGGCGGTCGGGATAGCGATCAGAAACAAAAAATCCAATATGGAACAAACGCTTGACTGTTTCGGGACCGGCCGTTTCGGGCCATTCCAGGGCCGTTTCGGGCCAGAGACAGGCCAAGCCAAGGCCGACCAAGGGCCACCGAAGGGCCATCGACTGGCCAAAAAGGGCCATGAAGGGGCCAAAACGGGCCAGCCAAGGGCCAGGGGTAAGGAATGGCGAAACATCGTCAAAGCCTGAGGTTCCGTCGGGCGCGCGTTCTAGACGATGCTGGTCGCGGCTGCTCAGGCCAGGACGCCCTCGGTGGCGATGACATCCGCCACCGCCGCGTCGAACTGTCCCTCCAGCCAGGGGTTGGTTCCGCGGCAACCGGCCACGACATCGACGGCCCAGGCCAGATATTCGGCCCGCCGCGCCGCCGGCCAGCCTTTCGGTGGGCTGACCGCCAGCGCGCGCAGGTTGGAGGTCTTGTCGGCCAGCTTGATCACCTTGGCGCCTGGGCTGGCGTGGGCGGCGTGTTCGATCTGCAGCCGCTTGCGCTCGGCCTTGGGCAGGGTCTTGTCGTCGGTGACCTCGGCCACCAGGCCCGCGACGCGCGATCCGAACCGGTCGGCGATTTCCGCGAAGCTGGTGTCGGTGTCCTCCACCGTGTCATGCAGCACCGCCCCTACGATGGCGTCGATATCGGCGCCCGCCGTCGCCCGCGCCACCAGCTCCGCCACCTCGGTCAGGTGGTTCACATAGGGCTCTTCGGCCACGCCCTTGCGGCGCTGGCCGACATGTTTGGCGGCGGCGAAGTGATAGGCGTCGGTGATGATCAGAATCGGGTTCACGGGTGTGCTGGCTTACGGGCGCGGCGGCGCCAACGCAACGGGCATTTCCGCGGCCGGCTACTTCAGGGCAAGCGGGTTCACCGGCGAGCCGAACGCGTTGGTGAAGGCGATCGGCGGGGCCGATAGCAGGAACGAATATCGTCCGTCCTCGGCGCAATCGGCGGCCAGGGCGTCCAGATTGAACATTTCGCCCAACGGACAGCCCATGTCCCGCAGGCACAGCATGTGGAAGGCGAGCGGCATGTCCGAAGTGAGGCCGGCGGGCGCCATCACCTCCACGGCCAGATTGTCGGCACAGACCGCCGCCAGCGAATGATCGTGCACCCACTCGGCGCACAGGGGGCTCAGGCCCGGCTGCATGCCGGTGAAGGCGGCCCGGTCCTTTTCCACCGTAAATCGCTGGATATGCCCGGTGCGGATCAGCACGATGTCGCCCTTGCGCATGGTCACGCCCTGGGCGGCGCAGGCGGCGTTGAGGTCGTCGACGGTGATCGCGTAGTCGACCGGCAGCCGATCGGCGTTCTTCAGGCGCAGAATGTCCAGCAGCACGCCTCGGGACATGATCCCCGGCGTGGCCAGGTGCTCGATCCCCAGCCGCGCCGCGCCCTTCTCGCTCAAAGTGTCGCAGGCCTTGCAGTTGTTGTAGAGCACCCCGTCATAATGGACGTGGCCCAGGGCGTCCCATTGAGTAGCGGCCTGCAGCGGCATGTGGATCACGTCGTCGGAATAGACCGCGCTGGGCTTGGCCGGATTGAGCGGCGTGAACAGGTCGGTGGCGTAGAGCTTGGGATTGAAGCGACCGGAGCCGGTCTGGGGACCGTTCTTGTCGAAGTTCAGGCCCAGGTTGAACAGCTTGCCGTCGGTGACCGTGGCGGCGGCGTCCCGCAGCGTCTCGGCTCCGATATGGTTGAGCGTGCCGCGCTGGTCCTCGGGACCCCAGCGGCCCCAGTTGCGCAGACGATCGGCGACGGCATCGAAATCCTGGCGCTGCATGACCTGGGGCTCCTCGGGTTTTGTTATTGGACCCGCCGATGCGGTTGCTCGCCGGTCTAGGCAGAGGGCTTGAGAGCGTCAACCCACGGGGAATAGGGGTCTCACAGCCCCGCTGCAACCCAGCTCCCACCGACGCACAGCACCGCCTCCAGGGCCAGCCAATCGGGAGCGGTGGCTTCGGTGATGCCACCCGTGGGGCAAAAGCGGATGTTGGCGAAAGGTGCGGCCAGGGCTTTCATGGCAGGGAGGCCGCCGGCTGCCACCGCCGGGAAGAACTTGAACCGGTCGAGGCCCAGGTCGATCCCGCGCATGATGTCCCCCGCCGTGGCGACGCCGGGCAGGAACGGCACGCCGCGGGCGATGGCGTGGCGGGTCAGGGACTCGGTCAAACCCGGGCTGACGATGAACCGCGCGCCGGCCTTCAGGCTGGCGTCCAGGTCGGCGGGGTTCAGAACCGTCCCGGCCCCGACGATCGCGCCGTCGACCTTGGCCATTTCGGCGATCACCTCCAGCGCCGCTGGAGTGCGCAGAGTGACCTCCAGGACGGGATAGCCCTTGGCGACCAGGCTTCGCGCCAGAGGCTGGGCCATGGCGGGGTCGTTGATGATCAGCACCGGAATGACGCTGGAGAGCCGCATCAGGTCGTCGATATTGGTCATGTTAAAGTCCCCCCTTCTTAAAGTCCGGCCGCCGCCAGCATCGCCGAGGCGCCCTGTTCGGGACCGTCGGCGCCATGTCGCATGAACGCGAACAGTTCGCGGCCGGTTCCCATGGCGCCAGGTGGCGGCGCGGCGTGCGGGCGCGCGTCCCATTCGCCCCGATCGACCTTGGCGCGAAGTTCGCCGGTGCGCGCGCACAGGCGAACCACGTCGCCATCCCGCAGCTTGCCGATCGGCCCGCCGCCCAGGCTTTCCGGCGTCAAATGGATGGCGGCGGGAACCTTGCCGCTGGCGCCGGACATGCGTCCGTCGGTGACCAGGGCAACCTTGAATCCCCGGTCCAGCAGCACGCCTAGCGGTGGGGTCAGGTTGTGCAGCTCCGGCATGCCGTTGGCGCGGGGTCCCTGGAAGCGGACCACCACCACCACGTCGCGGTTCAGTTCACCCACCGCGAACGCGGCTTGCACCGCTTCCTGGTCGGTGAACACCCGGGCGGGGGCCTCGATGGTCAACAGGGACTCGGCCACGGCGCTGGTCTTGATGATGGCCCGGCCGAGATTGCCCGTGACAAGACGCATGCCGCCGTCGGGCGCGAAGGGCGCCGCCGCCCCGCGCAGCATGGTCTCGTCGCGGCTTTTGGCCGGTGGGTCGGACCAGGCCAGAGTGTCGCCGGTCAGGCCGGGGGAGCGGCCATAGGCCCACAGGTCGTCGCCGGCCACGGTCAGGATGTCGCCGTGCAGCAGGCCGGCGCCGAGCAGTTCCCTGATCACGAAGGCCATGCCGCCGGCCGCCTCGAACTGGTTCACGTCGCCCGCGCCGTTGGGATAGATTCGGGCCAGCAGGGGAGTGGCCTGGGACAGCTGGTCCATGTCCTCCCAGTCGATGATGATCCCCGCCGCCCGGGCGATGGCCGGCAGGTGGATGGCGTGGTTGGTCGAACCGGCCGTGGCCATCAGGCCCACCGCGGCGTTGACGATGGCCCTCTCGTCGACGCAAAGCCCCAGGGGACGATAATCGGCGCCCTTCCAGCCGATGGCCGCCAGCCGGTGCACCGCCGCGCGCGTCAGGGCCGACCGCAGCCTGGCGCCTGGATTGACGAACGCGGCGCCCGGCAGATGCAGGCCCATCACCTCCATCATCATCTGGTTGGAGTTGGCGGTGCCGAAAAACGTGCAGGTGCCGGCGCCGTGATAGCTGGCGCTCTCCGCCTCCAGCAGTTGGTCCCGGCTGGCCTGGCCCTGGGCGTAAAGCGCCCGCACCCGTTGTTTCTCGCGGTTGGCCAGGCCCGAGGGCATCGGTCCGGCCGGAACCATGATCATCGGCAGGTGGCCAAAGCGCAGAGCGCCGATCAGTAGGCCGGGCACGATTTTATCGCAGATGCCCAGCAGCAGGGCGCCCTCGAACATGCCGTGGCTTAGCGCCACCGCGGTCGATAGCGCGATGGTGTCGCGGCTGAACAGCGACAGCTCCATGCCGGCCATGCCCTGGGTGACCCCGTCGCACATCGCGGGCACGCCGCCCGCCACCTGGGCCGTGACCCCGACCTCGCGGGCGTAGAGCTTGATGGCCTCGGGATAGCGGGCATAGGGCTGATGAGCCGACAGCATGTCGTTGTAGGCGGTCACCACGCCGATGTTCATCGCCTTGCCCGAGCGGATCGCCGCCTTGTCCTGGCCGGCGGCCGCGAAGCCGTGGGCCAGGTTGGCGCAGCTCATCACGGGCCGATCGACCCCGCTTTCGCGCTGGCGGGAGATCAGATCGAGGTAGGCGCGCCGGGTCGGGGCGCTGCGCCGGACGATGCGCTCGGTCACGGCCGCCAGGGTTGAATGGATCGCCGTCTCAATCATGCCACGTCACTCCATCCCGTTCCGTCAGGGCGATGGCCGCCGAGGGACCCCAGGTACCGGCCGCGTAATGCCGGGGCGTCATGCCGTTGGCCGCCCAGCCGGCGCGGATGCCATCGACCCACGTCCATTGACCCTCGACCTCGTCGCGCCGCACGAACAGGGTCGGGTCGCCGTCCAGCAGATCCAGCAGCAGGCGTTCATAGGCGATCCGGCGGCGGGAATCGGCGAAGGCGTTGGGAATGCTGATATCCAGCGGCGCCTCGCGCAGGCGCATGCCGGCCCGGTCCAGGCCCGGCTCCTTCATCATCACCCGCAGGGTGATCGCTTCCTCGGGTTGCAGGCGGATGATCAGCTTGTTGGGCTGCAGGGCCGCGCCGGCGCCGGCGAAGATCGAATGAGGCACGGCCTTGAACTGGATGAAGATTTCGGTCTGGCGGGCCGGCAGGCGCTTGCCCGTTCGCAGATAAAACGGGATGCCCCGCCACCGCCAGTTGTCCACGTGCGCCTTAAGAGCCACGAAGGTTTCGGTGGCCGATGCGCGGCCCAGTTCCTCGGCATAGGCCCTCACCGGCTGGCCGCCCACCGCGCCGGCGCCGTATTGGCCGATCACCGTGTGGGTGGGGGTGGTGTGTCGGTCGATGGGCCGCAGGGAGCGCAGCACCTTGACCTTTTCGTCGCGCACACTGGTGGCGTCGAACCGCGCCGGCGGCTCCATCGCCGTCAGGGCCAGCAGTTGCAGCATGTGGTTCTGGACCATGTCACGAAGGGCGCCGGCGTCGTCATAGAAACCCATGCGGCCCTCCAGGCCGACGGTTTCCGATACGGTGATCTGGATATTGTCGATGCCCTGGGCGTTCCAGAGCGGCTCGAACAGGGCGTTGCCGAACCGCAGCGCCAGCAGGTTCTGCACCGTCTCCTTGCCCAGATAGTGATCGATGCGGAAGGTCCGCTCCTCAGGGAACACAGAAGCCACGGCGTCATTGATCACGCGGCTTGAGGCCAGGTCATGTCCGAGTGGCTTCTCCAGGGCCAGGCGGGTCTGGTCGCCGGTCAGGCCCGCGGCGGCCAGGCCGGCGATGGTGGGACCGAACAGCGATGGAGCGGTGGACAGGAAGATTCTCAGGCCATCGCCCGGCGCCTCGCCGAGCACGTTACGCAGGGCCATGAACTGCTCCGGCGCCGAAACGTCGAGGGGGACATAGCGCAGCCGGGCGATGAATTTGGCGACCTGATCGGGCTTCAGGCGATCAGCCTCGATGAAGTTTCCTAGGGAGGCCTCCGCCAGGGTCCTAAAATCGTGATCGCTCAGATCGCTGCGGGCTGTGCCCACGATCCTCAGGTCGTCCGGCAGCAGGCCGTCGGCGTCCAGGCCAAACAAAGACGGCAGGAGCATTCGCTTGGCCAGATCGCCGGTGGCCCCGAACAGCAGCAGGCTCTTCATAGTGTGACGCCCATGGTGTGGGTCCGTGGAGGGATCAGGGATCGGCGTGAGCCCGGTTTGGCATGGCCCGCAAGCCAAGGGCAACCGCGCCCAGTGGGCCGGCCCGATCCCCAAGCCCCGGCGGACGCACCATCCGGCCCAGCAAAGTCGGGGTCAGCCCCGCCACATAGCCGCCCAGCCGGACCAGGATCGCGGCGCGGATCATCGGAAACAGAAACGGCTTGCCGGTCATCACCCCGCCGCCGATCAGAATTCGCTGAGGCGAAAGGGTCAGGATCAGGTTGACGACCATCTCGGCCAGGGCGTCGGCCACGGTCGGCCACACCGGGTGATCGGGTCCCAGGGTTTCGGCCGGCGCTCCGGCCCGGGCGGCGATCGCCGGCCCCGACGCCAGGCCTTCGAGGCAGTCGCCATGAAAAGCGCAGATGCCGGAAAATGGATCACCCGGCGCCCGCCGGACGCGCAAATGACCGATCTCGGGATGGATGCTTCCGTGTATCGGCTGGCCGCCTACGACGATGCCGCCGCCGATGCCGGTTCCCACGGTCACGTAGACGAACACACTCTGGCCAACCCCCGCGCCCCACATCGTCTCGGCGATCGCCGCCCCGGCCACATCGGTGTCGAACCCGATCGGGGCCTCGAACCGCGCCCGGAAATGACCCAGCAGATCAAGGTTCGACCAACCGGGCTTGGTGGTCTGGGTGATGAACCCGAAATCCCGCCGCTCGGCATCGAGCCCCAATGGGCCGAAGCTGGCGATCCCCAGAGCGTCCAGCGGCCCGAGCCCACCCGTCCATTCCGTGATCTGGTCGGAAAGGGCCGTCAGAGTTTCATCCGGAAAGGTGGTTGCAATTCGCGCCTGCCTCAGGATCCGCCGCCCCCGCGCGATCAGGGCGACTCCCTTGGTTCCGCCCAGTTCGACGCCGGCGACCAGAGGGGAGCGGTCGGTCACCGGACCCGCCTCCGGGCTTTATCGCGCCTTTTCCATTTGCAGATCCGGCGTGTGGCCGCCGGTGGTGGCGGTCTGGGCGGCCATGGTTTCCTGTAGCGCCGCCGCCGCTCGCTCGTTGCCCATGATCTTCTGCATCACCGCCGCCCCGGCGCGGTCAAAGGACTCGCGGTGTTCGACCACATATTGCCGCGAGGTCCGATAGCCTTCCAGCAAGCCGTTGATCTCCGGGATCACATAGCGGGCCACCAGATCCCAGCTGCGCAGGGTGTTCTCGCGGTTGGCCCAGTCGTGAGCAAAGCCGATCACCGTACCGAACCCGCCGCTGATCTCCATCAGGCCCCGGATGGATTTCACCAGATCGTCCGGGGTGCCGATCACCGCCACGGAGCCGTCGCTGAAGGCCGTCTGGTCCACCGCGTCATCGGGCGACTTGAACGGCAGCACGCCCGGCCGCATCAGGGTGCCGACGTTGTATTCGTTGTGCCACTGCATCAGGCCCTCGCCGGCCTGCGCCCTGGCCTCGGCGCGGGTTTCGGCCACGTGCCAGGTCATCACCACCCGCCAGTTCTTGCGATCGACGGTCTTGCCGTGCTTGGCGGCGGCGTCCTCGGCGAAGCTCCACTGGGTTGGCAGGGCCAGCAGGCCGGCGGTGGACATCGAGCCGATCGACAGCACGCCGGCCCCATATTTGCCGGCCAGGGTCATGCCCGAGGGGCTGACTTGCGAGGCCACCGCGAACGGCAGGTCCTCCTGATAGGGGAAAAGCTGCAGCCGGGCGTCGCGGAGGGTGAACCACTCGCTGTCGTGCGTCACCCGCTCGCCGGCGAACAGGCGCTTGATCACCCCGATCGCCTCGTCCTGACGGTCGCGCTGCACCATCGGGTCGATCCCCAGCACATAGGCGTCCGAGGGCAGCGCGCCGGGGCCGGAACCGAAGATCACCCGCCCGCGGGTCATGTGGTCGAGTTGCACGATGCGCTGGGCGACGTTGAACGGGTGATGATAGGGCAGCGAAACCACCCCGGTGCCCAGCTTGATGGTGTGAGTGTGTTCACCCGCCGCCGCCAGGAACATCTCCGGTGAAGCGATGATCTCCCAGCCGGTGGAGTGGTGCTCGCCGCACCAGAACTCGTCATAGCCCAAGGTGTCGAGGTGCTTGGCCAGCACCAGGTCGTTGCGGAACTGCAGCATCGGATGCTCGCCGATCGGATGGTGCGGCGCGAGAAAGGCGCCGAATTTCATGCGGGACATCGTTGGGTTGCTCCTGGCGGCCGGCGGCGCGCGTTTGTCGGCCATAGATCAAAACCGGCGTGCGCTCACAATGGGTTTTGTTAGGGTGTTTGTCAGGGCACGCACCGGATGGCGGGACTGATCTCGAAATCCAGACGATAGTCCCCGGCCCCGATCCGATATCGATCGAGTGTGTCGGGGCCGCAGCTGCCCGTGCCCAGGCCACGCTGGCGGACGTCCAGGTTGACGATAACCTCGGTGCGGGGGGTCAGGTCGGTAGTGTGGGCGGCGGCGAACAGGTCGGCAGGGGTGAACCGCGTGGCCGAGCCCTCGCACAGGTCGGCGGGCGTGAAGCGGACCGCGGCGTGGTCGCCCGCCAGCTCGATCCACCGCAGGTCGGTCTTGTTGCCGTGCTCCTGCGGCAGAACATAGGGAACATATTGTCCGCTTACCGCGCCCGACCAGCAGCCCACGGCCGCCGCGCGGTTGCGGTCGATGTAGTTTTCCAACGGCCCGCGCCCGAACCATTCCAGAGCCTCGAAGTCGTCGGGCAGGGTCATGGTTACACCCAAACGCGGCAGGTCGTCGAGCGCCGGGTCGACACGGAAATCGTTACGAACGAACAGACGGGCGCCATCGTCGCCGATCTCATAGCTGTGAGTATGGACCACCCCCCCCGCGGCTTCGCAGGCGACGATCTGTACGATCGTCACCACCACCGCGCCATCCGCGCCATGAGAGACCGTCAAGGTCGGCTCCAGGAACGCAAGGTTGTCCAAACCCGCCGCCTTCCACCGGCCGAGCGGCTTGCGCTTCTGGCCGGTCCACCCCTTGATGCCGTCGTTATCCGTGGCGCCGCGCCAGATCTGCAGGCGGGGCCCGCCGGTGAGGACCGGATGATTGCGCCAGGTCAACCGCGACAGCCGCCCCTCGGCGGCGGAGAAGCCTACCTCGAAACCCTCGCCGATGACGCGGATACCGACCCCGTCCTGCTCTACGCGGAGCCTCTTCCCCGGACCACGGGCGTCTCGCCCACCCGTTGCTTCCTTGCGAGCGAGACGTCCGCGGTCCAATTGGTCCCACGCCACCTCGTGCCCGGCGGACGCCCAGCGCGTCGCCAAAGCCAGGTTGAAGCGCACGGTCAGAAACATCTCCCGCGCCTCCGACGTGGCCATCGGCGGAAGATCGATTGTCACCACCTCGCTTGCGCCAGGCCGGGTCTTGAGGGCGGGCAACCGCCCCCGCGCCACCGCCTCGCCGTCCGCTTCCAGAACCCAGGTCCCGATCAGATCGGAGAGGTCGGTGAAATCGCGCCTGTTGCGGACCTTCAGCCGGCCGGCGGCCTCATCCTCCCAGGTCACCGTCACCGGTTGGACCAGCTTCTTGAACTCCCACAATCCCGGATGTGGAATCCGGTCGGCGCCGACGATGCCGTCGCAACAGAAGTTCAGGTCGTTGGGCGTGTCGCCGAAATCGCCGCCATAGGCCATGAACGGCCGTCCCCGGTCGTCGTGCTTTTGAATGCCATGGTCGGCCCATTCCCAGATGAAGCCACCCTGAAGGCCATGATGGGTCTCGAAGGCGTCCCAATAGTCGCCGAGAGAGCCGTTGGAATTGCCCATGGCGTGGGAATATTCGCACAGGATCATTGGCCGCCGGTCGGCGGGATCGTCGTCTTCGGCCCAGGCGACCAGGCTCTCGATCGACGGATACATCGGACAGATCAGGTCGCTGGCCGGCTTGCCGCCGTCCCCCGCGCCAGGCCCCTCGCCGAAGCCGGTCTTTACCGACTTGTCCCAACCCCAGATCGCGCCCTCGTAGTGCAACGGCCGGGACGGGTCGCGCCGTCGGATCCACCCGGCCATGGCGTCGTGATTGGGGCCATAGCCGCTCTCATTGCCCAGCGACCAGACGACAACGCTGGGGTGGTTCTTGTCGCGCTCCACCATGCGCAAGCCCCGCTCCAGGAACTGGGTCGCGTAGCGTGGGTCGGCGCAGAGTTGATGCAGATAGGCGTGGGCCTCTACATTAGCCTCGTCGATCAGATAGAGGCCGTATTCATCGCACAGGTCGTACCACGCCTCGGCGTTGGGATAGTGTGAACAGCGCACCGCGTTGACGTTGAACCGCTTCATCAGCTCGATATCGGCGATCATGTCCTCGCGGGTGATGGTCTTGCCACGAACCGGATGGTGCTCGTGGCGGTTCATTCCGGCGATCATCACCGGCTTGCCGTTGATCAGCAGTTCCCGGTCGCCCAGTTCCACCCGCCGGAAGCCGACCCGGCAGGACGTCGCTTCGACGGCCGGGCCGTCGCCATCGTGTAGTGACACCACCAGGGTGTGGAGCGCGGGGCTTTCGCTCGACCACGGCGCGGGAGCGGGAATATCCGCCGTCAGCGTCACGATGTTCAGCGGCCCGCGATAGGGATGATGATCGGCGCCATTGGCCTTTACCGTGCCCGTCAGAGGTTCGGTCAGGACGGGGCGTCCATCGCCATCGAACAGGTCGGCGCGCACGATCCAACCGTCACGTGGCGGGTCGGCAAAGCCGAGCCTCGCCGTCACCGTCAGACAGCCTTCGATCAAGTCTTCTTTCAGCGCCGCGACGGCGAACACGTCGTCGATCCAGGTCCGGCCGGTGCAATACAGAAATACCTCTCGGTGGATGCCGCCCATCCACCATTGGTCCTGATCCTCGACGAACGATGCATCCGACCACTTGATCACGGAGCAGCAGATCAGGGCCTCTTCGCCCGGCGCCACGAACGGCGTCAGGTCGAACTCCTGGGGCAGGCGGCTGTCCTTGCCCATCCCCACCGCCTCGCCGTTCACCCAAACGTACAGCACGCTTTCGGCGCCCCCGACATGCAGCACGATCCGTCGCCCGCTCCAGTCCGCCGGAACCCGGACTGTTCTACGGTAGAGCCCGGTCGGATTGTCATCCGGCACATTGGGCGGCGGGATGTCGAAGGGCATCCGCACATTGGTGTAGTGCGGCCGGTCATGCCCATGCATCGTCCAGTTGGACGGCACGGGAAGCGACGCCCAGCCGGTATCGTCGAAAGCCCGATCGGTGAAATTCGGGGGAACGGCCTCCGGGCGCGTCGCCAGGCGGAAGCGCCAGTCGCCGTTCAGGCTCAGGAACCAGGGCGAAGTTTCTCGGTCGCATGTCCTGGCCGTCTCGGGGTTTGGAAACGGGTAAAGTGTGGCGCGCGCCGGCAGCCGACCCAGTCCCGCCAATTCAGGCTGAACCCAGGTGCGGCCGGGTCCGGCGCCGAGCAGTTTGGTCACATCGCCAGTCATCAGCCGCGGCCTCCCACGCCGTCATCCTCGTCTCGGGACTCGCCCGCGACCGCAAAGCGCGGCAAAGACGGTTTTTCAGAGCCGCCAATGCCCCAATCCCAAGGAAGTCGCCAGAGTGACCCGCCTGCTCATCTACGCCCCGTCCTATCCCGCCGTTGCCGCCGAGATCGACGCCAGGGCGCCGGACCTCGACATCCTGATCATGGACGACACGGGCGTTATCACTCTTCAAGGCCATGCGGTGGCTCCCTCCGACGCGAACCCGGATATCGTTTGGTTTAGCGAAGCGCTCTACATGGCTCCCGCCGCCCGCGCCTTCGCCGGAGCGGTCATTGCGGCTCCAAACCTGCGATGGGTTCAGAGCGCCGCGGCTGGCTTCGAAAGCCCGTTCTTCTCCGCCATTGTCGCCAAGGGCGCGCACCTCACCACCAGCCATGGCCAGGCGGTCGGTATCGCCGATTTCGTGGTGGCGGGCGTTCTCGACGTTTTTCAGCGCGGTCCAGAGCGCCGCGCGGCCCAGGCCGCGGGCCAGTGGCGGGAATTGCAGACACGAGAGGTCCTGGACTCGACCTGGCTGATCATCGGATTTGGCGCGATTGGCCAGGCGGTGGCCGCGCGCGCGGGGGGGTTCGGCGCGCGTGTTATCGGCGTTCGGCGCGACCAGACGGCCCACCCACTCGCGGAAGCCATTCTCCCGATGGAGGCCATGCGGTCGATCCTGCCATCCGCCGACGTGGTGGCGCTTTGCTCGCCGCTCAATCCGTCGACGCGCCGGATGGCCGACGCTGGATTCTTCGCCGCGATGAAACCCGGTTCGGTGCTGGTGAACATCGGGCGCGGCGGGCTCGTGGACGAGGCGGCCCTGCTGGCGTCGCTTGAGCGAGGCGTGCCTCGGCACGCGGTGCTGGATGTCTTCGACACCGAGCCGCTGGCGTCGGACAGTCTGTTCTGGCGTCATCCTCGTGTCAGCGTGACCGCGCATTGCTCCGGCGTCACAGGCGGCCAGACCGCCCGCAACGCCGGCCTGTTCCTGGATAATCTGAGCCGGTTCGTCGCGGGCGAGCCCCTCCTCAACCTCGCCGATCCCAAGGATGTGCTTGGCGGTTAAATTGACAAGCGCCGGCCGTGGCGTAACCCTTGGCCTGGACGGTCGGGCCGGATGATCAGGGAGAAGGGTAGTGAAAATCCTATGGGGCTTGATGGCTGTGGTGGCCCTGGCGGTTGGCCCGGCCTCGGCGGCGATTTCGGTGCTTGGTGGCGGGGAGGCGCAGGACTGCTATCTGGCCGCCAAGGCGGGCAAGTCGGACAACGCCTCCCTGGCGGCCTGCAACTTCGCTTTGGATACCGAGCTGCTCGAACCGCGTGACCGGGGTGGCACCCTGATCAACCGCGGAGTGATGAAGCTGCTTCGCAGTGAATATGACGCCGCCCGGACCGATCTTGACGCGGGCATCGCCCTGATCCCCGACGTGGGCGAAGCCTGGGTCAATCGTGGGGCCATGTATCTGGGCAAGAAGCGTTACAAAGAGGCCTTGAGCGACATCGACAAGGCCCTGACGCTCGGCGTCAAGGAGCCCGCCAAGGCCTACTACAACCGGGCCATTGCCTACGAGGGCATGGACGATGAGACCTCGGCCTACCTCGACTATCAACAGGCTCTGGTGCTCAAGCCCGGCTGGGACCTGCCCCAGCACGAATTGCTGCGGTTTTCCGTCACTCGCCGCTGATCTCGATGACTGTGTATTTGCCTTAAATATTAGCAAATTTCCGCTGTCGGGCACTCGTGGGTAAGAAAAATACAACAAGATGAATTTACAAGAGATTAGTATTCTGTAAATCCTATTTCTCTTCTGCCATACCTTTTCTGACATACTAAACCCGGGTTGGCCATTCAACCAAGTTGAAAGAGCGCCACTGTAAACCTCGGCCTCAGACTTTCGCCAGGTGGGAAATAGTCGAGACCGGGCCAAGGGCACGATCGTCTGTGAGGAACCGGAAACAAGACGTTAACTCACCTTAAATTTAAGGCCCAGTCTTTTGGAGAGAATACCAAGTCTCACTCAATGAACAATTTGTTGAATGTAACAAAACGTTAAATAATATCTCACTTTCTTTTCGTCCTTGACAGCTGCCACGCACGCGCCCTTGATCTCATTACTGCCAAGTGAATTGCTTGGCCGGACCAAATGGGGGGTTCGATGATAAATGGTTTACGCGCGTGAGCGGCGATACACGCGAGCGTTCGGCCCTGATCGGACTGGCGACTCTTTCGGCTGTGGCGACGGTAGGCGGCGCGGCGCTTAAGACAATCGGAAGTTCAAGGTCGCCGAAGTCGGCCCTTGATTCATCAGTAAGTCCTGAGAGCGCTTCTCGGTTACTTACTCAGTGTACGTTTGGCCCGACCGATACTTCGATCTTAGATGTTCAATCCGCTGGTATCTCAAGCTGGATCACCAGTCAGCTGGCGATGTGTAATTGCTCAGGGGGGTGGCGAGGGGTCCGTCAGGCGACGGCAAAGTTTCCGTCGATGAGGTCGCGGATGGCGTCGAGGGCTGGCTGACCGTTGATGCGGGCCGTTCCGGTGACGGATCGATATCCGGCGTGGATCTGAGCGCCCCAGTCTGATCGGAAGCCGTTGGTCACCTTGCGGAACACCACCGAGGGTCTGATTTCGCGCTCGGAGATATTGTTGGTGGGCGGCACGTCTCGATTGGTCATGAAGACAAAGAACTTTGTTCGCCATCCCTTGATCTGTTTGAGCAGGACCTTCCCGGCGGGGTGAGCCACGGGGGCGAGCATCAGATCGTCGAGCTTTCGATCGGCCTTGGCGGCGTAGGCGGCCAGGGTGCTGTCCTTCAGCCGGCTTCGTCGCTGGCCCACCCTGATGGCCCATCGCAGATGATCGCGGATCTTGGGAGCGAAGATCGTGTCGCCGCAGTCGATGGCGTACTGCACGTCTCGCAGCACGTGGGCGAGGCAGACCTGGTGGGCCTGGTGGGCCTGGGCCAGGTCTTGCTGGCCGGCATATCGATCCGACACCCAGACCTCGGGACGATGGTCGCCCATCACCGCCTCGGCGACGGTCTTGGCGCGGCGCGGGGCGATCTGATGCAACACCGCCTTGTCGGAGATGAACACCCACTGCCAATGGGTGGCGCCGTCGATCCGGGTGGTGGTCTCGTCGGAGGCGATGATCCTGGCGGTGACCAGGAGATCGCGGA
>JBBRPO010000040.1:0-43331 GCA_038227865.1 Caulobacterales bacterium
CTCAGCCTTGACCCTGTCCACGCACGCTCGGCGACGGGCAGGGCTTAGAAGTTTCCCCGGGCAGCCTCCCTCAGGATCAGCTTGTCCAGAGTGAGGTCCGACACCGCACGCCGAAGCCGCGTGTTCTCCAGCTCCAGCTCCTTGAGCCGTTTGACCTGGTCGCTCTTCATCCCGCCGTACTCCGCCCGCCAGCGAAAATACGTCGTCTCCGTCACCGCGATCGTCTTCACCGCCTCGGCGATCGATCGGCCCTGACCGGTCAGGACATCCACCTGACGCAGCTTGGCGACGATCTCTTCCGGCTTGTGCCGCTTCCTTGCCATCGTTCCATCCATCCAAAATGGTCCTCGGACCAACATAAGAGATGGATCACTTCAAGGGGTGCAGACCAATTCGCGCCCCGACGCCGAGAAAAATATCAATGAAGACAGCGGCGGTCCTGCGCGGGGCGAGGGCCTCAAAGGTCAAGATAGATTTTGCTCTGACAATGCCCTGTCATGACATCGATATGGTGACTTTGTCGCTCCGCGCCCCATATTCTCATGACATGGCAAACTTGATCGTCGGACAAGACAAGCGCCGCCCTCTGTGCCGCCGCGAGATAGCACTTGTGCGTCGGCATTATCGGCGCGGCGCGATTCACTTCATTGACGCGGTGACTGGGCGGCATGCGGCCTGCCCAATCAAGCGCGGCGACGTGCTTGGGCGATTCCACAACAGAAAAGATGGCATGGTAGTACCCAGCGTCGCAGCGTTAGGGTCAATGCGGTGGACGATCTGGCTGCTGCGCCTCGTCGGCCTGGAGGGCGCCTTCGCTCTGGTGCTAGCGGCGCTCGAGTCTTTCTGCCGCAGCCTGCAGCGGGTACGTCCGCAGCTCCAGCGCCTAGCAGCTCAGGTGCAATCGGTATGAGTCCGCGGCTTGAACTCACGGGTCCCGGGCAGGAGAGCGTCTGGGCATATCCACGCCCCGCGATTGCCGAGCCCTGCCTCTCGCACATCGTGATCCAGCATGCCGGCGTGATGGTCGCCGATACGCGTGCGAGCACCCGGACACTCGAAACCAGCCATCCGCCCACCTATTACATCCCGACAGCGGATATCGCGCCCGGTGTGCTGCGACGCGCCGACGGTGTCTCGTTCTGCGAATGGAAGGGCGTGGCTGTCTATTGGGACGTTGTGATCGGCGACACCGTGCTAACGCGCGTCGGCTGGAGCTACCCGAACCCAAGCAAGACGTTCATGCTGCTGCGCGATCATATCGCTTTCTATGCCGGGCCCTTCGATCATTGCAGCGTCGATGGCGAAACGGTAACGCCCCAGCCGGGAGATTTTTACGGCGGCTGGATCACCCGCGCAGTGGTAGGCCCGTTCAAGGGCGTTCCTGGCAGTCAGGGATGGTAAGGCCATTGGCGACGATGACATTGAGGTTCGCGGATGGCGAGCGCCCCAGTAAGTTCGATATCTGAACGCTGGGTGAAGTCACCCGCGTTACCCGATTAACGCCATGCCCAAGATGCACCCTAAAGCGAACCTGCCGACCAAGCTTTGCACGGGTTGCGGCCGACCATTTGCGTGGCGCAAGAAATGGGCGCGCGACTGGGAGAGCGTGAAATATTGCTCCAGCCGCTGCCGTGATGCAGTGCCTCGCGGAGGGCGCCGAGCGGAAATGCCATGAACGTCCTAAGGGTCCTATTCGGAGACCAACTCTCGTTCGATCTGTCCGCGCTTACTGATCTGGACGCGGTGCAAGACACGGTCCTGATGGCGGAAGTGGCCGAAGAAGTCTGGTCCGTAGGGCATCACAAGCAAAAGCTGGTTCTAGTGCTGTCCGCCATGCGCCACTTCGCCGATGCGTTGCGGTCGCAGGGGATCGCGGTCCACTATGTGCGGCTGGACGACCCAGGCAATAGCGGCGGGCTCACCGGCGAAGTTCAGCGCGCCGTCACGAGGCTCCGCCCTAACCGAGTGGTCGTGACCGAGGCGGGGGAGTGGCGTGTTCAGGAAATGATCGACGCCTGGCCGGCGTTGATCGACTGTCCGGTCGAGGTGCGGTCGGACGACAGGTTCTTCGCCAGCCGCAGCCGCTTTGCCGCCTGGGCGCAAGAGCGCCGAACTTGGCGCATGGAGCACTTCTACCGAGCCATGCGCCGCGAACATGCCTTGCTTATGGAGGGGCAACGGCCAGCCGGCGGCGAATGGAATTATGATGCGGCCAACCGCAAGCGGTTGCCGGCGGCTGTTTTGCCGCCCTCGCGCCTCCGCTTCGCGCCCGACGCCCAAACGCGTGAGGTGATGGCGCTGGTCGAGCGGCGTTTCCCCGATAACTTCGGCTCTTTGGAAGACTTTGGATGGCCGGTGACCCGCGCGGACGCCCTGCGCGCACTGGATCACTTCATCTGTCAGGCGTTGCCCCGTTTTGGCGACTACCAGGACGCCATGAAACAGGGTGAGCCATTGCTGTTTCACTCATTGCTGTCGCCGGCTTTGAACCTTGGATTGCTGTCACCAAGAGAGGTGTGCGCCGCGGCCGAAGCCGCCTGGCGAGCGGGGGCCGCACCATTAAACGCGGTCGAGGGGTTCGTGCGGCAGATCCTGGGATGGCGCGAGTATGTTAGAGGCGTCTACTGGACCCTGATGCCGGGCTATGCACATTCGAACGGTTTGGAGGCGGCGCGAAAGCTGCCTAGCTTCTACTGGACCGGCGCCACCAGAATGCGCTGCCTGAGCGAGGCGATCGACAGCACGAAACGATACGCCTACTCGCATCACATCCAGCGCCTGATGGTGACGGGAAATTTCGCCCTGTTGGCCGGTGTGGCGCCCAGTGAGATCGAGCGCTGGTATCTCGCCGTCTATGCCGACGCCTTCGAGTGGGTCGAGATGCCCAACACTTTGGGGATGGCGGTGTTCGCTGACGGGGGGCGGATGGCATCCAAACCCTATGCCGCCTCCGGCGCCTACATCGACCGCATGTCGGACTTCTGCTCGGGGTGCGACTACGATGTTAAACAAAAGTCCGGGTCGCGAGCGTGCCCGTTCAACTATCTCTACTGGGCCTTTCTCATACGTCACGAGCATCGGCTATCCGGGAATCCGCGGCTCGCCATGCCCTATCGGACTCTCGCTGGATGGACTCAAGAACGCCGGGAGTCGATTTCGCGGGAGGCGGATACATTCTTGGATCATCTTGAAGGCAGGCATGACCCAGAAGCGCCAGGCGATAAGAAAAGGGCCGCTAGAAATACGGATTTGACGCCTCCGCGGGGGAGCGTCAGACCCAATGCTTAACCTTGGCTGAGCCATAGCGTTTCATCAGTCTCTTCATGAACTTCAGCGCCTCGGCTTTGTCGTGGGTCTTGGTGGCGAAGCCTTCCAGCACCTTGTCCTCGCGGTCCACGGTCCGCCACGGGTAGTGCTACTGGCCGTTGGCCTTCACGTGTACCTCGTCGAGATGCCACTGCCAGCTCGATACGGCCAAAGCCAAGATCGCCGCAGGCGTTGAATACGCTCCTATGCCGCGGGTCGGACTGGCGAGCGAGGGTGGTTTCCGGCCTCATTAATGCCTCCGATGTTGCAAATCGCTCAGATGTGCTTCCCCAGGTGATCGGCCACGCTAAAGATAACTTTGTCGCCCTAGTCGCCAAACCGACCCTGAGCGTCGGGCATCGCCGAATAGTCATTGGGGTGCGGAGGGGAAAGTTTTGATGCGTTCAAAGAGTGTTCTCCGGGCTGTTGAATTCGACCACTGGGACAACAAAAATGAACGGCGGCGCTAAGCTGGGCTTCTGCGGCGACGTCGTCACCCAACGTTAGGGCTCTACAGGGACCATCACTTCGTTCCGCCGCATGAACCAAGGCGTCCAGGGTGGGTCATACTGGGCAAGCGTCACTTGACCGCAGGGGCGCAAATGATGGGCCTTAGCCGCCGCTAGGAGTGCAGTGCGTTTCACATCAACGTCGCCCTTTTTGGACAACCCGGAAAATCGCAGGGCGGCGAAGCGCGTTGCCGGCAGGCGTCGTAATTGAACCTTCGGATCATTCGGTTCGGGCAGCGTCTCCATAGTGTAAGTGCTCGGCATCGTAAACCGGACGATCCACGTCCCGGCGTTCTGGATCTGCGTGACTGGAGCCGTCATCGCGATCCTTTCGCTGACGGGAGCCTGAGCCACCGGCGCGGTCATAGCGATGCTCTTGCGGTTCTTGTTGCCGCCGAAGATATAACCGGCAAGCAAACGGAAGCCCTCGTTCAAGGCTTGCTTCTGTTCGCCCGTTACAGTGACCTCGGCCACGATGAGAACGGGATAGTTCCTGACTTCAAAGTCGCCTTCGCGAAGCAGGGTCTTGAACGCCGGCTCCTCAACCGCTGCGGCGGGCCCACCCACGAGCAACAGCGCCCCCGCGAGCCATAGCGGCACAAGGATCTTATTCATCGTTCACTCCAGGACGATTTGCACAAAGCACGCCGGGGACGCGGCGGGTCACCATGGGATGACGGAGCCATCCCAAGCGTAGAACCGTCCGTTGTCGGTGGGCCGCAGCCCGTCGAGGACCCTGAGGATATGCCCTGCCGCCGTTTGCGGAGAGAAGACCTGGTCGGTGGGGCGGTTTGAGAGAAACGGGGCGCTGAGGGCTGAACCTACGGTGCCAGGATGGATCGCGACGCAGATGCCAAGCGGATGATCGCGGCGATATTCAATCGCCGCCGTGCGCATCAGCATGTTGAGCGCAGCCTTGGAGGCGCGATAGCCGTACCAGCCGCCCAACGCATTGGCTTCGATGCTGCCCACTCGGGCCGAGAGCGCCGCGAACACGCTGACGCGATCCCGCGGCGTCAGCGGCAGAAGATAACGCGCGGCAAGCGCGGGGCCGATTGCATTGACCTGAAAAAGGCTCGTCAGCGCGTGGGGATCAAGAGCCCTAAGCGATTTCTCGGGCGTAACACCGTCGCCATGCAGCAATCCCGTCGCGACGGCAATTAGGGTGGGTGCGCCAAGGGCGCCAATCCTCTGCGCGGCCGACCCGAGGCTTACTTCGTCGAGGATGTCTGCCGCCAGCCATGTCGCACGGTCGTCGTCGAACCAGCCGCCAGGTCGGCTGCGGGACAGGGCGGCCACGTGATAAAACCGAAGGTCCCGCCGCAGAGCTTCGACGAGGGCGCTGCCAATACCGCCAGAGGCGCCGAGGACGACGGCGATGTCACCAGTCACCATCACACCCTCAGGAGAAGCGCGCCGAGGCAAAGGCCGCCGGCTGCTCCGGCCGTGAGAATCAGCCTCAAACGTTGATACCAGGCCGGCCCCTGGGGTGAGGCCAAATCCCATAGTCCGACGAGAATCAGCACGGCGGCGAGCCCAAAAAGCTGAAGGCGCTCCGCTGCATGAAGGGCGATGAGAAGCCCCCAGGCTGCAAGCGTAGGCCCCATGGCGAGTGCGAGCGACCGAGAGTCCGGGACCGGAGCCTGGAGGGCCATGCCCCATCGTGCTCCGCCCAGGAACGACAGGATGAGGGCAGCATAGGCGGCGACGACAAAGACTGTCAGGTCTGCTCGGCTGGGCCAGATCGCGATGGCCGCAGGCAAGGCACAAAACGGCGCCAGCCCAAGCAGCCCGCATGTGCGTGCCACATCTCGCGCGGCGGCGGCTCCAGCAGTCATTGGGAGGGTGGGTGCGGCGCGCCGAGCACACGACGGGCAATTCGCTGAAGCGTGGGGCGTATCCGTAGGAACAACAGGTAACACCGTTCCAGCGCCCACAGACAGGGCGGGAAGGATGCAACGACGGCAACTATTCGGAGGCCCGGTAGTACTCGCCACATAGCCACGAACGCCGCCGCGCCCGACAACATAGGTCCGCCGCTGGCCTGGGCGTGCAGCCGCGCGAGCCGCTCTGCGCGAGCCGTTGGCCAGACGCCCGGCAGGCTCAGGTCTACAAACTCAAGCGCCTTGGTCCGGTCAATGCGCCGCATCAACGCAATCTCTGTAGAGCAGAGAGGACAATCGCCGTCGTACCACACGGTGACCCGCCGCGGCTCGGCCGCAGCTACTGAGGACCTGACAGCCATGCAAATGCCGAGTGGTTATGGATGGATTCGAAGTTTTCAGAGGAGACCTCGTAACGTGTCACTCTGGGGTCTTTGGCGAGCGCAACGGCGATGTCGCGCACGAGGTCCTCGACGAACTTCGGGTTTTCGTAGGCGCGCTCGGTCACGTACTTCTCGTCCGGTCGTTTAAGGAGTCCCCAAAGCTCGCAAGAGGCACTGGCTTCGGCGATGTCGATCAGCTCCTCCACGGACAGGTCGGCGCCCGGCGCCAACTTGGCGGTGATGATGACGTGCGAGCGCTGGTTGTGGGCCCCGTAGAGCGAAATTTCCTTAGAACATGGGCAAAGGCTCGTGACCGGCGTGAGCACCTGCTGGGTGATTTCCAGCCTGTCAGGCAGCTGTTCGGCGCGCAGGACCACCTGGTAGTCGAGCAGGCTCTCGACTTTGGACACCGGCGCCGTCTTACGAACGAAATAGGGCAGGCGCATCTCAATCAACCCGCTGTCGGCGTCGAGACGGCGCAGCATTACGGCCAGGAGTTCTGCGAGGGTCGTGGCGGACAGTGGCTCCTTGAACCGGCCGAGCACCTCGAGGAAGCGCGACATGTGCGTTCCTTTCAGATGCGCGGGCAGACTCACGTACATGTCGACCGTGGCCACGGTGGGCTGGGTCCCCGACCGCGTCGCTACGACCATGGGGTGGATCACTGACTTCACGCCGACCTTTTGGATGGGAACGCGACGGGTGTCCGCGCTTGACTGGACGTCGGGAAGTCCAATTGGAAGGGTCATATTCATCGTCGATCAAATCCTATTTGTCCTAGACAAATAGTGAAAATTGGAACATTGTCCAGATCAATTAGCAAATTTGTCTAGGACAATAATTTGAACCCCGCTCGCAGGTGACAGCCATGCTCAGAATCAACGCGGTCGAACGCGACTGCGGCTTGCCGAAGGATACGCTGCGGGTATGGGAGCGGCGGTACGGCTTTCCCAACCCAGAACGGGACGCCAATGGCGAGCGGGTGTATCCCGACGATCAGGTGCGTGCGCTGAGACTGCTTCGCCGACTCATCGACGCCGGACACCGCCCCGGAAAGATCGTCGGACAGCCGATTGAGGCGCTGGCGCGCATGGCCTCGGCGCTGGCCGGTGACGCCACGGACTTGGCGCCAGAGGCCGAAATCCTGCTAGGCGTACTTCGCGCTGACGACGCCGAGCGTCTGCGGGAGCTTCTGTCCGGCATGCTCATTAGGCTAGGCCTGCGCGCTTTCACCGCGGAAGTCGCGCCGGTGTTGAACCAGGCCGTGGGAGCCAGCTGGGCGCGCGGAGAGCTCGAGATTCATCAAGAACATCTGTTCACAGAACAGTTCAACGCCGTGCTGCGTGGCGCCATAAACGCAGCGCGCGGGGCGGGGGCACGCCAGGAGCGTCCGCTTGTCCTACTCACCACCCTCCCGCAGGAGCCCCACGGGTTGGGACTGCTGATGGCGGAGGCGATGTTCATCCTCGCGGGATGTCGGTGTGTTTCTTTAGGTGTGCAGGTGCCGGTCGGCTCCATCGCCGCCGCCGCGCGGGCGCACCATGCCGACATCCTGGCGCTATCGTTCTCCAGCCTGATGAGCGCCGCCCAGGCCCACGCCGGGCTCGCCGAACTGCGCTCGGTCACGCCTGTCGCCGTAGAAATCTGGGCCGGCGGAGCCTGCGCCGGGCTGCGCGCGCGCGAAGGCGTCCGCTTGATCCGCGCGCTCGATGCTATCGCGCCCGCTGTCGAAAACTGGCGAGCGCGCGCGTGCCAAAGTTCAGGGGCAGCTGCATGAAGGTGGTGATGTAGCTTATTTAGGATATAGTAGGTGTCCAAATTAATGCTTCGCGTAGATCGCGAATTTATCGATTTAGATGAAAAGGGTCTCTAGATGAGAAAGATCATCGTCTAATTGTGGGATTTCATATTTAATGCTGAGGTAAGTCCAATTCTCCACATCCCTCATTTTGACATGCGAACACTATGTGTTCCAGGCGTTGGGATTTATGTAGGCGGTTAGTTTTTCCGGAGCAACCGGAAGCTATATGATGCTTGCGGTAAGCATTATTGGACATACTATTCTGATAGGAGCCGAAGCGATTATCCGCGGTAGTTTTGACCAGAGAGCGGGCGCTGCGAACTCCGGAGTTCTGATCGTACGAACCTGGCCCCTGAATCGGGCGGCGAAGGGCGGCAACCACCGTCTGCCGCCCACACCGAGTTCGCGAAAGGCTTCAGGTCAGATCGAAGCGATCAGCGTTCATCACTTTGGTCCAGGCTGCTACAAAGTCTTCCGTGAACGTTGTTTGCGCATCCGAGCTTGCGTAGACCTCAGCGAGCGCGCGGAGTTCCGAGTGGGAGCCAAAGATTAGGTCGACGCGCGTACCTGTCCACTTTGGCTGCTTGGTCTTGCGATCACGACCCTTGAAAAGGTTCTTATCGTCCGTAGCCTCCCACTCGATCTCGCTGCTGAGCAGGTTGACGAAGAAGTCGTTTGTCAGTGCGCCAACGCGATCAGTGAAGATCCCGTCTTCTGAGCCGGAACCATTTGCGCCCAATACGCGAAGCCCGCCGACCAGAACCGTGAGTTCGGGCCCGCTCAGCCTCAAAAGCTGGGCGCGATCCACGAGGGCTTCCTCCGGGGCCATGAACTGCTCGCCGGAGGCGCGATAGTTGCGAAAGCCGTCGGAAATGGGTTCGAGTGGGGCGAAGCTGTCGGCGTCGGTCTGGGCCTGAGACGCGTCCATTCGACCAGGAGTGAATGGCGCTTCGATGACAGTCCCGGCGTCATAGGCGGCCTTTTCGATTGCCGCCGAGCCGCCAAGGACGATCAGGTCGGCCAGCGAGACCTTCCTGTCGCCAGGAGCCCCGTCGTTGAACCTCGACTTGATGCCTTCCAGGGTTTGCAGCACCTTCGCCAGCTGACCCGGATTGTTCACCTCCCAGTCTTTCTGTGGCGCCAGCCGGATGCGCGCGCCGTTGGCGCCGCCGCGCTTGTCGGACCCGCGGAAAGTCGAGGCCGATGCCCAGGCGGTCCCGACAAGTTGCGACACGCTTAGGCCTGACGCCAAGATTTCGACCTTGAGGGCGGCGATGTCCCGGGCGTCGATCTGTGCGTGATCCAGCGCCGGGATTGGGTCCTGCCAAATTAGCGATTCCTTCGGCACGAGCGGGCCGAGGTAGCGCTGGATCGGACCCATGTCGCGGTGAGTGAGCTTAAACCAGGCGCGAGCGAAGGCGTCGGCGAACTGGTCCGGATGCTCATAGAAGCGCCGCGAGATTTTTTCGTAGGCGGGGTCGAAACGCAACGCGAGGTCGGAGGTCAGCATCGTGGGGACGTGCATTGTGCCGCTGTTGTACGCGTCCGGAATCGTGGCCGGCGCATCCTTCGCTCGCCACTGCTGGGCGCCGGCCGGGCTCTTGGTCAGCTCCCATTCGTAGTTGAAGAGGTTGTCGAAGTAGTGGTTGCTCCATCGGGTTGGCGTCTGGCTCCAAGTTACCTCCGGGCCGCCGGTGATGGCATCCGCGCCAACGCCTGTTCCGTGTTTGCTGCGCCAGCCGAGGCCCTGGTCCTCGATAACTGAACCTTGAGGCTCGGGTCCGACAAAGGAAGCATCGCCGGCGCCGTGGGTCTTGCCAAAGGTATGGCCGCCGGCGATCAGAGCGACGGTTTCTTCATCGTCCATCGCCATGCGGGCGAAGGTGTCTCGGATGTCTCGCGCCGAGCCGACGGGGTCGGGATTGCCGTTGGGACCCTCTGGATTGACGTAGATCAAGCCCATCTGCACGGCGCCCAGCGTCTTGTGCAACTGACGCTCGCCGCTGTAGCGCTCGTCGCCCAGCCAGCTGCCTTCTGGGCCCCAGTAGAGTTCCTCTGGCTCCCACGTATCGGCCCGTCCGCCAGCAAAGCCGAAGGTCTTGAAGCCCATGGACTCCAGGGCGACGTTGCCCGCAAGTACATAGAGGTCGGCCCAGGAGATTTTGCGCCCGTACTTCTGCTTAATGGGCCAGAGAAGGCGGCGCGCCTTGTCGAGGTTGGCGTTGTCGGGCCAGCTGTTGAGCGGGGCAAAGCGCTGCTGTCCGCCGCCGGCGCCGCCTCGGCCATCGGAGATACGGTAGGTGCCCGCGCTGTGCCAAGCCAAGCGGATGAACAAGCCACCATAGTGGCCGAAGTCGGCTGGCCACCAGTCCTGGGATTCGGTCATCAGGGCGTGCAGGTCGGCCGTCAGGGCATCGAGATCGAGGGTCTTGAATTCGGACGCGTAGTCGAATGATTCCCCCAGGGGATTGGAGCGCGGCGAATGCTGGTTCAGGCCCTCGAGGCGCAGGCTGTCTGGCCACCAATCGCGATTGGTCCGGCCACCCCGTCCGTGAGCCACCGGGCATTTGGCCGCAGAATCGTCAGCCATAGCTGTCTCCATCCAAAAGGATTTTAAGTTGGCCGGGTCCGACCGCAGGACAACTAGAAACGCTCAATGAGGCTATTTGTAAAAACGATTGTACCTATGACCAAGATTGGAAAAATCTATTTCGTGCCAAGGGTGGATTTTCCTTCAGCGCGATCAGCGAGCGACGCCACCAAAAAAGGGTCGCATGACACACGGCTCAAGGTTCGCCGGGAACTCGAGATACTCCGGGCCGGCACTGTCTGCGCAAACGCCCAGGACGATGGTGTTGGCGCTTTGCAAGGTGGTCGGCGCCTTTTGGTTGGAGGCTCGGCGGTGCGTCTCTTCTGTGTTTTCTTGGGAGATCCATGGCTGCTGCCCGCAAGCCGGGCAGCAGCGAGGCCAAGCCTGATCCGAACTATTTGCGCTGACACACTCCCGCACGCCAACCGCCGGCGTCGATCCACTCGCCCTGGACCACACCGCCATCCCAGCTGGAACAGGATGCCGTTCGGATGGGGACAGACATTCCAAGCCTCGGCGTCGACCCTGCCCCGGCCCGCGCCTTTGCGCTGGAAGTCTATGGTCGGTTCAGAGCGGCCGCCTAAATCGCCCGGGGCCGCTGCGCGCCCGCCGAGGGACGTTCAGTACCCCGATGGGCGGGTCTGCGGATTGACCGTGGGCGAGGCAATGTGCAAGCGGCCACCGTCGCCTGGCCATCCGGCAGGGTCGGCCGCGACCAGCCGCAGGCGAGCGAAGAGCGCCACGATGTTTAGAGCGGGGGCTATCACGAACGGATATCGCCAGCCCCAGGCGACAAAGTCGGGCGGTTGCAGACTAGCGGCGAGCGCAGCGAACAGTCCGGCTGTCAGAGCGAGCGCCAGCAAGACCACCAGGCCTGTCTTGGCCATCCCGTCGCCGCGACGCCTGCCCTGCCGCGTTCCGCCAAGCGCGAGTCCCACGGCCAACCGGCTGGCGACGACCATCCCGAGGGCGGCGAGGCCCACCGTCGCGCGGCCGGGCACGAAGGCGGCCGAGGCCGTCGCGGCGCCGAGCAGGAAGTAGGCCGCGGTGAGGGTTACTCCGAGGCCGTGACGACGACGGATCACGACCCACATCGGCGCCGCCGCGTAACCTGCTGCCACCGCGAGGCCGCAGACCGATAGCGACGCCAGCGCTCCTAAGACGGGAGACAATTCTGGAAAGAACATCGTCGGGAAGACTATGACAGCAACGATCGCGCAGGCGGACAGGTCGCAAAAGCCAGGCAGGCGGGCGAGCGCTGCGGCGAGCACAAAGCTGTCCGGCGGCGCGGTCGGCCCCCGAGCATGCATCCGCCGCGCGTCGAGCTCGAGGCGCAGGGAGGTCGGCAGGGCGAAGTCCCGTGGCATCAAAGGTGGTTCCGTTTCCGTCCCGAGGTCGCCGCGATTTTCGCGGTCGTTGAGCTAAGGATCACCCGGTAGGAGCCGAGCGCAACCGAATATCCTCGTCCGCGCCGCCGAAGACAGGGGGTTGGCGAGCGCGCGCCCTTGGACATTCCGTCCAATGCACACCTTGTGGGATGGGGCGTATCACACCGCAACACTGTGTTGGTTGCGATTGAAACGGTCCTATCGTGAAGTTTCCCAAGGCGATCCTAGCGCTGCCCCTCCTATTCGCGCTTTGCGCCTGCAAGATGGTTGTGATGGATCCGGCGGGGGATGTAGCGCTGCAGCAGCGCGACCTGATCCTGCTGGCCACGGGACTGATGTTGCTGATTATCGTGCCCGTGATCATGCTGACCCTATTGTTTGCGTGGCGGTATCGCGCGTCGAATACGCAGGCCCGCTACGCCCCGGACTGGAGTCACTCCGCGCCGCTCGAGCTCGTCGTCTGGGCCGCGCCGTTGGCGATCATCCTGATTCTGGGGTCCGTGACCTGGGTCAGCAGCCATACGCTTGACCCGTACCGGCCGCTGGACCGCATCGCGGCGGGCCGGCCGGTTCCGGCCGGGGTCAAGCCACTGCGCGTCCAGGTCGTCGCGCTCGACTGGAAATGGTTGTTCATCTACCCCGATCTCGGCGTTGCCACGGTCAATGAACTCGCCGCGCCGGTCGACACCCCCATCGCCTTCGACATCACCGCCGCGTCGGTGATGAACTCGTTCGACGCGCCCGCCTTGGCCGGGCAGATCTATGCGATGCCCGGCATGCAGACCCGACTGCACGCCGTGGTCAACCGGACGGGAGTCTCCGAGGGTTTCTCGGCTAACTATAGCGGCGAGGGCTTCTCGGGCATGCGCTTCCGGGTCGAAGGTTTGCGCCGGGACGACTTCGATCGCTGGGTCGCCGGGCTGCGGGCCGGCGGCTCACAGCTCACCCGCGCCGACTACCTCCGACTGGCGCGGCCCAGCGCCGAAGTCCCCATCCTCCACTACGGCACCGTCGATCACGGCCTGTTCTCGGCCGTGGTCAACCAATGCGTCGAGCCTGGGCACGTGTGCATGGGCGATATGTCCGCACCGGCCTACGGCCACGTCGCGGACCGTTTGGAGCCGTCGATGTCCATGGCGTCCGCCTCCGGACCGCGCCCCGGCTCGGCGAACGGACGCTCTCTCAGTAAAGGCCAATGATCATGCAAAACGCGCAGCCTCCGTCGCTGCCCGCGGGTCCGGACTTCGCCCGACTTCTGTTCGGGCGCCTCAGCTGGGACGCCCTGCCGCTCCACGAGCCGATCGTGGTCGGGACCTTCCTGGTCGTTGCCGCGGTTGGACTGGCGGTCCTGGCTGGGGTTACCCGCTACCGGCTATGGGGCTACCTCTGGCGCGAGTGGCTCACCAGCGTCGATCACAAGAAGATCGGCGCCATGTACGTGATCCTGGGCCTGGTGATGCTGCTGCGCGGCTTCGTCGACGCGCTGATGATGCGTGCGCAGCAGGCCTTGTCGTTCGGCCAGTCGCAAGGCTTCCTGCCGCCGCACCACTATGACCAGCTGTTCACCGCCCACGGCGTGATCATGATCTTCTTCGTCGCCATGCCGCTGGTCGTCGGGCTGATGAACTTCGTGGTCCCGCTACAGATCGGCGCTCGCGACGTCGCCTTCCCAGTCATGAACAACGTCAGCTTCTGGATGACCGCGGGGGGCGCGGTGATGATGATGCTCTCGCTGTTCGTCGGTGAGTTCGCCAGCACCGGCTGGCTCGCCTATCCGCCGCTGTCCGGCGCGGCCTTTAGTCCCGGCGTCGGGGTCGATTACTACATCTGGGCGCTGCAAATCGCCGGTGTCGGCACGCTGCTATCTGCGGTCAACCTGGTCGCCACTATCATTAAGATGCGCGCGCCGGGCATGTCGCTGATGAAGATGCCGGTGTTCACTTGGACGGCGCTATGCACCAACGTGCTTATCGTCGCTACCTTCCCGGTGCTGACGGCGGTCCTCGCGCTGCTGTCGCTCGACCGAGAGGCCGGGACCCACTTCTTCACGAACGATCTCGGAGGCAACCCGATGATGTACGTGAACCTGATCTGGATCTGGGGTCACCCAGAGGTCTACATCCTGATCTTGCCGGCATTCGGCGTCTTCTCCGAGATCGTGCCCACCTTCAGCCGCAAGCCGCTCTTCGGCTATGTCTCGATGGTCTACGCCACCATCGCGATCACCGTGCTTTCGTACCTCGTCTGGCTGCACCACTTCTTCACGATGGGCGCCGGCGGCGACGTCAACGGCTTCTTCGGGATCACCACAATGGTCATCTCGATCCCGACGGGCGCGAAGATCTTCAACTGGCTGTTCACGATGTACCGCGGCCGGGTGCGGTTGGAACTGCCGATGCTGTGGACCCTCGGGTTCATGGTGACCTTCGTGATCGGCGGCATGACCGGGGTGCTACTGGCCGTTCCGGCCGCCGACTTCGTGCTGCACAACAGCCTGTTCCTGGTCGCGCACTTCCACAATGTGATCATTGGTGGGGTGATTTTCGGGATGTTCGCGGGGATCAACTACTGGTTCCCTAAGGCCTTCGGCTTCCGGCTGGATGAGTTTTGGGGTCGGCTGTCCTTCGGGTTCTGGCTCGTTGGGTTCTACCTCGCCTTCATGCCGCTCTACGTCCTGGGCTTGATGGGGGTGACGCGGCGAATGAGCCACTTCGAAGATCCCTCGCTTCGAATCTGGTTCGTGATCGCCGCCGTGGGCGCGGGCCTCATCCTACTCGGGATCGCCAGCTTCATGGTCCAGATCGCGGTCAGCGTGAAGAACCGCGAAGCGCTGCGCGACCTGACCGGCGATCCATGGGACGCCCGCACCCTGGAGTGGTCGACGGCCTCGCCGCCGCCCGAGTACAACTTCGCCTTCACCCCTGTCGTGCATGCGAACGATACCTGGTGGGACATGAAGTCGCGTGGCTATCAGCGACCGTCGGCGGGCTATCTGCCGATCCACATGCCGCGCAACACGGCCGCTGGGATGATCCTCGCCGCAATCAGCGTAGCAATCGGTTTCGGCCTCGTCTGGCACATCTGGTGGCTGGCCGCCGCCGCTGGGGCCGGGCTGCTGGTGGTCGCCATCGGCCATAGCTTCGTCGAGGCCGGGAAGCGCGTCATATCGGTCAAGCAGGTGGCCGGGGCCGAACGAGTCCGCAGAGACCTGATCAGGAGCGTGGCATGAGCACCGGCTCGCAACTGCGCCTCGTCGCCAGTGCGCCCAGACTGCGGTTCCACCTGATCGAGCCGTATCATCCGGAAAACAGTGTCCTGCTCGGATTCTGGATCTACCTCATGAGCGACTGCCTCATCTTCGCGGTGCTATTTGCGACCTACGGCGTGCTGGGTCGCAGCTACGCGGGCGGGCCGTCGGGGGCGACGCTGTTCGAGCTGCCGGTGGTGGCGGTGAATACGGGCCTGCTGCTGGTCTCCTCGTTCACCTACGGCATGGCGATGATTTCGGCGCAGGGGGGCGCCCGACGCTCCGCGCTGGCTTGGCTTGGGGTGACCGGCCTGTTCGGCTGCGGCTTCCTTGCGCTGGAGTTGAGCGAGTTCGCCAACCTGCTCGGGCAGGGGGCGGGGCCTCAGCGGAGCGCGTTTCTCTCCAGCTTCTTCACCCTTGTCGGCACGCACGGCCTGCACGTGGTCTTCGGCGTGATCTGGCTGGCGACGCTGATGGTCCAGGTAGCCCGGCGGGGGCTGACGGAAACCAACTTGCGTCGGCTGCTGTGCCTAAGCCTCTTCTGGCACTTTCTGGACGTCATCTGGATCGGCGTCTTCTCCCTCGTCTACTTGGTCGGAGCCATGCAATGAACTCCACCGCTCATATCGCCAAAAAGGCCCCTGCGGCGAGGGGCGGGGGGCGTGCCGACTATGTCCGCGGACTGGTCATGGCGGCGGTGCTGACGGGCGCCGCTTTCACGCTCGTGATGAGCCATGCGCTCGGGAACACCCCGCTAACCATCGCCGCGGTAATGGGCCTGGCGGTGGCGCAGGTGGTCGTCCATATGGTCTTCTTCCTCCACATGAGCAGCCGTTCCGAAGGCGGCTGGAACCTCCTGGCGCTGCTCTTCACGCTCTTGCTGGTGCTGATCGTGCTGGGCGGTTCGCTTTGGGTGATGTACCACCTCAACGCCAATATGATGCCTCCGTCGTCTGACGAGATGCGGCAGATGCCTTGAGATGTCGTCCGCGATCCAACCTCCAATAGGCCGCGCCTTAGGATCGCGGCGTCTTGTGGCCGCAGCGGTCGGCCTCTTCCTATTCATCGGGTTCATCAGCCTGGGCGTGTGGCAACTACAGCGGCTGACTTGGAAGCTCGATCTCATCGCCCGCGTCGAGCGTAGGGTTCAGGTCGCACCGGTGGATTCACCGGGACCCGCTTTCTGGCCCGGCATCACCAGGGCGGCGGACGAATACCGCCATATCCAGCTCAACGGCCGGTTCGTGCGAGGCAAGGACAGTTTCGTTCAGGCCGTGACCGTCAAAGGTCCCGGCTTTTGGCTGCTGACCCCGCTAAGGTCGGACGCGGGCTTCGTGGTGCTCGTCAATCGCGGGTTCGTCCCGCAAGGCTGGGCGCCGTCGCCACCGGACGCCCTAGGGCGCGAAAGCCCACGCGTGCGGATCACGGGTTTGCTTCGGATGAGCGAGCCCAAAGGGGCCTTCCTGCGCGCCAACCACCCGCGGGACGATCACTGGTATTCGCGCGATGTCGGTGAGATTGCCCAAGCGAAAGGCCTTGTATCGACCGCGCCCTATTTCATCGACGCGGACGCCACCCCACTTAGGAAAGGCTGGCCGCTCGGCGGCCTCACCGTCATCCACTTCCGCAACAGCCATGTCATCTATGCTTTCACTTGGTTCAGCCTCGCCGCAATGGTGGCCCTTTGGGGCGTCAGGGCGCTTGTCGAGGACCGGCGCGATGCGTGATCACCGGTCGATGACGTCAGAGTCTGATCAGCACGATCCGCCGCGCGATCACGCGCCGTTGGCCGCCGCCACCGCGCGCGAGAACCTCAAACAGCTTGTCCATCTTCGGTGGATAGCCGTTGCGGGCCAGGTATTTACGATCGCCATCGCGGCGCTCGAGCTGCATGTGCGGCTGCCCATCCCGCTGCTGGCCATTGTCCTGGCGACCTTCGTCGCTGGAAACCTGATGAGCCTGCAGCGAACGCGCTATGCGGCGCCGATTACAAATCAAGAACTGCTTCTCGCGCTGACCTTCGATGCGGTCATCCTTACAGCTCTGCTCTTTCTGAGCGGCGGGGTGACCAACCCTTTCGTCTCCCTATACCTCTTGCAGGTGATCCTTGGAGCCTTGCTCCTAGAGGCCTGGGCGGTTTGGGCGATCGTGGGGTTCATCATCCTGTGCTTTGTCGGCCTGACACGCCTCTACCGGCCGCTGATCTTCCCCCCCGGCGGATTCGATCCGTTCACCCTTTACATCGCTGGCACGGTGATCGGCTTTGTGTTGAACGCCGTACTGCTGGTGATTTTCATCGGTCGCATTACGGCCAACCTTCGGCAGAGGGACCTCCGGATTGCGGACCTTCGCCAGCGGGCCGCAGAAGAAGATCATATCGTCCGTATGGGCCTGCTCGCCTCGGGCGCGGCACATGAGCTGGGGACCCCCCTGGCGACATTGGACGTGATCCTTGCCGACTGGCGCCGAATGCCCAAGCTCGCGAATGACCCCGAGATCGCTCAAGAGATCGAGGATATGCGATCCGAGGTCGCCCGCTGCAAAGCCACCGTCACCGGTGTTCTACTCTCGGCGGGCGAAGCCCGCGCGGAGGCGGCAAGCGTCTGCCAGCTCAAGCCCTACCTCGCGGACGTGTTCGCGGAGTGGAAGGCGCGGCGAGCGACGGATATCGCCGCTTACGAAGACGAACTGCAGGCGAATCCCGCAATCTTTGCAGATTCGGCCATTAAGCAGGCGTTGTGCAACCTCCTCGACAATGCGCTGGAGGCGTCTCCGCAGTCGGTGCGGATGAGGTCTCGCCTGATCGGCGACGAGCTTGCGCTCGCAGTGAATGACGCCGGTCCAGGCTTCCCGCCCGAGATTCTTGCAGAGTTCGGCAGACCCTATCAGTCCACAAAGGGGCGGCCCGGCGGCGGCCTCGGCCTGTTTCTCGTCTCCAACGTGGCGCGCAGGCTGGGCGGACGGGTCGAAGCGCGCAACCTTCCAGGCGGCGGTGCGGAGATTACGATCCTCTTGCCAGTTCGGGCGCTGGAGGTGGCGGCATGACCGCAGCGTCCGAACTCATTATCGTCGAGGACGATGAGAAGTTTGCCACTGCGCTTCAGCGGTCGTTCGAGCGCAAGGGCTATGCGGTCTACCGCGCCGCGGATTTGGCCGGAGTGATTGCGATCCTGGAGTACGCAGGGCCTAGATACGCCGTCGTCGATCTCAAGCTCTCGGGCGAGTCCGGGCTCGCCTGTGTCAAGGCGCTGCACGAGTTCGACCCGGCCATGCAGATCGTTGTGCTGACGGGCTTCGCCAGCATCGCGACAGCGGTGGAGGCGATCAAACTCGGGGCCTGCCACTATCTCGCGAAACCCTCGAACAGCGACGACATTGAGGCTGCGTTCGCCAAGAGCGAGGGAGACCCGCAGGCCCCGATCAGCCCGCGTCAAACGTCGATCAAGACCCTCGAATGGGAACGGATCCACGAGGTTCTGGCGGAAACGGAATTCAACATCTCGGAGACCGCCCGGCGCCTGGGCATGCACCGGCGCACGCTCGCGCGGAAGCTTGTGAAACGTCAGGTAACCTAGAGTTTCAATTTCAGGCCATTTTGCGCAGTTGGCGTCTGGCATACCGGCCGGTTGGGAGCCGAGAACGGCCTCGCCCGCTGCTGAACATCACACGCCCTGCCACTAGGGCCTATGCCCGAGGCCCTGCGCGCGATGATCGACAGCGGCGGCTCACGGGGATCGAGGGCCTATTGCACGGTGTCGGTAAAGTCGGTCGTCATCTGTTCCTGGATCTTTAGGCGACGTGCGTAGCCCGGGACCACCCAGGAAAGCTTGAAAAGCCGACAACGCGATTGCGGTTCAAATGTTGATCGCCGCTCGCCGCGAAAACCGCACCGTCCAATCATCCGGATCGCCGCGCGGCGCGTAGAGAGCGGAGGAGAATCACCCATGCGCAATTCCGTTCTGATCGGCCTCTTTGTCGTCCTGGCCACGCCTCTAGCTGCGCAAGCCGCAGAGCCTCGCGCGCCGATTGAAGCAGGGTCTCACTATGCCGGCGTCTGGCTCGAAGTGGGCCGCACGCCAATGCGCCTGACAAACGGATGCGTCGCGGGAACCACGCGCTACGCCATGAAGGACGCCACGCATGTCGATGTCCTCGACGACTGTCGGCAGGGAGGCGTGGACGGCAAGCGGCGCGCCATTCGCGGACAAGGGGTCATAGAAGATCCGGGCGTGAACCGACGTCTGAAAGTCGCCTACGCACCCTTTGTCACCTGGCGCTATGACGTTCTCCAACGCGATCCCGGAGGCGATTGGTTTATCGCGGCCGATCCCACGCTCAAGCGAGTCTTCCTCTACACGCGCCGTCCGGCGTCGCCAGACCTTCTGTCCGACCTCGCCGCTAGGGCTCGCGCGCTAGGCTACGGAGGTAAGTTTGAATACCCGCCGTTCGGAACGACGTTGAACGCTCACGACTAGGCAGCCCTCGACCTCTGGCAGCCGAGAGATGGGCACTGTCAAGGCAAACCCCCGGGACGATCATTTTGACGTTTTGTCAGGCCGAAAAGCCCATGGTCGAGTAGCGCGGCGGCCGCGTCTCTCCTTATGTCTTCTAGGAAGGTTGATGGCTGCTGCCCAAAACCGGGGCAGCGGCTGGGCGAAGCTTGACCCGAAACTTTTTGGCTGACAGCACCCTCCGACCGGCCCTGCTGGATCGGCGCGGAAACACAAAAGCGTTGAAAGTCGCCCCCGCCACGGCCTCAGGATGCGGCGCGGATGGCCTCCGCGAGCGCCGGGAGTTCGGCGTCGGAGACCGTGCGCAGGTCGAGCAGCACGAGGTCTTGCTCGATGCGGCCCAACACGCGCGTAGCGCCGGCGCGCAGGCGGCGCGCCAGGTCCTCGGCGCTGATGCGGCGGCTGCGAAGCGCAAGGGCTCGGCCGGGGAGCGCGTGCATCGGCATGGCGCCTCCGCCCGCATAGCCGAGGGTTTCCTGGTGCCTCACCTCCAGCGCAGGGATGTCGGCGACCCGGCCCATGAGTGCTTCAGCTCGCGCCGCGACGATGGAGGCCGGCTGGGTCAGCATTCGCAGGACGGGCACCGCGAGGGTCGGATCGGACGGCGGGCGATATAGGCGCAGCGTCGCGGCAAGCGCCGCGACGGACAGCTTATCCAGGCGCAGCGCCCGGGCCAGGGGGTGGCCCGCCAGCTGATCGACCAGGTCACGGCGCCCGGCCGCGATCCCGGCCTGGGGCCCACCCAGGAGCTTGTCGCCGCTAAACAGTACCAGGTCAGCGCCGGCCCGCAGGCTGGCCTGCACCATGGGCTCGCCATCGATTCCGTACGGCGAGAGGTCGACCAGCGCCCCGCCGCCCAGGTCCTCGACGAGCTTGAGGCCGTGGGCGTGGGCGAAGTGGGCTAGGGCGTCGAGCGCGGGCGCGCTGGTGAAGCCGGTGATGCGGAAGTTGCTGGGGTGGGTTCGCAGGATGACCTTGGCGTTCGGGTGATCTCGAAGGGCTCGCTCATAGTCTCGCAGGTGCGTGCGGTTGGTCGTGCCGACTTCGACCAGCGCCGAACCGCTCTGGCCGACGATATCAGGCACCCGGAACCCTCCACCGATCTCGACCAGCTCGCCGCGGGACACGATGACCGGCGCCCCTTCCGCCACGGCCGCCAGCGCCAGCAGGACGGCGCCGGCGCAGTTGTTGACTGCCAGTCCGGCCTCTGCGCCGGACATTTCGGCGATGAGGCCGTCGAGGTGCTCGTGGCGAGACGCCCGGCGGCCGGTGTCCAGGTCCAGCTCAAGGTTGCCGTAGCCCGCGACCGCCTGCGCCGCGGCGACGGCCTCCGGCGCCAGCGGCGCTCGGCCGAGGTTGGTGTGGATGACGACGCCGGTGGCGTTGATGACGGGGAACAGGGTCTCGCGCGCGCCGTCAGCCAGCCGGCCTTCGGCGGCCCCCAGCAGTCCGGCGATGGATGGCGCCGCGAGCGGATCGATCCTGAGCCGCGCTCTCGCCTCCGCCAGCACGGCGCGCACGGCGGTGGCCACCGCCCCCGGTCCGAACCGAGCGTTCAGAGCGCGAGCGGCGGGGTCGTCGCAGATCGCGCCCACCGCCGGCAGGCGGCGGCGCGGGTCGGGGTTACCGATCTGGGAGGCCTTGGACGCGACGATGTCTCTCCCTCTGATGGGCGGACTGTACAGACCTCGGAAGAACGGGGGCAAGTGGCGGCGGATGACGGGCGGCGCAGTTCGACGTAGGGACTCAGCGATGCCCTCTCCAGCCACGCAAACCGCGAGATGAGCGATGCGCCGCCCCTCAGTCTAGCGGTGATCGGCCATGTCAATCACGGCAAGACCGCGCTGGTCCGCGCGCTGACCGGTATCGAGACTGACCGGCTGCCGGAGGAACGGACGCGGGGGCTCTCGATCACCCTTGGGTTCGCGTGGCGCGACTACGCTTGGGGTAGCATCGATTTCCTCGATGCGCCGGGGCACGAGGACTTCATCCGGGCCATGGTCATGGGCGCCACAGGCGCGCGGGCCATGCTGCTCGTCGTCTCGGCTACCGACGGATTCGGGCGGCAGACTCGAGAGCACCTTCGCATCGCGGACCAGCTGGGTCTGCGCGCCGGCATCGTCGCCGTCACCAAGGCGGATCTTCTAGCGCAGGATGCCTGGCCTGACGTCCGCGAGCGGATCGCCGCGGATTTGGCCGACACGGTTCTGGCGGAAGAACCGATGGTCTTCTGTTCGTCGGTGACCGGCGCCGGCCTGGACGGGCTGCACGATGAGTTGCAGGCGCTGGCTGCCCGAAGTCCGAAACCCGCTCGCCTGCCCGGCGTCTACCTGCCGCTGGACCGGGTGTTCAGTGTGGCTGGCGCCGGCACGGTCGCGACCGGAACGCTTCATGGTGGCCGGTTGGCGGCGGGCGCGGACGCCGTGCTCGAGCCGTCCGGGCGGACGGTCATCCTGCGCCAACTGCAGGTCCACGGACAGAACACCGAAATCGTGGAACCCGGCGGGCGCGTCGCTGTGGGCCTTCGCGGTGTTTCGGTAGATACAATTCGGGCGGGCGAGGTCCTGTGTGCGCGAAGGGCTTACGAACCCAGCCTGCTGGTCGATGTCGACCTTTCGCTAGCACCGGACAGCGCGCGGACGCTCAGGTCGACGGATGAGGTGCGGGTGATGTGGGGCGCGCGGCAGGACATCGCCAAGGTGCGCCTGATCGGGGCTGGCTCGATCGCTCCGGGCGGGCGGGGACTCGCGCAGCTGCGGTTTTCCGCCCCCGTGATCGCCTATGCCGGCCAGCGCGCCATCCTCCGCCGGCCGTCGCCGGCCGAGACCATAGGCGGCGTCGTGGTGCTGGACCCAGCCGCGCCGGCGCTGCGGGCTCAGACGATGGAGGGTCGCCGGCTCCTGTTGGGGGCCGTCGCTAACGGCGGCATGGACGAGATCGTCACCGAGCTGGCGAAGCGGGGAAGCGGCGCCGGTTCCGTGTCGTTAGCCGAGGCCGCGCGCCTGTCACGGCGTCCTGCCGCCGAGGTCAGGGATCATTTGGGCCACGCTTTCGAAGCTCTCGACAACGACCTCATGGCGACGGCAGGTGCGGTCGTCGATGCTAGTCGCGCCTACCTGGACCGGCTCGCCGAGGCCCACCGTAGCCAGCCGGCGCGGGCATGGGTCTCGTTGGGCGGTATCCGCGGCCAGCTTGATCGGGTGATGCCCCCCGAACTCGTGGCCCTCGTGGAGACGCGCCTCGCGGCGGCGGGCGAGATCCGACTTGAGGCGGGGCAGGTTGCGCTCCGCGACCACGACCCCTTCGCCGCGCTGTCGCCCGCAGCGCTGGCCCGCCTGCAGCAGATCGAGGCTGCATTTCGGGCGAGCGGCATGATGCCTCCGAACATAGGTGGACCGGCCGACATCGGCGGACTGGCGGACCCCGACGCTGGTGATCCGGCCCTGCTCGGCCTCCTGATTGAGTCGGGCCGGCTGGTGTCGTTACGCAACGTCGCGCTCCGCCAGACCCTGGCTTTCCATGTCGAGGCGCTGGATGAGGCGGTCGAGACCCTGCGCCACGCCTTCCCGCCGCCCGCCAGATTCACCACCGGCGAGGCCCGGGCGGCACTCGGAACATCGCGGAAGTTCATCGTGCCAGCCCTGGAGTTCCTCGACGCCCGCGGCGCGACCGTCCGACAGGGCGACGTGCGACAGGTGGCCGACGCACAAAACCGCTTCGGCGTTCCGCGTAAACCACTCTAATGTCGGAGATGCTGGAGGTGACTGGAGTCTGGTGGCTTCCCTGGTCTTCAAAACCGGTGACACGTCCCAAAGGCGTGTGGTGGGTTCGATTCCCATCCACCTCCGCCAGCCCAGCACGATGAGGACCGCCCCATGACCGCGACCCGTCCTGCATTTTCCCTGCGCGACCTGGCCGGCGCCGCCCGCGCGTTTCCGACCGGACGGTCCAGCCTGATCTGCTTCGTGAAGGAGGACTGCAACACCTGCAATCTGGCCGCGCCGGTCCTGGAAGCGTTCCACCGGGCCTGGGGAGATGTGGCAGACATCTGGATGTTAGGACAGACAGCCGACGGCAACGCCATCCTGAGGGATCGCCATGGCCTGACCCTGCCGATCTTGGACGACGGCGCACTTCAGACCTCGCTCGCCTGGGGCTTCGATATCGTGCCGGCGGTCTTCTGGATCGCGGCTGATGGCGCGCCGCAGCCGCCACTGGAGGGTTTTTCCCGCCAGGAATGGGAAACCCTCGCCAAGAAAATCTCCCAAGACCTGCAGGCGCCGCCCGCAGCGGTGGCGTGGGCGGACCTGCCGGAGTGGCGGCCGGGCTGTGGCTCAAAGCACCTCGACCCCGAGATCCACGACCGGCTGCTGGCCGAGGCCGCAGGCAGCCCGATCCGGGCGCGCCGGATCGAGATCGCGCCCGCCGACGATATCGATGAGTTCATGTTTGACCAGGGCTTCAGCGACGGGCTGCCGGTCGTCCCACCGACCCCGGAGCGGGTGTTGCGTATGCTGTCGGGCGTCAGGCGCGATCCGCAAGACATCGTGGCGGTCGTGCCGCCCAACATGGCCCCCGCGACCGTTGAGAAGATCGCGATCAACGCGGTGATGGCCGGCTGCCGGCCTGAGTACCTGCCGGTGGTGATAGCCGCCGTCGAGGCCGTCTGCACCGACGAGTTCAACATGCATGGCGTTACCGCCACCACCATGGGCGCCTCGCCGGTGCTGGTGATCAACGGCCCGATCCGCCAGCGGATCGGCATGAACATGAAACTGGCCGCGCTGGGCAACGGGAACCGCGCCAACGCCACCATCGGCCGCGCCCTGCGTCTGGTGATCCGCAACCTGGGCGGCGCCCGCCCCGGCGGCGTGGACCGCTCTACGATGAGCAGCCCGATGAAGTTCACCATGTGCTTCGCGGAATGGGAGGAAGGTTCGCCCTGGGATCCCCTGCATGTCGAGCGCGGCTTCCAGCGCGAGGACTCGGTGGTTACCGCCTTCGCCATGACCAGCGGGCCGGTGCAAATCGTTGACCAAGAATCCCGCAAGCCTGACCAGATGGGTGGAACCCTTGGACTGGGCCTCGAGGCTATGTTCCTGTCCAAGATCCACCGGATGCCGGTCGACGCCCTGCTGGTGGTCTGCCCGGAGCACGTCAGGACGCTCACGTCCGACGGAGGCTACTCGAAAGCTCGGCTGCGCGACCGGATCCAAGCGGTCACCTCCCGTCCCCTGCGCGAGATGGTCTCAAACGAGGTCTCCGGCGCGGGAATCCCGGTGGCGTCGGCCGCGAAAATGACCGAGGCCATGCTCGCGTCGCCAGCCCCGAAGTTCGCCGACACCAAGTTCATCCACATCGTCGTCGCCGGCTCCGAGGCCGGCAAATTCTCCGCTGCCTTCCACGGCTGGGTCACGGGGGCTGCGGGCTCGGCCGTAGTTTCCAGAAAAATCGATTGCTGATAGCGTCGCTGCAGACAATTCGGAGGACGTCGATGACGACAATCCTGGATCCCACCGACGAGCGGGTGCCCGTCGCGCGGCAGATCACGCCGCGGACCGGGAACATCTCGGGCGTGATCGGCCTGCTGGACATCAGCAAGCCGCGCGGCAGCGTCCTGCTGGACGAGTTGGAACGCCTGCTCGCGGCCCGCTATCCCGACGTCGAGACCCGGCGCTACGCGAAGCCTACCTTCGCCAAACCCTGCCCCTCGGACCTGCGGCTACAGATCAAATCGGAGTGCACCGTCCTGGTGGAAGCCCTCGCCGATTGAGGATCATGCACGACGTGCAGTCTGCACGACACCGTATGGTTCGAGATCCAAGGCCTTCCCGCCGTCTCCATCGCCTCCAGCGAATTCGCCGAGGCCGCTGATGTTCAACGCAAGGCGCTGGGCATGGACGGTGCACGCTATGTGCTAGTGGATCATCCCATCCAGGACGCCACGGATGACGAAATGCGCGCCAAGGCGCACGCCGTCATCGAGGCAGTCGTCGCGGCGCTGACCGTCTAGGCGCGCCCGCGACCGACCTCCCCGAGCCGGCCACGTGCCCCTAAGCCGCCTAGAGACGGTCGACCTCTGACTGAGATCGCCTCTTCGCCTAAACTGGATTGATGGAAACCGAGGCGTCGGTTCGATGACTGACTCCGCCGGGATGAAGCGCCACGCCCGGCCGAGCGCCATCGTCACTGACAGCCTGGGCTTTGTCAGCCCAAATGCACCGGCTGGTAAGGGGGCAGCCTTTAGGGGGTGACGATGGCTCGCCCGAAGAAGTCCCACGACCCGTTCCGCTGGTTTGATTCCTCGCCCGAGGTGATCGCGCTGGCGGTCATGATGTATGTCCGCTACCCGCTGTCGCTGCGCAACGTCGAGGACCTGCTGTTCGAGCGCGGCATAGACGTCTGCCACGAGACGGTGCGGCACTGGTGGAACAGGTTCGGGCCGATGTTCGCCGGTGAAATCCGCAGGAAACGGGTGAGCGCGATGCGCGGCTTCACCCACTGGAAGGGGGCTGTCAGGTAAACGCTAAACGTCTCCGGCTATGAAGGCGAAAGCCCAGCTGGAGTAGTGTGTTGGTGAAGCGTCTGTCGTTCAAGCGTCATCGGTTTCCAGCGGCGGTGATCACCCATGCGGTGTGGCTGTATTTCCGTTTCACCCTCAGCTTTCGCGACGTCGAGGATCTGCTGGCTGAGCGCGGGATCGCGGTCAGCTACGAGACGGTGCGCTGCTGGACCATCAAGTTCGGACCGCAAATTGCTCGCCGCCTCAGGCGGCGCCGGCCGGCGCCTTCGCCTCGGTGGCATCTGGACGAGATGGTCTGCAAAGTGGGCGGCAAACGGATGTACCTGTGGCGGGCCGTGGACGATGAGGGCGAGGTCCTGGACCTTGTGATGCAAAGGGAACGGGACGCCGAGGCGGCGTTGAAGCTGCTGCGCCGGCTGCTCCGCAACCAGCCCGTCGAACCCACCGCTATCGTCACCGATGGGCTCACTTCGTACGGCGCCGCGCTGCGCGAACTGGGCCTGCAGCACCTTCACCGTCCCGGCCGCCTGAGAGAGAACAACCGGGCTGAAAACAGCCACCTGCCGATCCGAAGACACGAGCGCCAGCAGCGAGGGTTCAAGTCCAAGGCCTCGGCGCAGAGGTTCCTGACCACCCAGGCGTCGATCTACAACACCTTCTACACGGCCCGACATCTGATCAACCGACGAACGCTGAAGAGCTTCCGCGCCGCGGCCCATGACGTATGGTCACGGGAGACCTGCGCCTAGATTCCGCAAGGATGGGGAGGTTTCTGGACTGGGCGGGTTAAGCTGACAGCTCCCCGCGTCTGTGTCGATCGCGAATTATTGTTCCGCAAGCGCCCACGTCCCCCGGTCGGCTGCGGCTATTGGCATGTGCGGTTCGAATTCGATCGTGGTCAGAATTCCTCCCATCCGTCGGCAGAAACCGCCCCTACGGCAGCCGCCGCGCCGCCGCGGCCACGGCCGGAATAGGCTAAACTCAGCGCTCTTTGCTGCACTCGGGCCGGTGACTGCGCCGCGCCGCCTACCCGGCGCGCTGCCGGCGGGGCGCCGATATTGAACCCGCTGACCAGGTTGGTGAGGCCGTCGGCTTCAGCCCGCAGCGAATGGCTAGCTGCCGTACTTTGCTCCACCATGGCCGCGTTTTGCTGGGTCATCTGGTCCATCTGATTGACGGCTTGATTGACCTGCTGCAGCCCTGTCGCCTGTTCTTGAGCGGAAGCGGTAATTTCGACGACCACGCCGTTGATCTCGGCGATCTGAGCGGAAATCCGACTGAGTGCGGAGCCGGCCTCGCCGACCAACCGCACACCCTGGTTGACTTGATCCGTGCTAGCCGAGATCAGGGCCTTGATCTCCTTGGCTGCCTCCGCCGAGCGTTGGGCCAGGGCTCTTACTTCGGAGGCGACGACGGCGAAGCCGCGGCCAGCCTCCCCGGCTCTGGCGGCCTCGACGCCTGCGTTGAGGGCCAGGAGATTGGTCTGGAAAGCGATCTCGTCAATCACGCCGATGATCTGGCTGATCTCCTTCGACGACTTCTCGATCTGACCCATGGCCGCCACGGCGTCGCCAACAACCTGGCCGGACTTTTCCGCGTCCGTCTTGGCCGAGGCGACGACTGCTCGGGCCTGCTCGGCCCCCTCAGCGGTCTTGCGCACGGTCGCCGTGATCTCGTCGAGCGCCGCCGCCGTCTCCTCCAGATTGGCCGCCTGCTGTTCTGTCCGCCGCGAAAGGTCGTCGGAAGCCGATGCAATCTCGTTCGACCCGTCGCGAAGGGCGTCCGTGGACTTCGCGACGTCTTGCATCGCCGTCCTCAGGCTGTCGACGGCCTGGTTGAAGTCATCTCTGATCTGACGGTAGGTTTCGCTGACATCGGTGTCGATCGTCGCCGTCAGATCACCGTCGCTGACGCGGCTGAGGCTGGCGGCCATGGCGTCTACCAGATGGCGCTGCTCGGCGTCGGCCCGGTCCTTGGCCACGCGGTCGGCGATCACCGCCTTTTCGGTTTCGGTGATGTCGACAGCGAACTTTACGACCTTCACAGGCCTTCCCGCCGCGTCGAGCACGGGATTGTAGGTCGCTTGCAGCCAAACCTCGCGCCCGCCCTTGGCAACCCGCAGAAACTTGTCCGCGACGAAACGGCCCTGATTCAACGTCTGCCAGAATTCCCGGTAGCCATCCGACTCCGCCAGACCGGGCGGCGCGAACATGCTGTGGTGGCGGCCCTGAATTTCCGACAGGGAATACCCCATAGTGGAAAGCAGATTCTGGTTGGCTGTGATGATGGTGCCGTCCAACTTGAACTCGATCACGGCCTGAGACTTGTCGATGGCGGTCATAACCGCCTCCAGGCCGCTTTGCTGGTTCTCCGAGGCGGGCTTTTTCTTGGTTCCGAACATGGCGGCGCTCCTGACCTCCAAGTCGGAAGAGCTCAAGGTGCTCCCTTAGCGGTCACATGGAGCCTGCGCGGGACTACTTTACCAATGGTGAATCGAATATTTACCCAATAGAGGTTCGAGCACCTGCATTCGCTTGAACTGTGGGGAATTTCCGCTCGTTGGCCGAGTTGGTCAAAGTGTCGCACACCCTACCGCGCCGGCATCTGGACGAGATGGTGGTGAAAATCCGCGGCCGCCGGATGTACCTATGGCGCGCCGTCGACGACGAGGGCTAAGTGCTCGACATCTTGGTCCACGAGCGCTGCAACAAGGCCTCGGGGGATGAAACGCCAACCGCGATAGGGGTCAATACGCGAACCAGGTGAAGCCCCTCACGGTGTTGTTGTCGGACGGGTCTTGTCAGAGTAAAATCTATACTGACTTTTGGGAGGCCGGCGCGGCGGGCCCGTTCACTGTTTTCGTTCACAATTCACCTGCCAATTGGGTGGGAATCGACGCCCAAAATCGGCTATACTCATTTGCTCTGACAGCACCTAAGTGAGGGTTGGTAGACGGTGGTTTGACGGGTGGGCAAGCTCGCGAGTAGCCGATCTAATGAAACCTCGCAGGGGCGCTGACAGAAACGACCATGGCAATAGGTAAACCCCCGGGCGCACGACTCGCCGGTTTTTCCCCCGACGCACGTGACCTGCTGCGGGACGCCACGAAAAACTTGCATGAGGGCCGCTTCGCGCTCGTCGAACCCGGCAGCTTTTTGATCGCGGTGGTGTCCAGCGACGGACAGTTGCTCTGGTCGGACCTGGGTTTCACGGAGGTTGTTGGGGACTTTTCCGAGTCGGCCGACTGCCGCCGACTGATCAATCGCTCGCGCAAGGCCGGCCGCGCGACGGGTCTCGTCGTTACGCCATCCAGGGGTACACTGGTCGTGCAGGTCTGCTCGGTGTCCGGCGGCGTCAGCTGGCCGTTGCCGGCGGAGGGCTTGGCGGCGCTGAGCCCAGGCGCCGCGCTTGTGGTGGCTTTCGCGCCGTCGCGGTCGGGCGACCTTGCGCGCGAAACGGCCGAAACTCTTGGACTGGCCCCGCGCGAGGCAGACCTTTCCATCGCACTGCTTGAAGCGCCGAGCCTCCAATTGGCGGCCGCGCGCGTGGGCATGAGCCGGGCCACGGCGAAGGATGCGCTGGCGCGCGCGTGCCGCCGAGTCGGCGCACGGAACGCCTCCGAGCTCGTGTCGCGCCTGCTCGACGTGGCCTGCGGCGAGCAGTCGGTGGACGCGGGCGCGGTAGGCAGCTTGCTTGGCCTGACACCAACCGAAGCCTCCGTGGCGGCCGCATCCGCGCTCGGTGAGACGATGGCCGAAACGGCCCGGCGGCTGGAACTCGCCGAGGGAACGGTAAAAAGCTACCGCAAGGCGATCTACGCCAAGCTTGGCGTGACCCGCGATCGCGACCTGCGCCGTCTTGTGACCGAGGCGTCTCGCGCCGTCGTGCTGGAAGGGATGGACGAAATTGTCCGCGACGATCGTGCAAAGGGCGAGCGGCTGCGATTGATCCGCCGGCCCGACGACCGCCGCGTCGCCTACATCGACTACGGTCCCGCCCGCGGACGCCCGCTCATGGTGACGCATGGCCATAGCGACTGGCGCCGGCTGCCGATAGGCTTCGTTGAGCGGCTGCATCGCGACGGCTGGCGGCCCATTGTCGTTCAGCGGCCGGGCTTCGGCCTGACCAGTCCTGCAACGCGCGATTACCTGGCTGACGGCGCCGACGACATGGCCGCGGTGCTCGACGCAGCTGGCGGCGAGCGGGTGACGGTGTTTTCGCGGGGTCCGAGCTTCCCCACTGCTCTGGCGTTCGCCGAGCGGCACCCACGCCGGTTCGAGCGCGGCGTGGTGGCCAATCCGCATCCCAGTCGACGCCACCCGCCCGAGGGCGGCGCCATGCTTTTCAACATGACCCGACTGCTCACGCGACATCCGAGAATGATTTCTTTCGTGATCCAGCAGGCCTTGCAGCACAGCACCACCCGCAGCCTGCGCGCGATGATCGAACGGCTCTATGCCGAAGCCGAAGATGAACTGCCGCCGGATCGCCCCGACATCGTTGCTCACCAGGTCGGTGACGTGCAGGCGCTCTATGCCCGAACCACCCGTGGCGTACTAGACGAGTTGAGCCTCTATGCGCGTGGATGGTCAACGCCCCAGGACTTCGCCGTCGGACCCTGGCGAATCGCAATCTCCAAGGACAGCTGGTCACGCGCGGAGGCGGAAAGCTGCGTCAGACTTCCAGGCTACGAGCGGAGGGAGATCGAGGGGGTCGTGGTGCTTCGCGCCTATACGGACCCCGACAGTCTTGCGGATCTGCTGATCCCGTGAGGTCGCCCCGGTCGTGCGCGCGAGGAACACACACCGCCAAACGAGGGGGGTGCTGCAGTCGCCGAAGGTCCACCCTCTGCTCGAGTTGACTTGGTCGGGCTTCGGCCATGGGCTCTGCCAATCCAGGCATCCAATGAGTTTTGGGGGTGTAGAATATGACGTTCAGATACTCTGTCGGCGCTGCGTTGGCGTTGGGCGCCCTCGTTTTCAGCCTTCCCGCCGTGGCGGGAGGGCTTCCGGCCCCGGCCTATCAGGTCGTTGTCGGCCCAAGCGAAGTTCACGATAAGGCAGGCTCATTCACTGGCGCCGGCGGTTCTGCCTCGGTGGCCGCCTATCCTGCGGTGGTCCTGCAAGCGAGCGCGGACCAATCGTCAGGCGCGTCTGCCGACCTATGGTACTATTTCACGGTGATCGGCCCCGATTGCGGCAGTTGCATCATCCCCATTGATCTGGCCACCACGCTGACAGCACGTTCGACGCCCGATCAGGCACGCGGTCTTTCGGCGTACGCCCGCGCATCGTTGCGGGTCGAAGGCCTTACCGAAGGCTATCAGTTCGTTAACACCGCTGACGGCCTGGAGAGCTTCTCAGGAACTTGGTCAGGCAATATTCACACGACGACGGTCGCCGGCTACCAGAACGGCGTCAACGTCCATGCCGAAGCGGCGGGCTTCTCGGCGGAAGCCTACGCAGATCCGAAGATCTTCATCGATCCGAGCTTCATGGCTACCGACCCCGACTATCTGGCGCACTATTCCATCCAACTCAGCCAAGGCGTCGGAAACGCCCTCCCTAACGTCAGCGGCGTGCCGGAACCGGCGACCTGGGGCCTGATGCTGATTGGTTTCGCAGGTATGGGCGCAGTCTTGCGCCGCCGTAGTAAGCCGGCTTTCGCGTAGGCCACAAATGTCAAGTTCGACGCGTCGCAGATCATCAGAGCATCGGCGCTGTCATGGCTGGGGCCGATTGAACAGCCCAATTCGTCCGGTCGGCTTTCCACCGAGGCTGTGTGTAAACGCGCCGGCCAGGATGCCTTGTAGGTTGGATGTCAGTGGTTGATCGCGGCGACTGATCTGACGAGGAGCTCGCGACTGAGAGTCGAGCGCGCTCCTCAGGCCCGCATTGCCGCCATGAGGGGCTGGACACCGAGGATCGCGATCATCCGCTTCAGATTGTAGGCCAGGACGTGGAGGCTCATCTCCGTTCGCACGTTCTCGAGCCGCTTGGTCTTGAAGTGGGTGGCCCCCACCTTCCCACGGCAGTTGGCGACCATCGATGCTCATGTTAACCCGCGCTTCGATCTCGCAAACACGAAACTACGGCCGCTGATGACGACCCCGGACTTCTCAGCGCCGCGTGTCTCGCCTTTGGCGGTTGAGGCCGCCCAGCTGTTTGATTTGGCGCATGGTCTTGAGGCTGCACAAGACTACGGGGCGGCATTTCAAGTTTTCGATCAAGCTAACCGCATTCGACGCAGTGAATTGTTTCCTGAAGGACTCGCCCGGCTCGCCGACGCCAAGGCGGCGGGTAACCGGTCCACCTACACCGCGGCGTTTATTCGTGACCACGCAGGAACTGGGCACCCCAGCGCGGCGCCGATCTTCGTCGTCGGCATGCCCCGCTCTGGCTCGACTCTCCTGGAGCAAATCCTGATCAGCCATCGCGATGTCCGGGGCCTTGGCGAGTGCAACGCCATGGTCGGGCTTGTTGAGGGACGCCGGCCATTCGACGTCCAAACGCCGGACCATTTTCGAAGGATGGGCGCGGAATACCTGGGCGTTCTGCGGAGCCTCGGTTGGAGCGGATCACGTCGGATCGTCGACAAATCCCTGATGAACTTTCTGGTGGTTGGTCTGATCCATCTGATCTTTCCCCGCGCCGCGATAGTCCACGCCACCCGAGACCCGGTGGACACCTGCCTGTCGATCTGGCGACGCAACTTCAACGATGGAAACGACACCAGCTACGACCTGGAAGATATCGGGAGGGACTACCGTCGCTATCGGGAAATGATGAACCATTGGGACGCCGTCTTGCCGGGCCGGGCGCATGAAGTTCGCCATGGCGACCTGGTCGCTGATCCCGAACCACAAATGCGACGTCTAATCGCCGCCGTTGGAATGAACTGGGATCCGGCCTGCTTGCAGTTCTACAACAGCCGCCGTCATGCGGTGGGCGGTGCGGCCGAACAGGTTCGCTCGCCGCTTTCTCCATCCGGTGTGGGCCGATGGCGCAAGTATCGCGATCATCTGGGGCCTCTGTTTGCCGCCCTGGGACCGTACGCCCCGCCCTAGCCTGAGACCCATCGGCGATGCTCACGTGCTGAAATTCTAACTTGCCAAAGATGCGAATTCGTTCAGATTGAAATTTGCATTATGCAAGGTGTAGCCATGCGAAATTACCTGATTGTGAGGATCGGAAACGCCTTCACGGCCCAGGCCAGTGGCTGGGGCGTCCTCGCCGTCCCGCTTCTGGTTCTGATGCTTCTGGCTGCGGCGCTTGCAGGGAGTATTTTGCACTAAGTCGATGAAAACCTTCAAGCCTTCGGCCCCTTTTTCTCTTAGGCTAACGGCGGTCGGGGTGCGGCCCTCGCACACGCGACTAGGCGCAAGACGGGAGCAAACCATGCCCTGCTATGTCGGATTAGATGTCTCGTTGAAGATGACCAGCGTCTGCGTGCTCGACGAGGGCGGCCGGACAGTCCAGGAGGGGAAGGCGGCGTCCGACCCTAGTGCCATCGCCCAATTCCTGCGCGGTGAGCGCAGGCGCTATGGCCGGGTGATTCTGGAGGCAGGCAGTCTGTCGACCTGGCTCTACGAGGGGCTGGCGAAGGCTGGCTTCCCGGTGATCGTGGCGGAGACTCGGCACGCCAGTGGAATCCTGAAGGGCAGTCGCAACAAGACGGACCGCAATGACGCGCGTGGCCTGGCGGAGATGGCAAGGACGGGACTATTTCATACCGTTTCCGTCAAGAGCGAGAGAAGTCAGCGCTTGCAGGCCCTTTTGACAACGCGCGGTCTTCTGGTTGCCAAGGCGGTGGATCTAGAGACCGCCATCCGAGGGCTCCTGCGGGGGTTTGGACTGAAGCTGGGGGTGGTCTCAGTCGGCCGCTTTCATAGCCGCGTGACTGCCATGATAGGCGAACAAGCCTGGCTCAACAGGATCGTGCGCCCACTACTGCGGGCCAGGACCATGCTGCGGGAAGAAGCACACTACCTGCGGCTGGAGCTGCTGGACCTTGCCAGTAGCGACAGGGTTTGCAAATTGCTGATGACGGCGCCGGGAGTTGGCCCCATGGTGGCGCTGAGCTATGCGGTCGCGATTGACGAGCCCGCTCGGTTCTCGAGATCCAGGTCGGTGGGCGCATATCTGGGCCTCACCCAAAGAGTGAGGCAGTCCGGTGAGTTCGTCCGGCATGGTCGAATATCCTGCTGGGGTGACGAAGGTGCGAGACGCGCGCTCTTCCTTGCGGCGCGAGCGCTGCTCAACCCTCGAACGGCATCGTCGTGGCTGAAGGTATGGGGCGAACAAATTGCCTCGCGGGCTGGCGCTATGAAGGCCCTAATCGCGGTCGCCAGACGATTGGCGGTAATCCTCCACCGCATGTGGGTGGACGGAACAGAATTCCGGCGAGAACACGCCGTAGGTTGAGAAAGGCTAGCACAGGGGCATTGCCAAGGATTGGGGACCGGAAATCAGCTATGCGTCCGCGCGGACCCATGAGCGCGAATGAGCTAGCTCGCTACAGCGGATGGACCAAAGTTGGGTCAACGTCCCCAAGGCATCCCAACTGTCTTAGCCGACCTCGACTCGCTCAAGGTTCTCCTCGGGACGTCCCCGACGGGACGGGCGATGCGAGCGCGACATTGCCCATGCGCAAGGTGACTTTCACCAAGCGCGGCAAATCGGATGCGCCGCATCGCTTCCCGCCGGGCGCGTGGGGGAGGAGCCTAGGCCAAGGCTGGACCGTTGTTGCCCGAACCGAGCCGCCATGTGGCCATGAACCCCAACAGCGCGATCGGTATCACAGAGGCAAAGACCCAGAGGCCGGCGGCGCTGGCGGTCTGGGGGGTGATTCCAGCCGAAACACCGACAAGATTGGCGACAGCGGCGGCCATCGCCGCCCCCGCCGCCGAGCCGGTGAGACGAACGGTGGTCATCGCCGCCGCGCCCGTGCCCCGCTCGTCCCCCGAAAGGGTGCTGAGGATCCTCTGGCTCATGAAGCTGTAGGAGACGCCAAAGCCCGCCCCTAGGGCCAAGCCCGTGGCCACGGCGCCTACGACCGATCCCGATGGGAACGCAAATGCTCCCAGGATCACCGCGGCGACCACGAGAAACCCGCCGATACGAATGAACCTGCCAGGCCAAGGACCGGTAAGGTGGGTGACCAGCAGGGCGGTGACGGTCCAGGCCACGGACTCGGAGGCCACGGTATAGCCGGCCATCAGAGCCGATTGCTTGGCCAGGGTCTGTAGGATGGCCGGTCCATAGACCGAATAGCCCATGGAGGCGGCGGTGATCAGGAACATGGCGGCGAACCCGCTTCCCGCGACCGAGCCGATCTTGCCGACGCCCGCCGGCAGCAGGCGCACGATGGCGCGCTCATCGACCCAGACCATGACCATGAGGATCAGGACCCCGACCACCGTGAGGGCGGCCGAGGTCGAGAACCGGCCGGCGATGTCAGCCAGAGCGATTGCCCCGACGCCGAGCGCCACCAGGCCCAGTTGCGCCCAGGCTACCTGTGACTTGCCTTGGCCCTCGTTGGTCGGGGGAAGCATGAAGAGGGCGGCCACGGCCACGGCGATACCCTGGGCGGCGAAGAACCAGAACACCCAGCGCCAGATGCCAAGGTCGGCGAAGATGCCGCCGATGAGCGGGCCGAGCAGGGCAGCGATACCCCAGACGGCGGAGACCGCTGCGTAGACGCGGGGCAGGGTGCGGTCGGGAAAGAGCAGGCCTATGGCGACCGAGCAGAAGCCCATCACCCAGCCGCCGCCCATGCCTTGCAAGAGCCGGCCCACCAGGAAGGTTCCGATGTCGGGGCCAGCGGCGCTTAGCGAACAGCCGACGGCATAGACCAGCGCGGCAGCGGCCGTCGCCCGTCCCAGGCCAAAGCGCTGGGCCAGCAACCCTGAACTGGCGCCCGCCAGGACCGAGCCCAGCAAGAAGCCCGCCGTCGCCCAGCCGAAGAACTCAAAACCGCCCAGGGCGCGCCCAACACTGGGCATGATGGTGGTGGCGACAAGGCTGTCGGCGGCGGCGAGCCAGACGCCAATGCAGATCAAGGCGAAGCGTGAGGCTCGTCCGTCGCCAAGGACATCCAGCCAGCTTCCGCGCGCATGGGGCGCTTTCGAGATCGCGGACGGCTCATTCATCGGCTTGGGGTAGACCCCGGCCGAAAGTTTTGCAATAAACTTGTTGTCTTATGGAAAGTCCCGCTGACGCCATCCTGTTTTTCCTGAAGAGTCGCGGTTCGGCGAGCACTTTGGACATCGCCGGCCGGCAGAACATCAGCCGCCAGGCCGCCCGGGTTCACTTGGAAAAGTTGGGCGCCGAAGGTCTGGTGCAGCATCGCGACGAGCAAGCTGGCGTCGGACGCCCCGCGCGCTTCTGGTCCTTGACCACCCTGGGACATCAGCGATTTCCCGACACCCACGCGCAGATGACTGTCGAGCTGATCGACGCGGTGCGCGAGGAGTTTGGGGGTGAAGGATTGGAACGCCTCATCGCGCGGCGCGAGGCGTCCACGCGGGAGGGGTATGAGCGATCCCTGCGTGGCGCGGCCTCGTTGGAGGCGCGTCTGGCGACGTTGGCGAAGATCCGCGCCGCCGAGGGCTACATGGCCGAGTGGCAGGCCCAGGATGACGGGACATACCTTTTGCTGGAGAACCATTGTCCGGTCTGCGCCGCGGCAGAAGCTTGCCAGGGGTTTTGCCGGTCGGAACTGATGCTGTTTCGCGCGCTGCTCTCCCCAGCCACCGTCGAGCGGACCGAGCACATCCTCGTGGGCGCACGTCGCTGCGCCTACCTCGTGACACCCTAATCACTGAAAGGGGAGGCTGACGCCCTGGGCTCGATCTTTGACCTGCCTGACGGCGTCGACCTGAAAGCTGGGTTTGCGGCTGAAAGGCTTTTTCGCATGGCGGGTCTGTCGCGGCGTGCGTCCCTGGCCCTGATCGGTCAGGGCGTCCTGGACCTCGTCGCCTTGCGGAACGCGGCCTGGGGAGGCTCGGGAACGGAGCCTGGGCTCGCCGCGCGTCTCTCGCAAGCCAAGCACACCGGGCCTGCCGTGGTCGAGGAGGTGCGCCGGCTCCGTGACATTGGCTGGGCGGACTAGGTTTTGCGGTCTGGCTCAGACTTGACCAACTTGGCGAGCAAGACCTCGCCGCGTACGGCTGATCAGTGCGGTTGGTAGCCGATGCATAACGGCCTTGTTGCCGCGCGGGTTTTGAGGTGTCAGGTTCACCCGAACCTTGGAGGATCCCATGCGCCTAGCTACCCTCGCTATCGCCCTTACATTTGGACTGCTCGCGGCAAGTGGCGCATCCGCCAAGTCGACCCAGTGCAAGGACGACCACGGCAAGTTCATCAAGTGCCCCGCCGCGGCCGTTGCTGCCACCCCGGCGCCGGCGCCCGTTGCGGCAAAGGCGACCCGTTGCAAGGATCCCAAGGGCAAGTTCATCAAATGCGGCGCCCCGGCCATGGCCGCCGCTCCGGCTGCCGCCGCTAAACCCGCGACGCTTCCGGTCGTTACCCACACGGTGACCACCCACACGGCGACCACCCACACCGCCGCGGCGCCCGCGACGCCCACCATGTCCGCGGCCGGAGCTCCGGCCGGCGCCAGCGCCAAGTGCAAGGACGGCACCTATTCCATGAGCAAGACCCACAGCGGGACCTGCTCGCACCACGGCGGGGTCGCCGCCTGGCTGCAGTAGGGGTCGACAGACTTCGTGGGTTCCATATCTTGGGCCTTCAGTCTGACAGCACCCGCAGCGGCGACACCGAATTTCGCCTAAGGGGCATTTTCGGAAACCGCGGCGCCGGTTCGATGACTGACACCACCCACGTCATCTATGGACCGCGACTACCCGAGATCCACAGACGGCAATACCGGCTTGCCCGTTCAGCGTGGATCCTGGACGTCATGCCGGGATGAGAGCAACCTTCACGGGACGTCAGTGAGGCGCGGTCGTTTGGGGGCGATTATGGTGCGTCTGGGGTTCTTGAGCCTGATCCTGACGGCGCTGCTGAGCCTGGCAGCGCCGGTGTTCGCGTTCGACGTCACCGACGTGCCCGGCGGCTTGCGCGACCATGGCAAGGACTGGCTGAAGGATCAGGCCAAGAGCGCCGGCCAGGAGTGGCTGCTGGGCACGGGCCAGAGTGACACTATGAAGGGCATCCTGGACAAGGCGCTGAACGCCGTCTCGGGCTCCAACCTTCCCGGCAGCGCTTCCGATAGCTGTAAGGTGGCCGTCTACGGCCAGATGTTCTCGGTGCTCACAAACCTTGGCTATCTGACCAACACCAAGGAGGGCGCCACCGCCATGCTGACCAGCGGCGCCAAGACCCTGAGCCTGGGGGCCGGTGGCCTGAGCGCGGCGTCGGGGGCGGCCGAAGGTGGGCTGCTGAACTGGCTGGCCGGAGAGTATGCCGGCGCCGCCACGGGCCAGGCCGAGGACACCCTGTTCGACCGGATCCAGAAGCTGTTCTCGGACGGCAAGGCGCCGGAGTTCGAGGTGTTCGAAAAGGACGGCCGGTGCGGCAAAAAGGACGACTGCACCTATAAACTGAAGGCCCTGTGGGACATCGTCCACGGCCGCTACACCGTCTACATGCACGGCGACTGCGACTGCTCCGGCCAGGGCGCGGGCGACGGGGTGCCACTGGGCGAGTGGTGGGTGACCGTCAGCGGTCCGATGCTGATGAAAGTCACCGCCGACAACAAGAGTTTCACCTGGGTCGTCGGCGAGCCAACAAAGATCGACATGGAAGCCGACTGCCCCTGCTCGAAGAAGAGGCTGCGCACCGCGGTTCTGGGCGGGAAGCCAACTTCGGGCGTGGGCGGTGGCGTAACCGGCGGTGGGACCTCCACACCGCCTCCGCCCCCACCCGCGCCCGCGCCCCCGTCGACCTTGGGCGATTGGCTGAAAGTCACCACCACCTGCAAGGATGCCGAGTGCCAGGCCCTGGCCGCCCAGATCAATACCCTCGCCCAGGAGCGCGAGGCGCTGGGGTCCGAGCAAAACCAGGCCCAGACCGAGATGGAACAGGCCAAGGCGGCCATCGGCGCCGAAGGAGGCGACAAAGAGCTGGGCATCGCCCCCGCGTCGCCCGCCAAGACAAAGGCCAACGCCAATGCCCTGAAGGCCGCCCAGGCGAAGATGGACGCCCTGAGGGTTAAGCAGGCCACGATGGACGCCAAACTGCGGGACCTGTGGAAGGCGTTGAAGGACTGCGAGATGGCCAAGTGCGGTCGCTACGGCATGGTCTGCCCCGGGGGCGGCCTTGGCCGCGGCCAGGCCCTGGCCAGCGCCTGCCCTCCCGGGGCCTCGGCGCTTGGGACCGCGGTGCTCGCTGAGATCAACCGCGCCCGTACCGATCCGCAAGACTATGCCCGCACGCTACGGGGGGCAGATGCCGGGGAGGCGGTGAGTTTTCTCGAGCATCAGCCGGCGCTGGGCGCGCTGAACGAGGATGAACGACTGACGACCGCCGCGCGGCAGCAGGTAGACGACCAGGGGCCTAGGGGTGGGACCAGTCACACTGGCAGCGACGGCTCGACGCCGATGAGCCGGGCGCAGGCGGCAGGCCTCTACAGCTCAATCGTCGCCGAGGAGATCGCCCTGGCCCAGACCCAGGCTTCCGGCGTGGTGCGTCAGTTGATCATCGACGCCGGCCGTCCAGGGCGTCCGCACCGGACCGACCTGTTCGGCGCCCTGTTCAAGCTGGTCGGCGTCGCCTGCGGGCCGAACAAGGCCTACGCCTCGATGTGCGTCGTCACCCTGGCGACCACGCCGATGGCGCGTTAGCCAGCCCGCCAGACGGCGTTGTCAGAATAAAATCTATACTGACTTTTGGGAGGCCGGCGTGGCGGACCCGTTCACTGTTTTCATTCACGAATCACCTGCCAATTGGGTGAGAATCGACGCCCAAAATCGGCTATACTCATTTGCTCTGACAGCACCGGCGCGCGCCTTCGCCATCGCCGACAACCGCCTGGCGGAGACCTCGACATGGAACGAAGATGTTCTCGCCGGTCACCTGAAGGCCTTGTCCCCGCTCGACCTGGAGGCCAGACGCCGGTCTTGGCCCAGCGGGTGAAGCGGGCATGGACCGACTTCCACTTGCCTTACAGCTCCGAGGTGTTGGCAGAACGCACCTGAACGCAGTACCCACAAAGCCCCGTTCACGAACAACCGGTTGTCAGCCCCGCTCCGCCCGGGATCACCGACCTTTCCAGGGAGAAGCGGTGCAATCCGCACCCACTGTGCCTCATCCAGTTCGTAGCGCTTATCCTATGTAAACGACATACATCTTGCAGCGCGGAGGGCGGCGGTCAGCAGCCCATACGCAGCAAGGCGGCTCAAGGACGTCTTCATGCCCGACCTTTTCAGTCCCTACACGCTCAAGGGCGTCACGCTGCGGAACCGCATCGCGATGTCGCCCATGACCATGTACCGGTCGGTCGACGGGCTAATGAACGACTTCCACATCATGATGCTGGGCGCGCGCGCCGCCGGCGGCTTTGGCTTGGTGTTCCCCGAGCAACTGGCCATCACCGAAACGGGCCGCACCAGCACCAGCTGCGGCGGCATCTACGACGACACCCAGATTGATGGCTTGTCGCGCGTTACCAAAATCATCAGGGACATGGGCGGCGTGGCCGCCATCCAGCTGGGCCATACCGGGCGCAAGGGCAGCGAACTGAAGCCGTGGGAGGGCGGCGCGCAGCTTCCCCCCGACCACCCCGACGGCTGGCAGGTTTCCGGCCCGTCCGCAGTGCCCTTTGGCGGAAAGTACAAATATCCGGTTCACGCGCTGACGCGCGTGGAGATCAAGGCTACCCACCGCGCCTACGCCCAGGCGGCGCGGCGCGCTCTGGAAGCGGGCTTTGAGTGGCTGGAGCTGCACTTTGCGCACGGCTACCTGGGCGCCAGCTTCTTGTCGCCCCTCGCCAACAAACGCACCGACGAATATGGCGGCAGCCTGGAAAACCGCCTGCGTTTCCATACCGAGGCCCTCGACGCCGTGCGAGCGGTCTGGCCTGAGCGGCTACCCCTGACCGTCAGACTGGGCTGCGACGACCTCAACGACGAAGGCGTGCGCTTCGATGACGCCGTCATCGCAGTCCGCATGATGAAGGACCACGGTCTCGACTTCGCCGATCTCAGCCTCGGCCTCAACACCACCGACATGTCCGAGCGTCCGTTCGCGGACCTCGGCTTCATGGTCGAACGCGGCGCGCGGGTTCGGCGTGAGGTCGGTATTCCGGTCGGCGTAAGCTGGAACCTGGGTTGGCCCGCGGTGGCCGACCGCGTCATTCGCGACGAACTTATCGATCTCGTGCTGCTGGGCCGCCCCGCCTTGTCGAATCCGCATTGGCCGGTTTGGGCGGCGCGTGAACTCGCGCACGAGGACCCATTCTCGCTCATTCCGGAGGACTGGGGGTGGTGGCTTCGCAACGTCCGGGCCCACGATTCGTGCATTGGCTGGCCGCGTCCCGGCGCGCCAGAGCTCGAACCCGAACCCGCCGCGGTAAATTCAGCTGAGGTGGCGCCGGAAATTCGGACAGGCGGCTAAGGTAGGTTCGACCTCGAAGAAGGGCGGACTCTATGATTGGGAAGCGGAAGCGGTACTCGGCTGATATCAAGGCCAAGGTGGCGCTGGAGGCATTGAAGGGGGAGCTCACCCTGTAGCAGTTGGCGACGAAACAGGGCGTGCATCAGACGATGATCGCAGCCTGGCGCAAGCAGGCCATCGAGGGGCGTTGTCAGAGCAAAATTGCCACTGCTGAGGCGCTCGGGTGTGCGGCGGCGTTGAAGCGGGACCCCACCGCAAGACCGCTTACTTGTCTGATTTTTATAGGGAATTTGCCTCACGGATAGGGTCCCGATCGGCGCCGATTGGACCCCTGCAGTCCGCTGATTTCCGCTTTAAATTCAATCTCATAGTGCCGGATGGGTGGGGTCCCGCTTCAAAGCCGATCCACACCTTGGACCAACATGAGGGATGGATCACTTCAACGGGGTCAGACCAGCGTTAATCCATATAACGGTCACTCTCTACATGGGCCGCGCCGTCGATCATTTGCGCGCCGGGGCGGGCACACAGCCCGGTTGGCCGGCTAACGAGGCGTCCGCGGCACAGGCGAAACGACGCGGGAAGATCACCGGGCCGCGTGAGTCCCGAACAGGGCGCCTATTCCCGCGGTGGTCGCCATTGCCAGTGCGCCCCAGAACATCACCCTGAGCGTGGGTCGCAGGATCTTCGCGCCTCCAGCCCGAGCGCCCGTCGCGCCGAGCACGCCAAGGAATAGAAGCGACGCCACCGCGACAGCAACGGAGAGGGCTGATCGCGGCGCAAACAGCGCCACTGCAAGTGGGGGCGCCGCTCCAACAGCAAATGAAGCGGCCGAAGCGATCGCCGCTTGCACGGGGCGGGCGGCCATAGCCTCTGAGATGCCAAGTTCGTCGCGGGCGTGTGAGGCCAGGGCGTCATGTTTCATCAGCTGTTCTGCCACCTTAGCGGCAAGTTCCGGCGCCAGGCCGCGCTCGACATAAATCGCGGAAAGCTCGCGGTGTTCGGAGTCGGGATGTTCTTCGAGTTCCCGTGCCTCACGCGCCAAGTCCGCAGCCTCGGAATCCGCTTGAGAACTGACCGACACGTATTCACCGGCGGCCATAGACATCGCTCCGGCCACGAGGCCCGCGACTCCGGTAAGCAAAATGCTGCCGCGCGGCGCGGCAGCGGCGGCGACACCTAAGATGAGGCTGCTGGTCGACAGCAGGCCGTCATTGGCGCCCAGAACCGCCGCGCGAAGCCAGCCAGCCCGGCTGACCACGTGCGATTCTGCGTGGCGCTTGCTCCGGGTCATAGTGTTCTCCGATACTGGGGGGCCGGCGGGTTTAGTTGCTGACCTGCTTCCAGGCTGCCTGGGGGCTCGGCGGAAGCTTGTCCATATGCTTCAGGAAGAACGCAATGCTCCAAATGGCTTTGTCAGCCCAAATGCACCGGCTGGTAAGGTGGCAGCCTTTAGGGGGTGACGATGGCCCGCCCGAAGAAGTCCCACGACCCGTTCCGCTGGTTTGATTCCTCGCCCGAGGTGATCGCGCTGGCGGTCATGATGTACGTCCGTGTGTGGACGCCCGGGCTGAGGCAAGAAGTTTTTTCGAGAGATTGAGCGCGCAGGTTC